>PBTY01000108.1 GCA_002729235.1 Rickettsiales bacterium | reverse complement strand
TCTTCAGAAGAAGAGTAACTAGTTGTGGACAGACCAAATATACTGGTAATGTAACGGTTACTGTGTTACCTGATTTGAATGCAGGTAGCATCGGCAATGGTCAAACGGTTTGCTATGGAGGAGACCCTTCAGCTTTTACCAATAGCAGTTTGCCTTCAGGAGGTGATGGGAATTTCAGTTATCAGTGGCAGAAGAGCACCAATGGAGGCTCGAGTTGGAGCGATATTAGTGGCGCTACAAGCAGTACCTACAACTCAGGAACATTAACAGCTACCACTCTATTCAGAAGGGGGGTTATTGGCTGTGGTCAAACCAAATATAGTAACTCAGTTACTGTGACTGTTCTATCTGATCTAAGTGCAGGAGGCATTGGCAATGGACAGACTATCTGTTATGGAGGAGACCCTACAGCATTCACCAGTACTAGCCTGGCCTCAGGTGGAGATGGGAGCTATGCCTATCAATGGCAAAAGAGCACTGATGGTGGGTCCAACTGGTCCAACATTTCTGGAGCCACAGCTACTACGTACAATTCAGGTGCATTGACCGCCCAGACATTATTCAGAAGAAGCGCAACAGGTTGTGGTCAAACTAAATATAGCAACTCTGTTACCGTCACCATCAATACGCTCCCAACAGTAGATGCAGGTGCAGATGTTACTGTGTACAACACGGGTAGTAATATGGCTTTGATTGGTTCCCCTCTGGGAGGCACCTGGTCGGGAAATTATTTATCTGGAAATTATTTTACAACATCAAGTGCGACAATAGGTAGTCATACATTGACTTATACCTATCAGGATGGTAATTCATGTGAGAACAGTGATGCCAGAGTGATTCAGGTGTTGCAAGCACCACCACTCACAGCATCTGCAGATTCTATTACTTTTGGAGACCCAGTCACGCTTTCATTGCCGGGGTACACGGTCACTCAATGGTACAAAGACGGAGCAGCAATAGCTGGTGAAACGGGAGCTACTTATTTCGCATCTGGAGCTGGGGTATATAAGGCTTCATTCGAGAATGGTCAGGGAGTAGCTGGTTTCACTCTGGAGAAGAACTTAACAGCAGATCAAACCCTGCTTGGTAACTACAATTACGTGATTGCTCACTCCGTCAAAAAAGAAGGAGTTACTGATGCAACTGAAATAGTAGGTTTATCCAATTCCAATCAAGCGATCAGCATTCAGTATGTGGATGGACTTGGTAGGCCAATGCAAAATATTAGCTGGAGACAATCACCTTCACATCAGGATATTGTACAACCTATTATCTACGATGATTTTGGTAGAGAAACCATTTCATACCTGCCATATGCTGATGGAAATGATGGACAATACAAGACGAATGCGATTGACAAGGTCACCTATAGCAATAGCGATCAATATGCTTTCTACCAGGATGCAAACAATGATGTGGTTGTGGATGATTATCCATATGCAGAGACAAGATTGGAAGTTAGTCCACTTGGTAGACCACTCGAGCAGGGAGCTCCTGGGCAATCCTGGCAGCTAGGTAGTGGTCACACAATTACCAATGATTGGAGAACGAACGCAGCCAACGAAGTGGTGCTGTACAACTTGAGCGGCAACTCACTGGTAGATGTAGGATACTATCCGGCAGAGGAACTATGGGTGACTTCTACTACGGATGAGGAGGGTCATACCGTATTGGAATACACCAACAAATCCGGTCAGGTATTGCTTAAAGATGTGGAAGGCTTCCAAACCTATTATGTCTATGACAATGCCGGTCAGTTACGCTGGGTGCTACCTCCAAGAAACAGTGCTTCGAGTACACCGCTAGATGCAGATACGCTAGATGCATTTGCATTCAATTACCAGTACGATGAGTATCGTCGAATGATCTCCAAGAAAGTACCTGGAGCAGATCCGGTGTTCATGGTCTATGACCAGTGGGATCGATTGGTGCTGACACAAGATGGTAATCAGCGAAATGATAACCAGTGGACATATACCGCTTATGATCAGCTAAACCGGCCAGTTATTACCGGATTCCTAACTGATACCAGGGATGCTGTTGCATTGAGGTCGTATGTAATGGGTTTAACACAACGCAGCCTGACCTATGATGGCACAGGTGTGCATGGATACAATGCTATAACCTATCCATTTGCAAATATCGGTGTAGAAGGAACATTAGGTGATACCTTGACCGTGAGTTATTTCGATAACTATGAGTTTGCAGAAAATGCTGACTTTGAAAATTCAGAATTTAATAATCCCGACGAAATCTCTGCGGTAGAAATGAATGGAACCAATCAATACATTGCATTGGATCAATTCTATAACGAAGCGAATAGTATTGATTCATTAACAATCGAAGTATGGGTTAATACTGATTTCGTTGGAGGTAATGAGTTCTCTAATTGGGCAATAATTGATTTTGACCGTAGTGAGTATTATAGCTTCTTTGTTCGTGGTGACAATGGACAGGTAGGCTTTTCTACCTATGGCGATGAAGTAGATGATTTTTACTCCCAACAATCGGTTAATGACGGGGAGTGGCATCATTTGGTAGCGGTATTTGATGGCGTAGACAAAAGAATCTACATAGATGGGGAGTTGGATTCAGAGAAAACTAACCCACATGGAGGTATTTCTTTGGGTAAGGGAACTACTCGATATGGCTTCATTGGAGATGGATCAGAAGCGACAGATTTTGATGGGAGTCGAAATTATAAATATTTCCAAGGTAAAATAGGGGAAGTTCGACTTTGGCATACACTGAGAACTGCTGATCAGATCAAAGAGTATATGTCTGTGGAGCTTACAGGCAATGAGAAAGGGCTGCAAGGATTCTGGACCATGGATGATATGTCAGAAGGACTTGTGGATGAATCTGGGAATGGAAATGAAGGTACTTTAGTTAATAATCCCTCAAGTGTCACCGAACTTATGCCTGAAGGATTGTCTATTCAGGTGATTGATCACCCGATTGGACAACTTACTGGAAACAAAACATATGTTCCCTCTGAAGGAACCTGGGTCAATAGTGTCACTTATTACGATGAGAAACTACAACCTGTGCAGACGCGTACCAACAATGACAAGGATGAGCAGGAAGTCCTGACGACTTATTATGATTTTACCAGTAAAGTCGTTAAGTCAGTTCAGTATTACGACAAAGGCGACTATGCACTTACGTTTACAGAGCAGTTTAAATACGACCATGCAGATCGCTTGATGGAAGTAACGCACCAGATTGGTGCTGCGAACCCGGTAACCATCACTGCGAATGAATACAACGAATTAGGTCAGCTCAAAGAAAAGAATCTTCACGTAGCAGGAAGTAGTGCGTTGCAGTCATTGGATTACCAGTACAACATCCGAGGCTGGCTGAGTAAGCTCAATGAAGCGGATCTGGCTTCTGATGGTTCTACAGAGTACGGCAGTAGGGATCACTTTGGGATGCAGCTCCTATATGACAATGCTGGATCTTATGCGCAGTACAATGGCAACATAGGTCAGATGGCCTGGAAGACTACACTAGATGATGTAGATCTTCAGTATGGTTATACCTATGACAACCTGAACCGTATCCTTTCTGCCAATTATGGAGAGAATGGAACGTTTACCTCCAACAAATTTGATGTGACAGGATTTAGCTATGATGCCAATGGCAACATCAAGAGCCTGACACGAAGAGGAGTAAATGAGAATGATGCCAATACCATCATCGATCAGCTGAGCTATACCTATGCAGGAAACCAACTGATCAAAGTAGAGGATGGTTATGGAGATACAGGTTTCAAAGATGGAGTTGATTTGTCAGAAGAGTACTTCTATGATGACAATGGCAACATGATCGAAGACAAAAACAAAGGAATTGATAGTATTACCTACAATCACCTGAACTTGCCGATTGCTGTGTACATGGATACTGTTACTGTACTTTATACCTATGATGCGGCAGGAGTGAAACTGAAGAAAACAACCATAACTCCTTCGGATACCACTGTTACCCGCTACCAGGGATCGATGGTGTTTGAGAATGGCGTATTGCAGTTTATGCAGCATGCAGAGGGGCGTGTAATGCCTGATGGCGGCAACTGGGAGTATCAGTACCACCTGAAAGATCATTTGGGTAACGTGCGTCTAACCATCACCAGCAAGCAGGAGAGCTACACCTACCTGGCAACGATGGAGACGGAGCTGGCGACGAACGAAGAACAATTGTTTGGCAATGTGGCACTCACTCGTCAGACGGATGTGCTTTACGACCATACGCACCTGACCCATGGTTTTGGTAACGAATCTTCCCGACTCAATACCGCAGATGGCAAGGTAGTAGGACCAACGCTGAGCTTGTATGTAAATGCAGGAGATACCGTGCGAGTAAAAGCTTATGCGAAGTACACGGGCATCCCGGCGAGTACCGGTTCACCGATAGTGATAGCGGATGAAGTGACTTCTGGTTTTGGGTTGTTAGCAAGCGGAGAGACCCAGACTGCTTACCAGGCAATCAATACCTTGCTGGGCAGTGGCTCGGCGTTCCTTGGCTTCTCATCCGATCCGGACTTACCAAAAGCGTATCTGACCTATCACTTCTTCAACCTGGAGCATGAGTATGTGACCAGTGGTTTTGCACAGGTGACGGCTGCAGCTGATGGAGGATTTGAGGAGCTGACACTGGAACTACAGGCAGATCAGAAAGGCTTTGTGTATATTTATGTAGGCAATGAAACGCTGGACGATTTCAATGTGTTCTTTGACGATCTGGAAGTGAACCATATCTACACACCAATTGTGCAGAAGGATGATTACTATCCTTTCGGGTTAACCTTTAACTCGTATACAAGCGGACAAGAAAACCTTTACAAATACAATGGGAAAGAGGAACAAAAGGAGTGGGGTGTGCTTGACTTTGATACCAGGATGCATGACCCTGCTCTTGGTAGGTTTATGACTATTGATCTATTGGCGGATAAATATGCTCTACAGTCACCCTATGCATATGCTGCAAATAATCCAATTAGGTACATTGATTTATTTGGAATGGGGCCAGGAGATCCTCCAAAAATTGTGAGTAGAAAAGATTGGGGAGCAAGAGAACCAGTTATTGAATCTGGAAGGTCATATGATAAAATAGAGGGTAAACTGAGTGATTTTTACAATACAATTGTCATACATCATTCAGGAAATTTTGGAAGTAATCCAACAATGAAGGATGTTCAGGACAAGCATATGAGAAATATTCCTTTTATAGATGACCCCAAAGCTGACATTGGTTATCATTTTGGTATTGATAAAGATGGAGTGATTTATGAAGGTAGATCAATAGATGTTAAAGGCGCGCATGTTGACAAGGCTAATACAGGTAAAATTGGCATAGTATTATTAGGAGATTTTGATAGCGAGGACTCCGGTTTAAATATTTTTCAACAACTTTTTGAACTAAGTGATGATAATTTGACTCCAGAAATGATGGAATCACTTAAAGAATTGATTGGTTATCTAATTGAAGAGTACGGAATTGAGTATATAGGAGGGCATAACGAGGTAAACTGCGATAGAAATTGCCCAGGAAAGGAGGGAAGTGATGCTGTAAAAGAGATTAGAGATGAAACTAATACCTCAACACCAGTTGGCGAAACAGGGAATGATTATGAAGAAGATTAAATTTATTGTTTTCACACTAGTATTTCTGCTGATATTCATGTATTTCATTACTCCAAATTTGATACATAATTACTACCTGAGCAGTACCTCAACGGAGACAATTGAACGGAATAAGAGGCTTTATAATGAGATTACTTTATCTATTTCTCATGGTGAAGGCTCATTTGATGATCTACGCAGATCGAGAGACTCTGTTTATCTTTGGTTTCATGTGAGAGGTCTGCAAATTGATGAAGACCATTCAGGACTAACTAAACAGGAGGAGTGGGAAGAACTCTTAAAGTATAATAAAAGATATCGTTAGAAAGAACACTCTCTTTCTTTTCATATGATATAACTTTCGTAGCTTAAAGAAGCAATGAAATTAAAGCCCGATCAGCAATGGTTGGGCTTTTTCATGAATAAGTCTGTTTAGTTCTAAAATCACGGATCAGGGCATTCCCACTAGGTGTAGGTTGTATCTACTGGTACGCATAGTCACCCACACTAGGTGTAGGTTGTACCTACACCTAAATATCCTTGCGGCTTTCATAGCTGTTTTGCGGTATTTATGTTCATATGAAATGAACAGCATATAAAAGTGTAGTTCAAACTACATTTAGAATCGGCTACACCTTCATATTATTACAGCTTTCATAGCTGTATTTGTGCATGAATGTTCGTATGAAATGAAGGCATATGAAAGCGTAGTTAAAACTACGCTTAGTTATTTAGCTAAAAACGGTTAATTGATTATTTTCATTAATTGAAATAAAATCAATGGGTGAGAGTTATCAAATCAAAAATCAAGGGGAATTATACTTTGTGACATTTCAAGTTGTCGGATGGTTGGATGTGTTTAGTAGACAGATCTATCGAGACATATTTCTTGAGAGCCTTGATTACAGTCAGAAACATAAGGGGCTGGAAGTTTATGCCTATGTGATTATGACTAATCATGTGCACTTAATTCTTGGTAGTGCAACAAGTAAGTTATCCGACACTATCAGAGATGTGAAAAGATTCACATCCAATAAAATACTGAAAGCCATATCTGAATCCCATCAAGAAAGCAGATAGGAATGGATGGATCTAGTATTTCGCTATCATGCCAAACACAATAAAAGAGTTGGTGACAAACAGTTTTGGACTCATGAAAATCATGCTGTTGAATTGACAACCAATCACATCAAAGATGTGAAACTCGACTACATTCATAACAATCCTGTAAGAGCCGGTTGGGTTGAGAAACCAGAAGATTATCTATATAGTAGTGCCAGAGATTATGCAGGGTTAAATGGATTGATTAAAATACATATGTTGTAATGTCCATATGAAATGGACCTCATATAAAAGCGTAGTTTAAACTACGCTTAGAATCCGGATTAATCTCCATATGACATGAACAGCATATAAAAGCGTAGTTTAAATTGCCCTTAGCTACTTATCCTTTTTCTTGAACAAGTTGCTTATGCCTTGTTGCTGGATGCCATATTCCACATACCAGCGCTTGCCCATACTAGGTGTAGTTTAAAAATTAGGTTCTAGGTGTAGCATTTGCTACTGGGACGCATAGTCACCTTTTTATTTATACAGCTTTCATAGCTGTTTTGCGAGATCAATGTTCATGAGATATGAACAGCATATGGAAGTGTAGTTTAAACTACACTTAGCTTTAGTTCAAACTACGCTTAGCTACTTATCCTTTTTCTTAAACAAGTTGCTTATCCCTTGTTGCTGTATGCCATATTCCACATACCAGCGCTTGCCGTGATCATTTGGTTGGAAGGAGTGGTTGAGCACGAGCTGGGCTTTGAGGCCTTTGTAGAGGGTGAGGGTCTTGCCTATTCCTAGCGAATAGTTCAGGTCGGATAGTTTTTCAAGTGGCTTGTTGAGGTCTTGCTGCGTTTTAGCGCGAGCAAAGAATCCACGAGTAATGTCCACATCCAGGAAGGTTCCTAACTTTTGTGCAAACTCTTCATCACGCTCCAGGAAAGTGATTCGTGGTTTTAGGTAATAGGTGGCTGAGTAGTCAAACATCAAACGAATGTGTTTGGATAAAAAGACGCCCATATTGGGTTTAACATCCACCGTAGGATTTTTACGGATGTTGAAGTCTATCTGTCCGCCAAAGATTAGCCGATCAGAAAATTTATTGAAAGGAGCTGGTTTCTGTACACCATTCTCAGGGTGACGCATGTCATCGATCTTCACATACTTGGATTTGAGTTTAGCCAGTTGTTTCATAGCCTCTTTGGAGAGTGCTTCTTTGTCTTTAAAATTCTCTGGATCGAGGTGCATGGTAGCGAGTTCATTTTGCTCGTAGAGTGATTTTTTGAAATCCCCCACCGGGTCCGGTGAGGTTGGCGGTGGAGGTAGCAATCCTTTTTGTTGGAAATATTGCTGCATTTGCTGTGCCACATAAGATTCACCAAGGCTGTCCCACTGGATAAGATGCTTGAGCTTCTCTATAGAATCCAGTTCGTCAGCAAGCTGTTGCTGGATGTATTCATTTTCAGACAGGGTTTGATACAGTGAATCAAAATGAAGTTTGGAGGTATCTGCAAGTACAGAACTATCGGGAAGTTGATTTTTTGTTTGTTCGAGGGCTTCCAGTTCCTGCTCTATCGATTCAATTCGCTGATTGATACGAGCCAGACTATCTCTTTTGATTTGCTTAAACTTCTTTTTGAGCTCTTTCTTTTTACCGTTGAGATTAAGGGCGGGTGTTATAGGGGAGTTCACATTGACTCGTACCTGGCCAATAGCAGAAACTGACCATCCGAGCAGAAGGAGTAATATGAATGCATTAGTTAATCGCACAAACAAAAATAACCAATTCAGTGAGTTAATTGGCTCTTTTCCACTGAATTGGTTATGATAATGATGCTTTTTTACTCGTACCGCAATGCTTTCACAGGGTTGGATTTGGCTGTTCTCAGTGTTTTATACCCCACGGTAATTAGTGCAGTAATCAAGACAATCATTCCAGCCATGATAAATGCCCATATTGGCATTTTGATTCGTGCGGCAAAGTTATTTAGCCATTGCTCCATCACCCAATAGATGATTGGCCATGCAATTACATTAGAAATTATGATGAGTATGATGAATTCCTTAGACAACAAAACGACAATGCCTTGAATGCTGGCTCCAAGTGCTTTTCGGATTCCGATTTCTTTGGTACGCTGTAGCGCTGTGAAGGATGACAGCCCAAATAGACCTAGACACGCAACGATAATTCCGAAAATGGCAAACAGAGTAAACACCTTGCTGAAGGTTCTTTCATTTACGTATTGACGATTAAAGAACTCGTCAATGAAAAAATAGTCATATGGATCCTTAGGGAAGAAGCTCGAGAACGTTTCTTCAATCTTGCTCAAAGACTGTTGGTAATTCTCAGATGAAGATAAACTTAATGTGAAGAAGTCAGACGAGGTTTCATTTAGAGGAAAGACGATGGGGGCCACCTTTATTTTAGCCGACATTTGCTGATAGTCATCTACTACCCCAATTACTGTTTTGTTTTTTCCCCAGAATACAACTTTTTGATTGATAGCAGACTCTGCACTTTCAAATCCTAAATAGTTAATTGCTGCTTCATTCAGGATCACTGCTCCAGTATCAGTAGTAAAACTTCTGTCATAATTTCTTCCAGCGACCAATTCAATTCCTAATGTTGGGAAATAGTCATGGTCTACACCAGCAATATAAATGACTTTATTGTTTTCTTTAGGGTCTGTCGACTTGCGAATACCATTGGTCCAGAATATTTCATCTCCAGGTACGTTGCTGCTAGCGCTTATTTGATTGACACCAGGTATGTTGAGAATCTCAGATCTAAACGCTTCTAGTTTAGTTAGATAGATCGAGTCATTTTCTAATACCTGCGGACCCTTGATAACCATTGTGTTGGTCATGTCGAAACCCAGGTCCATGGTGTTCATGTGCTTTAGTTGCTGGTAGACAATTAGAGTCCCAGCTATTAGGGTGACGGAGGCGGCAAATTGAAAAGTAACTAACCCTCTTCTTAATCCTCTTCCGGTTTTTTGACCTTTTAGTTTACCTTTTAAAACAGCAACTGGTTTGAAAGATGACAAAACAAATGCAGGATATAATCCAGAGAGAAGCACTCCAGAGGAGAATACACTTATTGCAATAAACCAGAAACCTTTGCTGGTTAAGAAGTCCAGGCTTAGCAATGAATTGGTGAGTTGATTGAAATAATTGATACCTAGAACTACAATGACGAGTCCGATGACTAATGCGAATAGATTGAGAAAGAAAGCTTCAGCCAAGAATTGATAAACTAATTGTTTTTTGAAGGCACCCATTGTTTTTCGAATGCCGACTTCTTTGGATCGGTCCATTGCTCGAGCAGTGGACAGATTGATATAGTTGATCCAGGCAATAACCAGGATGAAAAACGCGATGATGGATAAAAAGAATACTGCGTCTCCATTGCCCTGTTCTTCTGGTTCTGACTCTTGTAGAAGGTTGGAATACAGGTGAATGTCGGTGATGGCTTGTAGTGGGAATTCATCATGAAAATTATATTTCTCATAAGCCTCCTTGCGCTCCTCGTAGAGTACATCCGCAAACTTTTTGTCAAATTCCTTTGGATCCGTTCCGTCTCTCAATGAAACATAAGTGTTGAAATCATACCAGCCCCAGGAAGTTTCAGAATTGGCGGATCCATCGTCGTTTCTGGTTTCATTATTCAAGGTTTCGTAGGAGATCAGAAAATCATATTTGAAGTGTGAGTTGTTCGGATTATTGACAGTCACACCAGTGATTTTAAGAGGAAGCTTCAGCCAGGAGTTGAAAGTGATGATTTTACCAATGACATCTGTATTGCCAAAGTATTTTTCAGCCATTTCCTGAGTTAATACTACTTGATTAGGCTCATTTAGCAGATTGCCCTTTGTTCCCTCAATTAGAGGATAGTCAAAGATTTCTAGAAATGAAGGATCGGTCACATGAATTCTGTCTTCTCTAAACTTGTTGTTGTCAGTAGACATGACTCCACTTATTGGAAATGCCCTGGCATATTCCTCCACTTCAGGCATTTTTTCTTTCATAAATGGACCAACTCTCGGAACGGCTGCAGCACAGTCAATATTGAGTTCTTCTCCACGATAGACTTTGTAAAGGACTCGGTAGATGTTTTGGTGATTGCTGTGAAAACGGTCATAGCTGGTTTCATAAGTCACATATTGAAGGATGAAAATGAAGGCGGCAATACCAAGTGCCAACCCCATAATGTTAAGTGCTGAGTATACTTTATTCTTGGAAATAGTCCTTAGCGTGATTTTGAGATAATTTTTAAACATGGGAATTGAGCTATTTTGAGTGATCTTTTTCTTTTTTCTAAGGTTATAGTTGCGAACGGATAGCAATACGTCTATTAGGTAATTGCAAGAGGCAATCGCCACACCCTTTTCCTCTACTTGCTCCTGGTATATTTCTTCCAGGTCACCAGAGACATCAAGAAAAAGCTCTTCGCTGTATATTTTCTTGAGGAGGTAGGTCCCTAAACGAGGAGGTGTGCTATGGTCAATTGACCTTTTCATTTAATGAGAAAAGGAAAGCTGTGGGATGTTTTTCCAAAGTTGTTGCTTCAAGTCTTTGGACTGCTGGAGCGCTGCAAAACCTGTACTGGTCACTTTGAAAAAGCGCTTTTGCTTTCCACCTCTTTTTTGTGTGGCTCCACCAAACTCAGAAGTCAGGTATCCTTTGTCTTCCAGTCTGTACAATGAGGAATGAATGGCGCTAATATTTACTTTTCTTTCAGCGTTTTTCTCTACTTCTTTCTTCACCACTACAGCGTATGCTTCATTGTCTAGAGCTGCCACTGTCAACAAAACCAACTCTTCGAATTCTCCTAGATAGGTGCCTTTCATTCCTGTTTATCTTATTTACCTCATAAATGTAAATATTATAAATCGAATAAAACTCATATTTGTAAATAAAATAGAGAAACTCTTCACATTGGAAGCGATTAGGAACGTGTTTAATCCATCTGGATATTCGGATCTACGATCTCATAATCATTGGCTTGTAACATGTGAGAGGGGATATTACCTCTGATGTATTCTTCCAGCAGTTTTACATAGCGAACCTTATCGTAGTTTGGAGTTACTACAATCCCGATTTCACGGGCTTTAGGTTGTCCATGGATGACTTTTAAATTTTCCTCCTGGTATTCATTTAGGCTTAGCGTAGTAAGCTCTGGAAGAATTGTCATGCCTCCATGTGTATCTACTATTCGGATCAGGGCATCAATGGAATTGCTCTGGTAGATGAATTTCTTGCCTTGTCGAATGGATTTGATATCGCAGAAGTCATTTACTTGATCTCTGAAGCAATTGCCTTCATTGA
This sequence comes from Rickettsiales bacterium, assembly GCA_002729235.1. GTDB lineage: Bacteria > Bacteroidota > Bacteroidia > Cytophagales > Cyclobacteriaceae > Marinoscillum. The sequence continues at coordinate 5,311 of PBTY01000108.1, read as the reverse complement.
GTAACCACAAGCGATCGTAGTTGATTTCGTCAAGTTTGATTTCATTGGTCGACACATCTCCACTCTCTGATGTATACATATAGAACCGTTCGTAAAACAGAGGAATGGATTGAATGCCATACACATCAATAGGTGTGGAGATGATTCCAACATCCAATTCCCCGCTTCTGACCGCATTGACAATGACCTCTGTGGTTTGTTCTTTGAATACTAATTGTAGATTGGGATAGTCCTTTTGGATAGCATGACTAAAGAGAGGCACTAAAAAAGGAGCCAGCGTAGCAATGACACCAATCTCCAAGGAGCCACTATAGTCATCTTTCAATTCCTGAGCGAAATTCGATAGTTGCTTTGCGTTATTGACAACTTCCTGAGCTTTGATTAGAAACAATTCACCATCACGAGTTATCTGAATTGGACTTCCGGATCGGTTAAATAACTTAATGCCGATTTCATCTTCCAATTTTTGAATTTGTACACTCAGTGCTGGTTGGCTGATTTCCAACTGCTCCGCTGCTTTTTTAAAATTTTGATGTTTCTTCAGAACGAGTGCGTAACGCAACTGTGTTAGTGTCATAACTACAAACTATCACCCAATAAACCACATAGAATTAAACTATTGCATATTTACACAGTTAATTTGAGACAAACACGTCACCTACAGAACAAAGTCTTATTTAAACTCGATCTAAAATGGAAATAACAACACAACACCCAAATGAACACATCAAGAATGGACAGTTTGATCAGCTTGAAACTATATTGAATCAGAATCCAGCGCTAGTTGATCAAGCTGATGAGCGCGGTTTTACCCCATTGATAATGGCAGCTTATTTTAACCAGTTGAAGGCGGTGAAAATACTCTTAGCTCATAATGCAAATGTGAACAAGCAAGATCCTGTAGGAAATACCGCACTGATGGGAACATGCTTCAAAGGATATGTGGCTATTGCTCAGGAATTGATTGCTAATGGAGCTGATGTTAACCTAAGAAGTGAAAATGGAGCTTCTGCATTGGTATATGCCGTGAATTTCAATCAACCAGAAGTTGTGAAGATGTTGTTGAAAGCTGGTGCATCTACAGACGTGAAGGATAATCAAGGTCACTCACTTTATGAACAAGCAATTGCCAAAGGAAATCAGGAGGTTGCTGAGTTATTGAAGCGATCAGCATAGTTTTCTAGCCAATTGGTTCGAGTTAATTGGAAAACAAGGCATTCATCATACCCGAATTGCCTTTCTTCCACAAATTCAAAACCCAACCTTTTATAAAAGCGCTGTGCATTGGTGTTTGATTTTAGTGGATCTAAGATAATGGTGTGAACTTCAGGTGGTTCAAAACAAATACTAATCGCTTTTGTCATCATCTGAGTGCCGTAACCCTTGTTTAGGTAATCCACTTCTCCAATCCAAATATCTATAGCTCTATAATTTGGGCCGATTTCACCCCAATAATGGGAGATTTCTTCTTTCGGATCGATGATCTGAATGAATCCAATAGACTTACCATCTACTTCTGCAATCAGTTGCTCTCTCCATGGATAAGCCACACCCAATTCGTTTTCCCAATCCCAACCAGGGTCTTCACCATCAGATTCTTGGACATGAGGTAAAGTGTCCCAATAGTTTAAAGTAGGAACATCTTGGCTTGTAGCTTGTCGTAAATGGATCACATCACTTTCAAACGAATTTCAGTTCGTTCGGTTTTTTGCGCGAGGATGTTGATGGACAGTTCAGTTAATTGAAGAACTCGAGGATATCCACCAGTTACTTGGGCATCTCGCATTAAAGCGAGTAATCTTCCAGCTGGTGTTAGTTGAATAGTTCCCGGGATTACTTGCGTTGTAATGATTTCACGGGTATGTCCTGGCATCTGTTCATTGATCAGCTGATAACCCATTCGGTTATTCGGTCCGACAATCCATGGCTGCTCAAACAACGACTTTAGTTGATCGTCTTGAAGCAAGTTATACTCTGGACCAGGGAACACCTCCAGGGTTTTTTCTGAGAAATACTTCTTGTCTATTTTGACTGAGGCCGAGACACCATCTAGAAACTTGTTATTACTGATATTCAGTTCAAAACCATCTCTAATTTTACTTTCTTGGGTGATCAAATGATATTGGGAGAAGCTTTTCATGACACTCTCCACTTCCCATTTTCCCGCTATTGCCAGATAGGCTCTTATTCCCATCTTGCACTTCCCAAATTCTAAGGTTTGGCCTTCATGCACGATCAGTCTGGTGTTTAAGGGAATTGCTTTTTTATCCAATTTTGGGGATAAATCAGCTCCGACAATGGCAATATTGACATTCGCATTGAAAGTGATGGTAGGTCCAACCACCGTCATCTCTATGACTGGAGTTTGGGGAGGGTTACCTACCAAAAGGTTAGCCCTGATGGCACTATTTTGATCCATTGAACCAGAAACAGGTACACCATACTTCCTGTAGCCATATCTTCCCATGTCCTGGATGGAAGTATGTAATCCAGCTTTTTTGAATATCACTGATCCGCTCATGCCTTTTGGTATTTGTAAGTCCCTTGTTCTACTTCACTTTTGATCTTTTCGTACTGTTTTTTAGTTACAGATTTGAATTTGATCTTGTCTCCCGGCTTAAAGGGGCATGGAGGGTCTTGTTTCGCGTCAAAAAGAGTAATAGGACTATTGCCTATTACGTGCCATCCACCTGGTGAAGAAGCAGGGTAAATCCCTGTTTGTTGTCCACCTATGGCTACTGACCCGGCAGGTATTGATTTATCTGGTGTTGCTTTTCTAGGGTGAGCTAAGTGTTCGTCTAAACCTCCGAGGTACATAAAGCCTGGTAAAAAACCAAAGAAATGAATGTCATACATGTTGCCAGTATGTTTCTTGATCAATTCTTTTACAGTCAGCTTTTTTTCCTGGCAATAAGCGTTCAGGTCTGGAGCCACTTCTTCATCGTACAAGACGGGGATGGCCCATTTCTTACTTCTTAATTTTCGTTTGTTTACAGGTAATTTGAGTAGCTCAATTTCCAGGTCTTCAGCATCTATTTGTTGATGATCATAAGTAATAAGCAAGCTTCTATAAGCTGCAAAACATTCTAATATGATCGGACTTAGGTTCTTTTCTATCGCATATTGCCATGCGGCAATTTCGCGCATTATATCCTCCGAGATTGCCCCCGGCCATTCTATCAATAGATTACTTTCATCCATTGATTTGATGTGAATGTTTCTCATGATTTTTCGCTCAATAATTTCACTATGTCAACAGCCGCAGGGTTGTCGCCATGTACACAAAATGTTTCCGCTTCAAAGTCGAATGTTATACCATCAATAGAGGTGAGCTTGTGGTATTTGGTAATCTGTTTCACTTGCGAAAGTGCTTCTTTTGGATTGTTGATTACAGAATCACTGTTATTTCTTGGGGCTAATGAGCCATCATGTTCATATCTACGGTCTGCAAAGCCTTCAAATTTAACCGGGATCCCGTCTTCTTGTGCTAGCTCTGAAACCACGCTTTGCCATGGAGCATATAGAGTCACTCCCGGGTATTTTTTCATCACCTGAATGACGGCCCCGGCTGTTCTCAAGTCTGTTATGGCCTGGTTGTAGAGAGCACCATGTGGTTTGATATGGTTTAACCTGGCACCTAGAACAGAACAAATTTTTTCCAGGCTATTGATTTGTGATACCAAACTGTTAATCAGTGCGTCAGACGCCATACTCATCGATTTGCGTCCAAAGTTTTCTTTGTCGGGGAATGAGGGGTGAGCACCAATTTCTACCTGGTATTTTTGTGCGAGTTTCACTGTTTCACTCATAGAGTCGGCATCGCCAACATGTCCTCCACAGGCTATACTACAAGATTGGATATGTGGCATGAGTAGGTGATCGTTTCCAATTTTTTCACCCATGTCACAGTTGATGAGCCATCTCTTCATATTTAAATATAATCAGTGAACTTGATTTATGTTTATAAAGCGGCCCAGATACTTTTTAAGCTCAAAGAAAGTGTGATTAAAATAATCAGGATTCCAATAACTGTGGTGCTTTTTTTATTGACATAGCTACCCAAAACTTTTTGACTACTTGACAACCAGACAATGAGTCCTGCAATGATTGGCAATAGCAATCCGTTCGTAACCTGGGCGAACTTTATGATTTCAATGGGTTTGTATCCAATGGATGAAAAGATGGTGCCGATCAACAGGATTCCTATCCAGGTACCTCTAAAGCCAATATGGCGAGTATTTTCTTCCCAATTAAAACAACCTTGCGCAACAAACGCAGCAGCAAGAGGAGCCGTAACTGCTGAAGTTATTCCTGCAGCAAATAACCCTAAACCGATTAGGTATTTGGACCATGATCCATATATTGGCTCAATACCGAGAGCAAGATCACCAGCATTCTGAATGTTGGAGCCTTGAACGCTTGCTGCTGAAATAATGATGGACATGGAGACAATTCCTCCGATAATTACGGACCGAAGGGTGTCTTTTTTGGCGATTGATAGATCTTTTGCTTCCCAATGGTTTTTAGCAAGGGATGCGTGTAAGAATAGGTTGTACGGAACAATTGTGGTGCCTACCAATCCAAGTATTAGTAAAAAATCAACTTCTGAAAATGTAGGAATGAACATTCCTTTTATTAGAGCAATGATGTTGGGCAGGGTGATGATCGCAGTGATTAAAAATGATAAACTCATGATGCCCACGAGTATCATCAAGGCCTTTTCGATGATTTTATAACTCCCGGTCCAAAGTAGTGTAGCAGCTATCGCACCAATTATTAATCCACCCATTGGGATAGGGAAGACCACAGTCAATCCTAGAACGGCGCCACTAATGTTGCCTGCTTCATAGGCGGCGTTACCCACTACTATGGCGCTAAATACCAGTCCCAAAAGCAAAATTCTCATGAAGGGTTGACTCACCTGATTTCTAAGCAATCCTGCAAGGCTCAGTCTAGAGACTATTCCAAGTCGAGCAGAAATTTCTTGGAGCACAATGGTCGCAATAATCGATATGATCATTACCCACAGTAGTTGGAATTGACTAGTAGATCCCGCTAGTGTACAGACGGTTACGGTACCAGGGCCGATGAAAGCGGCAGCTACCAGTAAGCCCGGACTTCCAGTATTCTTCACTTTATCATTGTTCATTGAGAAGGCTATGGTTGCGTCTTGTGGTAATGTCGCGTTTTAAAGAAAAAAAGACAACCATTGCATTGAGATTTGACTTTGACTAGTCCTGAATAAACGATACAGTTTATACAAGGATAATAAATTAGATAGCATCGGGGATTTCCTCGGTGCTATTTTTGG
>PBTY01000107.1 GCA_002729235.1 Rickettsiales bacterium | reverse complement strand
TCCAGCGTCACCGCTGACAACCTTGTCACTTACTTAGCTTCCGGGCACGACCCCAGCGCTTCAGGGACTCTCACCCTTTGGATCGTCCAATTCCTTGGACTATATTCACCATTCAAGGCACACACAGATGCTAAGCTCCATAGGCTAACTGAGCCATTTGCAAAAGGTAGAGCTAAAAGATACTTTTATAGATATTTGACAGAGCAAGCCTACGGAGCTTAGCTGGCCGTTGTGCAGCATAGAACGAACCTCATGAGACTTCTGATAACTTCTATTTTATTCGTTTTTCTGAACTCTTGCGGAACAACTCAACGAGATGGTTGGCAACTTGCTTCTGAATTTCACTCAAACTATGCGAACGAGTTTATTCAAAACACTGAACTCCTGAAATACAGTTACGGCCCCCGAATGCAATTCTACTATAACCCAATTCACGATAAACAAACTTTCAGATGTTGGTATCACAATTCAAAACTATCTGTCTTCAACTTTGGTGGATTCAATATTTTTCAAGAGGAATTTCAACTCAAGCTAGATACTTTATTTGCGTTTAAAAATATCGAATTCTATCACAACCAGTCTGAGCTCAGATTAATGGTTAATGACTCGATTCAAGTCAAAATAATATCCTTTAGTTCTGATCCTATTAATTATTTCGAACAGCTCAGAGAACAAATTAACGAATATGGAATCGTAACATATGGGAAACTTCGAATTGGAGGAATTGTCGAGGTATATTTAACGGCATACGACTATCTTCTCTACTTTCCAACGAACTTAAAAATTGACGAGCCACAATTTGAAGAACACTGGAGGAACAAGCAGAAACAAGGAAAACAACTAGATTCAAATTGGTTCTATTATCGATCGAACAAACCACTAGACTTTGGCTAATACGCTGCACAACAATATGTATGAATGCATGTGCAACGTGGTGCTGCTAGCAAGCTTCTCTCCTTGCCTTCTCCGCTCATCTGCTACCGTGATACTTTTTAAGGTTTTGGTCAGTTCAGTCTGCGGGAGTTTTCATCTTTCTCAACGCAGCATTTCATTAGAACCGTTGTGAGCTTCAGCAGATTTCACTACTTTGCCGCACAAGAGCTCATGTCAAGCACACGAATTCTATGACTCTAGCCTTTGTTGGAGTTGTCTCCAACAAACAATAGTTGCGCCTCAGTCTGATAGTTTTATCCATTTGGTGACAACACCAAATGCGGCGAGGGATTAGACACTTCAGTGTTTCTAGCAACTGGGGCGCCTACCTTGCCGGCATACAGGTGTGGTGCATTGTGCATACTTTGTGACCACCCCCTTATCAGTCTACAGCAGATTCATTAGTTTTATCGGAACTTGCTAAGCTCAGGCGCACTCCTTCCAGCCTTGCGCTAGATACAATTTGATCGAATGATAAATATCTCCAGAGAACAAGTTCTGAGTAGTATCTATTGGAATTAACGGATTTCATTCGTAATCTAGATAAGTAGATCACTCCAGCAACTCATACAATCATGAAGAAGTTTTATTTCTTAGCGGTCAGCAGCTTACTTCTCGTTCTTTCGTTCATTGCATTTTCCGATAACCTAATAACTGATATAGGACAAAAAAGTAACAGTGATCCAAAGTTTATCATCCATGGACTATTCATGTTCGCCTGGTTCGGAACGTTTGTGATGCAATCTGCTTTTATCATTCGCGGCAACTATCAAGCCCACATCAAATGGGGCAAGATTGGATTTTTAATCTCTGTCGGAGTTTTCTTGAGCACGGTTTACGTTTTTATATCCATTTTCAAAGGATGGGACGTTATGGAGCCTTTTGTAAAGGCAAACCGGCTACTCTGGTTGAGCTTTGCAACACTTATTTTGTTGGCTTATCTGTATAGACAGAACCCGGTAGTCCATAAGAGGCTCATTTTTTGGGCGATCATTTTACCAATAGAACCTGTGATGGGAAGAGTTTCCTATTTTTTTGATATCGATAGCTGGGAACTTTTTTATGCTCTGGTATGGCACTCTTTTTTCGCTTCATTCTTCCTTTATGACTGGCTAACGTTAAAACGAATTCATCGGATTAGTTGGCTGACTTTGTTGTGGTTTTATCTCGCCTGGACCATTTCCATTTATTCTTGACAAATGGATCGTTGACGCAAGAGTATTATTAATGATCTGGCTGCGAGCACACCAAAAGCAATCACCTCTAGAATAAGCAACTTTATGATCTAAACTGAGATAAATCAGGGAATTAAGGTCAAAATATACCGTAAACTACGCATACCCTTTTATGAATGTGATTTAGAACTTTACTACATGATTCGGAGCATTCATAATTTATTTATCTATTCGGCAGTCATCATCTTCGTTGTATTCATCATACAGCTTTACTCTTTCATCACCCGGTTTTCCAAAGATGAAGAGCGAGCTGTGGCACAAGTAGGACATCAAATGGAGCTGGCAGAAGCTAAGTTTAATAACCGCCTTGGACAGTTGATGACCATCACCGAAAACCTGGCCAATAAAATCACTAATGGTGATTTGGATTCTGTTGGAATCATGAATGAGCTCAAAATTGCTATGGTAGCCAACCCGGATGTTTTTGGATTTGGTGTAGCCTTCGAGCCAAACGCTTTTACCGCAAGGCAAGGTTTGTTTGGTCCATTCTACATCAGGCCAAAGGGTAAGATTGAGCTACAATTCATCGAAGAGTCCTATGACTATACCACCAGGGATTGGTATTCCAAACCACTGCAACACGGTGCTGCCTGGTTTGAGCCACCCTATTATGGAGAAGTGGCACAAACAATGATGGCCGAATATAGCGTTCCCTTTTATCAAACCAACGATCAGGGTGAACAAGAAACCATTGGGATTGTATTCCTGGACTATTCGTTGGAAGATATCACCAAAGCGATTTCTTCCATTGATCTGGGAAAATCCGGTTACGGGCTCATGCTTTCTGCCGGAGGAACTATGATAGCGCATCCGAGAGTAGAAGATGTATTGGCCCGGAAGACAATCAATGACTTCATCGATGAATGGCAAAGTACACAGATTAAAGATCTGTTTGATAGTCTCAAGGTAGAAGACAAACCGTATGTACAAGCCATCAATAAGAAAAGCGGGATTGCCTCGAGGATCTTCTTTAGTGAGATCGATCAAAGTGGCTGGCGATTAGGTGCCGTGTTTATCGAGGATGCTTTTAAAACAGATAGCAACTACATCAATCAGGTGTTGATCCTATTAACCAGCTACGTGGTAGCCATGTTGATGCTGGTGTTTTTATTCTTGCTCTATCGATATGATTTTGAAGGACTCATCATGAAACGACTGGTACCGATGATGGTGACGGTATTTCTCTTGGCAATCGCTGGTATATGGATTTCTAAGATTTACCAGCAGTACAACATTTTCCAACAGGAAAACAGCTACCCAACGGTGGACAGAACTGGTCTTCAGAAATTTCTTTCTGATCAGGATAGTTTAAGATTATTTTACCATGAAGAGCCTGTAGTCACTATTCCTACCGGGGTCTTCTTAAAACACATTGAGTTTGATGGCTCCCACAATGTGCGACTTAGTGGAGTAATCTGGCAGAGATATTCTGACAAAGCGATAGCAAAAGGGATTAAACCTAATTTGTTCTTTATTACCACCGCACCAGATGCAGAGGCTCAGGATTTCACAGAGGTATATCGGAAAAAGGAGAATGGTGTAACCCGAGTTGGCTGGCATTTTCGGGTGGAAGTAAGAGAATACATGCATTATGGCTTGTATCCTATTGATCGTGAGCGCGTTTCATTGACCCTGGGCCATCCAGACATGGGTAAAAACCTTCAGTTAGTCCCAGATCTGACCAGCTATCAAAACATCATTCCATCCGAGCTACCAGGAGTAGATAAATCAATCATTTTACCAGAGTGGGATAGCGAAAAGTCCTATTTCGCTTTTCAACGTCATGATTACAATACTGATTTGGGTGTTCTCAGTCCTGTAGATAGTGACTACAAATACGATCTCAAATTTAATGTAATCCTCAAACGAAAATTCCTTTGGCCCTCCATGGCCAATATCATCCCTCTGGCTACCATCACTATCCTACTTTTCCTTGCTTTAATCAGTACCTCCAGCAAGACTGAGGAGAAGAAAGGCATTGTCTTTTCAGGGTTTGGACTATTAGAACTATGTGCAGCTTTCTTATTTGTGGCTATTTTGACACATATTGATCTTAGAAGCAATCTGGTAATTAACTACATTATGTACATGGACTACTTCTATTTCCATGTCTACTTCACCATCATCATTTGTTCTCTTGCTGCTGTTCTGTTGAATAAAGAAGAAGATCGTAAGAAAATGACCATCGTAAGACTGTTGTATTGGCCAATGCTGTTGGGAAGCTTATTCATTTTCACAGCGATTCGATTCTATTAACAAAATCAGCTATGGGCACTTTTTACTCCTCTATTTCTGCAGGAATCCTAATCTTAAAGGTTGTGCCCTCTCCTAATGTAGATTCTAGTTCGATATGTCCAGAAAGCTTATCTACGGACTCCGCTACAGTGAACAGCCCCAAACCTGTACCACCTGCCACATTGGATGCCCGGTAAAACATCTCAAAGACCTTCTCCTGGTGTTCTGGCTCTATCCCACAGCCATTGTCTTCCACATGTAGGTGAAACCAATCCTCCTGGATAAATCCAGACACCTTCACGAAGCGCTTAGACTTGGATTGATCGTGGTATCGAATGGAGTTGGTGATCAAGTTGTTCAAAATGCCAATCATTCTACGCTTATCGGTCTCTATCTCCAGTTCTTTAGGTATGTCCAAAATCAAATCAATTCCCTGTGCCTCTGGGGCATATCTCATCAATTCCCAGATCACTTCAATAGTCTCGCGCACATGAAATTCTTCATGCTTCACTTCGAAGTTTCGATTTCGAGCTTGCTCAGTTACATCCTCAATCAAACCCCACAGGTTCTGAAAACTATCCCGAATAGTTTCCAAATACTGATCAAAATTAGATTTATCAATGTTAGGCAAGTGGATCAATCGAAGCATGGAGTGGATAGGTCCTTTCAAGTCATGCGTGATGGTATAGGAGTATTTGTCCAACTCATTATTGAGCCGTTGTAGCTCTTCATTGGTTTTAGTTCGTTCCCTGATGATATCTTCCAAATAGTCGATGAGCAGTTTGAGAGTCATGAGGATACCCAACACGCATAACACAAAATCGATAACCTTATTGACTTGCAGAGTGGCCTCGTCATACTCTCTCACCGGCATTACAGAGAAATCGACAAAGGCATCCAGTAAATACAAAGCAAACGTTAGCCCCAACAAAGCCAAAATTCTGAATTTCTGATCATGACCAAGCAACACGTACTCCACAACAATCAGCCCCACATAGAAGATCGCAGACATGGAATCCTCCGGAATACTCGACATCACGATGTAGATCAAAAAGTTTAGGGCAATCAACATCACAATACGCCCTGCATCGTATTTGCCCGTTCTCAACAAGTTGATGGAAAAACCAAAAGCCAGAATAAACGGTGAATACACCCATATACTACTCGGATATCCCAGGTAAACGTCATATGACAAAAAGAACAAAGAGAGCAATGTAATAACTACAGTTGTTCCTGCCGAGAATAGAATTCTGGATCGTTCTATATCTGAGAACACCCGAACATTACCTAATATAAGTTTGCGGAATTGATCTTTAATGCGCATGCAATGGCTAATAAATGCACGTTAAAACTATACTAAAGTATCCAACATATCGCTCAGTATCTCGATGAATGATACGCTATAGCATTTCAACAGATGAAAATGGTTATTATTCAAGTAATTCTTAGATTCTGCCAAGTTAGATCCAATATACAAAACCGTTAAATTAAAATAAAAATCTCCAATCCTATTTATGGAATCCGCTCACCTCATGCATCTCAATACCAAAAAAGCGTATGAGACCTCTGACACTAATCCTCTTATTATTGACCACATGGGCTTTTGGTCAACCTTTCACTAACCGAACCCTTTCGAACAAAATCGAGCAAGTCACCATCTTTTTGGAAGGTGCGCAAGTCACCCGAACTGGCAACATCACCTTACCTACCGGAAAATCAACGATACAACTCAAGGACTTATCTCCGTACATCGATGGAAAAAGTGTACAGGTAAAAGCGACTGGATCCTTCACGGTACTTTCGGTCAACCATAACCTGAACTACCTCTCCCCTCTCCGCAAAGACGAGCGAGTGGATAGCATCACCAGGGCTACTGAAAAACTCGAACTGCAGGTGACCAAACTGAAATCTCGAAAGTCAGTTTTAGCTGAAAAGCACAGTCTACTGAATACCAACAAAAAGCTGGGAGGTGAATCAGGTACTTCACTGACCGAACTGAAGCAAGCTATTGTGTTTTATGACGAAGCCCTCTCCAGGATCAAAACGGAGGAGCTATCTCTTGATGAAAAAATTGATGACCTAAATGATCAGCTCGAACGCCTCTATGCTGAACTAGCATTGACTCGAAATCTGAAAGACCATCCAACAGGTGAAGTTCTCATCAAAGTAGAAGCAAAAACAAGTACTAAGGCTTCATTTGAGGTTAGCTATTTTGTGGGGAATGCAGGTTGGCATCCGAAGTACGATATCCGAGTGGAGAATGTTGAAAAACCACTTCAAGTGATCTACAAAGCAGACGTTTTCCAAAGCACTGGTGTCAGCTGGGACAATGTGAAGCTGAAACTCTCCAATGCCAATCCAAACCAGAGTAGTACAGCACCACAATTGTATACATGGTTTCTCAACTATACCCGAAATACCAGACCGATTACAAGGGCTGTTTATAATGAGGTTAGCAACAACATAAGAACAGTCACGGGAACCATTGTAGATGAAACAGGGGAGCCACTGCCTGGTGTAAATGTTGTCATCAAAGGAACCACGGTCGGGACGGTATCCGATCTCGATGGACACTATTCTATCACAGTCCCACATGGTGTCAATACAATCGTTTATTCGTTCATTGGAATGAATAGCCAGGAATTACCAATTAACTCGGGTCGGATGGATGTAAATATGGAAGCAGATGTACAACAGTTATCCGAAGTGGTAGTAACAGGTTATGGCAGACAAAGACCTTCCTTCAATTTCCGGAGTAAGAAGGCAGATGATTATGAGTATGAATACGAAGAAGCTAAACCCATATCAACCACTACCATCCAGAACCAAACCAGTGTGGAATTCGAGATTGATGAACCTTACACTGTTCCATCCTCTGGAGAGAAACAATCCGTTCATATTAATACACTTGCCGTTGAAGCATTGTATGAATACTATGCTGTACCAAAAATCGATAAAGATGCCTTTCTCATAGCCCGTCTGCTCAACTGGGATCAGTACAACCTGTTGGAAGGCGAAGCCAACCTGTATTTGGAAAACTCCTATGTGGGTAGAACCATTCTGGATGCACGGTCATTGTCGGACACACTAGATCTGTCACTGGGTAGAGATAAAAGCATAGTCATTGCCCGAAATAAGGTGGACACCTACAGTAAACGCAAAGTCATAGGAGGAAATAAAATAGAGTCGAGAGGTTTTGAAATTGTGGTACGAAACAACAAGTCACAAAATATCAACCTGACCCTATTTGATCAGATACCAGTTCCTGCTATCAGCGACATTTCAGTTTCTGCAACAGATCTATCCAAAGGAAAACTGGAAGAGCTAACAGGAGAAGTGACGTGGAAGTTAGATTTGACTCCAAAAGAACAAAAGGAGCTTAAATTTGCCTACGAAGTGAAGTATCCAAAACATGAACGAATCACCCTCGAATAAAATAATTGCTGATCATCCTCATCCATTTGAGTCCTTGTACAAGAGACTTTCGAGTATTGCTTCAATGGATGAGGATGCCTGGCAGGCATTTTCCAGTTCTGTTCAGGTAAGAACGCTGGAAAGCAGAGAGATTCTTTGGCCCTCGGGTAGCATCTGCAAATATCTTGTATTTGTCAAATCAGGTTTAATTCGCTCCCACTCAATGGTAAGCGACCGCCAGATTACCAGTACATTTTATCCTGAGGAGAGCCTATTTTATGATGATTATAGTTTTTTGAGTCAGCAACCCATGACCAAAACGTATGAGGCTTTGGAACCAACTAAGCTGTTACTCATAAGCAGAGAACGACTTCTCCAGCTATTCGATAAGTATAAAGTCTTTGAGAGAATTGGTCGTCTCGCTGTTGAGCAAGCCCATATCAAAATGATTGAAGCACAGGAACGCATCAGTCAATGGTCTGCTGAGGACAATTATCATTACTTACAAAAGCATCAACCTGACATCCTACAGCGAGTTCCTCAGAAGATCATCGCCAGTTACCTCAACATTAGTCCAGAACATCTCAGTAGAATCAGAGCCAAAGTAGCAGGACGAACTTGATCTACATCAATGGATGAGATTTTGAGCTGTAAGAGTTTTGTGTAAACCTTAATAAACACAAGACATGAGCAGACAAACATTCTTAACTATCTCCGCACCCATCGCATGCATCGTAGGGTTAGTGGCACTTTTTTACCCTTCTCTCTTACTAATCAGCAAAGGTGTAGTTCCCGACGAACCGGTAAAAGTCTGGATGACTGAGGTGGGAATACTGTTACTATCTATGGGCGTCATCCTGTTCCTGGTAAGAAAACAACCTGATTCGATTACCATGAAGGCACTACTTTTTGGCAATATGCTCATCCAACTGGGATTGTTGGTTATTGAAATTCAGGCATTCCTGGTAGGTACCATTACTGACATCAGTGGGATTATCCCTAATAGCATTTTGCATGTACTACTGGTAATCGGCTTTTTCTATTATTGGATGAAATTGAAAACTAACCATTAGATCCTTACTAATGAGGCTGTCTCAAAAGTCTTCAACTATGGTCATTCTGAATTCATTTCAGAATCTAATAGGTGGGTAATCAGAACATTAAAGATCCTGACATTCCATGCGGAACAAGTTCAGGATCACTTAATAATTGCTTTTGAGACAGCCTCATTTCCCTAATCCTTGATTTTAATGGTCTCAATAATTGGTTTATTGTTACCCCAGTCTACAGACACAACCAAGTGGTCTCCCGATCTTAGATAGTTGAAAATTTCTCCAGCCATAATGGTGTCTTCAGGAGCGACATATTTCTTATCCAAAGATTTGATTCCCAATCCTTTCCGAACGACAATAAGAGAAACACTAGCCTTAGCTTTATTATTTTCATCTGCTATGGAATAACTAAACTTCCCGTCGGCGAGTACAGACTTCAATTGCTGAATACTCTCCTCTTTCTGTAAAAGGTGCCCATCCAGGTACATTTTCAACACTTCCTCATTCTCAGGATTCTTTTGGCTACTCATAGCAGCGAAAGAAGGACTGCTGTAAACTCCTGATAACAGACTTACGATCAAGCCAATCAAACATACCAGAAGTGTCTTAGATGTTGGTTTTTGAAATTTCATAGGCAATAGGAATGATTACTGCACAACTTACTTTCGAACGACGTAAAGGTTACACAGCACTTATCTAATATAATCAAATTGATATGAACTACCTTTGATTCACCCACAACTCCTTACAACCTTAAACTCACAAAATGATGAACCCGATGAAATCAATCGTCACATGCTGCCTTCTCCTTTTATCACTTACTTTCTCTTTTGCTCAATCAAAACCCTTGAAAGTTGGGGTGATCGGCTTAACCCACACCCATGTCCACTGGATATTTGGGAGTGAAAGTCGTGGAGATATTGAGATTGTGGGAATCGTAGAAACCAACAAGGATTTGGCACAGCGTTATGCGGAGCAACATGGTTTCTCCATGGATCTAGTCTTCGATAGCATGGATGAACTGATCATAAAGAAGAAACCAGAAGCGGTTACCGCCTTTGGAACCATTTACGAGCATTTAGAAGTAGTAGAAACGTGTGCTCCAAAAGGTATTCACGTAATGGTGGAGAAACCACTAGCGGTGAGTCTGGAGCATGCTAAGAAAATGGAAGCGCTGGCGAAAAAGCATCAAATCCATCTACTAACCAATTATGAAACCACCTGGTACCCTACCAATCACAAGGCTTATGAACTGGTAAAAGAACAAGGTACTATTGGAGACATCCGAAAAATAGTGGTCAGAGATGGTCATAAAGGGCCTAAGAAAATCGGAATCAACAGCGAATTCTTTGATTGGTTGACTGATCCTGTACAAAATGGTGGCGGGGCGGTGGTAGATTTTGGGTGCTATGGAGCTAATTTATTGACATGGTTAATGGATGGCCAGCGACCAAACAAAGTCACAGCTATCACCACGCAATTGCAAGCCGAAAACAATCCTAAAGTAGATGATGAATCAATCATTTTGCTAGAGTATGATAATTCCGTTGCCATTATACAAGGATCATGGAACTGGCCAATAGGCAGAAAAGACATGGAAATCTACGGGTTGACCGGAGTGGTCTATGCAGACAATCGTCACGACTTGCGTGTAAGAATCAGTGAGGGATATGATGGCTTTGAAGAAGAGAAATATAAGCTGGAAGAACGATCTGCACCCTATGATGATCCCTTCTCCTACTTTGCGGCATTGATCAGAGGAGACATTGAACCAAAACCCAATGATCTTTCTTCATTGGAGAATAACATAATTGTGATGGAAATATTGGATGCAGCCATTCAGAGTGCGAATTCGGGGAAATCAATAAAGTTAAATTGATCTTACAACTACTGTATCTAAGTAAATGAGAACACTATTCCTATAAATTTTGGGAAGCAAATGAAATTCAACTAATTTCCGGTCGAAAGAATCTCCAATTAAATTCTTAAGCCTAAACCATTAACTAACAATCAACTGCATGAAGAACTCATTCATTATACTCATTGCATCAATTTGCATTGGGTTCACGTCTTGTGTATCCACTAAGGTTAAAGTAAATACCATCTATCAATATGGTCTTCCAATTGATACTTTAAATCTGGTTTCAACAATGATTGGACCAGTAATGCAACCTGTTTTGCCTCTTATTGATGCAGCTGCATTTAATGAAAAAACCAACAAAATTGCTGATCAAATACTAGATGTTGAGCAACAGAAAATTGAATCATTCAAAAGCATTTTGCTAGATAATCTATCAGAAAAGTTGCCAGCAACTATTGTTACTGGTTCTGAATTCACAACCAGCAATGCTAGCAAATACAAAGTCGGTAACTCTCTGGGAATTGAAAACAATAATTTCCCAGTTGTCTTTTTCAGTGAAGGAGACATGAACATGATTGATTTCGGAAAAGGAAAAAATGTCAACGAAATCTTTAGAAATAATGAAGAGATAAAAAAGCAAATATCAGCGTTCGCAACTGCTTTGAATTTACAAACAGTGTTATTATCCTACAACAGGCTTTCAGTTATAGGAGTGGGAATGTTTGGAACATCTGGAAACCTTCGCATGGAGACCTATTTATTCCTGTACAAAGCAGATGGCGAACTATTGATGGATGTATCAGGTTTCACCAAACCAACGAATATTAGTGGTAGTAACCTAAGTGGATATGAAATCCAATTAGACAATTTTCAAGTTCTAGCCGAAATGATGTCTACTGAGTTAATCAAGTACATCAAATGACCATTAACCCAAAAGCAGCCCTTATTGGTGGTTTGTTATGCTTTTCACTTAGTCTTCAAGCGCAAAACCAATACAATCTTCCTGAAAAGAAGTATTATGAGAAGGCCACCATTGGTTTCTTGAATTTTCAAAAAATCGATGTGAAAAAGCTCGTAATTCTGGGTGATAGCATTCAATATACCAAAGATGAAACCATCTCTCGACTTCACCTGGATTCGATCAATTATTTACGCGTTACGGAAGGCACAAAAACTGGAAATGGGGCACTCATAGGTGGTATCTCCATGTTAGTTATCTCTCTTGTTTCGGTGATGCAGGTTCAAAGTGATCCTGATTATGAATTAAAAGAAAACGTAGGTGGTCTAGTCACCTTATATACACTAGGAGGTACGGCAGTAGGTGCAATAATTGGGTCAACAATTCAACGAAAAAAATCCTATTACGTCCATGCGACGAAAAATGAACTCTAAGTTCTTGATATGAAGTCATTAACTTCTTTGATCATGCATTCGTTAAATGATAGTACCCTACCAAATGATATATTGTATATGGCTCACCAAAATGATCTAACTAACACTTCAAAATTACGAGCCACTCCCTTTGCACAAACATACTTTCATGGAACTAAAGCCGACCTACAAGTAGGTGACTTAATTACAGTTGGACATCAATCCAACTTCGGGAAACAACTGACCGCTAAATATATCTTCCTTACTGGCACTTTAGATGCTGCTATTTGGGGCGCGGAGTTGGCTTTAGGTGACGGACCAGAAAGAATCTATTTGGTAGAGCCTACCGGCCCAATCGAAAATGATCCTGATCTTACAGACAGGAAATTTCCTGGAAATCCAACCATGTCCTACAGGTCAACTGAGCCATTCAGAATAGTTGGTGAGATTACGGTATTGGAAGGACATCCAATTGAGCAAGTCTCGTCAATGAAAAAGACTTTGGAAGAATTGAAAAACAAAGGTGTAGATTCATTAAACGATAACTAAAGTGGTTTCCAAAAAACCTCATTGAATCTCAATTAAAAAAGGTCTTGAGAACAGCTCAAGACCTTTAACCACTTTATAAACTTAATCTTTATTCGTTCCTTAATCCAGTTGAGGGATTGCTGAAGGCAGCTTTGAGGGATTGGAAGCTGACAACCCCAAGAGCGATGACGATCAATAACACTCCTCCATAAATGAAGGTATCCCAGAAGTAGCTTATTCGATAACTGAATCCAGCCAGCCATTCATCTGCAAAGTACCATGCTACAGGAATAGCGATCACCAAAGAGATTAAGACCAACTTCAAATAATCAATGGTCAATAGCCTTAAAATCGACTGAACAGAAGCGCCAAGGACTTTGCGGATGGTCATCTCTTTGTTTCGCAATGCGACGGTATAAACTGATAAGCCAAACAGACCTAAACATGCCACAATCAATCCAAAAATTGCAAATACCATGAATATTGTTCGTGTGCGTTGAATATCTTCATACATGACTTCAAATCGTTGATCCAGAAAATCCATCCTGATGGTCTGGGAAGGATTGAACTCATTCCATACAGCCTCAATTTTGGCGAGACTTTCAGACATATTTTGAGTACTTAATCTCACTGTAATCATATCTGCAGTAGTCGTTCTGGCTAACAAAAGCGGCCTGATCTCCTGTTTCAGATTGTCATAATTGAAATCTTCAACTACACCAACAATTCGCCAATCTCTCCAGTTTCTAATCTTTTTATTAATAGGATCTTCAAGTCCTAATTGTTTCACCATGGCCTGATTCACAACTATTGCATTACTATCTGAAGCCATATGATTGCTAAACATTCTACCTTCAATCAGATGAAGACCAACTGTCTCCAGGTAATCTTCATCTGCACGCCAAAACTGTCCTGGAACTCCGCGATCCAAATCTTCTCTTCCTGAGATATAAAAAGTATTACCATTACGATGGGTACCTTCTACTGGCAACGAGTTACTTACAGTAGCATATGAGACATCTGGCAAGCTCAACAATGCCTCCTTAAAAGCCTTTACTCCATCTCCCATTGGCGCAACGCCCTGAATCATAACAGCCTGCTCCTTTTCGTATCCCAGATCTTTATTCAGGATAAAACTCATCTGCTGGTACACAATAAATGCCCCAGCAATTAATAACATGGAGACCATGAATTGAAAAATTACCAATCCACTTCTTAAAAGTGAATTCTTACCCTTTCCTGTCAGTTTCATTTGCCCGCCAAGCACCGCTATTGTATTGATTTTTGATAGATATAATGCTGGATAAGCTCCTGAGATAAATCCAATGACCAGAGTAAACAAGACAATGAATACATAGAAAAGCGGTTCTGCATAAGGAAACACAATTTGTTTGTCTGCCACCTGATTAAAGAAAGGCATGCCAATTAAAGCAAGTATTGAGCCTAGGATAATTGAAATGCCAGATAGTACAATCGCTTCCATGAGGAACTGTACCATGATACCTCGTTTACCTGAACCAACCGCTTTTCGCAAACCTATCTCCTTGGATCGTTGTGCGCTGTTGGCTGTGGTGAGGTTAACAAAATTCATGCATGCCAATATCAAGATAAACAGCGCTACAGCCCCAAAAGCACCGACCATTTTGATATCTCCATAGGTTTTGAAATCATAGATACCAGTTGAGTGCAAATAGATATCAGCCACATGCTGCATTTTCATCGACATGTACTTGCGCTCATCCTCTACATCATTGGCACCTTGCTCAATGGAATAAGCGACAAAATAGCGATCATAAATGCTCTTGAGTTTCGAATCAAACTGCGCTGGATCCATCCCTTCTTTTAATTCAAAATAGGTGACATAATTGTAACAGCACCAGTTGGTTTGCTCACCATCCCAAAACTCTTTCCCCGAAAGGGTGAAGAAAAAATCAACGTGACTCAAGTGGGTTCCATCTAGATCCTTGTAGACTCCACCAACAGTATAAGGTTGTTCTTTATTCTCATTTATAAATATGGTCTTCCCAACAGGGTTTTCACCTTTGAAATATTTCTCAGCTTTGGATTTGGACAGTATAATACTTCTAGGCTCATCCAAGGCAGATTGGATATCTCCATAAACCAATTCGAATTCCAACATGAGTAAAATCGATGGATCAGCATATCCGAATCGTTCTTCGAAAATGCTTACCTCGCTCTCAGATGGTCGGAATAGATTCCCACCAGCATCACCAAAGCCATCAAAAATCAATACACGTCCAGTTTCTTTGATCTCTGGATAATCTTGTTTCATTGACGGTGCCAAAATAGGTGGAACAGATACCCCAGATCCAGACCGTTCAGGCATGGTACTATTCAATAAAACCCTATAAACAGGTTTATCAGACAGTTTTTGATCCATTTTCAGCTCGTCTATCACAAACAAACAGATGAGTAAGCTTATGGCCACTCCGATTGAAAAGCCACCAATTTTGATAGCGGAATAAGTTCGATGCTTCCGAATATTGCGAAATGCAACCTTTGTGTAATTAGAGAAAGTCCCCATGAAATTGAGTTTTTGAGTTTTGATTAGATTTTTGATCAGATTGGGCCGTAGCATTTTCAGCACCTCCCGGATGTATAAATACCTCGCCTTACGAATGGAAAACTTCTCTTGATGGTAGTAAAACTCCTCAATCATATCCCCCTCGATCTCTTCCAGGTATTCGCGCTTTACGAACTTTGAAAGCATCTTGATTGGCCATTTGGGTGGTTTGATCATGGAGTTTGATTCACTCATTTTAGATGTTTTGAGTTTTGATGATGGTGGTCCACAAGTCTGCTCGGATGTCTTTCATCTCCTGAAGAACCTGCTGGGCATAATTGGTCGCCTGATAGATACGCTTACGCTTACCTCCCCTTACTTTTTCTGCCTCTCCCCACTCAGAAGTCAAGAACCCCTTTTCTTCCATGCGTTTCAATGCAGACTGTACCGAACCAACACTTAGTGTTTCATTCAAGCGTTCTTCCAATTCGCGTTTGATAGCAACTCCATAGGCTTCTTCATTCAAAGCCAATACGGTTAGTAGCACCAATTCCTCAAACTCTCCTAGTTTCGTTTTCTTCATGGCAATGATATCATTCGTAATTGCAGTAAATATACAACTTTTATATTATTCGTAATTGCAGTAATTATTGTTTCATTGATTTTAAGAGTATTTTGAAAAATAATTTCAATTTGTTGTCATATTCTGGTCATAATCCTCACTAAACCATCAAAGACCTAACCGTCACATGAAGGAAAAATTTGAAGACGTGATTGCCAAAAACAAAGACTCCATCTTCAGGATATGTAAAGTCTATGCATCTGAGCCCTATGAACCCATGGACTTGTTTCAGGAAGTTACCTTCCAGGCATGGAAATCCTATGAAAAATTCAGAGGAGATAGTAATGTAAGCACATGGATCTATCGGGTGGCCCTCAATGTGTGTATGCAGATGAAAAACAAGTATGAGAAAGTTAACCAACTCACTACCAAGCTGGATGCTGTTCAGGTAATAATGAATGATGATCACGATCCTGTACAGGTCGAACGATTTATCATGCTCAAGCAATGTATTGATCAATTGAATGAGAGTGACCGTTCCATTATCGTACTTTTCCTGGAAGATCTTGCCTATCGAGAAATCGGAGAAATCACAGGATTATCGGAGAATCACGTGGCAGTAAAGATGAAACGCATCAAAGCCAAACTAACCGAATGTATGACTTCTAAAATGCACACCAATGCTTGATCAGGATTTAAAGAATATTTGGCAAAGAAGTTCTTCAGAAGAGCACATTGCAATCAACTATGAAAACTTAACTAAAGAAATGACTATGGAAATTGAATCAACCAATCAAAAAATTAAAAGTAGAGACCAGCGAGAAATTGGAGCATCTATCATAGGCATTCTGTTTTATGGATATATCGGATGGGATATTCCTTTTTTCTGGAGCAAAGTGGCCTGTGGTTTATTAATTGTATGGTTTGGATATGTTATCTACCGTCTCAAATCGCAGCGCAAAAATGAAATTCCGGAACCTTCACTATCAATTCGTGAACAACTTACTCAACGCAAGGAATACCTCACAGGTCAGGCCAACATGCTAAATAATGTCTTGTGGTGGTACATCTTACCTCCAACCCTGTGCAATGTACTACTGTACTTTGGAGCAGGTGACCCATCGCTTTGGGATTCTCGATTTGCTGGAATTCTCCCTGAGAGCATAGTGGCAAAAATCACAGTTATGATCATAATAATTGCTTTCAATGCCTATGTATTCTGGATTAACAAGAAGGCTGTTAGGACGGAATTGAAGCCACTAATCCACCAGGTGGAGCAATCCTTGGATCAACTATCGAAAAGTTAAAAAGGCAATAAAAATACGGTTTTAATAACAGGCTGTTTCAATAACTTTTGAGACGGCCTGTTTTGATTTCTTACCACTCTACCCTGTAAGCCAATATTGGAATCAACCCCAGTTGGTTTTGCACTTCCCATTGACCTTTGAAACTGTCATAGTACTGGTAAGCGAAGTTTTCGATGTTGGCCACATTCTGAAGATCGAGAGCAAAAGAAGTGGTTCTATTTTCATGATATCGCTTCCAGACCAATCGCAGATCAAAGCGAAGGTATTCACGCTGATCAAAGTAATCACCAGGAAGACTAATCAACTCGAAGTTTGTAAATGCATAATTAACATAAGGACGATAACCACCCTGGTACATGGCGCGCATGTCAACGGAAAGCCTTCTATTTTTAGTTGAATTTGATACATCCCATTCCTTACCTGTACTGAGGTTTAGACTATAACCTGTGTTGAAATAATTCTCATAAACATCGATCTCAGAATCAAACCAACTTGCTCCAATGTTCAGATACGCAGTTTTGGAGAAATCTTTTGTGTAGACCATCGAAATCCCATTAGTTTGAGCTGGTTCGGCTGCATTAAATGCCACTCCATATACCTCAGGAAAATAATAATAAAATACCTCAGTATGTAGTGAAAAATCTTTCCCAACTACATCATGAGAAAGAGATGCCCTCATACTTCTCAATAATTCAGAACTGGATAAACCGACATCCAAATTGCTTTCTCCATATCCCGCATCAAAATAGTAATTAAACGGAGTAAGTAGTTGTGAATACAGCCCACCTCCTAAAGATATACTTTGTTTGAGCCCAATTGGTAGCATTAAACCAAGTCTAGGTTCGAATGATTGATCTCCATCAGTTAGTGAAACCCCCAAACCGGCATACCCTGTCAGCTTCGATCCAAGATTACCTGAGAAACGAGCGTATGGTCTACTCAGCCATTGATTGCGCTCAAAATCAGCGATAATAATCGTCTCGTTATTACCTCCGAAATAATAATCCAAATGATAAAAATTCTGCATCAAACCTATCTCTACCTGACCGTTTCCTACCTGTTGAATATTGGCAAGATTTGCACTTATGACGCTTTGTTTATTAGTAACTAATGCATCGCTTTCTTCTTGATCAACACTATTGTACCGGGCTTCATCACGTTCATTATCTGCCACACTGTAAGCAATACCGGCTCTAAATTGACCATTATTACGCCCTTGTTTCCAGGAAACACCAGCAATACCTGTTTTATTCGAATAATAGATGTCCTTGCGGTCTTTTTCTACTTCCGACTCGTCTATCGTTTTATGAGTAAAGTCATTAAAACTCAACCCTCCAACACCAAACACCTTCAATTCAGATCGCTCTCCTGTCGGAGTAGTCACATTGAATGACAAATCCTGAAATCCGATACTTTCTCCTCCAAAATCCACTCCCATCCCGGCCAAAAGTCCAGTGAAAGAATACCGATAATTAGCAGCATAGGTCGTTTTACCTCCTTGTTGGAATGGTCCCTCTGTCGCAAAATCCAAACCAATCAATGAAGCCTGAGCAGTATATTGACGATCCTGATCTGTTCCCTTTTTCAGGTTCATATTGAAGATCCCCCCTACGCTGTTTCCATTTCGGTTGTCAAACGTGCTATATAGAAATTCAGAACGATCTAGCATCTGAGCACTGAGCATGTTTACACCTCCTCCGGTTGCTGTTGGTTGATCCAGAAAAGTCCCAGCATTAGACAGATGGTTTGGGTTCGCGATCTCTACTCCTTCCAGCTTCCAAACATTGTAACTAGGAGCCAATCCACGTACGGAAATTTCATTGTTCTGATCATTGGCTACCGCTACATCTGGTGAACTGGTAATTAACCTTGCAGGATCGTAATAAGTAGCTGCATACCGGTTGATTTGCTCTTCTGTAATGGTGATTTTACCGGGTTGAACATAAGGCTTAGCCGCACTCACCACCACTTCTTCCAAATCATAACTTCTCTCCAGATAAATATCTTGCTCCGTGATCTTACCGGATTTGATCCACACATCCTTGATCTCAATTGGCTGATAGCCAACATAAGAAATTACCAAATTGATTCTTCCAGGTTCCAAACCATTCAACGTATATCGACCATTGCTATTGGTCACCACACCATCATTCGTGCGAGCAACTCCTACCGTTGCCCCAACTAATGGTTCATTACTCAATTGATCAAATACTCTTCCTGTAAGCGTCTGCGCTTCCAACACCACTGTACTGATTATGGCCAGTACTCCAAACCAATATTTCATATGTCTATAACTAGTTTTGAACTTCAAAGCCCGGTCATCTTAAATTCCTTTTGGAAAGATGGCCGGGCTTTTGAATTGTACAAATATAAGCTTACGCTAAAATCTTCTCTTTCAAGTTCTTGAATGAGGTTTCAATACTTTTGAATGGATCTTCTGACTGATCCTGCTCCACGAAGTAATGCTTCATACCTGAAACATCTTTGGCTGCAAAAATGGACTTATAATCAATAGTACCTTCCCCCACTTCAGCAAATCCTTGCTCCGGAGTATCCGCCATGTCTTTTACGTGCCATAAAGGAACTCTACCTTCAAATCTTTTGAACTGCTCTAGTGGATCATTACCAGATTTGGTCACCCAGTATAGGTCCAACTCAAATTTCACCAAATCTGGATCAGTTTCTGAAGATAAAATGTCCATTCCAGTAGTTCCATCTCCTAAATCAAAGAACTCAAAATCATGATTATGATAACATACCTGAATTCCAGCAGCTTTTGCAGCGGCACCGGCCTCATTCAATGTTGCTGCCACTTTCTTGTATGACTCAGCATTTCGCAACTCCTCTGGTAGCCATGGCCAAACCGCAAATTTCTGCTCTACTATGTTCATGTATTCCAATGCAGCATCCCAGTTATCACTGAAAGTTGGCGGATTGATGTGTCCACTCACCATCTTCAAGCCAAGATCCTTACAAATCTTGGACATTTCAGTAGCCTCTAGACCGAAAACGGTGTTTCCATCAAACCCAAATGGCTCGATTTTTTTATACCCAATCTTCGCCACACGCTCCAAAGTACCCTTTGGGTCTTTCGCTAAAGCATCTCTTAGGGTAAACAACCCGATACCTATCTCCGGTTCAGCCATTGCAGCAGCTGCCTGTGTAGCTTCTTTACCACCCTTCGTCATACAGGAAGGCATGATCATTACAGCCGCAGATGCTACTGCAGTAGTTCTTAAAAAATTTCTTCGGTTGTTATTTTTCATAAAGCATCAGTTTTAGGTATAAATTCTATGTTTTGAATCATGATCAGTTGGTTCTTCTCCTCAGGGTTTAAGAAGACAAAACAGACATCAGAAACGCCGTTTGTTTCAGTTAATTCCACTCTGTAGGATGTTCCTGAAGTAGCGGAAGGATAAATTTTTGCTCGACCAATTTCCTTACCTTTTTCATCACCCAATCGAATGGAAACATCAGCTCCTCTCAAGTCTTTTCGATAGGTTAGATTAATGGCAGCAATATCAGTCATGTCAATATTCTTAAAGCGCACCCAGGAATTGTGATAAATACTATTGATGATTCCCCCTCTAGCTTGAATCTCGTAAGAATCATCGAACTGATCTCCTGGGACCTTATTGTATCTAAGCCATGAGTTTCCTGATTGCTTGATAGGTTTCAATGATCCTTTACCTTGATCTTCGTAGGCCGCAGAGAACAAGTATTTACCTCCATCTTCAGTGGTCTGATATATTCCCGATAATGGGAATTTACTGTTTTGACCAAGAGAGAGAATATATTCAACAATTTTCTCAGCATCATCTGTCGTTAAATCAGGGTGTGCGGACATAGCCTGCTCTCCCCAAACGCCTCCGCCACCACCAATGATCTTGCGTGACAAGTAATTCACAGCATTTTTATCATTGCGGTATCGGTTGGCTACTTGTGTATAGGAAGGTCCAATTGATGGACCATCTAGCTTATGACAAGCCTTGCAATCCAAACCATCTATTAAAGTTTGACCATTGCTAACTGCCGTTTGGTGCCCGAGGGCTTCAGCCATGTCACTACTTTGATAGTGTGCAATATCAAACTCAATCTTATTTTGATCAATGCCATTAGCTGCCTGATCATCCTCCAAATCTGCTACTTTCACTTCGTAAGATACCTTTCTTCCATCCCAAAAGAAGGAACTATTTCCAGCAATGTCTACCTCAACAGTCGGTGGTTCATTTCCTACTTCTACTACGAACTGCTTCTTCACTGTATTTCTTCCATCAGACAGCAACAACTCAGGGTAATACACCCCTTCTTTCTCAAAAGTCATCGTAAAGGCAGAATCTGAATAAACCTCTTCATCGATGATCCACTTGTAAGACAGATCATCTTCATCATAATCCAAAGATTGTGAGGCATCAAAACTCACTTCAAATGGAGCTGCTCCTCGTGTTGCAGAAAGTGTGGCTTTCAATATTGGAGGACGATTTCCTTTGATATAGTTGATTCGTGAAAGTCGAGCGTTTTCATTTTGGGTAAACCATCCAGTACCATACTCGATCATGTATAGTTGACCATCAGGTCCAAACTCCATGTCAATGATGTTATTGAACTCGGTATTAGGCATGAACTGATACCAGTCAGTTGGATTACCTTCCTCATCCAACTCCAGGAAGAAAATGAATCCACGCATCCAATCGTAATAGATCACACGACCATCAAAATAAGATGGAAACTCATTTCGTGCATCATATTCGTCGGAATAATAAACCGGTCCTGCCATTGCATTTCTTCCTCCAGTTTTCAACTGTGGGAATTTCTCATAGCGCGCATATGGATAGTAAATCTTAGCTGGATTTGCCGGAGGTAATTCTTGTAACCCTGTGTTATTTGGTGAGTTGTTGATTGGCTTCTTGGCATTATAAGGGGCTCCTCCGATATTGTTGGCAAAATCCCACTCATTGTATGCATAGTTATCACCTACAAACAGAGGCCAACCAAAATATCCCGGTTTGATAGCCACATTGAATTCATCATGACCTCTTGGGCCTCTTCCTTCCTGATCATTACTAGCATCGGGACCAACGTCTCCCCAGAATAACCAACCTCTTTTAGAGTCAATGGAAATTCTATATGGATTACGACACCCCATTACATAGATCTCTGGACGAGTCTTTGGATCATCATCCACAAACAAGTTTCCTTCTGGAATGGTATAAGTGCCATCCGGTTCTGGTTTGATTCTAAGAATCTTACCTCTCAAATCATTGGTATTCGAACTGGAACGCTGAGCATCCCATGCAGATCTACCCGGGGTTTCATCGGATGGAGAAAAACCTTTGGATGCAAATGGATTCGTATTATCTCCAGTAGACAAATACAATAGTCCATCACCACCGAATTGGATAGAACCTCCTGTATGACAACACTCTTCACGCTGAACAGGTACCTCCAGGATTACAACCTCATTTTTCAACCCATTAGGCGTATAAGTAAAGCGAGACAGCCTATTGATAGGATCTGCTCCTACCGGTGAATAGTAAAAATAGATCCAGTCGTTTTGTGCAAACTCAGGGTCCAATGCCATTCCCATCAAACCATCCTCGCGTTCAAAGAAGACTGGGATAGAATCATAGTTAGACAACTGCTCTGTCGACAAATCATATTGTTTGATCCCACCTCTTCGCTGCGTGAAGAGAATTTTATTCTTAGGCAACACCACCAACTCTGTAGGTTCATACAGGTTAGAAGCGAATACCTCTTTGATAAAACGTGTCTCTTCTGGTGGAGTCTGCTCCTCCTCATGATGTTCTGTACTGCAGCCGAACCCAATCAACCCAACCAGTACCCCCAGTGCTAATTTTCTCACTTACAGTTCTCGTATTTTGATATTTCTGAATGATACTTTGTCTCCATGATCTTGAAGAACGATCTGTCCTTCTTTCACCGTACCAAAGTCTTTCATGTCCTTAAATTTACTTCCAGCGACCATGCTTTTCCAATTATCGTCCCACAGGTCGTATTCCACTACCAGGTAACCATTCAACCAATGCTGAACATGACCATCTTTCACTCTAAGGATGGTGCTATTCCACTCTTCCGCTGGATTAACTGTCACAAATTTGGTAGCAATCATATCATACAAATCTCCTGATCTGTGTTTTTCAATTTGACCATCAGAATGTCTTGGATTGTCCAGGAACTGGTACTCAGGACCTGTTAACCAAGGAGTAGCGTAATCCTCCCCTTCTTTTACCTGATAAATCAAACCACTATTTCCTCCTTTTGAGATTTTCCAATCGATTAACAATTCGTAATCTTTGTAAGGCTTATCCGTGATCACCGCATCACCACCGTCACCTACAGCTTTCGGATCAAATACCAACTCACCATTCTTAGCGTTCCATTTGCTACCCAATGTTTCTTTATTGAAGTTTCTGATGCCTGCTGTAGTCTTACCGTCGAACAACAACTTGTAACCAGCAGCTTTCTCATCTTCAGTCAATGTGTTATTCGGTACTTCATATGCCTGAATATTTACAGGATCATTTTCAGGAATACTAGTCAATGTATACCATGCTTCAGTTGTCCAAAGCTCATGATCTTCAGCACTTACAAATGGACGTTTCACACGGAAGTAAACCATATGCTTCTCTTTCAAACCATCTAGTTTGAATGCTACTGTCTTTCTGTCAGCAGACAGAGAAAACTCTTTAGGAGTCATGGTCTCTAATCCAAGTTTTGGTCCACCATACTCAGCTGTTGGCTTGAAGTAGAACTGCTCAATTTGGAAGTTCTCTGGTGAAATAACCTGACCTTCTTTGATTGGCTCAGTGAACTCAATCTCGAATCCATCAGATTTAGCTTTCACTTTCAGCATTTCAAAAGTGGACTTGCCATTATATACCATTCTCTGAAGTCCGTAATGCAATTTACCAGTCTGACCCCAGTTTCCTGAAACACCTATACCCCCTACTAAAAGAGATCCATCTGGAGCCCAAGCCAAACGGTTAACACCCGCTTCAATACCTTGTGAGAATCTAAACACAGCACCTTGATAGTTGCCATCCACTTTCTCAACATAAACTCTTTTTACACCACCATGAGTCACCTCACAATGTATCATCTGACCAGCGTATGGACCTTTGTCCATGTACAACGGAGTACTCGGTGAGTTACCAATTTCGTCTTGAGGCAACCAAACAACTGGCTCATCCTGAACCTTACCTTCAGTACCTTCAAAATCAACCGATCTGGAACCATACCATGCTCCTTCTTTTACATGGTTGATTTTAGAAGCTGGCAACCAATCACCCTGGTTATCAGCAACAAAGATCTCACCATCAACGCCGATACCGATACCATTTGGTGTTCTAAGACCAGATGCGATCAACTGAACTTCACCAGTCTCTTTTGATACTTTTAGGATTTTACCTCTGTCTTTAGGCTGAGGATTAGCCGAAGCGCCACCAGGAAGGATGTCCGTTGCCAAAGCACCATAGAAATAGCCATCTTTGTATACCAACCCGAAGGCAAACTCATGGAAGTTGGATGATACAGTCCAGTCATCAGCGATTGTCTGGTATTCATCAATGATACCATCACCATCATTATCAACTAACTTGGTCAACTCTTGCTTTTGTAGCACATAGATATCGCCATCAACCACTTTAATGCCTAATGGCTCAGCCAAACCAGAAGCAATTCGCTTCACTGTAATCTGAGATGGATCTTCCGAACGGAAATTCTCCACCAAATAAACCGGACCTAGTGAGTCCCAGGTACAAACCAACATTTGATCTTCACTCAAGAAATCAATTCCTCCAACTCTAGGCTTGGAGTCATCAGGTCTTGCCTGGAACAAATCAAACGATGGATGTACTCCATCCAACCACTTACGATCACCAGGGATTGATTTCACCAATTTCTCAGAAGCGATATAGGGTTTTATTTCTTTGTAATCTTCTGGAGAAACTGACAGGTATTCTGAAGGAACTACCTCAAAGTTTCCTAAATCTTTATTGAACCACTGGAAGGAGATCACTCCATCAGCACTTGCTTGCCAGTAATGAATTTCTAAATCATGCTTTCCTTCTTTTAGGTACAACTCACCATCACGAGCTCTTGTACCATGAAGACCGCCATTATCGATGATTTCATCGCCATCTACATACACTTTGCTACCATCATCAGACCAAACTCTGAAACTGTAGCTAGCCGTTTTAGGGATGTTGATTGATCCTTTCACGATCATACCAAAGTGCTCGGTACGCTCTCCAAAGGCACTTCTGTTACGAATATGTAATTGTGGAATGATAGCTCCTTTGAATGGTGCTTCTCCTTGCAATACCTGGAAGTTAGGTGAGTCACCAGAATACAGGTACAAGTAAGCAGCTAAACCTTCCGTTTCTTCAGTGATCTTTTGAACATCATCGCTGAACCCTGGAGTTACTGTTTTGACGCCTAAGTGCCATGCATTTTCCTCCGACTCTTCATTGTCATCTAAAGAAAGAATGTAACGAACCATGCTTGCAGCATCTTCCTCAGACAATCCAGCATGTGGAGACATCATCGCTTCACCCCAAACACCATTTCCACCTTTAATAATCTTTCCTGCAAGCATCGCAACAGACTCATCACTGTCACTATATTTCCTTGCTACAGCGATGTAGGCAGGGCCTACTGTCTTTACTTCTTCGTTGTGACACGCCTTACAGTCACTCTTCTCTATTAACTGTGCGCCAGCAGGAGTAGACAATTCCTCTTCGGTGTCTGCAGACATACTAGCAGCTCCATCATCAAAACCTTCATGATAATAAGCCTTGAGTTCAGTTGAACCGTCACTTTTCAACAAGAGCTTACCTGATACTTTCTTGACTGAACCACCAGAATATTCTACATCCTCCGTATTGGATATATCAAATTGAGCATTGGTAATGATGTCTCTCTCATTCGCTAATGAAGAAACTGTAGTATTTAATCCTACGGTGTAATCACCATCATTTTCAACATCAAATTTTCTAAAAAGACCGTTTTGCTTACCTCTTTTTACCGCTTCAGGAGTTTCAAATATCTTGATTTTCTGATCTCCAGCTGACAACTCGTACATAAACTGAACCTGGCCATCAACTATTCGGTGACCTTTGTATTGTTGCTCGGCTTTTACTTCTTTTCCATCCTTTACAAGGAACCACTCGTTATTTTCCTCATCATCGGTATAGTAAGCATAGCCTTTACTAGTAGGCTGTGGACCGTGAACAGTTGTATATACTGCCCCATCAAAATTAACGCCACCCTTCCAGGCTTTGTACAATGAAGAAGTACGTGCATCATACGATACCCACACGTCATCACTCAAGGCAGCTGTGACCATTCTTGGTCGCTCATCGAGCACAGACCTGAATACCCAGGCCTCCATTGGTCGTTCTACCTTCGGCTCCTCTTTACAGGCACTAAGACCCAGAGCAGCTAATCCAATTACTAAATACTTCCTCATTGTATGCTTTCTTGTACTAACTCGTTTTACAGTCCTAAGATTTTTCTATTTGCTTCATCATCAGGTTTTGCTCCAGCAAAATCATCAAATGCTTTTTCGGTTACTTCTATGATATGTTTCTGGATGAATGGTGCTCCTTCTGCTGCTCCTTGCTGTGGAGACTTGATGCAACACTCCCACTCTAATACTGCCCAGCCATCATAGTCATACTGGCTCAGTTTAGAGAAGATACCTCCAAAGTCAACCTGACCATCTCCTAATGATCTGAATCTACCTGGACGATCTACCCATCCTTCATAGCCTCCATATACACCTGCTTTTCCTGTTGGATTGAATTCGGCATCCTTTACGTGGAACATTCCAATATTTTCATGATAGATATCTATGAATTGGAGGTAATCCATTTGCTGTAGCAGAAAGTGCGATGGATCATAAAGAATCTTAGCAGAGCTGTGCTTCCCAGTTGCTTCCCAGAATCTTTCATAAGTGATACCATCGTGAAGATCTTCTCCAGGGTGTAATTCATAGCAGATTTCAACGCCATTATCTTTTGCATGATCCAAGATTGGCATCCACTTATTCGCCAATTCTTTAAAACCTAGCTCCACTAAACCTGCAGGACGCTGTGGCCATGGATAAACGGTGTGCCACAACAAAGCTCCTGAGAAACTCGCCATCACATTCAATCCAAGGTTTTTACTTGCAGTAGCAGCGGACTTTACCTGATCAACCGCCCATTCTGCTCTAGCCTTAGGATTGCCCTTTACAGAATCCGGAGCAAATGCATCAAACATGCTATCGTATGCGGGATGAACAGCCACCAGTTGCCCTTGAAGGTGTGTCGCCAATTCAGTGATCTCTAGTCCAGCATCGTTGACAATGCCTTTGATCTCATCTGCATAAGTCTGGCTTTCTGCTGCTTTTTTAATGTCAATAAGTCGACCATCCCAGGCAGGAATTTGAACCCCTTTGTACCCAAGACCTTTAGCCCACTCACATATATTTTTCAAATTATCAAATGGAGCCTTGTCGTCGGCAAACTGTGCCAAAAAGATGGCTGGTCCTTTGATCGTTTTCATATTGCTAAGTTTTTAAGTTCTATGTTTTTAGTTTAATGTTTTGGGGTGAGGGTTTACAGTTCCAGGTTTTAGATTCTGATTTTTGAGTTCTGGGTTCTGATTTTTTGGTTTAGTGTAAATTCCTTCAGGTTCTTCTACTTTCCATTTCGGACCTTTAAATCCAGAGTTTCTCAAATAGTTAGAAAAGGAAATAATCATTGGTCTCAAATTTTTTACTTTATCACTAATCAGTTCGTAATCCTTATTACTAATATAATTGCGATCAATCGCTCTAAATAACTGGCTTTCAACTTCACTTAACGAACCAAGTGAAAAACCCAAAAAGTTTATAAACTCCTTGTTTCCTCCACGACCAAAACCTTCAGCGATATTATCCATGACTGACCCACAAGACCGATTGATTTGATCTTTAAGTGCAAAGTCTTTTATTGACTCGTTTGACAAAATGACTTTAAACACATCTTGGTTTAACTCCCTTGCTAATCGCCATGTTTTTAAATCCGTGATCTCTGTAATTGTAGCCATCTTTTCAAATCAACTTAAAACCATAAACTCAAAACTACACATCCACTTTTGTCCAGACATTACCATTCTTAGTAGACTCTACCACAGCTTCAATCATGGCCATACCAATCACTCCATCTTCTACTCCCGGGTAATCCAATTTTGGATTCACTTCCTCACCAAACAAATGTCCTCTAAGTGCATGAGCGAAGTTTCTGTATATATTAGCGAAAGCCTCTAGATACCCTTCTGGGTGACCTGATGGAGTTCTTGTATGCAGCATTGCTTCTTCAGACAGATAGCCTCCTCTGTCACCACCAGTACGGAAAATGCGATCCGGATTCCCGTGATCTTTTACAATCAAGGTATTCAAATCTTTTTGGGACCACTCTAGTCCGCCTTTATCTCCGTAAACTCTGAATTTTAAGTCGTTTTCATCTCCGTTAGCTACCTGAGATGCTGAGAGAACACCATTAGCTCCGTTTTCGAAGTGTAGCAAGACATTGGCATCGTCATCCAAAGTTCTTCCCGGAACAGTAGCTCTGATTTCGGACAATACCTCGGTGACTTTTAGACCGGTCACATATTCTACCATGTTCACGGCATGAGTTCCTATATCACCGAAACAGTTACTGATACCTGCCCTTGCAGGATCTGCTCGCCATGCAGCTTGCTTCTGATCAGTGTCTTCTACTTTGGTCGTTAACCATCCCTGCGGATACTCCACCATGATTTTGTGAACCTTCCCAATCTCGTCATTCTTGACCATCGCCATAGCTTGCTTCACCATTGGGTAACCTGTATAGGTGTAGGTCACAGCCAAAGGAAGTTTAGTCTCATTCACTTTATCTCTAAGTTGCTTTGCTTGCTCAAAAGTGAAAGCCAGAGGTTTATCAATGATTACAGGAAATCCGTTATCAAGTGCCAACATTGCTGGCTCAAAGTGCATCACATTAGGCGTTACTATGGACACAAAATCCATTCGCTCACTCTCAGGAAGCTCTTTTTCTTTGGTGATCATTTCCTGAAAACTTCCGTAACATCTGTATTCAGGTAAATAAAGTTCTCTACCCGAGTCTTTTGACCGTTGCGGATCAGAACTGAAAGCCCCACAAACGAGCTCGATCTGACCATCCAAATTGGCGGCAATTCGATGCACGCCACCGATAAAGGCACCTTGTCCTCCACCGAC
>PBTY01000106.1 GCA_002729235.1 Rickettsiales bacterium | reverse complement strand
CCATCTCATAGATAGTATAACCAATACCTTGTCAACCGAATATTACAGTTTTAATGTTATTCTTTATGAAAATCTCTTAACGGTAACCAAAGCTACTCTTAGTGTAAAAGCAGCAGATTTAAACCGACCTTATTTTGAAGCTAATCCTACCGAATTAGCAGTAGAGTATGTAGGTTTTGTAAATGGAGAGGGTGTAGATGGAACGGATAACCTCAGTGGAATAGGCGCTACTGGTTCACCAGTGGTTTCTATTGCGGCAAGTGCAGATGTTAATGCAGAAGCCGGCACCACTCATGCACTAACCGTGGATGTGAGTGGAATGAGTAGTGCCAATTATGAGTTCGTAGCTGATACCAATGGAGTCTTAACTATTAGCAAAAGGCCTATTGAGATCACTACTACATCATCCTCTTACAGTAAACTATATGGAGATGCAGACCCTGCATTTGATTATACGGTTACAGCAGGAAGTTTTGTTGGAGCCGATGGGCTAGTAGGAGATCTCAGCCGAGAACCTGGCGAAGCTGCGGGTACTTATAGTCTGACATTAGGTTCCCTTGATGGCGGAAGCAATTATGAATTGTCTTTAGTGCCTGTTGACCTGACCATAGATCCACTGGCGTATTTGACTATAGAGGCAGAGAACACTTCCAAAGTGTTTGGTACAGCTGACCCAGACTTAACTTACTCCATTACATCAGGAGCCTTGGAAGCTGGAGACGAATTGTCTGGCTCATTGAGTAGAGAAAGTGGGGAAGATGCTGGTGTATATGCTATCGATCAAGGGTCACTTGGCCACCCAGGCTATATGATTACATTTGTTCCTGCTGAATTGACCATCGATCAAGTGGATTTGACGGTGACAGCAGACAACCACTCCAAGACTTATGGGGATATGGATCCTGATCTTAGTTATACTATTACGTCAGGTTCACTAGTTGGAGATGATGCATTTACTGGAATGTTGTCAAGATCAAATGGTGAAGATGCTGGGAGTTATTATATTAGTCAGGGTAGTTTGACGCTTACACCAAATTACAATTTATCATTCCTCGAAGGAAGCCTAACCATCAATCCCAAAGTCATCATCATTTCAGCGACCAATCAGACTAAAACCTATGGTGATACTGATCCAGAGCTTACATACACAATTACCTCTGGTGAGTTAGTTGGAGCTGATTTACTCACAGGTTCGATATCAAGATCAGCAGGTGAGAATGTTGGAAGCTATACTATTGGTCAGGGTAGTTTAGCTACCACATCAAATTACAATTTAATATTTGAGGATGCCTCTTTGACTATCAACCCTCGAACAATTGCCGTCACAGCAGATGATCAGACCAAAACCTATGGAGATGCAGATCCAGAGTTAACCTACGTGATTGTATCTGGGGAGCTCGTTGGAGATGATGTACTAACGGGTTCCATATCAAGATCAGACGGTGAAGATGTTGGAAGCTATGCTATTAACCAAGGGAGTTTAACTGCTGGTGCCAATTACGAGCTGTCATTTACTGATGCGTCTTTTACCGTCACTCCACGAGCTATTTCGGTTAAAATAGATGATCAATTCAAAACCTATGGAGATGCTGATCAGGAACTTACGTATCAAGTGACTTCAGGCGCTTTAGCAAGTAATGATTTGTTTTCAGGGGATCTCACTCGTGAAGCAGGAGAAGATGTAGGTGAGTATTCCATTAGTCAAGGATCTTTGATGGTCAACGATAATTACAACTTAACTGTGGATACAGGAATCTTGACGGTAGATCCATTATCTATTACAGTGGCAGTAGATGCACAGAGCAAAACGTATGGTGATGCTGATCCAGAATTGACCTATACAATTACCACCGGAGACCTTATAGGAGATGATAGTTTTACTGGTGTACTTACGAGAGAAGAAGGAGAGAATGCAGGATCATATTTGATAGAGCAAGGAACCCTTGCTCTCAGTGACAATTATGATCTGTCGTTTGTGGGTGAGTCATTAACAATAAACCCTGTTAATCTTACAATTGCTGCGGATAATCAGGGTAAAGCATACGGAGAAGTTGATCCTGACTTAACTTATTCCATTACTTCTGGAGCCTTGGTTGGCGATGAGGTATTAGAGGGTGCACTGAGTAGAGAAGTTGGCGAGGATGTAGGGTCTTATGAGATCAATCAGGGTACTTTGGCTGCAAGCGCGAATTACTCCATGTCTTTCACAAGTGGTAGTTTAGATATTGCACCTGTTGCATTGGTTATATCAGTACACGATCAAATCAAAACATATGGTGATTCTGATCCTGAATTAACTTATTCAATCTTAAGTGGAGAATTAGTTGGTGATGATGGTCTGGATGGCGCTCTTATCAGAGAGGATGGTGAGGATGTTGGTACCTATTCAATTGGTCAGGGAACTTTGACAGCAGGAACGAATTATGAACTTGATTTAACCGCAGCAGTCTTCACGATAGAGGAGGCAACTCTCATAGTTGGTGTCTCAGATGTTTCCAGAAGTTATTTGGAAGAAAATCCTGAATTTATCATTTCTTATAGTGGTTTTGTTAATGGTGAAGATCAACAGTCTCTGACTAACCTTCCAATTGCAACATCATTGGCTAATGTTAATAGTGATGCTGGTACTTACCCGATCAATGTTACTGGTGGAGAGGATGATAATTATGAGTTCGTTTATACGGATGGGATTCTTACGATCAGTCCTGCAACTCAGACAATAACTTTTGATCCGATTGAATCTTTTGACCTTGCTAACTCTATATCGGTTAGTTTATCTGCTCAGGCCTCTTCGGGTTTGCCTGTCAGTTATTTATTAACAGAAGGTGACGGATTCATCTTACCAAATAATGACCTGGTTGTCAATTCGTCAGGGATATTCGAGGTGGTTGTTTCGCAAAGTGGAAATTCTAACTATTTAGCTGCAACAGATGTGAGTCAGTCGATAATTGTTACCGATTCCAGAGCAATTGATCAGACCATTTCTTTTGTGTCTATCGGTTCTCAAGTTTATGGTGATGTTGTACAACTTGAAGCAAGTGCTTCCAGCGGATTACCAATTACTTATGAAGTGACTTCTGGTGAAGCAACCTTGGATCAATCGATACTTACGTTTACATCTGCAGGTAATGTGGTTGTAAGGGCTATTCAAGAAGGAAATAATACATTTAATCCAGTTGTTTCTGATCAGGAAATACTCGTAATAAAAGCTGAGTTGATGATGACTGCTGATGATCAATCTATTTTGATGAGTGAGGCTTTTCCAGAATTAACCTATTCTATTTCAGGGTTCAAACTTAATGATGATAAGACTGATTTGGATATGTTACCGATTGTTGAGACAACTGCGACAAGTTCAAATATACCGGGTGAATATTCTATTGAACTGAGTGGAGGTGAGGATGATAACTATAGTTATTCATTTGTGAATGGAACACTGCTTGTGGAAAATGTACTGCTTGTAGAGAAAGTGGTTTTTGAAGTGTATCCAAATCCAGCAATTGATCGAATTCATGTGAATGTTGATGAAGATCATCGAGTCGAGATTCATGATGTAAACGGAGTGCTACAACTAGAGACAGAGGTTAGCAGCCATATTGATGTCTCCATGCTTTCTTCAGGGCTTTATCTGATTCGTGTAAAGGATCAATCAGGCAATGTTTACGCTCAGAGTAGGCTGATAAAAAAATAATTAAAAACTAAGGCGGTCCTAACTTGAATTTAGTTGGGAATTATAAACCAGTCCACTTTGGGCTGGTTTTACTTTTATAATACATTTTCTGAGGAAACAGAATGTCAAACGATGACATCTATTAATAATATTGAACAGAACAAGCGAATATCCTTCATGGATATTGTTTATGTGAGCGGAGCATGATATTTTCAAGCCAGTTTTCCGTTAACATCAACCGCCTAACATGAGAAAATCAATAGCAGTGCTGTTCTACTTCATTGTAGGGGTATTTTACTTCATTCACACTGCCAGAGCAAACAGTGATCAGCTGTCCTTTACTGGAGAACAACTAAAGCTAGATGGTTCATGGTTTTTTTACTGGGAAACCCTGCTGACTCCTGATGATAGTATCACTCAAGGGGTGCCAGTGATGTTACCTCAATTTTGGAATAAACACCCTGCATTTAATCCCTCACTTCCATCTTCTGGTTATGGCACCTATAGAACCACGGTGTTTGCGGATAAAGATTATGAAATCGGATTGGAATACTATGCGCCACATTCTGCTCAGCGTATTTTTGTCAACACTGATTTGGTTGTACAAACAGGTATAGTTGGTGTCAATGAAGATTCTAATGAGTCGCTATGGTTGCCTGGAACTGCTAGAGCCTATTTGCATGCTGGTCTCAATACTATAACCATTCAGGTATCTAACTATGATCATGCCAATGGTGGAATCTTTGGAACTCCAGTAATTGGACTTATTGATGTGATGAATAGTGTAAGAGAGCATCAGGTAATTACTGAGAGTTTTATTATTGGAGCCATTTTTATCCTTGGTTGTTTCTTTATTGGTTTGTTTTTGTTGTGGAGAAGAGATTTTGGCTTCTTGTATTACGGTCTTTTCGCTGTATTCTTTGGGATTTGGTATGGAAACTACGGTTTACATCTGATGAAGGTGATCGTTGACATGGAGTGGAGTTTTTCCATTCGATTAACCTATGTGTCTTTTTATGGATTCCTAGGTTTCATGATACTTTACATCCTTGATGAGTACAGGTCACCTTTGGTAAGTTGGGTGTCAAAAGGTGCAATGATTGTGTTTGGGCTTTTCATTCTTTCGGTTTTAGTCATGCCTTCGGAAGTATTCACAAGCTATATAACCATCGCCCATGTATTTGGATTTGTGTTTGCTTTTTTCGGATTGTTTTTAGCAGGTAGAGGAGTATTTCAGAAAAAACGAGGGTCACTTCTGACAATAGCCGGAAACATATCTTTTCTCATCGCCAAGTTTTCATTATTTGGGATGTATCATGGTTTTTTGGATAGAAGTGCTCAATTGACAGCTATTTTGTATTTATCAAGTTTCTTGCTTTATGCCATGGTGCTTGCACAACGAATTGGTTTGGCATTTACCTCAGCATACAGGTTACAGCAAGAGACAAAAAGTCAAAA
Source organism: Rickettsiales bacterium (assembly GCA_002729235.1). GTDB lineage: Bacteria > Bacteroidota > Bacteroidia > Cytophagales > Cyclobacteriaceae > Marinoscillum. The sequence continues at coordinate 94,574 of PBTY01000106.1, read as the reverse complement.
GGATGAAATTGAAAGTCAGGCCAATCAGCTTTCTCGAATCGATCAGTTCAAATCTCGATTCTTTGCCAATGTATCACATGATTTTCGTTCTCCATTAACACTAGTTAAGGGGTATTTGTCCGGTTTAAGACAAGAGGATAATATTCTCACTCCCAAATCCAATCAGATGCTCGAAAAGGCGGAGAAAAATGTGGAGCAGCTCGTGATGCTTACTGATGAAATTAGAGATTTGATTTCTTTGGATAATGATTCCTTTGAACTGAAGTTTAGTACTGTAAAAGCGACGGAGTTCTTCAGAATGAATGTTGGGATGTTTCAATCATTGGCAGAGCAAAGTCGATTGAAACTTCAATTTGAGTCTAAGCTAAATGATGAGTTGGAAGTGGTAATTGATCGCTATCAAATGGAGAAGGTGATTTACAATCTTTTATCTAATGCCATCAAGTTTACTCCGGAGAATGGGACAGTTTCGGTGGGTTTAGATATAAGTTCTTCCTCTTTGCAAATCATCGTCAGAGATTCCGGTATTGGCATTAGTGAGGAGGATTTGCCTCACATCTTTGATCGATATTTCCAGGGTCGATCTAATGAGTATAGATCCAAAGAAGGATTAGGAATAGGACTTGCATTTGTTCGAGAAATAATTGATAGACATGATGGCAATATTGTTGTGGAAAGTACATTAGGTACTGGTACTATATTCAAAGTTGCAATACCTACCAACATTAATCGGACCATCACAGAGGGATCAACCCCTGAATCATTCATAGATAATAAAGTTACCAATGAAGTTATAATACACCAAGGTACTGCTCATGTAGATTATTCAGCTGCAGAGGTAGATAAGTCTCATACTATTTTAGTTGTAGATGACCACCCAGAAGTAAGAGAATACATTGTTTCAACTATTCCCAGCCAGTATTATGTGCTGAGTGCCGGTAATGGTCAGGAAGCTTTGGAGGTTTTAAAAACCCAAAAAGTAGATCTTTTGGTCACTGATCTAATGATGCCGCTGATGGATGGTTTTGAGTTAATAGAAAAGATCAAGGCTGATTTGTCATTGAAACAACTTAGAATCATGGTGGTGTCAGCGCGTACATCCGATCAGGACCTGGATAGAGTATTGGAGATCGGAGTTAATGATGTCCTTAGCAAACCTTTTGATCCAGCTAAATTCAGTAAGTACATAACTAATTTGCTTCAAGGTGTAGACGAACCTTTTTATCAGCATATTGCCAGAGATAAAGGTATTTATTCTTCTATCGAGAAGGATACATTAAAGAAGTTGCATCAATTTATTCTCTCAGAGATCGATAATTCCAAATTGACTGTGGCCAAAATTGCAGAGCACCTTATTACTAGCGAGAGGAGCGCTCATCGTTTGGTGAATGAATTAACCGGTATGCCTCCGAAGAAATACATCAAGAAGGTTCGGTTCGATTATATCGAAGCGTTAATCAAGGAGGGTAGAGTTAAAAACCTAACTGAAGCTGGAAAAGCAATTGGTATTTCTACTTCTACTGAGTTTTCCAGACAATACCAGAAGGAAAAAGGGATTAATCCAAACGATTTATTTGTCGATAAGTAAGGGCCATTTAGCTCCTATCAACCAAGTTCTAGATTTCTGCCAAAAAACTTGGAAATCCTGCCAATAGCTATTTTGGCAAGAATTTGATGACTGTTGGCTGATTTGTTAATCAGGTCTTTAGCAAGTTTGATTAGTGATTTTGGATCACTAATATCTCATCACTGGAAAACCTGATACCAATATGAATTTTTCGAAATCAAAACTGAGTGTTTTCTTTTTTATTTCATTCATGTGTACGGCCATTGCTCCACATTGTTCTCATCCCATGAAGGTGAGTAATCATGATGAGGTGGATAATTTTAAGACAACCAGTGTTGTGCCAGCTAAACCTAAAGTCTCTCATGGAAGGGGTGTCAGCAGGTTAAATTCAAAGTATGGCTTTAAAGGTTCTTGAGTTGATCCAGATTAAACGACTTTAATTTGATCTTTTAAATTCACAAGACACAAACGTTTCTTTATTAGTTTAGCATTTAGATACAACTAGACTTCATTTAACATGGAAATAAGAAACGACTGGACAAGAGAAGAAATTAAAGAAATATTCGATAAGGCTGTGATGGAACTGATCTATGAAGCAGCTACTGTTCATAGAGAATACAATGACCCTAATGAAGTTCAGGTTTGTACGCTGTTGTCTATTAAGACAGGAGGATGTTCTGAGGATTGTTCTTACTGTCCACAAGCTGCCAGATACCATACCGATGTGAAGGTTCATAAATTGCTTGATGTTGACTTTGTCTTAGAGAAAGCAAGAAATGCTCAAGAGAACGGGAGTACGCGATTCTGCATGGGAGCAGCCTGGAGAGAAGTTCGTGACAACAGAGACTTTGATAAAGTGCTAGACATGGTCAAGGGTGTTAATGCGCTTGGTATGGAGGTATGCTGTACTTTGGGGATGCTTAATGAGGATCAAGCCAAGAAATTGAAAGATGCAGGATTGTATGCATACAACCATAATTTGGATACCTCAGAAGAACACTACGAAGAGATCATTACTACCAGAACGTATGATGATCGTCTAGATACAATAGATAACTTGAGAAAAGCAGATATCTCCGTTTGCTCTGGTGGGATCATCGGTCTTGGAGAAACAAACGAAGACCGTATTGGTATGCTTCATACTTTAGCAACAATGGAGGAGCACCCTGAGTCTGTTCCTGTTAATGCATTGGTGCCGGTACCTGGTACACCATTGGAAAAACAACCGCGTGTATCTGTCTGGGACATGGTTCGAATGATTGCAACAGCCAGAATTATTATGCCAAAGGCGCAAGTAAGATTGTCCGCGGGTAGAGTTTCCATGAACTTGGAAGAACAGGCGCTTTGTTTCCTTGCTGGAGCTAATTCGATATTCGCTGGAGATGAACTGTTAACAACACCAAATCCAGAAGTGGATGAGGATAAGCAAATGTTCATGACATTGAACCTGAAGCCTCGTGAGTCTTTCAAAGGTGCAGCTGCTGAGAAATTCAACATGGCTTAATCATCCTTAGAAGGATGAAATTCATAGATATCAAAATACGCAATAAGCTGGCCCTGGTGATGATGATCTTCGCCACGGCCATTGTTTTTGCTATTACCACACTGTACTACTATCAATTCCAGGCTGCTTTAAAAGAGCGTGTTTTTCTTCAATTGAGTTCAGTTAAGCAGCTGAAAGTATCTCAAATACGGCAGCGTCTTCAGGGAATCAAAGAAAGCTTTTTAGAACGAAATGATCTCAAACTGCGCGAACAATACGGTGAAGTTCTTTTTCATGGCCATATATCTAAAGATACAACCATCAACGGAATTCCAATTCGATTTAAGAATAGTGAAAAAGTTGTCATAGAAGATTTATCTACTTATGATACAGATGGTAGATTGACGATAAGTCTCCAAATTAAGGAACGAGATGGATGTGATGTTGCCATTGTGAATCCAAACTTTCAAAGCATACTCATCGAGCGAACGGGTTTGGGAGAAACGGGTGAGTCCTATTTAGTAGGTAATGATCAACGAATGCGCACTAGTTCACGTTTTTTTCCTGAGGAAAATCCACTGAATATTTTTGTTGACACGCGTTCATTTAGAGATGCAATCACTGGAGGTTCAGGTAAGAACCTAATTGATGATTATAGAGGGGTGAAGGTGTTTAGCACCTATGAGTTATTTGAAGATTCAGGGCTCAAGTGGGTGGTTATTTCTGAAATAGATGAGCAGGAAGCATTATTTCCCTTGAACAGTTTGCGTAAGAATTTGATTGTTGTCATGATCATTATCCTGGTCGCCATTTTTGCGGTTAGTTATGAATTGGCTTCTCAACTCGTACAGCCTGTATTATCGGCTAAGCTATACTTGGCTAATATGGCAAAGGGGAAGTTTGAAGAAGTTAATAAAACAAGGACTGGTAATGATGAACTCGGTCAAATGTTTGAAGCGCTCAATGGTCTGGTCAGGGCCATGGATCAGACGGTTGGATTCGCTGGTAAAATTGGACGTGGAGAATTTGATGCAGATTATCAGCTTTTGAGTGAAGAGGATAAGCTCGGTGCCTCACTGATTGAAATGAGAGACCGTCTAAAGACCTATCAGATAAATGAGGAGCGTTTGAAGCGAGCTAATCAAAGATCACTAATCGCTGGTGAAGAAAAAGAACGCTCAAGACTTTCCAAGGAGCTTCATGATGGGCTGGGTCCTTTGCTGACCCTTTTGAGGTTAAAAATTGAGACATCAACTATTGAACTTGAGCCTAGAAATGAGCTTCTTAAGATGTTGGATGATACCATTGGAGAAATGCGAAGGATATCCAATAATCTGATGCCCAGTGTATTGATGGATTTTGGAGCGGGAGAGGCTATTCGCAATGTCATTAATCAATTAAAAAAGGAAAATCTCAAAATCACCTATCAATACGATCAGTATGAATCTTTAGAAATTCCCTCACGAATTGAGATTACCATATTCAGAATAGCACAGGAGGCTATCAATAATGTGTTGAAGCATTCGGGAGCCAGTGAATTAAGGGTTTCTATTACTGAGTTTGATGACCGGATTAGTTTGTTTGTAAAAGACAATGGCGTTGGTTTTGAAGAAGGGAAGGTGCATGATGGCAATGGTATTAGAAATATGCGCGAAAGGGTAAATATAGAAAACGGTATTTTTGAACTAGAAACCAGTGAATTAGGAACAACCATAGAAGTAGAGATACCCATAAATGAGCAAGATTAGAGTACTTGTAGTAGATGATCATCAGCTGTTCCGGGAAGGAATACGATCCATTTTTTCTAGTAATTCAGATATTGAAGTGATTGGTGAAGCCGACTCAGTTGCTTCTATGATGACCTCTTTTGAGTCTGAGTTGCCAGAGGTAGTTTTAATTGATGTGACTATGCCAGGAGGTGATGGTATCTCTGCTATTAAGCAATGCAAGAAGCAATACCCCAATGTGCGTTTCGTGGTTTTAACCATGCATGCCGATGGTCAATATGTGGTCAAAGCGGCTCGTAGTGGTGCTTTTGGGTACTTGTTAAAGAATGCCGACAAAGAGGAACTCACCAAGGCAATCAAGGAAGCTTCGTTTGGTAGAAAGTACTTCAACAGTGAGATCTCTCAATTGATGGTAGGTAATATGTCTCTGGAAGGTGATGATCCACAGCAGCTTTCTGAGCGAGAATTGCAGGTACTACAGTTGGTGTCGGATGGGAAAACAACCAAGGAGATTGCCGATGAATTATTCGTGAGTTCTCGGACAGTAGAAACTCATCGGGTAAATATGATGAAGAAACTCAATGTTCAGAACTCTGCTGAGCTAATTAAAAAAGCTGTCAAACTCAACCTCATTTAGGCATCCGTAAAAATACGGAGTGCATTTTACCATTTTTTCTGGAATTACCTGAGGGGTAATGTGGCGTTAATTTGTATGTAACAAAACCAATAAACGTCATGAAAAAAATAGCAATATTATTATCCCTCGGACTTTTGTTAACGTTTGGAGCGCAGGCCCAAAAAAGTAACCTGAAAGGTCCAGAATATAAGAACAGGAAACCATGGAAAGATTCAACTCCGGCAGTTCAGGTGTACGCCAAAACAGGAGAGACTCTGAAAGGTCCAGAGGCGAAAAACGCCAAACCAATGGAGCGCAAATCTGGTAAGACTGTTCTGGTTTCCTTCGGATCTAAGAAGGATGGTCTCATGGGCCCGGAATATAAGAATCAGAAGCCATGGGTAGATGAGAAGTCGGATGCTATGTATGCCAAAGACAAGCAAAAAAAGTCTGATGGTGGGGATGGAATGACCGGAAGTAGATAGTGAACGGAATCAATAGGTTGTGAGTGTTTTTAAGCATTCGCATAGAACCCTCAGCATTGATGTGTTGAGGGTTATTTTTTGCTTTTGTTATTGACAGAGTAGACCAGATAATAAACGATTGGAGTAAACATTAGTATGATGAATACTGGTATAAACCAAGCTCCTAATCCTGCATCCTTATTTAATGCACCAAGTATTGTTCTTGAACTGATATATAAGAAAGCTCCCATAATGATCGTATTCAACATACGAATCAGTTTTGTAGCACCTCTATACTGCCTTTCAGCATTGTCTATGGTGATTTCTGTGGGATAGTTAAATATGTGAGGAAATTTATTGATAACTGACAAGCCTATGAACATTACCAGGCCTGTTGCAGGCAAACTCCATATCATGCCCCTGCCACTAAATCCATCAGCCTTTCCGTTTGCATTGTAATGAGTGGCAATGCTTTCAGGTAGCTGATCATAATAATATAACGGCATTATAATAAGGCCAGCTAAAAAAAGAAACCCTACTATTTCGATAACCCAATCAGAGCCATCTTTTTCAATATCAATTCTTGGTCGTGACATAAGCTGATGATTTTGATTTCCATGAAATTAATCAAAATCATCAGCTTTACAGTATGTGTTATTTATTTGATTATAAGCTTTTTGGATTGAGTTTCTTTCCCATTGTCTAATCGAATGAAATAAATTCCAGGACTTAAGTGTTTAATGCTGAGTTTGAGATCACCTGCAGCAACTCGTGATTGATGAAGAATATTGCCACGAATATTTAACAGTTGCACCACAGACAATTCATTTACAACAATGGATACCTCATTTGATGCAGGGTTTGGATAGATCGTTATCTCGTTTTCTTTTGTAGCAAGCACATTGTTTGGTTGTGGAGGTGTATTTGAATTCACTCCAACATAGCGCTGAATATCTTGATCTTCAGTTTGATTTGTTTTTACTTCAAGAAAACCTGGAATATCATTGATTTGTCCTTTCCATGCGCCGACCAATAGGAAGTGCTCCGTAAAAGGATCTCCTGAAAGGGTTGTAGTGTGTATCTCATCATGGGCATGATAGTGATAACCAAATCCATCCCCATGATCATGACCACCATATTCGTCCAAGGCTATGTCATCTCCAGTCATTGGATAATTATCTTCATACCTTCCGAATAGCGCAATTCCATCATAAGCAAAACCAATAACCGGAGGATGATCATGTCCCTCATAATCTGCAAAGTTGTAGAGATTGATACCATTACCGTTGAAAGCATGACCATCAGCATGATAGTGCAGCTCAAGTCCACCACCTACATGAATTCCAGAATGAGTCACTTCTGCATCTTCCACAGCGAATCGCAGGTTATTGTTTTGCGCAGGATAGATGGTTACTCCATCTATGGCAATTCCGTTCGATACCAGACTGGTATAATTATAGACTGTCTTGGTGGTAGAAGTGCCTTCCTTGGAATCATAGTCAGATGCGAGATCATTGTAGGCTGAAAGGTCATTGTCAAACAGGTTATCTATCAGTCCATAGTCTCTTATTGGAATTTTCACCATGAACTCACCTAGTTTGCCATGGCGGGTTACAGTGGTTTCTGCATACCCGACTCCTTGCTCGGCCCCTGGAGGTCGATCCACATCCACTAGTTGGTTTGGTCTGGCAGATACAGCATGTGAAGTAATGACCATGAACGGATGCGGTGAACCTGAATCATCTGTTGCATTTGTAAAATAGACATGGGGAACTGTCCGATATCCAAGTCTTGCACCATAGATGTCTGAGCTTGCAACGACTTGTTCCAGCATCGCACTTCTAGCTGCTAGATAAAACTCCTTAGGATATCGCATGGATAATCCTGCACCTGCCATAGTCGATTCTATTTCATCTAAAGTTGCAGATGCAGTAGATGTTGCATCTGATGAGCTCCCTAATTGATTGGTTACAGATTCATCAAGCTTTTGCTCCAACTCAGTTAATAGTTTACTCTCTTCGATATCCGTGGCATCATCTGGTAACTCAGCAGTGGCATTGGACTGATATGCTGTGGAGTTCGGATTAAAATTTGAACCGTCCTGAATAATAAGATTGAACAGGTTGTCTGCATCAGCCAGGTAGAAACTGGCGGCAGAAGCTTCGTTCTCAACCCATATCAAATTAGAGTTGTCTCCAAAAGTTAACCATTTGGTAGTCCAGGAAGTATTTTCGGTGAATGTGCCGTTGTTGTACTCCCACTGGCTGGAGGATTTGATTGTGGCATTTTCGGTAGTGCCACCAAATTCAATTAAAACATAACCGGATTCTGTGGCATCGGCAACGATCATGGTTCCTGCATCTGCTGGAATCAATTCATCTGATGAAGAGCTGTTCAGTGCAAAATAACTGTGAAGGAATGGTTTTAGTTGATATTCACCTGCTAAAGGTACGTCGTTGTTGTCTTCATGAACATTGATATCCACCATCTGAAAAATGGACCTCAAAACCTCCCCATATGTTGAGTTTGAAAAGTCAATAGTTTTTAATGACGTACTTGAGTTCTCAGCATCGATGGCAATTACTTTAGTTTTTGATTGGTCCATTATTAGGACATAGGAGAGATTTTCGAAATCTGAGAGAGTAGTAGGGGTCCATGATCTTTGATAACTTCTCTCTAAAATCTGATCAAATGGTTCTGGACCGTAAAAGTCAAACTGTTGACTATGTACATTAAAAAATGCACAAATAATAAATGCAATGCAAAGGTTGTATTTCATGTTTCAGGTTTTGCTCATTTAACGGGAGGTTATGGCAAAACCCTTCCATATTAATTATTGGTTTCTACAGGCAAATCATTTCTTGACCACTCACTCCAGGAGCCTACATATAGCTTAGGTAGGGGCAAGCCGGCATGTGCCAAAGCTAAAATGGAATGACATGCAGTTACACCAGATCCACAATGCACAATCACTTCATTGTTTTCCAGTTTCTGAGTTATTGATTTATACATGAGTTTTAATTCATCAGGTGACTTAAAAGTGCCGTCTTCACCAAGGTTATCTTTGAAAAAGATATTAGTGGCATTGGGGATATGGCCGGCTATCATGTCTATTGGTTCACTTTCTCCATTGTATCTGTAGCCTTCTCTGACGTCAACAATGGTTTGTGATTTATTCTTACTTACCTGTATAACATCTTCTAAGTCAATTACAGCTAACTGCCAGTCTGTAGTTGGGTAGGTATTATATGTGCTTCTGGGTTTAGATTGACCACTGATCAAAGTTAATCCTGCGTTTTCCCAGACTTGAAAACCGCCATTCAATACCTGCACCTTTTGATGTCCTTGGGCTTTTAGCATCCACCACATTCTAGCAGCAGCATTACCGCCACCAAGGTGATCATATATAACCACATGACTGTTGGGTGTTATTCCCAGCTGACTTAGTGTCCGTCCAAACTTCTCAGAAGAGGGTAAGGGATGTCTTCCTCCTTTTGATGGGTCATTTATTTCAGAAAGATCAGCATTAAGATCAACGAAAATTGCGCCAGGAATATGCTTGTCCTCAAATTGGTATTTAGCATTCGCAGGACCGGAAGCATCCACGATGACTAGGTTTGGGCTGGTAATTTGTTGTAGATCAGATACTTCTATCAGTGGGCTCATGGGTTCATTTTTTGGCTAATATAGCAAATATGACATTGGTCAAATATAAAGTTGCGATTGGTCAATTTTTTTACTGATTAGGTTCAGCCTGAGTAGCTGTTTCCGTCATACCACAGCCTCTATCCACCCTCTAAGTTTGCCTCATCAACTAAACAGAGAACCATGAAGACGATTTTCACCACAGTCCTAATAATGGGACTAATCGCAGGTCAAGGCACCTTCGAGGCAAACACTTCCAAAAGCGAGTTTTTAGTTAAAGGAACTTCTACAGTTCACGACTGGGAAAGTGTAATTAATGAATATACAGTTAAAGGTGCATTGAACGATCAAACCATTAACAACCTTCACGTTAGTGTCGTTTCCAAATCCATCAAAAGCGGTAAGTCAATCATGGACGACAAGACTTATGAAGCATTGGAAGCAAAGGAATATCCTAACATCATATTTAAAGCAAATGAACTTACTATCAATGATGGTAAGATCAACGGTAAAGGAATTTTAAGTCTCGTAGGCAAGGAGAAAGAGGTTCCATTCACAGCTACAACCAAACAACTTGGTGACGGTCAATTACAAGTATCTGGTCAGGTTAATCTGGTGATGTCTGAGTTTGGAATAGAACCTCCAACAGCAATGTTCGGAACCTTAACTACAGGCGATGAAGTAACAATCGAATACAATTTTTATCTCAACTAATTTAATTTATAAAGCTAACAATCATGAAAACGTTAAATCCAAAATCATTTTTAATGGCTGTGGTTATGTTGCTTACCACAGTACTCTACGCGCAGCAACCGGAATTACAATATTTTAGAAGTAATGATAAAGATGGGGTCAATGTTTTTGAAACTCCAAAATCAAATGATGTCGAATTTGATGGACTAAAAGTGAGATTAGGTGGTGACTTTGCGTTGCAGTTCCAGGGTTTATCTCAAACCAATAGTGGTGACAGTTTAACAGAACTAGCTAGTAATTTCAACCTGCCTACAGCTAACCTTAATATTGATGTCCAGTTAGCAGATGGTATGCGTTTACATATGAGAACATACCTTTCTTCTAGACACCACACAGAGGCTTATGTAAAAGGTGGGTACTTACAAATTGACAAATTAGACTTTATTAAGCCTGGACTTCTAAGTGGCTTTATGAATGTGGCAACTTTGAGATTCGGTATGGATGAGATCAACTATGGTGACGCTCACTTCAGAAGATCTGATAACGCGAGAGCACTTTATAATCCATTCGTAGGAAACTATATCATGGATAACTTCACCACTGAACCTTTTGCAGAGTTGACTATTCAAAACAATGGCTTGATCGCAGTGCTTGGTGGTACAAACGGTAGACTGAACCAAAGTCCGCTACCTGGTGATGACGGTTTTGTGATCTTTGGAAAACTAGGTTATGACAAACAAATCAGTGATGATTTGAGAGTGAGAATAACTGGTTCTTTCTACAACAGTAATGATAAAGGTACAAGGGATTACATATACGGTGGTGATAGAGCAGGATCTCGATACTATGCAGTAATTGATGGTGGAGACTTTAGTGGAAGATATAATCCAAGATTTGCTTACCTAAGTGCTTTCCAAATCAACCCATTCGTAAAATTCCAAGGTCTTGAATTCTTCGGAGTATTTGAAAAAATGAGTAATGGAAACGATGAAGTAGGTGGTGCATTCACTCAAATTGGAGCAGAAGCAATCTACAGATTTGGAGCAGAAGAGCAATGGTACCTAGGTGGTAGATACAATGCCGTGAGTGGTGAAAACGTAGAAGATGGCCCAGCCAGAGAGTTGAATAGACTAAACATTGGTGGTGGTTGGTTCCTTACTAAAAACGTAGTTACCAAAGTGGAGTATGTAAAACAAACATACCAGGGAGAAGCATGGGACGGCACATTTTATCAGGGTGCTGAATTTGATGGAATCGTCATTGAGGCAGCCATCGGATTCTAGTAGTCCTGTTTAGTTGAGAGGTCGTCCGCCATACGGCGGACGGCTTCTTTTATTTTATAGATTTTTTACCTCCATTCTCACTGCAAATCTGACAGTGAGAATTTCGTTTACCTGGACCATACCCCAAAACTTCACAGGTGGTTCCATTTCAAAATCTTTCATGTTGAGGGATACCTCGCCAGAGAATGTCAGAGAAGTTTCTGAGTGGTTGATCACCATTCCGTCCTTCACGGCTATTTCTCTTGTCACACCAGCTACAGTTAATCTTACCTTGCTAGTCACATACAGCGTCTCTATGGCTTGTTGATTTTCTTTTAGATTTATAGCCTGGATATGAAGCACCATGTTGGGGTTGGTACTGCTTTTCAATAAACTCTGCATGTCCTTGTTCATGGCCTCTATTCCACAGTCGAAATGGGAGACAGGGTAAGAAAGAATGAGGTTATCGAAAGTGATGCTCTTATTGTTCCAAGAGCTTCTTATCTCTAATGTGTCAGAGGGAACGTAATCATCCAGACCACAATGAAATTCATTGATATTGGTGGTGCCTTCTATCTCAAATTGACTAGAGGTTACCGCTATTTCATGATTTCGCTTGATCTGACCGTCACAAATTCTACAGAAAATCAGACCTAAGGCTAAAAAGAATATTCGCATACTATCAGTTTAACAACTCTGATGCCAAAAATACGAAGATAGGAAAGTGAAAAAGGCTTGCCAAACAATTGGCAAGCCTTAGATATGTACAAGAAAGCAAAAATATTTTAAACGGTTTGACTAAATCTTGAGAACTTCTGTGCATTCCAGAGTCTGGAGTCTAAAGCCATGCAGATGTTTCTGATGAATGGTCTGCCAGTATCAAGGATTTGAACACCATGCTCATCCCATGCGATCAGCCCATCATCTTTCAAATGATTGAGCAACTCCACATTGAATCCTATACCAATCTCCAATAGCTCCTCTGCAGTCCACTTAGTTTCGAATTTGCACATCAGATTCAGTATGTGTTTTCTGATTTTAAGATCTTCAACAGTCAGTTGATGGCCTTTGGTAATCGGAAGCTCGCCCTTGTCTAGTCGACTATAATAGTTGTTAAGTAATTTTTCATTTTGACTAAATGCTGTCCAACTATCGCTGATACTACTCATGCCAAGCCCAATCAATAAATCAGTGTCTTGTGTAGTATAGCCCATGAAGTTTCTATGCAATTGTCCCTGGTCAAATGCCTGAAACAATTTATCCTGGTCTTGAGCAAAGTGATCCATGCCTATGTCACGATACCCTGCTGCTGTTAGCATTCTTTTTCCAAGTTGATACATGGCGGCACGTTCTTCCGGAAGAGGTAAGTATTGTTCAAATGATTTCTGAGCTGCTTTGATCCACGGTACATGAGCATAGCCATAAAACGCAATTCGCGATGGATTCAGTTGTATGGTTTGTTCTATGGTTTTGGCTACACTTCTGGTAGTCTGTTTTGGAAGGCCATAGATCAAATCGAAATTAACACTCTTGAATCCATACTTTCTGGCAAGCTCTGTGACATGTTGAACTTGCTCAAAGGTTTGCTTTCGATTAATTGTCTTCTGAACTTCTGGATCGAAATCCTGGATTCCAAGACTGATTCTTCTGAAGCCTAATCTGGATAGAGTTTTGAGGTGAGCTTCTGTCGTATTGCCAGGGTGGCCTTCAAATCCAAACTCGTAATTATCAGCAAGGACTACATTCTCTAGAATACCTCCAATCAGTAATTCGAGGTTTTCTGCAGAGAAGAATGTAGGTGTTCCTCCGCCCAAATGAATCTCTTTGACTATTGGTCGTGCGCCAAATGTATTCAAATAGATCGTCCACTCTTTCAGCAGGTATTGAATGTATTTGGTTTCTACACTATGGTTTTTCGTGATTCGGGTTGTGCACCCACAATAGGTACATAGGCTTTCACAAAATGGTAAATGGATATATAAACTGATCTCCTTCCCGCTTCTCCAAAAACCGTCCTTGACAGATTGTTTCCAGTTAGCTTCCGTGTGTCTTTCTATTTCCCAAAAAGGCACAGTGGGATAACTGGTATATCTTGGTCCAGGAACGTTGTATTTCTTGATCAGGTTTTCCATGAGACAAAGGAAAACCCAACCATGTGACTAGCTTATGACAATAATCAGTTGGAGTCTTGACTTTTAAAAGCGGATACTTCCAAGCTTCTCAGGATCCATTACATGAATAGTGCTGCCTTCTATTTTGATGAAGCCATCTTTTTTAAACTCTGAAAGCATTCGAATGACCGATTCAGTTGCAGTACCTACCATGCTTGCCAGGTCAGCTCTAGAAACCTCAAATTTAGCAGGTCCAGAACCTTCGCTGTAAGTGCCATAAAGTTTCATCAAGGCATCGGCAGTTCTTTTTCTTACGGTATCGTAGGCCATTTCCATCAGACTGCTTTCTTTTTCTAATAAGTTCTTTGAAAGCATTTTGATGAATTTGCCAGAGACTTCTCTATTTTGGAAAATTAGATCCTGAAACTCTTTTCGAGGAATCATAATCACTTCCGTATCCTCTAGTGCCTGAGCAAATTCTGTACGATCAGTATCTTGAATTAAAGCATTTTCACCAAGGAACTGACCCTCAGTCAAAATGTCAATGATGAACTCTTTGCCATCTGGGTTGATTTGATAGATTTTAACCTTTCCGGATTTGATTTTGTATGCATAGGATGCAAAATCTCCCTGGCGATATAAAATGTCTTTCTTCTTAAAAGTTCTGGTTTTGCTGGTGTTCTCAAGATCTTCTAATTCTGCATAGCTTTTTGCTTGCTTTACGAATTCGGATAACTCGTCTTTGGTAGAAAGTTTCTCGTATTTATTAAGTCTTCTTTCGATTGCACCTAGCAGCTCCATTTCCTCAAAAGGCTTGGTGATGTAATCATCGGCACCCATGTTCATTCCTTTTCTGAAATCAGCTTTTTCAGATTTTGCAGTTAAGAATATGAATGGGGTGGAAGCTATCTCTGGACGTTTACTTATCAAATAAAGTACTTCATAGCCGTCCATTTCTGGCATCATGATATCGCATAATATCAATTCGGGTTGCTCTTCCAATGCTTTTTTTACACCGATTTTACCATTTTCTGCGGTGATGGGATTGTAATTGGAGAGTTCTAAAAGTTCTGCGATATTCTCTCTTACCTCGGGTTGATCTTCTATTATAAGAATCTTCTTCTTCATGAAGCTGCTAAAAAGTTATGGTTTTCGATACGGAAAATTAACAATAAACTCGGTGCCAAGACCTTCTTTACTGGTAAAACTAATTTCACCCTTCAATAGATCAAGGTATCTTTTGACAATATTAAGCCCCAAACCAGTACCCTGGATGTTCGTGGCGTTCTCGGCTCTATAAAATCTTTGGAAGAGTTTGCTTTGTTCCTTTTTAGGGATTCCAATGCCTTCATCCTTTACTCGGATTTGAATCACTGAGTCTTCTACTTCTTTGATGCTAAATTCTATATTGGCATTCTCAGGTGAGTACTTGATGGCATTGGATAGGAGATTAAGGCTGATATTCTTAATTAAATGTTGATCAGAAATGATTTGTGTAAGGTTATCATCAAACTCAGTATGAAGATCTTGTCCTGGCTTCAAAGACAACTCCATTGCCTCCATAATCTCATCATATATTTCTTTTAATGAGAATTGTACAATCTTCAGAGAAATAGCACCACTTTCCAGTTTTTCCAATGATAAAAAGTCATTTAGAATGTTCGTAAGGTTCTGAACAGAGTTGCGAATTCGGTTGATGTGCTTTACTCTTTTTTCCTGATCGTCACCTTCAGGATATCTACCAATAAGGTTGGCAGAAGATAAAATAGTGGTAAGAGGTGTTCTAAACTCATGACTAGCCATGGAAATGAATCGAGATTTGAGTTCATTCAATTCTTTTTCTTTTTCCAGTGCTTTCAGGATTTCTGTTTCGGCTTTTTTAACTTCTTCCAGACTTTCTTTTAATGCAGATTCAGCAAGTTTTCGTTCTCTTATCTGACTCTTCAGACCTAGATTCAAATGCTCCAGTTCTTTGGTTCGCTCGCGAACTTTGGTTTCCAGATCATGAGCATACTGCTCTAGTTTGGTCCTACTTTCAGCAAGAGCGGCTTCTTGTTGCTTTCTTGTTGAGATATCTGTGATAAATGCGACAACTAATTTCTGGTTCTGATGAGTGATAAAACTCAAGCTGACTTCTAATGGAAATGTGGACCCGTCTTTTTTCAAGCCAACTAAATCTTTTCCAATACCCATCGGTCTGGACTTAGGGTGATCTACATATCCTTGTCTATCCTTAACGTGTTTGTGATGATATTCCTTGGGGATAAGATTTTCGATGACCTTACCAAGTAATTCTGCCTCATTATATCCAAATAACTCCTCAGAACGCTTATTTGCCATAACAATCTCACCCTGAGAATTGACGATGATGATCCCCTCACCAGCACTTAAAAAGATTTTGTTTAGTAGCTCAAGGCCACTCCGTGACATTAAATATTCACTGGATAGTTCCATGACAAAAATCAGTTTTTACGTTATCCATTAATCTACTGAAAAAAAGTGAGCATGACATTTTTCAGTTTTTACTCTGACTGCTATCAGAGACCCAGAGAAAGACTAATGATAGTTTTGCTCATAAGATTAGGGAAAAATGCAGGCATTTAAAAATATTCTTATACCAACAGACTTTTCTCCAGCAGCATGGAACGCCGTGCAGCTAGGGTCGAGCCTTGCAAAAGCTGGGTTTACGGAAATTACATTGCTACATGTATTTCCGTCCAGTGCTAAGTTCGATAGTAGAAAAGGGGAATTGGATATCCAGGATCTCAATACGATAGATGAGATCAAAATGCAAATGGATTCTTTCTGTTTGGATTTACATAGTCAGTTCAATGTAAATTATCATCCAGTGATTTTAGGAGGAGCGGTACAGGAGGAAATTTGCCAGCACATTCAAGAGAATGACTTTGATTTGGTTATTATTGGAGTGAATAGTAACGGGGTGGATAACAATCCAGGAAGTCATACCTCACAAATTATCGCTAATTGTCATACACCTGTTTTGGTAGCACCAAACCGATTGGTTAATCAGAAAACACTTGTAGCATAGTGCTAAAAATAGAATCTCCAGCAATAGTCAAGTGTTACCACTGTGGTGATACTTGCGAATCCGAACACCTTACATTAGATGATCATTCATTTTGCTGTCACGGATGTCAGGCAGTCTATGAGTTGATCCAACAAAGCGATCTCCAGCAGTATTATACAAATGGTGACCTGAAAGCAGGAAAGGTTGAGGACCAATCTATCATCGAGCGTAAATACGCCTATTTAGACAATCAGGATGTTGCACGGAGGCTTCATAGATACCATGATGAGAAGCAGACGGTTGTCAAGTTTTATCTTCCAGGTATACATTGTAGCTCATGCATCTACTTATTAGAGCACTTACCAAAATTTGATCCACGAATCTTGCGGGCAGAAGTCAATTTCATCAAAAAGGAGATCTCGATTTCATTCTTGAATGATATGAGCATTCGTGAGGTGGTTATGATGTTGGCAACCTTGGGTTATGCTCCTTTGATTAATCTGGAGAGTATTGACACTGATAAAACCAAAAAGAAATCTACTGGCTTGGGTATGAAGATTGCCGTTGCTGGGTTTTGCTTTGGTAACAGTATGCTGATCAGTTTGCCTGAATACCTGGATTCCGAGTTTCAATCGGAAGAAGTATTCAGATCATTGTTTGGGTGGATCAATTTAGCTTTGGCTCTTCCAGTGTTTTTCTATGCTGCGCAAGACTATTTTAAAAGCGCCTGGGCAGGAATTAGTCATAAGTATCTGAATATTGATGTACCTATTTCATTAGGAATAATTACCCTATTTGGAAGGAGCGTTTTCGAGATATTAATGAGTGTAGGTCCTGGATATGTAGATTCGTTGAATGGATTGGTGTTTTTTCTATTGTTAGGCAAATGGTATCAAAATAAATCCTATCAAGCCTTGTCATTTGAACGAGACTACAAATCTTATTTTCCAGTGTCTGTACTCAAAATCAAAGGCGGTCAAGAATCTTATGAGATGCTTCAGGATTTAAGACCTGGTGATGAAATAGTCATTCACAATCTAGAGTTGATTCCTGCTGATGCCATCATTACTTCTGGTGAAGCTAGTATCGATTATAGTTTTGTGACTGGAGAGGCAGATCCTATACAAAAGAAAGTAGGAGAGAAGGTATTTGCTGGAGGAAGACAAGTAGGGGGTCAACTGCATTTAATGCTTGAAAAGGCAGTAGACAATAGTGAGTTGACACAAATTTGGAATGATGGAAACAATCAAAGTGATCGCAAGTATGAAAACCTTATTGATAAAGTAAGTCAATACTTCACGATTATTATTCTTTTGCTTGCAGTAGGGACTGGGCTTTACTGGTACAACGTGGATGCTACTCGAATGTGGGATGTGGTTGCGGCAGTCTTGATTGTTGCATGTCCATGTGCATTGGCCTTGGCTTTGCCTTTTGGCTTAGGTCATGGAATGCGAGTTCTTGGAAGACAAGGAATCTATTTAAAGAACGCGTCTGTGATTGAACGCATCAGTGATATTAAGGAGGTTGTCTTTGATAAAACAGGCACTTTAACAAGAAATAGCTCGGATGGAATCAAGTTTATGGGTGTTCCGTTATCAGATACCACTCAGCAACTCGTCAAGACTGTTTGTGCCAATTCTGCGCACCCATTGAGTAAGCTCATTGCAGGACAATATGGGGATGAAATAAAGAAGTTGCCCATTGAAGAGTTTCAGGAAGAAATTGGTAAAGGCTTGGTTGCATCAGTTCAGGGGAATCAATTGAAGCTGGGTTCAGCCTCGTTTATCGGCGTAGAGGCAGAGGATTCTTCCAAGTCTTCTAACGTCTATTTGTCTGTAAATAGTGAGTACTTTGGTTATTTCAGAATCAAGTCTGGATATCGCCATGGAGTATTTGAGAGTTTGAAGTCTTTGAGAGATCAGTTCAAAATGCACTTGTTGTCTGGAGATAATTCCAGTGAGAAAGCGAATCTGGAACCGTACTTTGATCAGTTACATTTTCAGCAAAAACCAATTGATAAGTATAATTATGTGAGCAATATCCAAACGGATTCCTTGATGGTTGGAGATGGATTGAATGATGCTGGAGCACTCAAAAGTGCAGCTGTGGGTTTTGCAGTATGCGAAGATATTCATCAATTCAGTCCGGCTTGTGACGCACTGATAGATGCTGATTCGATAGTGAAGCTAGATTCAGTACTTAAGTTCTCCAAAATAGTGATACGAGTGATTATTGCTGCTTTCATCATCTCATTTGGATACAATGTGGTTGGCTTATCATTTGCCATATCCGGCAATCTGACTCCTGTGGTTTCTGCTATTTTGATGCCTTTGAGCTCTGTGTCTGTAGTAGGTTTTATTACATTAACGGTTTCTCTGTTTGGTAAACTCAAGTTTACAAAAGATTAGCGGTTCAAAATTCCTTCAGAAATCATATTTACTTTAGCTGCGTTATGAAACTGTTAGTCGTAGAAGACCATGAGCAGCTAAGCAAAAACATGCGTCAATACCTCAATCAGGAGGGTTATGTGTGTGAAGTAGCTGCAAATTACCAACAAGCCGTAGAGAAGCTTTATGCGTATCAATATGATATGGTGGCCCTGGATTTAATGCTTCCAGATGGTAATGGACTCGATTTACTCAAGTCCATTAAAGAAAATTGGCCACAGCTGTGTGTGTTGATTATTTCAGCAAAAAATGCTCTAGATGATAAAATCAAGGGTTTGAATCTGGGTGCTGATGATTATCTACCCAAACCTTTTCATCTCGCCGAACTTAACGCAAGACTCAAGGCGATATTCCGACGTAAAAATCAACAAGGTGATAATAGTGTTACTTTCGAAGAGATTCAATTGAATACCGACAATTTTGAAGTGAAGGTAAATGATCAGCTTCTTGATCTGACAAGGAAAGAATTTGAGATGCTACAATATTTACTGATCAATCAGAATCGCGTATTGACGAAACAGTCTATAGCTGAGCATTTGTGGGGAGACTACATGGATACAGCAGATTCATTTGATTTCGTTTATCAGCACATCAAGAATTTAAGAAAAAAAATCACCCAGGCCGGAGGCAATGACTATATACAAACCGTTTATGGTGTGGGTTACAAATTCAAAAAGGCAGAATGAAACTGATTGTTAAAATCACTTTCTTTTTCATGCTGATTGCCTCGTTGGTTTTTCTTGTAGGAGCGACCTTTTCTTACAATGCAATGAGTCGCGAGATTGAGCTGGAGGAACAATACTTTTTGGAGGAGCGACTTCAGTCAGCTGTTAGGTATCTCGAACGAAGAATGCCAACTGAGGAAGTTCGTCGCGAGAAGCTTTTAATTACCCCTTTGGATAGTTTAACCGAGGAAACTGAAGCTGTTTTTTCAGACACTTTAGTTACACATAGTACACTTCAGCGAATTGAACCTCATACCAAGCTAGATGTGATTAAAAAGGTCAATGGAATGGCCTACAAAATCATGCTTTTTGATCTAGTGGTAGAGGAAGATGATATTCAGGATGCCGTTCAGGAATCCATGATTAAGACGTATTTGTTGTTATTTGTGGTCACTCTGATCCTGAGTTTGATAGCATCATTCTATGTGTTTGGACCTTTCCAAAAGACACTTGCCATCATCAAAGAATTTTCGGTGAAAGATGAGTTGGGGGTGACATTTCCTAATACGTCAACTTCAGAATTCAAGAAATTAAACACGTTTATCATGGACATGATGAAAGGTGCCAGGAAGGATTATTTGGCATTGAAGGAATTCTCAGAAAATGCATCACATGAGATTCAAACTCCTTTATCAATCGCCCAGGGAAAGCTTGAGCTTCTAATGGAAAGTACTGATGACCTCACAGAGGACCAGATGGAGTTGATCAGTTCGGCTTTATATGCCTTGAAACGCCTAAGTAAGCTAGGTAATTCCCTGTCCTTATTGACCAAAATTGAGAATCAGGAATTCTCCGATTTCGATGAAGTCAATATGACCAAATTGATCAGTCGATTTTTGTTTGATTTTAGAGAGTTGGTAGAACTAAAAGACATTAAGCTGATGTCTGAGGTGTCCGCCAACGTAAAAGTGAGTGGAAATTTGGTCTTGTTGGAGCTCTTAGTGACTAACCTTCTCAATAACGCAGTACGTCATAACTACTCTGGTGGTGAAATTTTTGTCAGACTTCTGCCCCAGAAGCTAGTAGTTAGGAATACCGGAGAACCAATCAAGGGAGATGAAAAGGATATTTTTCGAAGATTTAAGAAAGGTTCTGAGAATCCTGATTCGCTGGGTTTGGGGCTTAGTATCGTTAAAAAAATCTGCTCAGAGCATCAATTTGAGATAGAATATACCCGAATTGATGAACAACATACCTTCACAGTCAGTTGGTAGACCAAAATACGAGGTGAATTTTGAATCCTCAGAATTCCTTCAGATTTCCAACAAAATTGACTCAAACTGTGATTGTAGCTTTGCTAAAAATTGAAAATACCTTGAAACAACTATTGCCCATTCTATTGCTAATATCAGCAACACTAGCTCATGCCCAGAGTACTGTGTCTGGTAAATTGGTAGATAACTCTACTAAAGAACCCCTCGCTTTCGCGACTGTGAGCCTTTTAAATCAAAATGATTCCTCTTTAGTCACTGGAGCCGTGACAGATATGGATGGAAAATTCCTGGTGAAAGTAGAAAACGGGAAATATGTTGCTAGAATCCAATTTGTCACCTACAAGATGATAGAGATTCCAGTCGAACTAACTGGGAATGCCAGAGACCTGGGCACTATCGGAATGAGTCCTTCTAACACGGAATTAGACGAGGTGGTGGTTCAGGCAGAGCGAACACAAATGCAGCTAAACCTAGATAAAAAGGTGTACAATGTTGGGAAGGACTTGAGCAATTTAGGCGGGTCAGCCTCAGATATGCTGGATAACTTGCCATCAGTCGCGGTAGATGTGGAAGGAAACGTTCAATTGAGAGGTAGTACCAATGTTCGAATATTGATCAATGGAAAACCATCTGGTTTGGTTGGATTGTCGAGCAGTGATGCACTTCGTCAACTACAAAGTAATCTGATTGAAAGCGTAGAAGTAATTACCAATCCATCTGCCAGGTATGACGCGGAAGGACAAGCTGGTATTATCAACATTATTCTCAAAAAAGAACAGCAGAAAGGATTCAATGGCTCTTTTCAGGCAACCACTGGTTATCCTCACAATCATGGTGTAGGGATCAATATGAATTTCAGAAAGAAGTGGGTCAACTTCTTTGTCAACTATGGTTTTGATTACAGGAGAGCACCAGGTGAGAGCTTCACAAAGCAGCAATTCTTCGAAGAAGACTCTACCTATTACACTGACCAAATTTATGATCGGTCTCGTGGTGGATTCTCAAATAATGTTCGATTTGGCGCAGATTTCAATGTAGGTGAAAAAAGCACTTTAACAGCATCTCTGTTGTACCGATACTCAACAGACTTGAATTACAATGATCTTACTATCACGGACTATGATATTAATAGGAACCTGGGGCTGTACACTTTGAGAGAAGACACCGAAGAGGAGCTGGATAAAAATCAGGAATATTCATTGAATTATGTTCGGGATTTTGAGTTGAAAGATCACAAGCTAACTGCTAATATTCAGTATCAGGATAATTATGAAAATGAAGTGTCTGACATTGTACAAACTGTGGGAACAACGGAAGCAAACGCCACAGGAGACATATTCCAGAATGTAGATAACGTACAAGGGGAGAAGCGGCTGATGCTTCAAGCTGACTATGTAAGACCTTTTGGTGAAAATGCCAAAATGGAATTGGGTTATCGAAGTACCATCAGAGAAGTGTATAATGATTATCTGGTAGAAAATTCGGAGGATGGTCAGGTTTATACTCAAATCGATTCATTCACCTTTGATTTTAGCTATCAGGAAAATGTGCACGCCTTCTATGGAATCGTTAGTGATCAATTAGATAAAATGTCCTGGCAGCTCGGTCTTAGAGCAGAGATAACAGATATCCACGCTGAATTAACAGAAGCTGCTGATTTGACTTACAACTATGTAAACTATTTCCCAAGTGCTTTCTTCACTTACAAAACCAAAGGATTGTCTCAGTTTCAGTTGAGCTACAGTAGGAGAATCAACAGACCAAGATATAGAGACTTAAGTCCGCTGAGTTCTTTCACCAACAACAGAAACTTCAGAATAGGTAACCCTGAACTACAGCCAGAATTTACCGACTCCTATGAGTTTGGATATCTTCAGAACTTTGACAAGTCCTCAATTTACTACGGCGTTTATTATCGACATACTGATGATCCTATACAGCGCTATAGCCCAGAAGCTACCGGAAAAGTGACTTACACATATACTGAGAATCTGGGAGTCCAGAACTCCTATGGTGTGGAAGTAAATGCCAATCAAGATTTCACAGATTGGTACCGCTTATCAGGTAATTTCAATTTCTACAGACAAGTAACTGAAGGACAAGCTGGCGGAGTTGATTTATATGCGGAGACTGTTACATTTTCTACAAGAATTAGTAACAATATCAAAATAAAACAGTTATTTACAACTCAGGTTAATTTGAACTACAGAGCTCCAGAAAACAGACCTCAGGGTAGAAGGGAAGCAATCACTGTATTGGACCTTGGATTTTCTAAGGATCTGTGGAACAAAAAAGGAAGTTTAGCACTTAGTGTAAGAGACTTGTTTAACTCAAGAAAGTACAGATTTGAGACAGAGACAGCAAATTACATTTCAGAGTCTGAGTTTCAGTGGAGAAGAGGACCTCAGTTCGTATTGACCTTGAATTACAGACTGAATCAATCCGATAGAGATCAAAGAAGAGGTGAAGGTCGTGGCGAAGGTGGTGATTACGAAGGTGGTGACGACTTTAAACCTTAAATAAAGAATATTTCATTTTAGTTTAGTTTGGTTAGATTGATGATTATCCGGTTCTTTCAGCACTGCTGAGAGGCCGGATTTTCTTTTTTTATTCATACTGGTTTTCAATAAAAATATATAATTTACAATTATGAAAGAAACCTTACTGGATAGGTTGCGTATTTAATTTACAATTGTGAAAATAATGGGAGAAGAAAAGGTACAGCTGGGTGAATTTGAAGAGTTGGTTTTACTGATCACTGCGATTCTGCATGAAAATGCTTACGGTGTAAAAGTATTGGATGAAATAGAGTCGCAAACAGGAAGGAAAGCCAATATCAGCGGAGTTCACACAGCACTGGATCGATTGGAGAAGAAAGGTTATTTGAGGTCTTATCTTGGTGGAGCTACTGCTGAGCGCGGAGGTAGACGTAAGAGGTATTTTAAAGTGACTGATCTGGGAATCCAGGTATTAGAGATCAATCACAAAGTTCGAAACTCTTTATTCAACCAAATTCCGGCGGTTTTGCTTCATCACAATGAGTAAAAACCAACAACCTCCAAAATCGGCCTTGAGGCTGCTACAATGGTTTTGCAAACCATGGTATGTAGAAGTTATAGAGGGAGATCTCTACGAACTCTATGATCGGCAATATCTTGATTCTCCCCGAAGAGCCAGGTGGCAATTCACCTGGAATGTCATTCGTTTTTTTCGCTGGCGTTACATCAAGGATATTGATGATGTTCAACCTAAAGGTCCATTTGGAATGTTTAAAACCTACTTTAAAGTCTCTTTCAGAAATATGGCTCGCAACAAACTGCAGGTCATGTTCAATTTACTTGGTCTGGCAATAGGAATTGCTTGTTGTGTGCTAATCATGATGCACGTAAAACATCAGTTTGCCTATGATGCTCACATCACTAATTTGGAGAATATTTATCGAGTTACCAATGGTGGTGGGGGAGCTTACACTCCTGCTCGTTTGGTGAAACAGATGCGTGAAGATTACCCGGAGGTACTGAATGGTACCCGGGTTACCACTATGTCGGAATCTGTAGTAAAGGTTGGGGATCGATATGTAAAACAAGCTGGAGTTATGCTTGCTGACTCTACGTTTTTTGAGGTATTTCCAACCAAATTCCTGAGAGGAGATGCCAAGAATGCTTTGAATAAGCCAACCAATGTGGTCTTGACCGAGAGTGTTGCTGACAAGGTTTTTCCTAATGAGGACGCCATGGGAAAGCGGATTACTTCTGATGGAGTGGATTATGTGGTTAGCGCCATTGTAGCTGATCCTCCTAGAACTACGACGATACCTTATAAAGTGATTGTTGCAATTCCATGGGATTTTTGGGCAACAACAGGTTGGTGGACCGGGAACAATTTCTTTTCCTACCTTCAACTCAACCCAACATCAGATCCTGCGGTGTTAGAATCTAAATTCCCGGATTTTATAGAGCGTTATATTGGTCCGGAGATTCTGCAATATTACACTCAATACAGTTCGTATCAAGAGTATTTGGATGATGGGCATAGTCGAATGTATGAGTTGGTTCCGATGAGTGAAATCCATTTGAAACATCCAAGATTGTCTCTGGGTAAGGCATCGAGCTATGATAACCTGGTGATTTTCTCAATTATTGCAGTTTTCATTTTGATCATCGCTTGCATAAACTATGTGAATATGTCTACAGCTAAATCCTCTCTACGGGCCAAAGAAATAGGCATGCGCAAGGTTTTAGGGTCTATAAAAGGGCAAATTACGCAACAGTTCATGATGGAGTCATTTTTGGTTGCTGGGTTAGCCATCTTATTTGGAGTGCTCCTGTCTATTCTGGTATTACCATATTTCAAAGCTATTAGTGAAATAGACTACCAGTTGAGTGACATTATCAATGGGGAAAATATCCTATGGTTTATAGGTATATGGATCATTGTTGGTTTGTTAGCAGGTTTGTATCCAGCAGTTTATCTTTCATCGTTTAAGCCTATTGCTGCACTCAAAGGAGAATCCGTTCAAGGAGGGAGCAGACGTATGCGATCAGCGCTGGTTGTTTTGCAGTTTGCCATTTCATTGTTTCTGATGGTGGCGACCTTCATCGTTTACAACCAGTTAAACTATATGAGTAATCGTAAGCTTGGTGTGGATGCTGAACAGGTTTTTGTTTTGGGTGACGGATCCAAAATAGCAGATCGATATGATGCGTTTAAGAATCAATTAAAGGGAAATAGCAATATCGAAGAAGTTGCCTTGTCTAATACCTTTCCTTCTGCCTTTATGGCTGACTGGAACTACCAAACTATAGGGGAGAATTCTGAGACCATAGCCCCTTACAATATTTTTGTTAGTCCCGAAGTGATGGATGTTTGGGGTTTGAAGGTTAATAATGGCCGGTTTTTTAATCCTGAGATGGCGACTGATACCGCTGCAGTCGTAGTTAATCAGACTTTAGTAGAAACTCTAGGTTGGGATGATCCAATAGGTCAAGTGCTCTCCAGAGGAAAGGGAAGAGATTTTCGTGTGATTGGTGTTATTGATAATTTCAAAGTTCGTTCAGCCAAGAGTGGTGAATATCCGATTGTACTTCGATACGCCACTATTAATGAGATGAATGGACCATTTGTTTCCATAAAAGTGAAAGGAAATATTATGGCTTCTTTGGATCATATTGAAAAAACATGGGACAGTATGATGCCAGGATATCCAATGGATGGAGGTTTTATGGATGACTTATTCCAAAGACTCTACGAAGAGGAGAAGCGATTTGGACTGTTGTTTACGGGGTTTTCATCTCTCGCAATCATTATAGCTAGCATGGGATTGTTTTCTTTAGCCGCCTTCGTACTTGAAAGAAGGAAGAAGGAATTAGCCTTGAGAAAAGTTTTGGGAGCCAATGTGAGTCAGATATTTATTAGTGTCAGTTCTTACTTCGGTAAGCTCATCCTAATAGCAGCAGTAATAGCCCTGCCGACATCTTATTTTTTGGGAGAAAAGTGGCTTGAAGATTACGTGGATAGAATTAAGATCAATCCTTTGATTTTCATACTACCATTATTTGCGATATTCTTAATTGCCTTGTTGACCATTACTTACCAGACCTACCGATCAGCCATTAGTAATCCGGTTAACGCATTGAAAGAAGAATAATAGGAATCAGTATATAACCGTTTGTCTTAAAATACGGCTTGTTTCGTCATTTTTTTAACGGTTATACTTGTGGATATGTATATTAGTGGTAAGTAATTCACCTATCAGCTTAGGTGAATTACTTGCTATTACCACTAACCACAAAACGAATGACATTTCTAAAGCAGATTGTGTCGACAATATTTCTGTTTGCAGGAGTATTAGCTATGGCGCAATGCCCAACCACTAGTGTTGGGGGAGATATTACTATATCCAGTAATTGTACCATCAGTACGAACCTCACCATAGGAGGAAACCTTACCATTTCTAATTCATCCACCTTAACCATCGACCCAGGAGTTGTTGTTACAGTGGATGGTGTCTTACAAACCGCTTACCAGGGTGGTGCAATAACTGTAAATGGAGGAGGTACCATCAATGTGGGTGGTAGATTTTACAATAATACTCGAACCATTACTTCATTTACGTTTTCCAATGTCACTGTTACGGTCAATAATACAAGCTCTGCGACTGTAGTTAATGATTATCAGAGCACACTCAATTTAACCAATGGTACTTCTTTTACGGTTGTACAAGGCGATTTTCACAATGAAGATCAAACTACTTTGAATGTTGATAACTCCACTCTGACTCTTACTTCAGGAGATTTTTTAAATGATGATCATGCTGATTTATATCTAAGCAATGAAAGTCAGCTCAATATTAATAGTGGAGATATGACAACAGAGGATCAATCGATATTCGAGATTGATGACAGTGATGTGTATATCAATGGGGCCATGAACAATGACTACTTAGCACAGTTGACCGTACAAAATGGAGGTTCTTTAACAATTACAGGAGATTTCAACAATGGAATTAATCCAATTGGAGATGAAGTGACTGCTGGTTTTGTAGATGTGGATGGTGGATCTATTTCTGTTGGAGGAGACCTTGTTAACGATTATGGAAGTGATATCACTGTTGATGGAGGCGGTAGTTTAGCAGTTACAGGAGATGTAACCAACGATCAAGACGCTACGATAAATGTACCAGATGGCACCTTTTCATATGGGGGAACACTAACCGATCCCTTTGGAGGTGTTACTTCATCGTCATCTGATTCTGATTGTGATGATGGATGTTGTGGAAGTGGCTGTACGGCACTACCTGTGACATTGATGTCATTTGAAGGACATGAGATTGTTACTGGTGTAGAATTGAATTGGACGACAGTGTCCGAGATTACCAATGATTTCTTTACACTTGAAAAATCATCTGATGGGCTTGAATTCGTAGAAATCGCTCGGGTAAGTGGTGCTGGAGATTCATACGATCAATTGGATTATCAGTACATCGATTACTCATTGTCGAATGGGTTGACTTACTACAGATTGTCTCAAACGGATTTTGATGGAGCTTTTGAATACTTAAAAGTGATCTCAGTAGGAAATTCTGGTAAACTTTCCCAATTATCAGTAAGTCCAAATCCTGTTTATGCAGATTCTAAAAATGTCCAGGTACATGGTATTAGCGCAGAGATGACATGGACTCTTTTCAGTATTAATGGCTCCGTTCAGAATAGTGGCTCCTTCATTGAAAATTCGCAGATTTCTGTGGAAGGTCTTCAGAAGGGCGTTTATCTGATTAGGGTAAGCGATGATGTCAACACAAGAGTCACCAAGATATTGATCAAGTAAAGGTTCAATACTGAAATGGGCTAATTAGGTTGTTGTTGTGAATATTCTTATCAGCAACTTGGAAGAAAGATACCTACCATGTAAGGTCTAAGTAGCTACCGAAATCTACCTTTTAGTACAATAAATCCTTTAATTATTCATATTCACCGAAAACTTCTATGAGGTAGGCTAGTGCCTGCGTACTTTTACTAAGTGATTTACCTAGAACATTTTTAAGGGAATCACTCGCAACACATTTATTAGAAGTACATGACACGTCAATTGCTAAAAGCAATCTTATTTTTTCTTGGATTGCATCTTTTCATAAACAATAGTTTCGCTCAGTGTCCTACTGGAAACGTTTCTGGAGATGTGACCATTACAAGTAGCTGTTCCATAAGTACTACCTTAGAAATTGATGGTAATCTGTATTTAAATGGGGATCTCACTTTGTCTGGAGGATCTATACTTACGGTGACAGGAGATATCATCGTTAATTATGTGGGAAGTACCACTACATATACCATTTCAGGAGGTACTATTAATGCAGATTCATTAGCAACTAATAACAACTCTATAATCGCTTTATCTGGAACGACTGTTAATATAACGAAAGGCTATAGTGGTGGCTATCATGGAGGACTGACAATGATTAATTCCAGTTTTAACATTGGAGGCAGCTACACTGAGAATTTCCAAGCTGGAGGAGGTCCGGTGACTTTGGATAACTCCTCAATTACAACCTCAGGTTCATTCTACGCTAGTCAAAACACCGTTTATACCCTGACCAACAATTCATCAATTATTGTTGGAGGTGATTATAACACAGGCAACTCGGTCACTTTTAATGTGACGGATTCTGAGTTTGATGTAAGTGGAGTAGTAGCTATTCATCAATATTCAAATTTCAATTTCACCAATAGTAGCTTTCATTCTGGAGATTCACTTACAACTTATAATGGAGTGGCTATTGATCTGGATAATTCTGATTTGAGTGTTTCTTCTGGAAATCTAACAAATGGATATCAGGCATCTATAGTTGCTGACAATGGAAGTTCAATAAGTGTTTCTAATGGAGATTTAATAATGTCAAATGAATCATCACTTGACGTGACGGACTCAGATGTCATTGTAGAAGGAAATTTAGATAACAATTGGTTAGGTGATGTCAATATCAATTCTGGTTCAACTATGTTTATTACAGATGATGTTGATAATAATGGTTCTATTGATGTCAACGGAGGTACCTTTAGTTATGGAGGCTCTTATACCGGTACTAGTGCCTCTTCGTCCTCAGATGATACCAATTGTGCAGATGGATGTTGTGGAGATTGTACGGCATTCGGCTCTACTCTTGAGAGAACGAACAGCAGGATATATGCTGCGTGGGAGACCAATTCTAGTTGGGTAGATGGGTCAGCACCGGCTACTACAGGTATTAGTCAGGATATCTCGATTTTTGGATATATCTATACTGGTGGTGCAGTGAGCACAGCGAGCTCAGGCGAAAAAACGATGACCATATTTGACACCCTGGTAGTATATGGGAATCTCACGTTCAACAGTAACACAGATGTATTGGAGATAAAACCAGGTGGGGTATTGGTCGTGTTCGGTGATTTATCATTGAAAAACCAGATTACGATAGCATCAGGAGGAATATTGGCAGTGAGTGGAAATTTCTCAAAAGCAGGGTCTTCAGGTCAGGGAAGCTATTCAGGGGATGGTGTGGTATATGCTGGAAGTTTTGATTCGGGCGATGATACATGGGTTGATAGTGGAGGGGGTAATGACCAATCTAAGACAATAACCCAGCTTTCTGATGATGGGTATTCTGAACTAGAGACCTTTATAACCGGTGGAGGTACTACTCCATTGCCTATTACACTGTATTCATTTACCGCAACAAAATCCAATAGCTCAGTTCATTTACATTGGGTGACCAGTTCTGAAAAGAATAACGACTATTTCACGATTAGCAAATCAAGGGACGGTGTTGAATTTATTGAAATTGCCAGGATATCTGGTAATGGAGATTCTAATGATTTGATTGCGTACGATTATACTGATCTGAATGCAGGTTATACCACTTTATATTACCAATTGAGTCAAACTGATTATGATGGTACCACCGAAATTGTGGATGTGAAACGAGTTGGTAAAACCATTGGAATAATCCAACCGTCAATTTTTCCTAATCCGGTACAAAACAATTTAGTGACAGTTGATAATATTACCTCGGATATGGAGTGGGCCATTATTGATTTATTCGGGGCGCGAGTGCAATCTGGAAATTTTTTAAATTCTAATACAATCCAACTTCATCAAGATGTTCCATGCGGAACGTATTTGATGAAGGTCTCTGGACAAGACTTTACCTCAAAAATACGATTGGTGAAAACTAAGTAAGGAAGATCAAATAAGATCTGTAATGTGTTCTATCTGGCCGGTGTATTTTTCTACTTTGATTCCAAATTTTTGCAAGAAATCTACTCCTTCATCATTAGCTATTCCTTTGTGCTCTGCATAAGAGTTGAGGTAGATGACTTTCTCTATTCCTGCAGTGTAAATAATTCTAGCACATGCCAAACATGGCGAAAGCGTAACATACAAAGTTGAGCCCTCTACAGTGGCTTTGTTTTTTACGGCATAAAGGATGGCATTTTGCTCCGCATGAATCGCCAGTGAGCAACCACCTTTAGAATCACGTGGACAACCCGATTCTGGGAATTCATCGTCACAGTTGTGAGTACCTGCAGGGGGACCATTATACCCAATAGAAATAATGCGTGTGTCTTTTGTAAGTACCGCACCCACATGTCTCTTAATACAATGGCTTTTTTTTGCAAGATTCACGGCTAACTCCATGAAGATGTCATCAAATGCAGGCTTTATCATAGGCCAAAATTAGAAGATTATAGGGATTCGTCCACTATTTTGATGTCATGTTTCTATTTGTCGAAGCAATGTCTACTCTCAACGTTGAAATTGATTACTTAGACAAATCGGTATGGTTTTGATTAATTATTTGTCGAAATTAGGGGAGCTATTGGAAAACGAGAACTCACCTTATCATTAACCTAAACGCAAATAAATGAGTGATTTTGCCATTTTCAGCATAGCCATATTCGGCTGTGTGATTGTTCTCGTTGCTGTCTTATACTTTGTTTTAAAGAAGTCCTTTCTCTTTCGGTTTGGGATTCGAATTGTAGCAGTATGTGCTTCAATTGCCTTTTTAGGGTACATCACGGGTAACTTCGGATTGAGCCATTTATTTTGGGCAGCTCCGATAGGGGTTTCAGGGGTATTAGCACTATTTCACTTCCTGATTTATATGATTAGGAATCCAATGCAGCAGATTACTGCTGATATTGAGTTGCTGAGTTTGGGTAATACCAACATCAATGTAAATGAAAAATTACAGCAGAAGAAGGATGAGATAGGAGATGTGTTTAGGTCATTTGCCCGATACATCGAAACTGTTCAGGAAGTTACTGTGTTTGCAGGGGAAATTGGCAAAGGTGAACTCAATACCGAATACAAACTAAAAAGTAATCAGGACAACCTGGGTAAGTCACTTATTATGATGCGTGATCAACTCAATGTTGGCATTGAAGATATCAAACGAGTTGTTCAGGAGGCAGGCACCTATGGTAACCTTGGTGTTCGAGTAGATGTAGGGGATAAAAATGGTGCATGGAAGGAGTTGAGCTACTCAATCAACGAGTTACTCATCACGTTTGCTACTCCGTTTGCCCAGTTAAATCAAATAATTGAGTCACTATCCCGTGGAAATTTCAGCAAACGCTACATTCAAAAAGCCGAGGGTGATATCGGTAGATTAAAGAATAATCTGAATGACGCCATGGACAACCTGGAGCAATTGCTCAAAGGCGTCATTGAGAGTGCCTCGGACATAGAGTCGTCTTCAGCAGAGATGTCTTTCACCAGCCAGGAAATGAGTATCAATACGAGTGAGATCGCCTCCTCGATTGGAGAGATGAGTACTGGAGCACAAACTCAGGTGGTAAAGGTAGATGAGGCTTCCTCTGTCATAGAACAGGTAAGAAGTTCAGCCGAGGAGATGGGTAAGAAGGCAGAAGATATCAACGAAACTACTGTATTGGGTTCTGATCTCAGTGCCCAGGGTATGGAGATGTCAGGTGAGGTGTTGAACAGTATTTCAGAGATCTCGGATTATGCAAAACGTGCGAATCATTCCATGGAGGTCCTGCAGCAGCGGTCAAGTCAAATTAGCAAAGCGCTAAGTGTGATTACAGAGATTTCATCACAAACGAACCTGTTGGCTTTGAATGCGGCGATTGAAGCAGCACAGGCAGGTGATGCTGGAAGAGGTTTTGCGGTTGTGGCAGAGGAAATACGTAAACTAGCCGAGGATTCGAAGAGATTAGCCAAAGAAATTGAGGAGTTAGTGTCTAACGTGCAACGAGATACTACGGATGCTGGCCAGGCTATGGATGAAATGAATAATCGTATTGGTGTTGGACAGACTAAATCAAAAGAAGCTTCTGAGACCTTCCAAAAGATTTTCGATTCATCCAAGAGTAGTCTTCACCTTTCTGGTGAGATATTAACTTCTGCAAAGAAACAATTGGATCAGATTACATCTGTAGTTTCTATTTCAGAGAATATTGTGGTGATTGCCGAGCAAACTGCCGCAGGTACGGAAGAGATCGCCAGTTCAGCGTCGGAGTTATCTAGTGGTATGGAGTCATTTAATGATAAGATTAATCGATTCAAAATCATTTCAGATACGTTGAAACAAGCAACAGATCAATTAGTCCTGACCGGAGATGTAGAAGAAGAGGAGGAAATTTTCTCTGACTTGCCACAGAACTGAGAATAGTCAATTGTGAATCAAACTTTTGTCAGAAAATGTTTGAAAGAATAGGTCTACCTTCATCATATCAAATCAAGCAAACAAGTAGCTGACTTGATTACAGGAATTTAAAATATCTTCTAGTGTAAGGATCAATACATGAAAGTTTTTTAGGATTTGAAATGTATTATCTACACCAAAACCCCACCGATCGTGGGGTTTTATTTTGCAATCACTCTAACCAGAAGAAAAGAAAGAAGCTTGCACATGTCAAGCTTCTTTGTCTATTCCGCAACGCACGGTTGATGTAATGACCTAATTTCGAAATGTGTTTATATCAACCATGCAATACGAATATAGTCCGTGGATGAATTGAATAATCGCTGGATTGATAAACGCGGGTTATCGATTGATGAAAGCGCTATTTCAACTAACAGCCGATAAAACGTTCCTTTAAGTTGTGTAACAAAGGTTACATAAATGGCTGATTAGTATCATTGTATACTCGTTCATGGGTCATTAATGCTGCCAGGTATGCGCCTTACCTTGTGGTAGCAATCAAGAGCACCATGAAAACGAACAGACGAAACTTTATTAAAATTTCCAGTGCTGGAATCGGTACGGCTACTCTTGGCGGATCGGTTATTAGCTGGGCGAATGGAGATCTCCTCAATAATGTCATTTCCGAACCTAAAAACCCTTCAATTACACCTACTTACTGTGAAGTGTGCTTCTGGAAGTGTGCTGGTTGGGTAACCAAGAATGAAGATGGTGAGATTTGGAAAGTGGAAGGGCATAAGGATGATCCACATTGTAATGGTCGACTATGTCCTCGTGGTACTGCCGGAGTGGGTATGTATCATGACGAGGACCGCTTGAAAACTCCACTTATACGTGTTGAAAAGGACGGTAAGCAAGTATTTAAACAAGCTACCTGGCCGGAAGCTTTCAAAGTGATTGGTGACAAAATGAAAGCCATATCCACTAAATATGGTGCGGATAGCATGGCCTTGTTTACCCATGGTTCTGGTGGTAAGTTTTTGGGTCACTTGATGAAAGCATATGGTTCGTCCAATATCACTGCTCCAAGCTTTGCTCAGTGTCGTGGACCTAGAGAAGTAGCTTTCATATCTACTTTTGGAGAAGGAATCTATTCACCAGAACGAACAGATATCAGAGATACCAGATGTCTAGTGCTTATTGGGAGCCATATTGGTGAAAACATGCACAATGGACAGGTACAGGAAATGTCTGAAGCCATTGACAAAGGAGCTACAATTATTACAGTAGATCCTCGATTCTCTACAGCAGCCAGCAAGTCCAAGTTCTGGTTGCCAATCAAACCTTCCACAGATATAGCATTGTTGCTGTCCTGGATGAACGTAATCATCAATGAAGGATGGTACGACAAAGAATATGTAGAAAAGTATACGTTTGGATTCGATCAATTAAAGGATCATGTTCAATCTTTCACGCCAGAATGGGCCTATGGGATCACCACGATAGAGCCTAAAATAATACGTGAAACGGCAAGGGAAATGGCCAATGCCTCTCCGGCAGTCATTATTCACCCAGGACGACACGTCACCTGGTATGGTGATGATACCCAGCGATTAAGAGCGGTAGCTATTCTCAATGCCTTGCTTGGATCATGGGGTAGAAGAGGAGGATTCTACAGTCCTGAAAAAGTTTCTATTCCAAACTTCCCTCATCCTCCTTACCCTGAATTCAAACATACCTGGAGAGATGCAGCCAATGGTAAATTTGATATGGCCACTGAGGTGGTTTCGAATGCGCTTGTTGATGCGACCATTCCTACAGAAGGTCGTGATTGGAACATCAAAGGATGGATAGTTAATGGTACTAATTTAATCCATACGCTCCCAGATCAGTCACTCACCATGAAAGCTATTGAAGCTTTAGAATTGTTAGTAGTGATCGATACTATGCCAATGGAAATCACGGGATATGCGGATGTGGTATTGCCTGAGTGTACCTACCTCGAGCGTTACGATGCCATCAGGGATTCTCCACATCGTGAACCAGTCATTTCTCTACGAATGCCTGCAGTGAAACCAAAATATAACTCCAAGCCAGATTGGTGGATCGCTCAGCAATTGGGATTTGAATTAGGATTAGATAAATACTTCCAATTCAAAGACATAGAAGAGGTATTGGATTGGCAATTGAAAAAGGTAGGCAGTTCTCTTGAAGAGATGAAACGAATTGGAGTGAAGAAATTCAAGCGTGAATACGATGACCTGTATTTTCAACCTGGTCAGGACTTTGCATTCAATACCAACACCGGTAAAATCGAATTGTATGCGACTGATTTAGCCAATGCTGGTCATCCGCCAATGCCGGTCTATACCGAACATGAACAACCAAAACCTGGATATTATCGATTGAACTACGGTCGAGCTCCGGCTCATACCTTTAGCCGTACGTCCAATAACCCAAATCTGGTTGATATAATGCCTGAAAATGAGTTGTGGGTAAACCCAAAAGTAGCCAAACTATGGGCCTTGAAAAACGGACAGTATGTGTGGTTGAAAAATCAGAATGATAAAGTCTCTACTTTTTCTATTAAGGTGCGTATTACGGAGCGCATTCGGTGGGATTCCGTTTACATGGCCCATGGTTTTGGACATACTCAGAAGAAGCTGAGTCGCGCCTTTGGCAAAGGAGCGAGTGATACTGAACTGATAAGTAACGTAAAGCTAGATCCTGTAATGGGGGGTACTGGCATGCGGGGAAATTTTGTAACCATTTTGACTGAAAAACCTGAAACTGTAGAAGCATCATGAGATACGCAATGGCTATTGACACCAAGAAGTGTGTAGGTTGTAGTGACTGTGTGGTTGCTTGCCAGCTGGAAAATAAAGTACCTATCGGGTACTGTAGAGATTGGATCGTGGAAACGACCACCGGGACTTACCCCAATCTGGAACTGGAGTTTAGATCAGAAAGATGTCATCACTGTGCCAATGCACCTTGTGTGAGATGTTGCCCTACTGGGGCAAGTCATATCGAAGAAGGAGGAGTGGTTTTGGTGACACCAGACTTA
Source organism: Rickettsiales bacterium (assembly GCA_002729235.1). Taxonomy (GTDB): domain Bacteria; phylum Bacteroidota; class Bacteroidia; order Cytophagales; family Cyclobacteriaceae; genus Marinoscillum. The sequence goes on along the minus strand of PBTY01000106.1, from coordinate 58,380 downwards.
TGCATTGGCTGTGGAGCTTGTATTGCTTCTTGTCCTTATGACGCGCGCTATCCTCATCCAGATGGATATGTAGATAAATGTACGTTCTGCATTCATAAAGTGAGAAAAGGGGAGCAGCCTGCTTGTGTAGAGGTTTGTCCAACTAACTGCTTGTATTTTGGCGATTTGGATGATCCGAATAGTGACGTTTCTAAAAAAATAAAGGAACGCAAATACAAACGCCTCAAAACTGAGGCTGGAACTGACCCTCAATTGTACTTCTTAATCTAACGAGCCATGGAAGAAGAAATAATTATAAGCGGTAGAATGAATCACAAAGTAGATCCTTTCCTACACATCTGGGGATGGGAGATTGCATTTTATCTATTTGTTGGAGGATTGGCAGCAGGAATTTTGTTTTTTGCCTCTTTTTATTACCTGCGAGGCAAGGACAAAGAATTGCCTTCTGCAGTGAAATGGGCCCCGATGATTGCTCCATTTATTTTGGTCCTTGGATTGGGAGCTTTATTCCTGGATTTACACCATAAACTATATTTCTGGAGATTATATACTACCGTCAGGTTACAGTCTCCAATGTCATGGGGAGCCTGGACGTTGATGGTGGTAACACCGCTTTCAGTGATCTGGAGTGCCACTTACTTGCGAGAATTGTGGCCCAATTGGGATTGGAAGTTTAAGTGGTTGTATGACGTGGAGGCATTCTTCATTAAGCATCGAAGAGTATTGGCCTGGATCATGGTATTCTATTCAGTAATTCTGGGGATATATACAGGGATCTTATTGTCCGCATTCAATGCAAGACCACTATGGAATACATCAATACTTGGTCCATTATTCCTGGCTTCGGGATTGTCGGCAGGTGCAGCGGTAATCATGGGTTTCTCTAAAAATGAACTGGAGCGACGTTTATTTAGCCAGTTGGACCTGGTAATTATAGCAGTGGAGTTGTTTTTCATTATTCACTTATTCATGGGCCTTTTGGCAAGTACCGAAGTTCAAATAGAGGCAGCACAGTTGTTCCTTGGTGGGCCATACACTTTACCATTCTGGATATTCGTAGTGTTTATTGGAATGGTGGTTCCTGCTCTTTTAGAACTACTCGAATTAAGAGGTCAGAAGATCCCGGTGATCATTCCAGTTATCTTGATTCTGGTAGGGAATATTATGTTACGATTTATCATTGTTTATGCCGGACAGGCAAGTAGATACTTATATTGATCATGTCACATCACAATTATATTACCGGGAAAACGAAGTATATGAATCCCTATCTAGCAGGGATCATATTAGGGCTTGTGTTGCTGTTGTCATTTTATCTCACAGGAAGAGGACTGGGTGCTAGTGGGGCGATGAAAAGTGTGGTAGTGACTACAGTAGAGACCGTCTCTCATGTCAAAGCTGAAGAGTCTGGGTTTTATAGCAAGTACATTGCCAATGGACAGAATCCAATGAATAGCTGGTTGGTCTTTCAAGTATTAGGAGTGGTTGTTGGAGGGTTCTTATCAGGAGCATTGTCTGGTAGGCTATCTCTTAAAACGGAACACTCACCGAACATTACCAAGAAACGGAGAATTGTTATGGCTATTCTAGGTGGCGCCTTGTTTGGGTTTGGATCTCAGTTTGGCCGGGGTTGTACGAGTGGAGCAGCCTTGAGTGGAATGGCTACACTGTCATTAGCTGGGTTTGTTACCATGATCGCCATATTTGGTACGGCCTATTTGTTTGCTTATTTCTTTAGAAAAAACTGGATTTAATATGGGACCTGTCATACCAATATACGAGATATCACAAGAGCTCAATTTTCTAATTGCCTTCATCATAGGAATTGGCTTTGGGTTTGCACTTGAACAAGCGGGTTTTTCTTCAAGCAGAAAACTCGCTGGGATGTTTTATGGATACGATACCACGGTTTTGAAAGTGTTTTTTACGGCTGCTATCGTTGCCATGATCGGAATCTTGTTCCTAAACTACTTCGAGATGATTGATATGAGCATTGTTTATGTGAACGAATACTTTATCAATTCTGCGATTATTGGTGGAGTGATCATGGGAGTCGGGTTTATTGTTGGAGGCTTCTGTCCAGGTACTAGCGTGTGTGCTGCAGCAATTGGCAAGTTGGACGCACTGGCTTATCTCGGCGGAAGTTTGATTGGGATTTTCATTTTTGGAGAAACCTATCCACTTTGGAAAGAGATCTACATGAAAAACTATCTGGGTGGAATCAAATTATCAACTACTCTCGGGCTCAGTGATGGCGTAATGGTGCTGTTGGTGATAGTGGCAGCTGTGGTCATGTTTTGGGTAGGAGAGTGGGCAGAGAAGAAATTCAAGAGACCTGATATTTCTAAAGAACTATAAATCATGATGTCATGAAAAGTCGAGAAATACTTTCAATTATTATCATTTCGTTGGGTATAATGGGTGCTATGCTTCCAGGTAGGAAGAATGACTCCATTGCACTGAATGAAAAAGAGTTGCTTCAAGAGATGTTGTTGGAAACGAACTACATCTCTGTGGATGAATTGGCTCACCTGTTGATATCTGGGGATCCGTCTATTCAGTTGATTGACGTACGACCTGCTAGCGATTTTAAGGAACCACTGCCTAGAGCAATTAATATCCCGATCGACAGCTTGTTTTCAGAAAACTATGCTTACTTCTTTGATCAGTCGCTTAAGAAAAACGTCATTTATGGCTTGGATAATCGATTGGCAACGCAAGTGTGGATGATTACCAAGCAACTGGGTTACAAGAATAACTATTTGCTTAAAGGTGGTCTGGAGGAATGGAACAAATCCATATTGGATCCTCAGTATCCATCTCAAACTGCTTCAAAAGATGAGTTTGATTTGTATGAGCAGCGTATGGCTTCCAGGCAGTTCTTCACTGGTGCCAAGTCTTTACCAAAGGTTGAGTTTACACCAATAGCTCCGATTCAGGGAAGGAAAAAGAAAAAAGTACAAGGTGGTTGTAGTTAAAAATTTAAAGAAATGAAAAATTCTATTCGACCTCTGGCTATCATCGTTGTATCCCTTTTTGGGTTTTTATTGATTGTGTCATTTTATGCTGATAAGAGCCAATTTGAATTGTCTGGAAAAGAGATGCACGACAAAGTAATGGCGACCAATTACGAATTGGATTCAGTAAGTTTTTCAGATTTACAAAATCCAATATTAATTGATATAAGAGATGAAGAATCCTATTTAATTGATCACATGCCAGGAGCAATCAATATTCCTCTGTCGGCTCTTTTGGATGATGATAATCTGGATATAATTAACAAGGACCAACCGAAGGTAATACTCGGTTCTACAGATCCAATTCATGCAAATGAAGCCTGGATGCTTTTAACGCAGCTAGGGTATGATTCAATCTCAGTCTATATACCACCACTAAAAGAGAAGAAATTAGCTTCTAATGTTCCGTCAGATGGAGCAATGGGAGGACACTAAGTTTCTCGTAACGCAAAAGACCGAGTATATCTACTCGGTCTTTTAGTTTGACGGGTTCTTTAGTAAGTAAATTTTAATGTCAATCCTGTTTATTTCCTTTTATCATAAATTTTCTTGGCTCCATAGATGCCGCCTGCTGCTAATAATAAGCTTAGACCACCATCAATTGGTGTGGCAGGTGGTGCTCCTTGGGCCATTACTGAAAATGGAACAATAAAGATCAAAAGGAAGGATAATAAGTATAATAGATTTTTCATGAATCGTCGTTTTGAATGGTGAATGGCTTACCTTTTGGTTGAGATTTTCTGAGTAGAAATGATTTGATTCTTCCTTTTTAACACACAGATGTAAATGCCGTTATTTGACCAGTCAATCTGTTGATAACCTGGAGAGATAGATTGCTCTTTCATGAGTTTTCCATCCATTGCAATGACAGACAATTTCAGTTCATCATTGATCAAGTTGTTGATATAAAAAGTGCCTTGACTGTACCAGACTTTGACTTGTGGTTCTTTAAGAGATTCAGTGACCCGATTCGTTACTTTCAGAAAGAATCGATCATTTATTTTACCTGCATCACTTTGAAACGAATAGGAAGTCTCGTCCAAAGATATTTCTTGATTTAATTGTTGGTCGAGCAAGACAACTTTTTGTGGCCAATCATTGGCAGTTATATTGAGTTGATAAATACCCGCTTCGGCCAATTGAACTCCTAACGGAATGATTCCCTCAAAATCATCTGGCAAACCTTGTATCGCTTGTGGTTGATTTTTTAGTAATGAATACATCATCAACCCTTCTTTGGTTGGTTTGAAAGCGTCATACTGGGCGTCATAGTCTTGTGTTGCATCAGGTGCTAACCCAAGGAGTGTCTCACCAAAGTCTTCTTCACCCTGAATTTCAATTCTTAGCAATGGGTACTTATTCGTTTTGCGGAAGAAGCCATCATCGGTGTTGTTGTCCAATACTCGCATGCTATCCGCAAACAATACTTGTGGGGAGGAAACATCCAATGACTTGACAAAGAACCCTTGTGTAGAACGTATATAACCATCCCAGTCTCCTGATCTACTACTACCGCCTGATGCACCCATTTTGTTTGCTACAATGTAATCTGAATTGGTTCTTCTTGTAGAAGAGCCGCCATCATCCCAGAGGTAAATAGATCCGGCAATGTCTGTATTTCCATTCACGAATGATGAAAGTTTAATGGCACTTGGATATGGATTGGCAACCAGGTTAAAACCTTCGTAATTGTTTTCATCCGTTAGATCCGTTGCATCATGATCTGTGAAGGAAAGGTCTTGACTAATATCTCCTGCATTGGGCACTCCCTCAAAGCGAATATCCCCAGTGAAGGCAGAAAAATAACCAACTCCAGGTAGAATGTCTGTTCCTGAGCTTACCACATCAAATCGGTCCAATCCGTCATTTCCTGATCCAGGATTATCTGTACTTGAATTGTATTCAGTCGTTTCATCATAACTATAAACCAATGACCCTAAAGCGTCTGATGTTTCGGTTTGAACAGGACTACCAACAATAGAGTATTGCCCAGTTTCTGTGGAGAATGTAGTTGAGCGGTCGATTAGAGCTTCTCCCATGAAATCATTGTCCTCATAGGTCATTAATGATGCTCCCGATTCAATTAATAGCGTTCCGTCATTTTGAATAGCTTCTTTTATTTCGAGATAGGTGTCTTCTACACTTACTACTGCTGTGTCAACGATGAAGGCTGAGTTGACAGATAATCCTCCAAGACTGAAGTCATAATCCTCATCAAATCTCACATCTGAAGAGGAGGAAGGGGTTCCATCACTCCAGGTAGATCCGTTCCAAATGTTTAGATCGACAGGTGCGCCATGAACCCAGGCACTTGAAGCGAAATTGGTAATGGTACCATCATGATTGTTAGAAGTAGCATCGGTTAGAGTGGTGCCAGTACCTTCGTTAAAATCATAATAAGCCACCAGGTTGGATTCACTACCTGTTAATGTGACGAAGAGGTTGTCTTGAATTTCAGACTCAGTTCGCACGTCGTCCCAGATTCTTAGTTCATCGATTCGACCTTTGAAATATAGATCTCCCGTGCTGAAACCGATTGTCATTCCTGTATTTCCCGTGGTAACAGACACGTTATCTTGATAAACTTCGATTCCATCCTCATAAAGTGTAAGTGTGGTACCATCATAAGTAGCGGCAAAGTGGGTCCATCCTGAAGTTTTGTGTGTACTGGAAGATGAATAAGTGAAAGAACTCCATACAGCGAATATGTTGCTATTGACACCTATCCATGGTTTGTCATCATTAAAATCTAGTAAAGTGACAAAACCTGATTTGTCTTCTGGTTTGTAAACCCACATTTCTGCAGTGAATGAACTTGATGTGCCAAGTGTGGAGACAGAAATCTTGTCATCGATTCCGTCGAACTCTAAAGAATAGTTTTGTCCATAGCCAGGTGAAAATGACCAGAGACACATAGTCATGAAAACTACTTTAACCAATAATCTTTTAGAATTTTCAATTGATTCTAGAGTGTAAAGGATTTTCTTTTTAATGGCATTAATTGGACGCCATATCCATCTTGTAATTTGTTGAGGCCTCATGAATTGATATTTGATTGAGGCCTGAATATTCAATCTTTCAGATATATATGATAGTGCTTTTTAGCCAGTGAACTAAAAAATTTAGTGAAGGGAGTCTTATTTCAGGTGAAGGACTACAATAGTTCTAATAAATTGAAGAAATCCTTTCGATAGGATTTACCACTCTACCCTCTGCTCTGGGAGGGTAGAAGTGGATTTTGTGGCAACCCAATTCAAAATTCAGATGCCAGCCTTAGTGCTTTTTGATGATTTTAGTTTTTGTTGATCTTCCATCTCGGTAGGTTACTTGAAGGTAATAGATCCCTGCTGGAAGTGGTGACAAATCGATGCTTTCGATTTGATTGCTTCGAACTATGATCGTTCCTGAAACATCGATGATTACTGCTTCTTCATAACCTCGTTTCTTTATCTGGATAGAATGAACAAACGGGTTCGGATATACCTCAACCTCAGAATTTGTAAGACTAGACAAAACCTCAATGATAGTTAGCGTACCATTGACATAAGTGAATGAGTAATGATCATCATCGCCGCCACTGAGGGTGATGTCAAAAGAGCCGCTGGTATCAGTTGATGTTACAGAAGTAGTTGCCGTGGGAGTAGTGTCCAGTGAGCTCTCATCTTCTGAAAGCACAAATCCTGAATAACTAATGGTAAATGATGGCATATCATCACCAGCTTCGATCTCTTGATCATCAGCTGTTACTGTTAGTAATGCTTTCTCAACTGTGAATTCCACATCGACAGGATTAGCAGGGTTGAAGGAGTCATTTCCAGACTGAAGTGCTCTAACCGTATACTCACCAACACCTAAAATACTTAGCTTATTTCCACTGATTTCTCCTTCTCCAGATACAAGCTCAAAAGTGACATCCAATGATGAACTGGTCGATGCAGATAAAGTAACTACATCTCCATAAGTTGTACTCGATATTGCGTCGAAGGTGATGGATTGATCATCTTTACTCGTATCTGTAGCATTAAAAGTGACAGATACACTAGTGGCTGCATTATAGTTGGTGTTTCCAGATTGACTGGCTTCCACGGTGATTGAACCTGTAGTGGAGAATGTGAGTGTGCTTCCTTCCAATGTTGCGGATCCGCTGATCAGAGTGAAAGTGACATCCAGGCCAACTGAACTAGTTGCTGACAGTATAATTGGTGAATCAGAGATATCTACATCAGTCTGCGTAAAGGTTATGGTCTGATTGGCTTTTGCAATCGTAAGTGTACCCTCTGTGTAGCTGAAGCTATAGTTGTCATCTGATGCACCATCTACGGACAGACTATATTCTCCTGCATTACTGGCAGTTGAAGCATCACTCGATACTGTAGGTGTTGTATCGAGAACGGAAACGTCATCTGTTCCAATAAACCCAGAGTAACTAACTGTATATTCAGGTAGCTCATCTCCATAAGTGATGGACTGATCATCAGCAGTCACAGTAAGCTCTGCCTTTGAGATAGTAAAGGAAATTTCCACTGGTTCAGCTGTCTCATACGTGTCATCACCTGTTTGTGAGGCAGTAACAGTGGCTTCACCAGCACCAGTTATTTGTAGTGTAGTTCCCTCTATGGTTACAGGGCCTGTAAACTCATAGGTGATATCAAGACCTGAGCTTGCAGTCGCATTTAGTGTAATATCTGAGTCTCCATATGTCAGACCAGTTAGGTCATCAGTGAAGGTGATTGTTTGTTCTTCTTTGGTCTCTTCTGTACTTATTGATAGGGTAGACACGCTTGACTGGATATTGTCAGATGCATCTACTAGTGCTAAGTACAAGTCATAGTCTGTATTAGGGGATAGCCCTGTAATTTCTATTATTTCTTCTGTGTCAAACGAATCAATACTCTCTGACCCTGAAACAAGTGCTTCTTCATCTGAGCTATCTGTACCAGCAAGTATCTGACTCGCTGATGGAGTAGTGGATTCACTATCAAGGAAGACGTAATAAACAGTAGATGGTTCGTCTACACTCACCTGAATATAAACTCGCTCTGATGATATGGAATCAATAGCTGGATAACCAGTGTTAAACGATGGGGCAGTATCATCTCCTGTAAATGTCCACCCTGTATTGTTACCGTTATCCTGAGAATTGCTAGCCGTAAATGTTGCTCCTCCAGTGGCTTCAATGTCTTGAAGGATGAGGTATTCTCCAGCTACAGTACCACTAGCTTGCGAAATGGTCACTTGAGAGCCTGGAGTAGAAGTAAACAGAGAAATGCTATCTGTTTTTGTTCCTACAGATATTAATTGGCCTACAGTGATTGTTGTTCCTGCCTCGAAATTGATGCTAAGACCAGCTTTGATGACCAGAGAATCTACTTCAAAGTTATCTTGTAGGACTATCTCATCTCCAGAATCTCCATCCAGAATGATCTTGTTGTACGTGGACTCTCCAGCGTAGAAAGAGTTATCAATCGTAATAGAGGAAGAGCCTGGAATAATCGGTTCAGTGGCAGAACTATTATTTCTCAAATTAACCAAAAACACTTCTGAAGCTCCAAAATCAATTGTTGAAGACCCTCGAGGATACAGACTGTTTAGTGATACATATTGATCGTTAAAATCCACTGTGGTTGTCTCATAGCTATTAACCTCACCAGCTTTTAAGCTGTCTTGTAAAATCCATGATCCCGATCCATAGAAACGAATGTTAAGGTTGGACATAGTATGATTGGCCGTTGTTATGGTATTACCAAGGTCATTCGAATCAAAATCGATGGAGCGATGACTCACAGTCATTGATTCGGTCAAAATCAACGATCCAGAAATATTCAAGGTATTGGTAGAGCCTTCAAGTGTTGGAGCGTTAGAAACAGCTGACCAATCCATATCGTTGCAGTACGCTACTTCATCTATGGTAATGGACTGTTCTGCATCTGAAAATGAATTGGCGTCAAAGAACACATTGTCTATACTGGATGGCGCTACGGTATGAAAGGTAGAGCCGCCACTCGATGTAGCCCAATGAGTGGCAAACTCAGACCAGTTACCGGAGCCGCCAACCCAGTAGAAGTCCTTTGCTTCAGCTTCTGTAAGTACTTCAAGAAGCTGAACAGAAGAGGAAAGATTGCTAAGATCGTCTTCGGTTGCTAGGTAGATGTCATAATTTGTTTCACTTGTTAATCCTTCAATGCTTTTACTTATGGAAGTTTCAATGGCCGTCACCTCTATATTTCCACTTGCCGCTGGGGAACTATCGGATGCGTCTACTCCTGACTTAACTTGTGAAGGGCTTGGTTCTGTAGCATCATTAGCCAATACCACGTAATAAACAGTTCCTGCTTCTGTTAAGGAGACGTCTAAAGTAATGTCTGTACTTCCAGTAGTTGATATTACAGGATAACCATCAGCAAACTCTGGGGCAGATGTATCTGGAGTAGTAATGCTACTTTGGTTTACGCTGCTTTGGATGTTGTCTGCTGCATCTTTTATGGCAAAGAATATCTCATAATTAGTTTCTTCTTCAAGACCTTCAATGTCCATACTGGTGAGTTCATCTGCCAGCTCTACTATAACACTATCAGAAATGATTGCGTCCGCATCAGAGGCGTCAGTTCCTAAAATGATTTGTGCCGCAGAAGGCTGTGTGGCCCCTTCAGCTAATACCACGTAGTATACATAGGCTGGTTCATTTGTTTTTAAATTGTAATAGGCGATTGTTCCTTCGAGTGAATCAAGTTCAGGATAACCAGAGATAAATTCCGGAGCTGTAGTATCTTCCATAAAATCCCAACCGCTTACATTGCCTTCATTTTTGGATTCGAATGCCGAGAAAGTGGCACCTCCGGTAGCAACATTGTCTGATATTTTGAGATATGATCCTTCTACTGTTCCTGATTCAATTTTGATTACAGCTTGTACACCAGGGTCAGCTGATTTGATAGTAATGGAATCAGCTAGCGTCCCTTCAGCTTTGAATGAATTCAGAAATAGGGTATCGCCACCAGCAATGGATAGCCATGAACCCGGTCTCACCTCTAGTGTATCAATAGTATGGTCGTAGAAGTCAAAAACCGTTTTACCATCAATAATTACTTTGTTGTAAGTGATGTCAGACGTTGGGTTAGCACGGAATCTACTATTATTTCCGTCTAGATAAATAGTAGCTTCACTTGCATCTAGCGTGAGTCCGCTAGTTGTATAATAGTAGGATTCGAGATGAAGGTCTGATGTACCGAAATCCACTGTTTTTGAATCTGTAGAGCTAATACTCAATCGATTAATGATTTCTACATATTGATCATTAAAGTCTAAAGTTCCAGACTCAATAGTCATGTCTCCAATGAAAAGGGAATCCTGGAGTGTCCAACCACCATTTCCAGAGAACCATAGCTCTGAATTTCGTCCCAAACTCTGATTGTTAGTATAGATATTGTTGCCAGTGCTGTCAGATAAAAAATGAATTTCATCAAAATCAGGAGTAACATCTTCGGTGATTACGAGAGATCCGTAGATAGAGAGTGTTTCCTTACTATCTGTGGTCGTAAATAGAATGCTTTGGTCAGTACCTGTCCAGTCAAGATTGGCACATGAGGCGTCTATATCTACGGTGACGGTATCATCAGAACTAAATGAGTTTGCATCAAAAAAGATACTATCTAATTGGCCTGGCACTTCCGTGTGCATTGTGCTTCCTCCTGAGGTAGTGGCCCAATGGTTTTCATAGTCTGACCAGCTCCCAGTGCCATTTGTCCAATAAAATTTGGATCCTGTGAGTCCTGTGATTGTCCACCCAGAATTATTGCCGTTATCAATAGAGTTGGTAGCGTTAAAAGTAGCCCCTCCGGTTGCAGCAATGTCTTGCATGCTCAGGTATTCGGCGTTAACAGTTCCACTTGATTGAGAAATGGTGACTTGCGTACCAGACACCGAAGTATAGACCTCAATGTTTTCGGCCTTGGTTCCTTCTGCTATGAGCTGATTGACCGTAAGGGTAGAACCTGCTTCAAAGTTGACGGTAGTACCAGCTAATAAAACCAAGCTGTCTATGGTGGCATCATCCTGCTGTGAAACTTGAGAAACAAGGGGAACATCGAGTATGATTTTATTGAAAGAAGCACCTCCAGTATAGAAAGAGTTGTTTATATAGACTACAGAGTTCCCCGGAACAATTGGCTCTATTGCTGTACTTGATATTCTGAAATTAACCAAATGAATTTCTGAAGCTCCTAAATCGACTACAGAGGAACTGTATGTGTAAATGCTGAAAAGAGTTACATATTGATCGTTTAAGTCAACAGTGACTGAATTGCTCGTAATTATTTCTTTTGCTTTTATAGAATCTTGTAATGCCCACTTACCAGTTCCAAAAAAGTCAAGTTCCAGATAAGAATTGTCAATGTTTCCTGTGGTTATGGTGTTGGTCGTTAGATCGGATTCGAAATCAAAGTAGCGATGATCCAAGATCATATCTGCAATAAGGGTGAGTGATCCTGCAATGTTTAAGTGGTCTGTGCCTCCATCTAACATCGGAGTGTTGGTGACACCAGTCCAGTCCATACCCAGACAGTACGCCTCTTCATCTATATTCACAATTTGGTCTGCGGCAGAAAAAGAGTTAGCATCAAAATAGACATTGTTAGTGGCTGATGGAGCGCTGGTATGGAAAGTAGTACCACCTGATGAAGTAGCCCAGTGATTTTCATAGTCTGACCAGTTTCCTGTTCCACCTACCCAATAATAGTCTTGAGCATTAAGAGACAGGAAGGAAAAGGACATAAGGCTGAACATGAATAACTGAATGCAAAGGCTAGTCCTCTTGTGAAATTTAATTGACATCATGGTGTGTTAGGGTCTAAAAAAGGTCTTTAAAGGTGAATTTCACATTTTAGACCGGCACACAACAGGTATTTTTAGTGAAGGGTTATAAATTTTTAGTGAAGGAACCTGTTTGACAAGTGGATTAAAACTCCGGTTATTTCATATTCGAAAACAAAGCAGTTTTTCCATAATTTATAGAGAAAACAAAGATCCAGGCTTGACGAAGACAATACTCACGAGATTTAAAACAATTAACTTGTGTTAGAACCTCTAGTTTTTAACTATCTATTTCAGTTAGAGAAGCTCCAGTTGATTGAAGAAATCTTTGCGGTATGATTTGCCAATCAACACCTTGTGCCCTTTTAGAAAAATGGTGTTATCCTGGATGTTATCAATTGCCTGGAAGTTGATAAGGAAAGAACGATGAACTCTGATAAAGCCCAGTTGACTTAATTTCTCCTCAACACTCTTGAGTGTATGACTGATCATGTACTTATCTGTTTCGGAATAGACATAGGTGTAGTTGTCGAAGGCTTCAGCAAAAATGATTTTGTCAGAGTTTAGGGCTACAATTTCCTGATCTTTTCGTACAAATAGTTTTACCGGTGAATTGGCTGTCGGCTTTATCAAAGTTTTTTTTCTGAAAGCAAGTTCTACATTGACAATAAGATCCTTCTCGGCGAAAGGCTTGACAATGTAACCTGATGGATTAACTAACTTAGCACGGTTGATGGTGTTTTGATCATAATAGGAAGTCAAAAAGACAAATGGTACATCCAATTTAGGAGCCAATTCAATACCATCGTGATCTCCTTTAATGTTGATATCCAGAAGAGCAACATCAGGTTTGGATTGAGCTATGGACTCCAGTGCATCAGCTGAATTGTCTACAATATCGGTTACTGAATACCCATTTTTTTCAAGGATACTGGCGATATCATCTGCAATTAATGCTTCATCCTCAACGATCAAAACTGATGCTTTCATTTTAGATAAGTTTATACCGTGTTATCATCAAAGTTACTTCAGTTCCATTTATGGATTCCACCGACACGTCCGCTTTTAATTGACGACATAGCGATTTAATCATTTTCCATCCAAACGATTGACTGGACGCTTCGCCACTGGACATCCCTTTACCATTGTCAGTCACAGTTACTTTCAATTTTGTGTCTTCTTCCTGCATGTTAATCGTAAGAATTCCCTCAGCCGATTTTTCGAATGCGTACTTGAGACTATTGGTAATCAACTCATTGATAATCAATCCAATAGGCACCATGGTGTCTACATCCAACTTCAGGTGATTCGCATCAATTTGATAACTAATTTCATCAGACTGATTAAATGAAGCCAATAATTCAGCAAGTAAATTTTCCAGATATCCCTGTACCTCGATACCCATAAGATCATTTTCTTGATACAGTTTTTGATGTATCAATGCCATGGACTTTACACGCATTTGGCCTTCTTTAATGGCTTCAGCTGCATCATCAGTCAGAGTATTTGCTTGTAAATTGAGTAAGCTGGATACTACTTGAAGGTTGTTTTTGACGCGATGATGAATTTCTTTGAGGAGCGTTTCTTTCTCACCAAGAGCTTGACTGATTTGATGATTTTTTTCAGTCAATAATCGACTTGTTTTTTTTCGTTGATATGCCTGGAAATATAAGAAGATGGCTATCAGGCCAAGTGTCAAAGCTCCGAAAATAATGAGGTTCCTTTGATTAAGTGCTTGTTGATTCCTCAATTCTAATTCAGCTATTCGTGTCTGATTTTTCTCATTCTCGTATTTCTCTTCAATCTCTGCAATTGATTGGGTTTTTTCAAGGCCAGATAAGCGTTGTTCAAGTTTTATAAATTGTCGATAAAACTCATTACTCTTAGAATAATTACCTGTTTGATAATATATTTCAGCCAGGTCAAAATAAACATCTCTGATAAGGAAGCTATCTTGTGTCGCGGCTACTTCTTGATTGGCATACTCCAGGTATTCTAAGGCTTTTTCTTTATCATTCTTTGCTAAAAGAACTTCACTTAAATTTTTAATTGACCCCACATATCCACGGATATGACCGAGATCCTTTTTGATGTTTATGGATTTGATGTAGTTAGATTCAGCACTATCAAGCTTGTCTTGGAGGTGAAATAAGCTAGCTATGTTATTGTAGAAAAAGGACATAGCTAGAAGGTTATCTTTAGGTAGGGTACTTTGTGCCAAACGATAATAGTATTCACTGGAGTCATATTGCACCAGGGCTTTGTATGCTCCGCCCAGAGCTAGATATATTCCTCCAATATCGGTATCAGAAGACTCATCTGACTGCTGGAACAATTTCAAATTAGCCAGGTATTTTTCCTTTGCTTTATCATAGGCTCTTAGTCTAAAATAACTGTTGCCAAGACTAGCGTTTACTTGAGCTAATTTATGTGGTCTATTGTACTCTTGATAGATTTTCTGACATTGTAGTAGCAGGTCTACGGCCATTACAATATTTCCGCCTTTCTGAACTAAAAACGCCTGATTAGATAAAACTTCAGCTCGACCAATATCATCCTTCAGTTCTGTATAAAGGGTGAAAGCAGAGTCATAATATGACCTACTCATCTCCATATCGGATTTGTGATAATGCCATTCCCCAAAGACATTGTAAGAATCAGCAATGAGTGATTTGTAGTTGGATGATTTGGCTTTTTGCAAGGCTGTTTTTACATACAGACGAGCTGAATCACTGTTTTGATTTAGAAATGCCCGAGCTTTTTTTAGGTAGATTAATGCCGATGAGTCATATTGAGCAGAAACAATAACTGTGTTGAATATTAAAAATGTGATGAACAGATAGAATCTAGGCGAATATCTCATCTTTCAAGTAGGACAGTAGTGTACGGTTGCGTTATGAATAATTGCTGTGGAACAATTATTCACCTGAAATTAAGCAATCTCAGTTGGAACAATCAAAGTTTGAATTGATTTATTCCATTAGGAGTAATAAAAAAACCTGAACTGTTTCCAGTCCAGGTCTAGTTACCGCAACTACTTTGACCAAAAAGTATTATTGAATGACCACTCGCTTAGTCTCCGAATACTCTCCCGTATTCACTTCTATAAAATAGAGTCCTGGTAATAGGTTTGTTGTTTGAATAATGGATTCTCCTTTAGAGCTTTTACCGGACCGAATTCTTCGACCACTGGCATCCAGAAGCTGGTACTCAAACTCTCCTGATTCTTCACCAAATGCAATATTGATTTCTGTGGTGGCGGGATTAGGGTAGACACTCAGGATTATTTCTTCTGGTGAATCCTCAAAAAAAGCGATTCTTAAAGCAGAATTACATGCCAAGGTATATCCTATTTTAGGATCATGGATTACAGATGTTGCATGGTGATTAGTGGCTCCCCAACTAACAATTTCTTTTTCAACTTCATTGGCAAGGGAATGATGCTCGAATGATAGAGATGAGTACATGGAGACCCCATAACCAGTAGCTGTACATGAAATAGGGGCAGGAATAAATTCTGAAGCAGAAATATATCCAAGGCCAAGTTGTCCATATTTATTTTCTCCCCAACCCAAGGTATTACCATTAGCAGTTATAAAAAAGGCAACATCATCACCAGATTCAATGAATTTAATATTATCAATTAGAGTTGAAGATGTTGGGCTTACATAAACTTTTGAGGGGTAAGTACAAGTGTAAAATGGACTACTTCCTTTGCATATTTGAAAAAAATCAGGGTTGTCGAATTTATCAGATAGACCCCATACCTCCATGGTGCCGTCAACTATGAGTGCCATTCGTATGTCTCTTGTAGTACTAATTGACTTGACCTTGCTGGTTGTATTAATTTGTCGGATTACATTGTAAGTTCCTGAGCTCAAAGTACTCCCGTCATGTTTCCATTCACCCCATACATCTACCGAGTTATCCGCATTCAAGACGAAGGTATTACCACGTGACATGGATACGCTAAAGTCCTTTGAAGTGATTGTGGAGCTGACTGGGCTTAGTCTCTTGATAGTACTGCCATCTCCAAGCATATAATTGAAATTATTACCCCAGGTATACAATTCTCCAGTTACTTTTAATGCACATGCACTAGATCCGCCATCTAAAGAAATGTAGCCTTGTATAGTTCCATCTACATAAACAACATCATGTAATCCGGGAATGGTGTCGGGTAAGGTATGCAATGATATGGTGTCACCTTGTCCACAAACTCCTGATATGTTTTCACCCCAGGACCATACTTTACCTTCTACATCCAAAGCCAATCCACTAGAGTTGGTTCCACCTATTGCTATGATATTAGATAGCGCAGGAATTTGAGTTGGTGTACTAACATCACTTGATGAATAAAAGCCCAGGTAGTCCTTGTGTCCAAAGGACCATACGGTACCATCAGCTTTTAATACATAGGAATTGTCTTGGTTAGCAACCTGAGCGATTCTACCGGTTTTAGTGTAGAAGTGATTAAGTGTGTCATAAAATGGTGCATATGTCGGAGTTCCTATTTGAGCATGGGCGGCATCTCCAGCGCCATGGATAGTGCCATCGGCTTTCAAGACTACCGTAAAATCATTTCCACAAGCCAGTGCTACCATTTTATTAAGACCAATTGTACTATCAGACAAGACTCTAGGTGTGGTAACTGGAATTCCTAATTGACCTAAATAATTGGTTCCGAAAAAGTGTAACTCTCCCCGACTATCAATGTACATACTATGGGTGGCACCTGCAGCCATGGTCCGTACTTTGGAAGCCACATTTTTAGCAGTACGTCTTCTGTACGTTGCCGGGTTCATTGGATCTACAGTGCCAATTCCTAATTGCCCATAGACCCCTTCTCCCCAGGTCCATAATTGACCTTCCACATCAATAGCCATGGAGTGTGTCTCACCTGCTGAAAGGGATATAATATTGTTAAGATTGATGGTGCGGAAAAACTTTCCAGTCTGAATAAATATAGGAATACTGCTATTTGTTGTTGAAGGGTATAGGCCAAGCTGAGTGTTTGAGTTATCACCCCAGGCAAGTACTTCTCCATCCAGGATTGCTAGACTATGTCTGGCTCCTGCCGATATGAGTGTAATGCCTGAAAGATTACTAGAACCAGAAGGGTCTAGTACGTTAGCCGGTCCAGCAAATGTTGAGGTAGTGCCCTGACCGAGCTCTCCATTCGCGTTGGCTCCCCAGCTAATTACGGTGCCATCACTTTTCAGAGCCAGGCAATGGAAGTCCCCTGCTTGAATGTCAATTACGTCCGTAAGTAATGGCACTTGTACAGGTACGGGAACTGCAGGACTAGGACTAGTTCCAAGTTGTCCATATGTATTGTCTCCCCATACGAATACGACACCATCAGCACGAAGCGCCATACTGTGTCTTTTTCCTGCTGAAACCGCTATGATGTGATCAAGGTTTACTACTTGTGCCTCAACACCGAATGGGTCAAAACCTCCGTTTCCAAGTTGTCCGTAAATTCCTTCTCCCCAAGCCCATACTTCACCTTCCTGAATGATTAATGTATGATTAAATCCTGCAGAGATGGCCTTCTCTGTCATGGTTGGAGTGGTGCTGTCATTCCTGCTACGATCCTTTGCGGATACTGCTAGTATCAGGAAGCTTAAAATAATTGAGTAAAGAGTTTTCATAAGAGCGTTTAGTTTTTTGGCAAAGTGGCGATAAACGCTATGCGATGAAATACCCTTTTAGTTAACGGTTAAATGTTTTTAGTGAAGGATATGGATAGGTAAGTAGAGGGAGATTAAAAAAAGAACCCAATCAATTTGACCGGGTCCATATTCCGTCAGATAGTGCTTATCTAACCCGCGTAGTTTTAATGTTTTAAGTATCCTTTTTTTGGCTATCAATAAGTTTCTTCACTCCATAAGCACCACCCGCAGCAAGCAGGAGGGATAAACCTCCATCGATAGGTGTGGCGGGAGGCGCTGACTGTGCAAGTAATGGTAATACAGAGAATACGCTGGCTATGGTAATTATAATTTTAGTTTTCATGATTTGGATTGTTTAGGAGGTTATTTCACAATGAATTTCCGCCTGGATTGATCTACACGGAGAACATAGATTTGGTTTTGGTGGAGACTGATTGGAAAACCTGCATGACCATTGTCGAATTTTACCTGCTCATGATGAATCACTTTGCCTGATAGGTCATGAATAGTCACCTGATGATTTCCCTGAAGAGAGGTGGTCAGATGGAGTTTTTGTGTGGATCCATAGATAAGTATTTTGTCTTTCATCCTCTCGCTGCTTAGTACCTCATATGGAGAAAAGAGAATGGAGTATTGATCCAAGTTCTTACCAGGTGACAGTTCTATTTCAAGAGAAGTTGAACCATCTAATAGGGTCAGGGAATTGGTTTTTTTATCAAGTAGAAACGCTGATCCAGTGATGTTTTGCATCTCCTCTACTTGCAAATGGTAAGTTCCGGAGGATCTTAGTTCGAAACCAAGTTTAACTTCGACTTCTACTTGATTCGCCAACGGTAGTCCCTGTATTGCAAGAGGTGTCTCACCAGATAAGGAATAAAATGCAAAGTCTGGATTCACTGAGCGATACGCTCCGTCTAATGCGTAATCCAAACCTTCAGTAGCTTCTTTGGTAAATCCAATAAGTGTTTCATTGTAATGGTTTTCATTAGAGAGAGAAAGTTTTAAGGTACTCACTGACTCATTATCGACTCGATAAAAATTTCCATCCGCATTTGATCCAGTGGTAGAAACCTGCATGGAAGGAGTGAATGAAATGCTGGCATTGGCAGTGGCCGAAACTAAGAAGCCTTGAAATGAAGTGATTGGAGAATTATTAGATGGGAGCGATTTGGTTCCACTCACACCATCTCCCAGGTCTACAGTAGATGCTACACCCAGGTTATTTATGAGTACATAATCACCCCCTCTACTGCCACCAACATTGGATCCGCCATCATTCCAGAGCCAGATATTTCCATCAATTGCTGTGGAGTTTGCGGCGATAAATGCTGATCGATCAATAGCGGCTAAATAGGGGTTGGCTACTGCATTGTAAGCATCACCAGAGTTTGAGATGACAATATTCACTTGTCCGGTAACAGGTTTGCCGGTTATATCCAGAGTTGGATTGGAGCCTCCTGTTGCTACAAAATACCCTTTACCAGGCTGTAGAGCTCCGGAAGGAACAGTAAAACTAGACCCATCCCATTCGAAGATATGGGTTGCTTGTAAGTCTGATGTTAATACCCCGGCCAACGGAGTACCCATCAAATTGTAACTACCCGATCCCCTCAAGTTTCTTTGTGCATTAACCTCACCTTGACCAGTGAAATCGCCAGTAAGAAGCAAAGCACCTCCTGATTCAACAGTTAACATGGTTGAGGTTTCCATGTTCAAATCAGATAATCTTACCTCTCCGGAAATGACAGGCATAGTGGATGCACTTGTGGGAATGGTTACTTTCGCTTTGTTTCCTGGAAGTGCATTGTTGCACCAATTGGAAGTAGTTTGCCAGTCAGAGGTGGTTCCAACCCAGTCAACTGTCTCTGAAACGGTGACTGAGATGGTGTTCCAAATGCAGCCTGTTCCAGTTTCCACAACAATATTGTAAGTACCAGGACTCAGATTCTGGAAATCTCCAACTGGCGTAGGTGGGTCTGATTCGAATGTGAAGGTGTATGGTGAATCTGCTCCATCTACACTGATCTGAATTTGTCCATCAGAGGATCCTGTGCAGGTGACATGTGAGACATCTACGGTATAACTCTCATCAGGGCCGATCTCTTCTGTTGCAGTGCGTATGCAGCCATTATTATCTTTCACATAGACTGTATAGTCACCTGCTGATAGATTAGTGAATACATTGCCAGATTGATAAGTGGTCCCATCCAAACTGTAAGTAACTGGTGGGTTAGAAGCCGTGACGCTAACACTTATTTCACCATCAGTATTGTCTTTACAGGAGGCATCGGTTACTGTGTTGATTATGGTGATAGGAGCAGTAGTCGTTACGAGCGTAGAGAACGTCTTCACGCATCCAGTGCTCACTTCTTTAATAAGAATATCGTAGTTTCCAGATGAAAGATTGTTGAAGACATTTCCATAAGTATACGTCTCCCCATTATCGATGCTGTATTGGAATGAGTTGTTACCAGTTGTGTGTATGATGATTTGGCCATCAGGTTTGTTTGCACAAGATTCAGCAACAGTAGTAAAACTCACCCCATCCTGGTATTCTACGGCGCCAAGATCTGGATCCGTTCCGACAATTCGTGTATTACCTAAAAGATCTTCACTTATTCCAAATAGAACTCCAGATACGCCAAAATCAACTCCGGGTGAACAAAAGTCTAATGAAAAATCACCGTTTGCTGGGTCAGACCATAGGGGATCACTGGCAAGAATATCAGAGCCAGTGGCAAATCCTCCTTCAATAATGCAATTACCTACTGAGGCGAATCCACTAAAATCTTTAATTGAATTGATTCCGTTATTGTCGTATATAATTGAATTGATTAGTTCAAGAGCGACACCTACCGTGTACAATACACCTAAACCGCTATTACACGAGATGCAATCATTATCATAAAAGTTAGAGTTGTAAATTTTGCAGATTACTCCCGACCCAGAGAATAATGCCATACCATATCCATTGTTGTTACCTGAGGGAATTCTTACTGAATTCCTGTAGAAAGCACAATTGGTATAGGTTACAATATGGGAAGTGTTACTATCGCCAATGTTATAGACTGCACCCCCAGCAGAGGAGGCAGTATTGTCATAAAATCGGCAATTGAGATAGGTAGAACTTGAGTAATAGTTATAAACAGCACCACCATAATAGGCTGTATTGTTATAAAAATTACAATTTCGAATTATTGGTGAGGCATACTCATTGTAGATAGCAGCTCCATAATTACTAGAAGATAAGCCATCCCGAATGTGGAATCCATCCAACACGGCAGAATTGTTTAAGCGGATACCTATACTATAGGTATTGTTAATAATGTGTTCAGCTTGCTGGGCTCCAAGGTTTCCAGACAGAATGGTGGTGTTGCTTCTGAAATCACGTTGTGTCAAGGAGGTTTCAGTGCCCACGAACCCGCCATAAATTTCCACATCAGGCAGCATGGTATAACTATCGCTTGAAGAACTACCAGGTGTATAAGTACCTTCAGCAACCCAAATTTGAGCTGGTGAATTACTGGAGGCATAGGTAAGTGCATCCTGTAGGTCATTGTATGCATGGGACCAGGAAGTTCCGTTATCGGAACCCGTTGCGTCTACATCAACATAAATGATAGTTTGTGCAGTGAGTTGATAAGATATAGCGAAGATGCCCACAAGCAACTTAGCTTTGATTAACAGTGATTTCATAATACCAGATTTTCAAAATTTTAAGAAAAATTGGTACTAATCAATGAATACATCCGGGCGGATGGATGTAGTGGCGGTTGTGATTGGTGAAGTGTGGACTACAATTGATAAAGAGAAATCAGATCTTTTCTAGTAACTCATCCATACGTTCTCGTTTGAGAGAAACCGGTAGCGTGTGCTGATGATCAAAAATCAATAATCCTTCTGATCGATCATATCTTGTAATGTGATTGAGGTTAACCAGGTAGGAGCGATGCACTCGAAAGAAACGTTCCGAACTTAATAGGTTTTCGTATTCTTTGAGGTGTTTAGAAATGATGACACTCTGACCATTGACCAAATGAAAGCTGGTGTAACTTCCCTCGGCACTACACCAAAGTATTTCACTCAACTTGACGATGTGCAGCGAGTCTTGACCTTTGAGGACAATTTTTCGGTCCTGATCAGAAATCTGGTTCAGATTTTGACTCAACACTTGAAGCTGGTTTTCTATTTGTTGGCTATCCAGAATTCGTTCAACTTTTGAGACAGCTTCTTGAAGCTGACCCAAAACCACTGGTTTTTGTAAGTAGTCTATTGCGCTGAAGCGAAAAGCGTTGATAGCATAGTGATCGTGAGCAGTTACGAAAATGACTTGAAATTTAGGCGAACCGATTTTCTTCAATATGTCAAAGCTTTTTTGATTTCCTAGTTCAACATCAAGAAAGACTAAATCAGGATTCTCATTTTGAATTAATTGCACTCCCGAATCAACTGAATCCGCAAAACCTACCAATTTAATGGAGGGACAATGATCTTGAATCAGAGAGGACAAACTATCTTGAAAATGTTTTTCGTCATCAACAATGACTGCTCTCATAGAAGTGGAATACTTAATGTTACAACAGTGAAGGTATGTAAATCTTGTTGATTACGTGAAAAATTCAAGGACGACTTCTTACCTGTTTGCTTTTCTAATAATTGCAGCCGCTCCATGGTCACTTGCTTACTCACCGATGTATGTCCTTCTTTCTTTTGGGAATTAATACCATCTCCATCGTCCATGATTTGAATGATTAGTTGATGTTCAGAAGCATTGAACTTAATGATCAAATTGCCCTCAGCTTTTTTAGGAAGTAGGCCATGTTCAAAGGCATTTTCAACTAGTGGTTGAGTTAGCATTGGAGGAATTTTTATTCGGTCTATTTCCAGCTCATCATCTACATTGATGGTTACTGTTATGGTATTAGAACTTCTGAGTTTTTGCAATTCGACATAATTCTCAAGAAGCATTATTTCCTCCTCCAGAGTGACTAGTTCCAATCGATTTGTTTCCAGAATTTGACGTGTCATTTGACTGAATCGTGCAAGATAATCTGCCGCTTTCGTTTTGTCATTTTCCACCAATATTTGCTGCTGGATTGCATTAAGTGCATTGAACAGGAAATGAGGATTTAATTGCGATTTGAGTAGTTTTTGATTCAACTGGTCAATAGATAACTGAGAACGGAGAGTCCTTTGTCTGAAGTATTGTAAGCCAAATGAAATGAGAACGATGGCCAATACTATGGAACCGTAAAGCTGGAAATTTCTTTGTTTGAGCTCTAATTCTGCTAGTGATTTCTCTTGATTTAAAAATTGGATTTGATTATCCTTTTTCTCTGTTTCATACTGCAGCTCCAGTTCGTTGAGTTGCTTGATATTGGTGCTTCTATTAATGCTGTCTTCAATGGAATGGTAGATCGTGTAATGGTCAAGTGCGGCCTGATAGTTTTTAGATTTCAACTCAATCTCATAGAGTAACTCATGTAATGACGTGATCAAGCCAGTCATACCAAGACTTTCAACTATTCTAAGAGATTCTTGAGCAGGGGCAAGGGCTTTGTATGGTTGTTCAAGTTCATTGTATGCGCTGGCAATTACATATGCTGCCTGAGCTTTTGCCCGATCAGACGATTCCTTGTCATTTAGTACTGACTCAGCCATGTCAATAGCTTGTTCGTATTCCTGGTTTCTCAAATGCATATTAGCTAATGAGGCATAAGCTTGAATAATGCCAGGTTTGAACTCATTGTCTTTACTGAGTTGGAGTGCACGCTGGAGGTATATGAATGAACTATCCATTTGTTCCATCCTTCGATGATTGACAGATAGGTTTACCAGATTGAAGAAAATGGACTGAATATCATCAGTGGGTATGTGTTCGAAAGCCTTATGTTGGTATTCCATGGACTCCTCAAAGCGCTCTAGAGCACTCAAAATAATTCCGAGATTGACATAAATGATCCCAAGCTTGTCAGAATTCTCCTTTTCATAAAAACGAGCAGCTGCCAGGTATGACTCTAAACTTCTTGTGTAATCAGCTTTTTGATAGAAGCTTCCTCCCATAACATTCTGAATATCAGCAAGCAAGGAGCTATCTGATGGAGAGGCTTTTTCAAGAGCTTTTTCTCCGTAAAAAAGAGCAGAGTCCGGGAGGTTTCTTTTCATGAAATACATGCTGAATGTGTAATCCAATTCAGGAGAGTTGGAATTGTTTTGAGCGGCTTTTAGTAGATGTTTGGCAGAATCAAACTCGTGTTTATTGATGAGCTCACGGATGGTTTCCAGCTCATGTGTTTGAGCCAGCACAACAATGCAAACCATAATACATTTCATGGAAATCAGGAACTTCACACAATAAAGCTATGTGATCTATACAATTGCAGCAAGCTTAGGTTTGAATAAGAACGCTTACTCAATTGTGAAATAGCTATTAATGGTAACATTGCCACTAGAATAGGATTTAACTCCATATTGAACTATTTCTTGCCCTTGAGAACTAATTACATTCTTCCAGTAATGCCCCATGAAAGTGCTACTAATCAATTGGTTGTCTGATTCTACATCTTCTGAGATTAGAACATTCTCTGGCCAAATTCCAACTTTCTTCTCTTCGCTTTGAATACCCAGTTTTTCAAAATTCTTGTGTTCAATCACATTGTATGGGCCAAATAGTGTGGCGACAACTTCTTTCTGAGGATCATCATAGATCTCTTTTGGCGTTCCCTGACGGATTAGACTTCCATTGTGAAGTACAGATATTTTGTCAGCTACTTGCAGCGCATCTCTAGTGTCATGCGTTACCAATAAAATGGCTGTTTCGGTTTTACGAGCCAACTCTCGGATTTCTCTGAGTAAAGAAGATTTGCTCCCTAGATCGAGATTGGAAAAAGGCTCATCCATCAATAAGACATCTGGTTCATGTGCCATAGCTCTGGAGATGGCTACACGTTGTTTTTCACCACCAGATAGGAGGGAGATGTCTTTATCGCGAAGGTGTTGGATTCTGAAAAGGCTAAGGAGTGCCTCGATACGTTCCAGTTGATAGTCTTTGGTGTAGGAAAGGAGCTCATACCGGATGTTTTCAAACACCGACATCTTATGTTTAAGCTTGAAGTCCTGGTGAGCAATACTGATCTCCTCATATCCCGGAACCAGTCTGTCTTTAGGTCCTTCAATTGCTTCACCATCCAATAGAACTTCACCAGAATCAGAATCCAGTAATCCTGCCAAGATTCGCAGCAATGAGGTTTTCCCTGAACCACTTGGGCCCAATAAAACATGAACATCTCCTTTGACTAAATCAAGGGAGATGTTCTCCAATATAGCTCTACCTTCGTAGGCTTTGTTGATATTTTTTGCCTCTAATATTGGATTCATTGTGAGGAGGCGAAGTTAATGTAGAAAACTTAGCCTTCGTAGGTTACTCTGTAAATAGCCCCTTTCAAATCATCCGAGATGAGCATAGAGCCATCTTCAAGGAATAAAATAGCCACTGGTCGACCCCATGCAATGTTGGTTTCCTTATTCAGAAATCCTGTAATGAAGTCTTCGTAAGCTACTCCCTGACCATCTTCGATTTTTACAGTGGTTATTTTATGACCAGTGTGCCCAGCCTCTTGAGATCGGTTCCATGATCCGTGTTCGGCTATGAACGCGAGCATATTGAATTCTTTAGGAAACATGTTTCCATCATAGAATTTAATGCCTAAAGGAGCAACATGTGGTCCTAGTTTTTGTGCTGGTTGCACAAAATCCTCACAAGGATACTTATCTCCAAATTCCGGGTCTGCAATATATCCACCATGGCAATAGGGATAACCAAAATGCTGCCCAGCTTCTGTGGCTCTGTTCAGTTCACAAGGAGGGATGGTGTCTCCAAGGGCATCTCTTCCATTGTCTGTAAAATACATGTCTCCCGTCTCCGGATGCCACGTGAACCCAACGGTGTTTCTCACGCCGTGAGCAAATACTTCTCTACCAGTACCATCTGGATTCATTCGGGTGATAGAAGCGTAGATACTATCCTTACTTTCACAAATATTACATGGTGCTCCTACAGGTACATATAGCTTGCCGTCAGGACCAAAATCAATGAATTTCCATCCATGATGTGCATCGGTGGGGTAGTCATCATAGATCAATGTTTTACTCACTTTTTCAAAGTCCTCTTCGATGTTTTCGTATCTCCATAGTTTACTTACCTCGGCAACATAGAGATCCCCATCGTGAAAAGCTACGCCATTAGGCATGCGCATACCAGTGTCCAGAACATACCTTACGTCTGCTTTAAAGTCTCCATCGGTGTCTTTGATTGCATAGACTTCATTTCCACCACGTCGATTACCCACATAAACAGTTCCCGATGGACTAAGAGCCATGGAGCGGGCATTCTTTACACGTGCATACAAATCAATTTTGAACCCATCAGGAAGTGTGAGCTGATCCAATTCAATTCCTGTCATGTCTTGCAAACCATCGGTCTCCATTGATGCACTCCAGGTATTTACCTCTGAATTATCGGATTGTTGGTTGGTAGGTTGGTCACAACTTGTTACGACCATCCAGATACCTAGTAAGAGAAAGTATGTATGTTTCATGTGTGTAGTTTTTAATACAAGTGATTAGCTAGACTTTTGTTCAGATAGATTCCTTTGTTGTGCTTTTAGCAGGCCTTTGATCTCAGTAAGTTCCTGTTGCAGATTGTTCATGTGATCAATCAATTGCTCATGTTCTACATGTACAAACTGCTTAATATGCTGCTCTTCTTCTTGTAAACTTCTTTGATGCAGTTCGTTCATTGTATTCACTACAATAGCAATGAAGATATTTAGCGTGGTATAGGTAGCAATCAATATAAAAATGATGAAATAGATCGTTGCAAAAGGCATCTCTCCAATGATTGGACGAGCAATACCAGAAGACCAACTTTCCAGTGTCATTACCTGAAATAGCGTGAATAAGGAATCGGTCAAAGAGCCGAAGTATTCTGGATGAGCATCACCAAATAAATTATTGCCTATTACTGCAAAGATGTAGAAGATGATCATGAGCAGCACCCCAATCCAACCAATGCTTGGAATGGCGTGCAATAACGACTCTATGATGATTTTGAGTTTTGGGATATTCTTAAGCAGTCTTAATGTCCTCAATATTCTCAAGGCTCTCATCACCGCAAACGAAGCACCTACACTAGGAATGACCGATACCAGGATAACAATGGAATCAAATAGATTCCATGGGCTTTTGAAAAAATCCCAGCCATATGCATAGAGCTTAAACAGGATTTCGAAAATGAAAATGAAAAGAATGATTCGATCAATTTGATCAATATAGGTCCCGAATGCATTCATGTATTCGGGACTTGTTTCCAGCCCTATTAAAATCGAATTAATGAGGATTAAACCAACAATAGTGCGTTGAAACCAGGAAGTTTCAATGAGGTTTCGCATCTTGGTTCGTGTCATACAGGCACCTATTTGATGTAGGTACAAATATAATTTCCAGTCCTCAAAGCTTAGTCAGTGTTTTTACGGATGGTAATAATACCTTCTAAGTGCCTATATCTTGGCTATCATGGTAAATGCTCCCCAGTATATAGGCTCATTGAACGTTTCTTTGATTTTGCGTTGAGCATTGTTGAATGCTGTACGCTTATCTTGACCACTCATCCAGTTGTTGTAAAACTCAACCATTAATTGCTGGGTTACTTCATCCGATACCTGGAACAAACTCATGATAATCGCATCAGCTCCAGCAACAAGGAAGGAACGTTGAAGCCCAAAAACACCCTCGCCTTGCTCGATTTCTCCACGACCTGTTTCACAAGCAGAAAGAACGATAAGTTCAGTATTTTCAAAGTTAAGGTTCATAGCCTCATGAGCCGTTAGAATACCATCCTGAATGTTGTAATTCTTTGTGGCATTCACCAATACGTCTCCACCACCTTCGGCAAGTAGTCCAGCTCTTTCCAGAGGATTGTCATCATCTTCAAATAGAATACTCTGGTCTTCTTCTTGTTGCTTTTGATCTTCAAAGAAACCATGAGTAGCAATGTGAATCAGGGTGTAGTTCTGTGCATTTTTGATTTGATCTTCCGTTGCATTTGTTCCGAGGTAGTACTCAATCTTCCATCCTTTGTCTTTCAAAAGGTCTGTAATAGTCTCCACCTCTTTTTCTGTTCCTGGCAACTGTGGTACGTATACTTGTCTACCTCTATTAGCTTCTCTCACCGCAAGATTCTTACTTTGCTCATCCTGATAGTATTTTGGATTACCCATCAACATGGCGCTGAGATTTGTAGGAGCTTCACTTTTCTGAGCTTTTCGTGCCTCACGAGATCTTAGTGCTGCAATGGTTTTGGTGTTGTTGATTACCCGAACATTCATTTTATCAATCACATAGTCTCCATCATCCATTAACAAGGATTCTACGTTGATTTGATTATAAACTCCATCAGGAGATAAGAAAACAACGTTTTTGTCTTTTACCTTCTCGTAGATTGGAGCCCAGAAAATGTCAAATGATTGATTGTCTGGTAATTTATATTTGGTGGCATTTCTATGATACAAAAAATGCTTTTTCTCCATATCCCTACCATTTGGAAGTAGAACCAGTTCTGGGTTTTTCTTCGTATCGCTGGTCACGATCAAAGCTGCATAACGAATGCTATCTTCATTGAATTTATTGTCAAATGATCTATATCTAATGATCTCAATCGCTGCTTCATTTTCCTCAAGAGACTTCCTCACATCATTCCAGCTGTATAGCTTAAACTCATAAGAGTCTGCAAAATCCTCGGACATTTCACTAAGTTTCTTTTCAAGAACAGCAATCTGATCTTTTAACTTTGGAACATCCACTTCATTCTCAGCAAGTTGTTCCTGATTTTGAGCAATGGTCGTTGTAAGGAATTCTTTCTTTTGAACCCAGTCCTTAAATAATGCGACCAACTCCTGATCTCCACTATTCAGTATGCTATTACGAGTCTTGATTGAAGAACTTAATAATAGTCCTTTAGTTGCCAGGGCAAAGTCATACATGTTCTCCAGGTACTTTTCTTTTTCCTGACTATATGCCACCGCCACCGTATTGTAAAACTCAAAGTCACCCTTGATTTTATTCCAAAACTTGGCTTTCTCTTCTTCACTTAATGTTGGGAAAAACTCCTTCGTATAGTTAAGGTAGGAGTCAGTAGTTTCACTTAGTAGTGACTCTACTTTGCTGACTTCTCCATTGATCCAATATGCTCGAGCCAGTCTACTTTGTGTATTTAGATAGTCTGGGTGCTGATCATTGAATAGCGCTTTGAAGTACCGGGCAGCTTTTTCGTATTCCTTTCTAGCATCTCTGAATTGCCCTCTGTAGCTGTAGATATCACCTTTGATACGCGCAACTTCTCCTGAGCTTTTATTCAAGTTACTCAAAGCATCTCTCCAGATATCATCGGCCTGATTTAGTAGCGTAAGTGCTTCGTCATATTCTTTGCGTTGTACATGCACAAAAGCTACGTTCTTTAAAGCCTCAGCATACAATGGATGTGTTTGACCAAAGTTCTTCTCCGTAATATCCATAGCCAGCCTGTAATACTTGTCTACGACGTTTAGATCACTGCCAAGATTGTAGTGAATATTGCCAAGGTCATTATAGGTGTCTGCAAAAAGTATGTGACCTGGTCTTAGAAGTTTGTCTCTGGTTTTCAGTACATCTGTTGCATTGACCAATGCAGCCTTATAGTTACCGAGCTCCACATATAATTTAACCATGTAACTAAGGTTCTTAGCAAACAACAGGGTGGTGTCACCAAAGACCTCTTCTGAAACTTTAAGGCTCTTTCTGAAATTATCCTCGGCATTGGGGTAGTCACCTTTGATCAGGAACATTTCTCCTATTGCAGAATATGGTTTAATTAAACGTCGACTCTCCGCACCAAATGTTCTTTTGCGTTCTTTTATTACGTCTTCAAGAAGGTCTTCCGTCTTACTATATTCACCCATTTGAGTATATAAGAAGGCCAAATCTGTAATGGAGTTCAGTTTAAGCTCTTTGTTGGCAGTTGGGATCTTATCAAAAATGGATTCAGCCTTATTCAGCTGTCTTACAGCTTTACTATACAGTCCAATGGTGCCATAGAGATAGGCCGCATTGTTCAATGCTTTTACATATTCTTCGGATTTTCTCTCCCCGCCTCGTCGGATCAGTTTGAGAGCTTCGTCCGCATTGGTTTCTGCCTCCTTGTAGTAGCCACCTTCCACTTGCAATCGAGCTAATTCCACCAGTTTGTCACCAAGATCCTCAGAATTGGTGTTTGGATTTGCCCTCATCGCATCTACTACTTGTTGGGTTAATTTGATTGGATAATCATAATTACCAACTAGCGTAAAGTATTCCATCAGATCATTGACAATTCTTGCATAGTCTGGATGAACAGTGGATAATTCTTCCAAAGGCCTTTTGTAAGGTTGTGAGGCCAGCATTTGAAATGCTTTCTTCGGTTTTTCCGAGTATTTCAAATAATAGCCTGCAAAGTTGACCTTATAGATATCCATCGCCAATGTATTGGGTTTGTATCTCAGCTTTAAAGACTTACCAAGCTCCGTATAAAATTTTTCAGCATATGGATAGTTCTGACTCCTGTTAGATCTGAAGATGTAGTTAATTGCTGCATCAGCGGTTAATGTTCTGATCAGGTGGTCACGAGGAACAAGCGA
Organism: Rickettsiales bacterium; assembly: GCA_002729235.1. Taxonomy (GTDB): domain Bacteria; phylum Bacteroidota; class Bacteroidia; order Cytophagales; family Cyclobacteriaceae; genus Marinoscillum. The sequence continues at coordinate 28,173 of PBTY01000106.1, read as the reverse complement.
ACTGGACTTTGCCAGAATGGCGTCAAGCCTAACAATGATGTTTTGATTCGGGTCGTTCTCATGAGCTCGGAGTAACGCACCATAAAAGTTGGACATGAAATAGGCGTAATCGCGCTTCACACCTGCTTTAATTAAAAGTGATTCTAAGTTGTTGTAAGTCCCAATGGCATCGGTAAATTTTTCTTCTGCCAGACAGGCCATGATATCAATGTTTGCAGCTTTTTCATAGAGCCTTCCTGGAGGTTTGATTGCAGTGACTCGGCCTGCTATTTTTCTAGCTTCGGAGGAGTTGCCATAGTCCAGATAGGTTGAGGCCTCAGTGACGCGAAATTCCACGTATGCAGGACTATTGCCATCTGCTAATCGGTTGACTTGTTTGCCTCTTTTTTCTAATGCTTCTATTGCCTTTTCATATTCTCCTTTACCTCTAAGCAAAGCGGCTTCAGCAGCGAATAATCGAACTAATAATTGGTTCTTATAAGCTTCATCTGCAGAAGTTACTGATTCGTAATTGTATGATAGCTTAAGTTTTGTTGGCCAACTATTGATCAATTGATCAACCATTGGCTTGGCTTCATTGTAATATCCTAAACTAACATTTGTTATCGCCCTTCTAATTTGAATTTCCATTTGCAAAACATCACTCTGAAGATAGCTCGAGGAGAGGCTTTCTGTAATAGTGATGATGGAGTCAGCCTTTCGAAAATTGCCATAATCCTGATAGAGGTCCGCAAGTCTGAGAAGACCCATGGTGTAGTTGTATTGATGACCATTCTTCCATTTGTCCAATTTGGAAAGTGATTTATCAATATTAGCGAACATCTTATCATATTCAGCCAGAGCCATATTGGCTTTAGCTTCCATTACATAAGTGAGTGCATACAAAGAGGAGTCTCCTCCATACTTCTTGGTAATATGTTTTGTACGGAGCTTGTCAATTTGTTTTTGGACTTTGCCGTATTTGCCTTTGGTATATTGTTTTTCAGCTTTGGCGAATACTTGTTCCCAGGTTTGGGCATGTGTATGAGATGCTAAAAAAGTAAAAGCTAGCAGGGTTAATAAAAGGCGCATGATCGTTTAGTTAGTATCTTTCTTTTGAAAAATTACGATAAAAATACACAATCGCATTTACAATGCTACGGCTTCCTGAAAGTCTCCTCTTCACATGAATGAATTAAGGAACTTGTTTAGCAATGTGGGTCGTATAAATTTGCGCTATGATTAGTATTAACGATCTCTCATATTACATCGGTGACAGACCTATTTATGATAGTGCTTCCTTATTTATCGGTCCTAAGGACAGGATAGGACTCATTGGGTTGAATGGGACTGGTAAGTCAACTTTGTTGAAGATGATTGTTGGAGATTATCAACCAACTTCTGGAGAGATCAATATGAGTAATGATACAACTATTGGTTTTCTAAATCAAGACTTGTTGTCTTACCTGACTGATGATACTATTCTACATGTGGCCATGCAGGCCTTTGAGGAGACGTTGAAAATTCAAGAACAGATTGATTCTGTTCTTAAGGAGATGGAAGAAAATTACCGCGATGATTTGGTTGATAAGTTGGCCAAGTTGCAGGATCGATTTGAAACCAATGAAGGATACTCCATGCAAGCTAAGGCGGAAGAAATCCTGGAAGGAATCGGCTTTAGTACGAAGGATTTACAGCGACCCTTAAGGGAGTTTTCTGGAGGATGGCGTATGCGAGTTATGCTGGCCAAGCTGCTTTTGGAAAAGCCATCTTTATTGATGCTCGATGAACCAACCAACCACCTTGACTTACCATCTATTGAATGGTTGGAGAACTACCTGCAATCGTATGAGGGTGCGGTAATTATCGTTTCGCACGACAGACGTTTTCTCAATGCATCAATCAATAAGATCGTAGAGGTGACTGGCTATCAGCTCAATCTGTATGCCGGTAATTATGACTTTTATTTGGAAGAGAAGGAGCTACGCAACGAGATTCAGCAGAATGCCTTTGAAAATCAGCAGCAAAAGATCAAAGAAGCGGAGCGGTTCATCGAGCGATTCAAAGCGAAAGCAACAAAGGCTAAGCAGGCTCAATCAAGAATGAAGATGCTGGAAAAAATGGATCGCATTCAAGAGGTGGTAGACGATACCATGCAAGTTGATTTTCGGTTTAAATTCAAAACACAGTCTGGCCGTCATGTAGCCAGATTGCAGGATATTTCTAAAGCGTACGGTGACCTCCAAATCTTGAAACATGCAGATGCGCACATCGAGAGAGGTGATAAAATTGCGTTGATTGGTGCAAATGGCAAAGGGAAGTCTACTTTGCTGAGAATCGTTGCGGGAACAGAAAAACACGAAGGCACTTTGGAGCCCGGGCATAATGTGTCTACGGCTTTTTATGCGCAGCATCAACTGGAATCACTGCATGTGGACAATGAAATATTGGAAGAGCTGAAACAAGCAGGGTCAGGTAAAACTGAGCAGCAACTAAGGAATGTGTTAGGTTGTTTCTTATTCTCAGATGAGGAAGTGTTTAAGAAGATCAAAGTATTGAGTGGGGGAGAGAAGTCTCGAGTAGCACTTGCCAAGACACTTATTTCCGAATCAAACTTCTTGATGCTCGATGAGCCGACCAACCACCTGGATATGCTCTCGGTGAGTATTCTAGTTCAAGCACTTCAGCAATTCGAAGGTACATTTTTACTGGTCAGTCACGATAGGGATTTCATTGCCAACGTGGCTAACAAAATCTGGTGGATTGAAGACCAGCAAATCAAGGAGTATCCTGGAACCTATGAAGAGTGGCACTGGTGGTATTCGAAAGAACAAGAGAAGAAGAAGCCAGTTGAAACTGCCGATACTAAAAAAGAGAAGAAGGAGTCTGTAAACACCAAGCCAAGACACGATCAACCTCATAAAGAACTTGAGAAAGAAATAGCACAAACAGAATCAAAGATCGAAACGCTAGAAACAGAGATTGCCAACCTGGAAACTGAAATGGCCAAGCCTGAAGTGTACGAGGATGATCAGAAAATGAGTAAGACCACCAATAAGTACAATAGTAAAAAAGCAGAACTAGAAAAACTCCATGCCAAATGGGAGGAGTTGGTAGAGAAAATGGGATAGTCAATAAATAAGTCAGCTTAAGTCTTTGAGGTCTTCATAAGTCTATTCATCCTTTTTTTCAGAATAAAGGCAAAAAGGAAACCAGCAATTGCCCAAATAGGAATAGCTATGATTATGGATTTTATGGTTATTTCGGTTCCGGTGATGACTGGCATACCTAATGTCATAATTAGAAACATCCCTATTCCGAATAAAAGACCAGCATTTACCCAGTTTGTATTGCGCACTGTAATCGTTGCCAGTTGTATGTTTTGATATCTTTTAGGTTGGCTTGCTTTCCAACTGGTTTTCCATTTTTCGATCCACCAAAACCATAGTAGATAGGTGAGAGCCAGAATTAACCAACTGGTGTAGTTTCTTGTGCAAGGAATAGTATCCCCACATTCTGGACAATATAGACCAAACCAATTTTTGAATGCAGTCTTATTTTGTACGGACCAGGTCCTACCATCATGCATCGTTTCGCAGTGCGGGCATCTGATATACTGCCTTTCCATCAGAGGTGTATTTTCCACCTGCTCAAAGTAGATTTCTTTTGGTATTCTTTGACCAAATACCAATTCATTGATTGCAAGTCCAGGATTGATCTTGAAATGAAGCATGGAGTGATGTGTTTGTCCCCATACTTTGTATGATTTTCCGTCAATTTCTACCATCCAATAATTAGTTAACCTACAGCACCAGTTGCTCCAGCTGTAGCAATTTGGCTTTCAAATAAAATAATGCAGAAGGTAGTTGATAGACTCAATAATTTCAAATCTAACTCTTGCAACGGTTCAATTAATTCTATCTGGTAGTCACTTTTCATCTTCTTCCAGCTTCTAGTCTGATGAAAAGTGAGTAAATGCTTTTGACGTTCATCGAACAACTGAAAGTTCATTTTAAATACTCCTTTTGATTTGAATCGGAAGGTCTTTAATCTCCGATTTTGATCTTTCAGTTCTATTACTAAATTACCTTTCCAATTAGATTTAATTGAACCAATAGGAGCGTTTCTTTCTAGGATTTGAAAGGAATTGGACCACATGCTATTCTTCTTAATTTCGATTTGGCGCTTATCCAATTCAATGATGGCATTCTGTGAATACCATTTGGGAAACTTTAATAAACCCAGTGTACTGGCTTGCTCTTTGAGAATGTAATCTCTGCCTTTACTTATTAGCTGTAGTACCATGATCCAATTCTTTGTGTTCTATTAATTGGTATCACTGAGTTAGTATTTCTTACACACTTATCAAAAAAAAAAAGAGCCATCATGACAGAATCGTCTTGATGGCCTTCTTAAAGATCCGCGGGTTAAGTTGCTCACATTGTCACCTCTGATGTGAATTTTTCAACCTTATTTGGATTCGGATCCAAAGAGGTAAGATAAGCATAAATTGCTTTTAAATCATCTTCTTTCATGCCTGCATACATCATCCAGGGCATGACAGTCTGAAATTCGCCCTTAGCAACTTCATGAGGCACATAAGATGAATCTGCATAGGCTTTGAATCGTTGCACAAAAAAGTCTTCATTCCAGGCACCAATTCCATTAGCTGCATCTGGTGTAATGTTGGCTGATCTTACTACGCCAAATCCAGGGAGTTTGAATTCAAATCCGCCGGCCATGTATTTGTCCATAAGTCGCTGACCTTTATCATCTTGCGGGGTATGGCAATCACCACAAGCAGCAACTGTCATAACGTATTTTCCATATGCGACCTGATCCGATTTATCAGGAATCGGTTGCAAATTAGCTGGCTGAGGAATGGTGTTCAGGATTAGACTCATTGGGAAGTCAGCCTCAGAGGTTGGAACTTCGTTTTCAATTGCATTTAGACTTCTGATGTAGGCAATAATTGCCTCGATATCCTCAGAAGCAATTTGGCCATAGGATCCATAAGGCATAACAGGAAAAATAGGTTCTCCACTTTTGGTAACACCAGTGGTGATTAACCGGTAAAGCTCCCCATCGGTCCAATCTTTGACTCCCGCAGGAGTGATGTTTTTGGAGGTAAAAACACCTGGAAATCCAAAGTCATGATTGAACACTTCACCCCCCTGACCAAAAGTTCCGGGAACTAAAGGTGCCGAGAATTTGGACCAGTCTCTGGTGGAATGACAGTCTACGCAGACCGCCACATGATTAGCAAGGTATTCCCCTCTGGCTAAAACTTCAGGGGTTGATTTAACGGTCAATTCAGGTGCATCTCCTACGTTAGGAAGGGCTACTTTGACATAGGTGATAGCAATCACCACCAATAATAAGACACAGGCAATCAGAATGCCCAAGATTTTTAGAACTTTCATTTCGTTGGTTAGTAAATGTTAGATAATCTAGAGAGCGGTTTGTCTACTTCTTTTTGACAACCAGGAAGTATACAATAGCTGTGATTACGCTAAAGATGAGAGCCATGATGATCCAAAGTGCTTTGGTGCCACCTGACATGCGTTTTTGGTTTGATACCACGTCATAAATTACCCATATGGCACATACAACGGCGATGATATATCCTACAGTCATAAGAAATTAGGTTTGTCGGTTAACTCCATCAATTACTGGAATTATTTTGAGATTTCCAAATGGTAATCCAATCATTTGGTCTCTGGATAAACCAGTTTCCTTACTCGATTCACCTCGTTGATTAGGAGTGGAAAAGCAGGGTAGGTCATGCCGTGTCCATAACCGTCCATTTCCATTAGACGAGTGTCTTCATGGCCTGCTACACGCATCATCCGCATCATGTAGGCGTTTTCTTCATATCTGCCAAGCATTTCCAACTCACGATCACCCGTAATCAAGAGCAATGGAGGAGCATCAGCACGTACAAAATAGAGCGGAGCTAACTCATCAACAATAGGTTGATGTCCTGGGATTCCCATTTCTTGTCTTGCAGTAAAGTGGGTAATTGTATGACCGCTAAATGGAATCAGACCTGCAATATCATTGGCATCGATTGACCATTTGGCTAACCAGGACTTATCCAAACCTACCATACTGGCCAAATATCCACCAGCGGAGTGACCAGAAACGAAAATCAAATTTGGGTCTCCTCCATATTCTTCAATATGTTCAAAAGCCCAGGCTACTGCAGCTGCAGCATCAGCAATACAATCTTCCACTTTTACCTTGGGAGAAAGGCGGTAGTTCACACCAATTATGGCCATTTCTTTGTTTTTCAAAGCATCAGGAAGTTCTTTAGATCCTCCTGTCAATCCACCACCGTGGAACCAAACGACAGTGGGGTAACCAGTCAGGTTTTCTGGAACATATAAGTCTAGTTTGGAGCGTTCTTTCATGTATGCTGTTTGCTCACCTGTATAATAATTGATGTCCTTCAGTGTCTTGTAAGTGGTCTGGGCATACAGGTTGATAAGAAAGAAGAAGGCTAAAAGATAAAATGCAAGCTTTTTCATTTGGTCAATGTGTCTTTGAAGGGTTGATCGTTAAGAATAGCTAAGGTATATGCTGTAATGGAGTCATCCCAATAGGAAATGATATTTAAAATTAAATTTTACAAGTTGTGTATTTGGTAAAATATAATTTTTAGATACCTCAAAATCCGATTAATTTTCCGGCTCATTAACCCCACACCCTCACAAACGATTAATACATGAGTCAGGAGAACCGCATAGTAGTGAAGGTGGGTACCAATGTGCTCACCAGGGAGGATGGCAAGCTAGATACCTTGATATTCCGAGAGATTATTGTACAATTGGTGAAACTCAAGCGAGAGGGCTGGTGTCCCATATTAGTGTCTTCTGGGGCGGTAGGTGCAGGTAAAAGTGTGTTGGGCGAAAGCCAAATCAAGAATGAAGCTATACGGCGGCAGGTGTTTTCAGCTATTGGGCAAACTACCTTGATGAAACGCTACTTCGAACTCTTTATTGAATACGATGTGGTCTGCGCGCAGGTTTTGGCTACCAAAGAAGACTTTACAGAAGGTGAGCATTACCAAAACATGATCAATTGCTTCGAAGGATTGCTTGCTGAGGGGATAGTACCGATTGTCAATGAAAATGATGTGGTGTCTCTAACAGAACTCATGTTTACCGACAATGATGAATTGGCTGGTCTCACGGCGAGAATGGTTAAGGCGAAAAAGCTAGTCATTTTGAGTAATGTGGATGGAATTTATGATACTGAGAAAAATGTCATCCATGAAGTGGCATTAAATAATACTGAGGTGAAGTCATTCATATCCACCGAAAAGTCAGGGATGGGTAGAGGAGGAATGCAGTCCAAATATGCGATTGCGAACCTATGTGCAGCCAATGGAGTGGAGACATATATTGCCAATGGTAAGCGGGATCATGTAGTCCTGGATATAGTGCAAGGAAAAGAGATTGGGACAAAGTTTTTAACGAAATAGGGTGGAAGGGCAACTAATTCAAGATTTAAAGTCTATTCAAAAGGCAAGTAGAAAGCTGATCGCTGTTTCGGATGATCAGAAGAAAAAGATTCTCAATGAAGTCGCTGACTTGGCTCTTAAGAATGAACAGATTATCCTGGACGCCAATCAGAAAGATCTGGATCGAATGGACCCCGCTGATCCGAAATACGATCGACTTCTGTTAAATACTGCTCGACTTCAGTCCATCACAGAAGATATGCGTCGAGTAGCAGATTTACCCAATCCTTTGGGTGAAGTGTTGGAAGAGCACACCAAGGAAAATGGCTTACATATCGCGCGTATTGCAGTACCAATCGGGGTGATAGGAGTAGTCTATGAATCTCGTCCAAATGTGACTTTTGACGTGTTTGCCTTGACGTTCAAAACAGGGAATGCTTGTGTGCTCAAAGGGAGTCGAGATGCAGCGGATTCCAATGGGGCAATTGTAGCCATTATTCGAGAGGTTTTATCGAAATACCAATTAGAGGACACAGTGTTGTTAGCCCCTGCCGAGCGAGAAGCTTTGCCAACCATATTAACTGCTGAAGGATTGGTCGATTGCATCATCCCGAGAGGAAGCCAGGGGTTGATTGGTTTTGTGAGGAAGAATGCTTCTATTCCTGTCATAGAGACGGGAGCTGGTATCGTTCATACCTATGTGGATACCGCTGCTGATTTGGATAAGGCCAAGGCAATCGTTCAGAATGCCAAAACGAGAAGGGTGAGTGTTTGCAATGCACTTGATTGTCTGGTAGTTCATGTAGATCGATTAAAAGACTTACCTGAAATCATGAAAGGTCTGGATGCAGAGCATTCCGTGAAAGTTCACGCTGATGATCGGTCATATGAGGAGTTGAAGGAAGTCTATAATCCTGATTTATTAGCGAGAGCAGCTGAGGGCGATTTTGGAGTGGAGTGGTTGTCCTATCAGATGTCCATTAAAGTGGTTGATTCACTCGATGAGGCGTTGGAGCACATTGCTTTATACAGTTCCAAACACAGCGAGGCGATCGTTTCTGAAAATCAGGAGGCAATAGATGTGTTTTTACAACAGGTAGATGCGGCTTGCGTATATGCGAATGCCAGCACCGCTTTCTCAGATGGAGGAGAGTTTGGATTGGGAGCAGAGATTGGTATTAGTACCCAAAAACTCCATGCTCGAGGACCGATGGGATTGAGAGAAATTACCAGTTACAAATGGGTGGTAAGAGGTGATGGACAAGTAAGAAGTTAAGAAGTTTTAGAAGATTAGTTTTTGATATAAATGGCATTATTTGATGTTTATCCACTTTTTCCGATTGAGATAGCGAGTGGAAAAGGGAGTTACGTATACGATAAGAATGGTCAGGAATACCTGGATCTTTATGGAGGGCACGCGGTGATATCCATTGGTCATTCTCATCCGCATTATGTGCAGCGCATTACAGATCAGGTGCAGGAGCTTGGGTTTTACTCTAACTCCATTCAAAATCCATTGCAGGAGCAACTTGCGGAAAAGGTAGGAGCATTGGCGGGTAGACCTGATTGGAATTTATTTCTCTGCAATAGCGGAGCGGAGGCCAATGAAAACGCACTGAAACTGGCTTCATTTTATACGGATAAGAAGAAGATTATTTCATTTACCAAAGGCTTTCACGGAAGAACTTCTCTTGCGGTAGCTGTTACAGATAACAAGAACATAGTAGCCCCTGTGAATGAAACGGAGAATGCATTGATTTTACCTTTCAATGATGAGGTGGCTTTGAAACAAGCATTTGCTCAGTATGAAATAGCTGCCGTAATTATCGAAGGAATCCAGGGAATTGGTGGTATCAATATCCCGAACACCACCTTCATGCAGTTGATCCGAAGCTTGTGTGATGCCAATGAGGCTGTGTTTATTGCGGATGCGGTGCAGTGTGGTTATGGCCGTACGGGAGACTTTTATGCACACGATCATTATGGAGTAGAAGCCGATCTGTTCACCATGGCGAAGGGTATGGGTAATGGCTTTCCAATAGGAGGGGTGTTGATCTCTCCAAAGTTTGAAGCGAAATATGGGATGTTGGGTACCACCTTTGGCGGCAATCACCTGGCCTGTGCAGCTGGCTTGGCTGTGGCAGAGGTCATTGAAGAGGAGCGACTTTTAGCGAATGCCAAAAAAGTAGGTACCCATTTGATTGATGAGCTGAATGGTATGGATAAAGTGGTAGAGGTTCGTGGTAGAGGCTTGATGATCGGTATAGATATGGAGTTTGAAGTAGGGGAGCTTCGCAAGAAGTTGTTGTTCGATCATCATGTCTTTACTGGTTCTGCTTCTGGTAAAAACACCATTCGCTTACTACCAGCATTGAACTTGTCCATGGCCGAGGCTTCGAAGTTCCTGGAGGAGTTTAGGAAAGCGTTGTAGATGTTTAGTGAATTTATAAATACGGAATTTTATTTTTGAATACCGGATAACGTGCACGGTGCGTGTTAGCCAGGTGTTAGAAACCATACGCGTTACGTAAATGAAGACCCAACTCTTAATTGTAGCTTTACTTTTTCTGACTGTTGAACTCTATGCTCAGGAAATCCCCCAATTGGAACCAACTAGAGTTGGCCGAACTTTTGACTTCAGTGAGGATTTTATCAAACGCTTTAACTCGGCTGAGGCATTTGAAGACTGTGAGAAGGTTTATAACCAGATGAATGCAGACGGACGAACTTGGGAACAACTAACTGAGACCGAACTTGAAATCATGAAGTACTGTGATGAAATTAAAGAAGATGTTTGGGACATTGTTGGCGGTGGTTGTAGTTGGTACTGTGGTGGAGGCCCTAAATCTGTAACTGCATCCAGCTATCTAACCAGTCAAGGAACAAACAACTACGAACCGAGAAACGCTCATGATTTGAACTACCAGAACGCTTGGGTGGAAGGAGTTGATGGATATGGGGTTGGCGAATTATTAACCTATGAATTTGCACCGGAAAGTCCTAGAATCACGGAAATTATAGTTGTAAACGGGTACGTCAAAAATCCGAACGCTTGGAATTCGAACTCAAGGGTTAAAACGCTCAGAGTTTATTACAACGATGAACCCCTTGCCGATTTGAACTTGAAGGATATAAGAGCCGAACAACACTTTGAATTCCAACCTATTGGAAACAGCGAACGAACTGACTTCAATTTGCTAAAACAACAAAACTCTTGGACTTTAAAATTTGAGATTTTGGCCGTTTATAAAGGAACTCGCTATTCTGACACGGTAATTTCTGAAATCTACTTCGACGGAATTGACGTCCATTAATGATTGTTTCTAACATCGCTAGCACGAATGCGCCAACAGCTACTTTACTGACTTCAGAGCGAACTTCACCGCGCCACATAGGCCATGAATCATCTGTCCCTTCTTGCCGGCCGGTGGGAAATGTAGTCCTTTCTGTACCTTTTGACACCAATAACTATCGAGATTTACTGGGATTGATGCATTTACCTACTCCTATATATGGTTTTAGATTTTTTACTATCTTAGAAATGCATCATCATTGAAAACATAACGCAATCCTCACCACACACCTCTTGAAAGAGGCTTGGGATTTTCATAACTTGATGAATAAATGATCAAAGAGTCTCAAATCAGTTTGTAAAAGTAGATGGATGATATTTCGTTTCAAATCGCCAGCATATTGGGGCCAGTTTTAATGGTGGTGACTTCCTCAGAATTCTTCAACCTCAAAATCTGGAAAACCATTGACCCAACGGTGGTGTCATTGAATGGATTGGTGTTACTTATTAGTGGTTTAGTCATTGTGAGGTTTCACAATGTATGGACATTTGATTGGAGATTGATGGTGACAGTTATGGGATGGTTGATCGTTTTGGCAGGAGTGTTTCGGTCGTATAGACCTGCGGCAAAACAAGCTCCAGTTAATAATGTGACCAGGGTGTTTGTCATTATTTTATTCCTGATAGGCTCCTTTCTCACTTATATGGGGTATTTTGGGTGATAGCACTCGTGAGTATCAATCATGTGTATGTTATTTGAAACAATATCAGACTGATGAACCAAATCCAGATTCTAGCCAAATGTCCTCCTGTCATCACTATTATCTGTATCATGGGCTTTGTTGGAGTAGCACTCTCAATTCCAATGATATTTTCTGAGATAGCCAGGCAGATTGGTGTATGGTTTGGCCCATATGCAGGAGTTGTAGCAGCCATTAATCTGGTTTGCATGATCGGACTGTGGAAGTCTAAAAAGTGGTCATTCAATTTGTATTTGGGACTGGTTTTAGTCAACCAAGTGGTACTCTTAGTAAAAGATCAATGGCATCCTGTTGTTTTGATCATTCAATTAATCATCATATTGATTGCATCCCATTATTTGCACTCAAGGACTCGAGTAATATTCGCTGGCTTGGTGATCTATGTGAAGAAGCAGATTTGGGCAATCATTGTTGCCTACATGTTGGGTTTACACAATGTGTATCGGGAGGAGCAAAAAAATGAGGACGATATCGTTTTTACCATTGAAAATATTGAGGAACAAGAAAACGGTGATCCGAAGTAATGCATTTGTGTGTTACATCTCAGATATAGTTAGAACTGTTTTCAAGGCTTCATAAAATGCCTCTAATCCCTCGGAGGGCTCAACATAATCTTCTTCAAATTCAAAAACTTTGTATGGTCTGCCGCCAACAGCGATGAGTATTAATCTGTGTGTATAAACTTCAGAAGTTTGTTTATCGGCACTTGAGTATTCATCTGTGAAATTACTGTCCATAGTAATTTGAGCAATATTCTCAATGGAAGTGAAGAGTTGATTCGCAATTTTAATTCTTGACGTCATTAAATCGATGCTTAGGACTAAAGAGCCTCTTACACGCTGGCTTAAAATAATAGCGATGACCATTGAAAGTATGGCTGCAGTAAATCCTAGATATGGCTTAGCTAATCCGATGATGGCGAAAATAAAAGTAGCGATTATACCCATCACCACTATGAAGTTTTGGATCTGCTGAGCGTAAAAAATCTCCACAGCATTATCACCTAACGCCAGTGAATACCCATGCTTATCCAAGAACTTTTTGATCCTTGAATCAAATAATTTATTGATGTTTTTCTTTTTTTAATTAGTTAATCAGCAATTAGGATTGACCATCCCATAGATCAGTTGATCAATCACTTCATCATTCTTGATGGCACCTTTGACCAATCGACCTTCCAATTGGAAACCTGTTTTTTCAAGCACTTTGATAGAAGCAGCATTGTGATGAAAGACACCCGCCTGGATTTTAATCAACCCCAGCGTCTTGAATCCATGATCTACCATTTGAAGGATAGCTTCGGTAGCTATTCCTTTTCCCCAATAAGGTTCTCCAATCCAATAACCGATATAACCCGTTTTTCGGAAAATATCTTTCATCACATCAATACCAATAACACCGGTAAATTCATCACCATTGAATATACCGAAATGAGTAGGAGGCTCATCCAGCTTTTTTTTCATGATAAAATCAACAGCATCGAGTACGGTAAATGGATAGGGAAAATAGTCTCTCACATTATCCCAGATGTGTCTGTTGTTGGCCAAACTAGCCAGGACTTCTGCCTGGTCTTCGTGTAAACTTTTCAGCCGGATGGTCATGATTCTGGTTCAATTTGTTGATTGACCTGTTCCATAATTTCATTCAGTTCTACATCCAATACTTTATAAAAGTCGGACCGGAGATTGAAAATGTTCTTCTCAGCGAAAAGCATATTCCGAACCTCATTTTCATGTAAAAAGGACGCGTCAATCTGGTTAGGCCCCAGGAAAACTAGATTTTTGATGAAATATGGCTGGATATAATTCTGGGTATGATCTGTTATGGCCTGATCAAATTCCTGACCACCTCGATAATACTGCTCATACAGTTCCACAATTCTATTTCTTAGTTCAAAATCCTTAATTACTTCAAGACCACCGGTCGCTTTCAGGGTTTCGTAAGTGACCTTTTGTGGTTTGAATGGAGGAATGAATTGGGTGGCATATAGATGAATCAGTAAGGAATCTTCAGGATATGGCTTGCCAATAGTCGCACCAGACAATATCTCTAGACTTTTACCAACTGATTTATTGATAATCATGATCGTGTCCAGGTAATAACGATCGCTCTGCAGGTCAGTGGCCAAACTAGTTAGGTATTGTTGCTCTAGTTTTTCACTCCTTTTACTCTCTTTCCAACCCTCCAGATAAAAGGCAATAGTGATACCGAGAATAACTACAATCAGGTTCGTGAGATGGTCAGGCCAATTGATGTTTTTCATGCGCGGAGTTTAGTTCACAACCAAACTACCAAAATTTGCAAACATCATGAATGATTGAGTGTTGATTTTATCGATTTGACAAACCATTTTCTCACAATGAGAATCCAAATAAGGCTATTTGGAATCTAATTGACGTTTCAATAAGCCCATACCTGAAAGGAAAAAAATGAAACCCAAAATAGCCATTGCCCATGCGTTTAAGGCGATTACTGGCGTTCCAAAGATTCCTAAAACACCGAAGGTAAGACCTAAAAATCCGATAAGTACTAATGTGATTGCGATTACTTTAAAAGTCATAGTTCTTGGTTTTAGGATATAAAAGCCAAGAGCTATGCCAAATTCAGAGATGTTACTCAGAATGCTAAAAATGTCTTCAACATTCTGATGCTGTCATCTTTGTAGGAAGATAGGTTTCCGTCCGCAAGAGAGTTGTATAGTTTCCTTTCTTCAGTTGATATCTCAGTGTTGTACTCAAGAACAGACTCTTCGATGCTCTTTGATCCCATGTGCCAGTCTTCAAAGAAGCGCTCTTCTGTTGGGGCACAATATCTAATAACAGATCCACCATGTCTCTTATCTTTCAAAATCATGTTGTAAGTCTCCATCACATTGATAAGAGGACCTTCTAGTATTTGAATAAAGCGATCTTCCGTATACAACAGCATTCCGGTAAGGTCTTTAGATGGATTGTTCTTCACTGAACTAGCCAAAATTTTGTCAATACACTCCTGATCGCATGATTCAGATCGTACACTGGAGTATACCAGTCGATAAAGAGGTGAATCGGTTCTTACTGGATTCACTTCAGTAAAGTACACTTTACTGATCGCATACAGCATTTTTAAGATTTTTGTGTCACCCTGATCGATCCATTCATGGAGTTGTTGTCTAAGTTCTTTTACAGTCATTGGTTGATGGTTTTGATTTATCAATGCCATCAACTAACTGATCAAGTCAAGTGTTTTACTTTTTACATAAACTGATCTAAAAATTCTTTGGTATATCCTTCTTGCACTTGTTCAATGATCCCATTCTCATCAATCAGAATAAAAGTAGGATAGCCATTAGCGCCATATGCTTTGCCTAAATCCTTTCTATCAGCTATCACTGGGAAAGGGATATTGATTTGTTCCTTGTAGGATTGCATACGCTTATCATTGTCGGTTGGGTTGATGTAAATTGTTTGAATGTTGTTGGAGAAACCATCAGACTCATTGATATATTTCAATGCCTCCTTACAATAACCACAATTTATGACTGATATGTCCAGCAATACCTTCTTTCCAAGATATTGAGATAGTGAAATACTATCTCCAGCCAGAGTAACCCCTTTGAAATCTGGAGCTTTGTCACCCACTTTCACCAACTCGTATCCTGAGTCAGTCATGGAAACATAACCCTCGGGTAAATCATAATTTAAAGCCGTTTTCTCATTACTAAATTCTGCGTTAGAATAAGTCCAGACTATTTTTTGGCCCAGCTGATCATCCTGATAGGCTATTCGATCAAACTGTACCACCTCATAAGTGGCTGGATTGATATAAAGATTGAAGATTACTTTCACATCAATTCCTTCGTAGACAGTATCCATATCTATGTATTCGTAAACGACCATTTTGTTGTCATTCATAATACTATCCTGAAGGAAGATCCAGTCGTATTGTAGTTGAGCGATAGGGTTGTATTGTCCAATGATGCCTTTTGTTATCCTACTGTTGTCTTCACTTAAGGCAACAGAGTCATACGTTCTAAGTGCTTTATTAGCGTGCTCCAAAATTTGATAGGTACCATCTATATAAACCGCATCATATTTCTCTTGCTTCACTATGAATCCGTAACCCAAATGAGGAGAATTATCATTTAGGAGCTCCATTTGATAAATGGTTGTATCGATTTCACCAATCATGTCGGGCCATAGAGATGTTGCTTCAATGCTGATGAATTTCGTGGCATTGTATTTCTCAATAGTGTCGTTTAATACTTCCTCTGGACTAGGGGTAGCACAAGAAATTAGGAAGGTTAAGAGGATTAGTGTTATGATTTTTAGATAGTTAGTCATGATTTTGAGTTTGGTTTACCGTTAAGTTAGAGAGATCATTCCGAGGTTCATATCCATTTAACATTTATTGAGTTTTTTTAACAATGTAGGCTTTGATTGAATAATTCTAAGAAATCACTGTACTCAACTAATGGATTGAGATTTTTTGGAACATTCTGTAGTGCTATTCCTTACTTATAGTAGATGTATCAATCTATAACAGGACATATATGCCCTTACTACTCGCTACAGGATACATCTGTCTTTTTCAATCAATTCTTTAAACCAAAAATCGATAATAATAATGGCTAAATGTTTCGCATTAATGGGGTGGAGTTTGCCCGTCATCGAAAGTATGGAAAAACTTGGTAAGCCCTATGTTGTGGTTTCCTTTCCTGATTTTGAACCTTATGCTAAAGAAAATAACATTCCGTTTGTCTCTTATCAGCTAAATGAATGGAGTGATACGTCCAATTCGTTGGATTTATTTGAAAAATTACAACCTTATGGAGTAGATGTGGCCGTTCCGTTGTTTGAAGAAACAGTGGAATGGGCTGGAGCGCTGAATTCTATCTATCGTGGAGATCCACGTGTACTAAATCGTGCTTTCTTATTTAGAAATAAGGCGATGATGAAGCGTAAAGCCCTTATTGGTGGCTTACGAGTAGGCCTATTTGAAGAAGTTTACAACAAAGAAGGCGTCAAAGCCTTCATGAAACGTCTCAATGAAGCCAATCTTCAATTAGATGGAGAGGAAGATAGCTGGGTGCATATCAAACCATTTGCTTCAGCAGGTACAGTAGGTCATAGGTTATTGAAGTCTATGAAAGATATTGACGAGAAGTGTGAGGATAGCGATTTCCCTTGTCTGGCTGAGAGCCACTTGCCTGGTCGTGAGTTTTCTTGTGAGGCGTTCATCAACAAAGGAAAAGTACGTTTCTTGAATATCACAGAATACGTGCATCTTGGATACTCCAACTTCATTCCAGAAGGACATTACCTCAATTCTAAGCGAGAGCTCATTCATAAGCATGTTCAGAAGTTGGTAGACATCTTCGGTATAGAGTATGGTATGGTGCACCCAGAGTGGTTCTTAACGGAAAATGATGAATTGAACTTTGGAGAAACAGCTTGTAGAATTCCTGGAGGTCATATTTTAGAACTAGCTAGTAAATCCTGGGGATTTGATGCACTAGCAGCATTTGTACTATGTCACGATCCAAACATTACAGAGGAAGAATTGGATGAAATATTCCCATCTAAAGATTATTTCCCAGATAACTACAACGGTAACGTGATGATTTATCCTCAGAAACGAACTTTCTCAAAACTTGAGATTCCTGAGGAACTGAATAACGAACCTTACTTTGTGGATCACACGCTGGTGCCACCTTTGAGTACTCAGAAAATCAGCGATAGTCGAGAAGGTTTCGGTAATCACTTTGGTACGATTAACTTCAAAGGTGAAGACCCGGACCGAATGACAGAGCTGCTGCTTCACTATGAAGAAGTAGATTTCTATGTGTAATTAATTGATAATCAGATACAATTATTTATTGCTTCTCGATGGTGTATGCTGTCGAGAAGTTCTTTATTGACCCCAATCAACAATGCAAGAAACCTCCAATAGGGTATTCGAAAATTTTGAAAACAGTTTTTTAGAGTTCAAAGAGGCTCCTGATTTTACCAAAAGAGATAAAGCAGCCAAGCTCGCATCACAGATTGATATTCTCAGTTTGACCAGAGATGGTCTGTCTTACTTATATGAGAAAAGCGGAGAATTAGATCAGGCTGGTATTTTCTTTGGTACGGCATGGAATGAACCTGATAAGTTAGTTCCAGCATTAGTGAAAGGAACCTTAAAGGCAGGTCATCCATCTTCTAGTTTCGAATTAATGTCTGAGCTTAGATTGTTGGCCTATGCCAATGGCGATCAGCAAAGTGAGGTGATTAACGCCTCGGAAGCACAGAATTTCCTGGAAGAGGTGGTTGTTCATAATCTGGAGTTTGCATTGAAAGAGCCAGCCGAAGAGACTCGTACCGTAATGAGTGAGCGTGAGCTGAAAAAGGCATTTAATCTGTTCGGATTCATCATTTCGGAGATTGACCTTGGAGGAGTATATGATAAGCTGGCAGAGGAAATCCGTTTGATTTGCGAGCAACGTCCAATTGTTACCAGAAAGGCCCGAGAATTAATACGTTTGGTTGATACTCGATTCGATACCTCTGGAGATCGAGATGTCGATAAATCGGTAAGACTTTACATCAATTCGGTCTACAAACCTTCACAGAATGCAATACTTCACCAATCCCTAGAAGACTATCAGGAGTTTTTGAATAATGCTAATCTCAGAACTCTGACGAATGAAGCTGACAGTTTTGGCTATTACATGCACCAAACTGGTTTGGTAAGTCAATACCATCCTTTGTTGTTGAAGAAATTGGTCAAAGAGCATCCTGAGCTAGTGCCCAATTGTCTGGATTTGAATGATCGAGGTAAAGCAGAATGGGAAAAATTTCATGAGTTGGTGACAACCTTGATTCTGGAAATTGTTAGCCCTGATAACTGTCAATGCATTTATGGATTGGCTAGAATGCTGGGTAAAAACTTGTTCTCCAGACGACCTGTTCGAGTTGGGTTAGAGAATTTGAGAAAGATCAAATTGAACCCGCAAGTAGAAAAGCGGATCATTAAATCTTTGATTCATCCAGATATGGATGTGACAGCACAGCAATACCTATTAGGTGGAGTTATTAAGATGCTGGGACAACCATTGGGAGTAGGGCAAGGAAATAACCCTACTTGTCAGTCAGCAAGAGGACTGAGTATGTGGAGTCAGCATGCTCCTGCGAAGCTCATAGACATGATCATTACAGTTGCTACTCAAAACAACTTGATTATGCGATTTGAAAATCACGATTTGGTTTCTAATCAACTAGGCAAAGGATTGGTTGAGAAATTGGATTACAATCTCGATCCGGTTTCTGTTTTGTTGGTACCTCATTTGGATAAGATATATAATGAGATGATGAAGCGATCTGCGGGAAGAGCTGAAGACCCGCATAAGTGGGTGAATCCTGCTATGTATGGGCAGTGGATACAATTGAGTTTTGCTTCTTGCTACGATTATTTGACCAACTCTATTCTGGATTTTGAAGGATTTATACGAATCTTTTACGCCGCATTTCATCCAGACTTTAATGGAGATCGGGAGATGTCTTATCCGAACCCGGTTGGGATATTCATTACATCGTCTAAGGGAGATATGGTTGGGTTTCATGCCATTTCCTTGTTGCGAATAGCCAAAGATCAAAATGGGAAGGCTAGAGCTTATTTCTTAAATCCGAACAATGAAGGACGACAAGATTGGGGACAAGGGATTAAACCCGCCGTTTTTGGTTATGGAGAAAAACACGGAGAATCTAGTTTGCCGATAGCGCAGTTTGCAGCGCGTATTTACGCATTTCACTACAGTCATTTAGACGTAGCTCAAAAAGTAAATCAGGTTCCTGATTCGGAACTTAAAGAAGTAGAACACCTGGCTAAGTCCAGCTGGGGTAAATCATATACCTGGAATAATCAACAAAAAATATGGTAAGACACTCATCAAGAATAGAACTGAGTCAATCTTCATTAACGAACAATGTCAACTTCATTCGCAAGAAAGTAGGTGATGGAGTACGTATTTCATCTGTTGTAAAAGCCAATGCCTATGGCCATGGAATAGGACCTTTTGTTCGCATGGCAGAAAAATCTGGAGTGAATCACTTTGCTACTGCGTCTGCTTTTGAGGCAGAAGAAGTTCTTGATGCCAAATCAGATAAAGCTGACGTGATGGTCATGGGTATTTTGTATGACGAAGACATTGATTGGGCTATTGAAAATGGGGTGGAGTTTTTTGTTTTCAATTACGAGCGATTAGAAATTGTTCTTCAGAAAGCGAGAGCGCTTGAAAAAAAGGCGCATGTGCATATAGAGGTGGAGACAGGCGCCAATAGAACTGGGATGCAAGCTTCAGATTTTCCTAAAACTCTTACCTTCTTAAAGAAGAATGCGGAGTTTATCGAGTTCACTGGTTTGTGTACGCATTTCGGTGGAGCAGAGAGTTTCGCCAATAAGTTTAAGATTGATTCTCAGCATGCTCGTTACAAAGAGTTTTTGAAACAATGCAAGAAGAAGAACATCCTGCCTAAAATCAAACACATTGCCTGTTCTGCGGCAGCATTAGCGTATCCTGACACAGTATATGATATGGTAAGAATCGGTGTAGCCCAATATGGCTTTTGGCCAAGTCCTGACATCTATTATGCACATCTTCAGGAAATAGGTGCTACAAGCTCCAATGGCGCACTAAAGCGACTCTTTACCTGGAAAACGGATGTCATGGACCTTCGTCATGTGAAAGAAGGGGAGTTTATAGGGTATGGCACCAGTTACCAGGCTACTCGAGACATGGAAGTGGCGGTGTTGCCACTTGGCTATTCCAATGGCTACCCTCGTGGACAGTCAAATCGTGGACACGTACTGATCAAAGGGAAGAAAGCACCAGTTGTTGGACTGATCAATATGAATTTATTCATGGTAGATGTGTCACATATTAAAGGAGTAGAAGTGGGAGAAGAGGTGGTTTTAGTTGGGAGACAAAAAAGCAATACAATAAATATCAGCTCTTTTACACAGGTTACTCAGCTACTTAATAACGAGATGTTGAGCAGACTTCCAGCGGCTATTCCTCGGACGGTTGTTAAATAAAATGCTTAAATTTGCTTTTTTTCAAACATTTTGTGCTCTTCGACTCTTACTTAATTAGAGCAATATTTTTATCCTGAATTTTAACGAACACACTTATCGACCTGAAAGAAACAATAGTTATCCAGTATGGCGAATATGCTATGATCATTGATCAGATCTTGTATGATGTTCACTCAAAGTAGCTGTCAGGTAGCTCCAAATTTTTTTAATCAATAAACCAAAAGAGCAATAAACATATCAAAATAACCAATGAGTTATTCAACAGAAGAATTACATCAGTTAGATCAACAATATTATTTACCAACATTCAAAAGGTATCCGCTAGCATTCAAAAAAGGGAGTGGATCCAGGCTTTGGGACATGGAGGGTAATGAGTACATCGATGCTCTTGCCGGAATTGCAGTGAACAATGTTGGAAACTGTCACCCTAAAGTCGCTGAGGCCATCAGTAAACAAGCGCATGAATTGGTGCACATCTCCAATTTTTTCTTAAGCGAACCTCAAGTGAAGTTGGCTAAGAAGTTAGCTGAATTGTCAGGGATGCAACGTGTATTCTTTGGGAATAGTGGTGCGGAGGCAGCTGAAGGAGCCATCAAAATTGCTCGTAAATATGCTTCTAAAAATGGAAGAGGTAGCAAAATCATTGCGATGAAAAATGCTTTTCATGGTAGAACTCTCGCTACAGTCGCTGCTACAGGAAAAGAAGTGATGATGAATGGGTTCGCTCCAATTCCAGAAGGTTTCATGCATGCTCCATTTAATGATTTAGATGCCATTAAATCCATGGTGACTGATGAAGTAGGAGGTATCATGTTAGAACCCATTCAGGGCGAAGGAGGTATCAATCCTGCAGATAAGCAATTCCTAAAAGATCTCAGGGCATTTTGTGATGAGCACAATCTGGTATTGGTATTTGATGAAGTTCAGTGTGGTATAGCTAGAACAGGGAAAATGTTTGCTCATGAGCATTTTGGTGTAAAGCCAGATGTGATGACGCTGGCAAAGGGATTGGGAGCTGGTGTCCCAATAGGTGCAGTATTAGCAACCGAAAAAGCAGGTCAGGCCATCGACTGGGGAGATCATGGTACCACTTATGGTGGAAATCCATTGGTGTGTGCGGCTGCGTTAGCCAATTTGGAAGTGATAGAAGAAGAAAACTTATTGGCAGAAGCTGAAAAGAAAGGCCAGTGGGTAAAAGATAAAATAGAGTCTGTTAAAGCAGGCTACCCAGAGATAAAAGAAGTTAGAGGATATGGTTTGATGTTAGGAATTGAATTAACTGTTGAGTCAAAGCCAATCGTAACAACTATGATGTTGAAGCATCATGTGATAGCCAATGCTACTGCAGGTAATGTAGTGCGTTTGGTTCCTCCATTGAATATTCCTCAGGAGGATCTGGAAACCGTCATCGAAGTATTATTGAAATCAATCAAAGAACATAGATAAATGTCAAAATTTAACGTAGCCATTGTAGGAGCTACCGGATATACCGGGTCAGAGTTGGTAAGAATCCTTATTAATCATCCGGATATTCACATTAGTGCAATAACGTCAGAAAGTAGAAAGGGTGAGAAATTCTCGGATGTGCATCCGCAGTACCGAGGTATTTTTGAACCAACATTGGTGAGTATCGAGGATATTCCTAATTACGAGTTAGATCTAGTTTTTCTTGCACTACCGCATGGTGTCTCCATGGATTTTGTGAAGGAAAACCATGACAAAAATTTTAAAATCGTTGACCTCAGCGGTGATTTTAGATTGTCTTCCAAAAAAGTCTATGAGTCATGGTATAAGAAAGATCACAATTTTGAACTGGGATTTGAGTCTGCAGTGTTCGGATCACCTGAATTGTTCAGAAAACGGATTGCAGAAGCAAAATTGGTAGCGAATCCGGGATGTTTTCCCACTTCAGCTATTCTGGCATTGTCTCCTTTGTTGAAAGAAGGAATTATTGATAAAGATCACATCACAGTTGACTCTAAGACTGGGGTTACTGGTGCTGGAATTAAGGCTAAGCCTAATACACACTTTCCAGTGGTTAATGACAACTTCACCGCTTATGGAGTCAAGAGTCACCGTCACACGATCGAGATACAAGAAATTATTGGTAAGTATGCTAATTCTGACGCTTCTGTATTGTTTACACCTCATTTGCTGCCTGTAGATAGAGGAATTCTTTCCACGTGTTACACTCGTCCGACGAGAGATATATCTTCAGAAGATTTAAACAAGTTGTATCACGAATACTATGACAATGAACCGTTCGTCAGAGTAGGAGATGATCTGCCCAATTTAAAGCAGGTTAGAGGTACTAACTACTGCGACTTATTCGTAACCTATGACGATCGTACCAACACCATCATTAGTATTGGTGTGATTGATAACCTGGTGAAAGGTGCTGCTGGTCAGGCAGTTCAAAACATGAATATCATGCTCGGGTTGGAAGAAACTACGGGCTTAACCATAACTCCATTACAACCATAATCTAAACTTTTGTAATAGTGAACATGATTAGAAATATAACGAATGTTAGAGGGATCAAGTGCTGGGGAGCCCATACCGGGGTGAAATCCATGCGCAGAGATCTGGCTATATTATATTCGGAAGTACCGGCTAAAGTTTCAGCTACCTTTACTCAAAATCTAGTTGTTGCAGAGCCTATCAAGTTGACTAAAAAGCATCTTGATGAAACCAATAATGTGGCTCAGGCAATTATCTGTAATTCTGGTAATGCAAATGCAGTGACTGGAAAGCAAGGTGAAGAAGGTGCTTTGGCAATGGCTGAGGCAGCTGCAAAAGAGTTTAATATCGATACCAATAAGGTAATGGTAGCGTCTACTGGGATCATAGGTAAAGCTTTTCCTACTGAAGAGGTGGTAGAAGGCATCAAAGAAAATGTCAAAAAAATCTCTGAGAACTCACGGGCTGGAAGTTTTGCGGCTAATGCAATTCTAACTACAGATACTTTCGCCAAAGAAGGTTTTGTAGAGTTTCAGATCGATGGAAATACCATCAATATAGGTGGAATCGCTAAAGGTTCTGGAATGATTCATCCGAACATGGCTACCATGTTGGCCTTTGCTTTTACTGACCTTAATATCGATCAAAAATTACTGGATAAAGCTTTCAAGGAAGCTGTGGATGACTCTTTTAATATGATCACGGTAGATGGTGATACGTCCACTAATGATATGGCTAGTATTATGGCCAATGGCTTGGCGGATAATGAAATGATCACCTCAGCAAGCGACCCTCATTATCAGACCTTTAAGGAAAAACTACATGAATTAATGACTTATCTGGCCAAACTGATCATCTCTGATGGTGAGGGTGCTAGTAAATTTATAGAATATCGCCTCAATGGAGCTAAATCCAAAGAAGAGGCTAGAAAGATGATTCGGGTCGTATCTGACTCGTCTTTGGTTAAAACAGCGATGTTCGGTCGTGACCCAAACTGGGGCCGTGTTTTGGCGGCTATGGGCCGTTCAGGAATAGCATTTGATCCAGACAAAGTTGACTTATGGTTGGGTAATGAGAATGAGGAGGTGAAGATGCTGGAACAAGGAAGGCCTTTGGAGTTTGATATGAATCTGGTGAAGCGAATACTTAAACAGTCTGAAATCATCATTCAAATGAAATTAAGAGAAGGAAGAGCTTCAGCCATAGGCTGGGGGACAGACCTGACAACCGATTATGTGATGTTCAATTCAATGTACACGACATAGAAAGTCATGCTGAATTTATTTCAGCATCCTTACAACGTCATAAGAAATTAAGAGCCAGCGAGTCTGGCTCTTTTTTGTTTATAGCGTTTGGCAATACCGGATATCAGAGGAGTAAGAAGTGCCGGTGGTACTACCCATGCCAACCAATTATAGTCTTCAGGCATGAAGAATCGACTATTTTGCACTGCAAAGGCAGTGATTGCTGCTACGTAACTTCCCCCGATAGCGTTGATGTGTTGAGATAACCACCATAAGTCTTCCTTCTTTCGGTTGGATAGATAGAAGCTAATGTCTTTTATTCCACTACTCATGGTAAAGTATCCAAACAATACGGACAGGGCAGCAAGCCAATGGAAAGAACCAACCTGAATAAAGATATAAATGGCGTACCCAATCAAGCCCAGACCAAAGGCAGAGGTTAAAAAGGATACCACCCAATCGTACCATTTTTCACGGTTCGATTTTCTTCTTCGTAGTACACGAACTCCGACAAAGGAAGAGTAAAAGGTCAATACGCCAATGACCATCAGAAAGAAACTGAATCGATAAAAGGCGATGATGATGAAAGCACTAAGGCAGATCCACCACATTGCTCCAACATAAATTCTCCCAGTTAAGATATGGTTCTTGTTACCAGTTCTATTGATAAAGTTAAAAAGTCCAAGAAGAAGTACTATTCCTCCTGCTGCTGCGTGTGAATATGTTAGAAAAGTTTGCATAGGCTTGAATTTTCTTCAAATCAAGCCTGATGGATGGTAGATTGAGAATTGAAATTACTGAACTGTCGTATTTAGTTGCTGAATTGTAATTAGACTCTCACCACTTCTTGTTTAAGCAAGTCGTTTGCTTGCTGGATATGCCTCAATTCATGCCAGAGAATAATGCGATTTGCATATTCCAATGAATAAACAATCAATGGGCTAGCAGGTGAGTTGATGTAAGTTTTGTTGTGATTGACTGAATCAGTCTGTTTAACTAATTCAATCAGTTCAACTTGCTTTGTTCTGAATTCTTCAGCTATATCTAATGTGAATTCGCTTTTTACTGGTTCAAATTTCTTGACCGTTTTGAGCTTTTTAGGATTCTCCGGATTTACAGATTGAAGGATGGATTTGCCCAGAAAATCCGTGACATAACCGAAGCGAGCAGAAAATGGATTTCGATGATTGCCTTCAATGACTTTTTGATATTTGGGGATGTATAGAGAATTGGTCACCATGATGTGGTCCATTAACTCGCCAATACTCCATTGTTCAGAATTTGGTTTGTGATTGAGTTCTTCTATAGTGATTTTGCTAAAAAGAGTTTCAACTTTTGCTGGTACTTCTTCAGCTTGCTTAATCCACTCGTCCAGATATCCGTTTTCCATAGTTACTTACAAAACTACTTAACGGTCTGGAATGTTAAATCATTTTATGACTAATGTGATTTTTGAAGTTTTACTGGACTTCAGAATCTTGTTCTTTTTCGTCAAGTCTTTTTTCAAGACTATTCATTTTTCGCTGGATGCTTTTGAGGTAAGATAAAATTTCATGGTGTTCTTCATGAATCAATTCTCTTGTTCTGGTCTCATCATCTTTCATCTCTGCTCTGTTGAGCTCATTCATGGTATTTACCACAATGGCAATGAATACATTCAGTGTTGTGTAAGTGGCTAATAGAATGAAGGGAACAAAGAATAAGTAAGCGTGCGGTAAAACATCCATCATCGGTCTGGCAATGCCAGTTGACCAGCTCTCCAAAGTCATGATCTGGAATAGCGTAAAGAATGTCTTGCCTAAATCACCAAACCATTGTGGAAACTCATCCTGATAAAGATCTGTACCAATTACGGCGAAAATGTAAAAAATCATGAACAATAAAACAGCGATCCACCCAATACTAGGGATGGATTTGAGAAGTGATTCAATAATCAAACGAAGTTTAGGCACGTTTTTAATTAATCGTGCAGTTCTTAGGATTCTTAGTGTTCTTAATATGTGCAATGGTCCGGCCGCTGGTATTAGGGCAATTGCTACAATCAAAAAGTCAAAAAGATTCCAGGCATTAGTGAAAAACCGATGCCTGTAGGCAACTATTTTGAGAGAAATCTCAAGGGTGAATACGATGAGAATGTACTTGTCAATTTGTGTTAGCCAGGGACCAACAGAATTGGTAATGGAAGGGGAGGTCTCCAATCCAATAGTGAGGGCATTGATTAAGATTAACCCAATAATAGTGTATTGAAATTCCTTGGTTTCAAGAAATCTCTTCAGCTCGTCTAAATGTCTTAGACGATATAGGATTAACCGCAAAGGGTTTTTACTTTGTTCGGGCATGGTGACTATTGCAATAATAAGCCATTTGGGTCGAACAAAGTGAAAAATTCAGAATTCTAATACAAGTCTAATTTACTGCTGTGTGTAAGTAGTTTGTTCCTCACAGCCTGTCTGATCATTAGTATTGAAGATAAAAAGATTATCGCCATTGAAGCTAATGTTCAGGTTACGACAGATTTCTTCTTCCTCATCATTTTCGTAGCATAGAGTGATTAAGCCCGCATTCAATGAGAATGTGCCAGATTCATTAACCGTAGTTCCGTTGGTAGTGATGGATTGGGAATATAGTTGGTTAATAATTGTTTGTTCTTCGCCGTTTTGGTCGATTGTAATTGTGTCAATGGCAAACAAATAGATTCTGCAGTTCGTAGGACAGTCAAAAGTGAAGGTGCCGTTAGAAGCTTCATCAGTACATCCAGTGATTTTATTTTCAGTAGATATCCATGTTCCTACAATGGAATTAGCCGAAACTCCCTCGTCATCCTTTTTACAGGAACTGAGGAGGGTTAAAATAGTAATGGCGATTAAGACAAAGTTTTTCATACACATATTTTTACCTTAACGTAAATCTAACGCATATATTGAAAGTAGTAACTGATTGTTGATAGATGAGATCAACTGATGTATGAAAGGGAATAATATTAAAAAAAAGCACCTCAGTTTCCTGAAGTGCTTTTAGTAGCTATCGGTGAACCCCCGTCCGCCAGCTGGCGGATAGAATCCGAAGCATTTAGTCTTTAGACTGGATTAGTTTCCAGATCATGTCTCTTCCTTTAGCAGATTTCAATTGTTTTTCTCGAATGATTGAATCGGTAATGGAATCACATTTTTCAAGGAAGATCAATTTCCAAGGTCTGAACTTGATAGTATATCCTTTGTGGCCAGTGTAGTAGTGACTCATGAGTCGAGCTTTAATGTTTGAAGTTCGTCCAACATAAATTTTATTATGCGTATTCGAGTATAGTGCGTAAACGAAGTGGTAGTTCATAACACTAAAATAAAAAAGCACCACAGTTTCCTGAAGTGCTTCTGTAGCTATCGGCAGAACCCCCGTCCGCCAGCTGGCGGATAAGAATCCGACGCTTATATTTTGTTTATAATTGATGGATATAAAAAAGCACCTCAGTTTCCTGAAGTGCTTTAGTAGCGAGGGGGGGAATCGAACCCCCGACCTCCGGGTTATGAATCCGACGCTCTAACCATCTGAGCTACCTCGCCATTTTCATTTTATCTTTCGAACCTTAGACCTCTCGAGTTATGACACTGCGCGTGCCGATCCGACGCTCTAACCATTCGGGGCGCGTAGCCTGAGCTACCTCGCCATTTTCATTTTATTTTTCAAGCCTTAGATCTCCGGACTATAACACCATGCGTGTCAATCCGACGCTCCAATTCTTTCCTAGCAATTAGTCTGAGCCTGTCTGCCGACAGAGGCATGACTACCTCGCCAGAATTTTTATTTTTCCTTTTGTGATGTTCAGCTAAATGTTGATTTGATTTTGTTTTTAATTCAATCAAATCCCCTATATTAACCAGCGATTGAGCAACATTTCGACCTTCAACTGCTGGTCACATCCGT
>PBTY01000105.1 GCA_002729235.1 Rickettsiales bacterium | reverse complement strand
TCCGTTTGGAAAATATTTGTAGGTTATTTCTCCACTAAGTAGTGTCTGGTCGGTTCGATCAAGTGGGTTGAAACCAAGTCCTAGTTCGAATTGACTATTACCCTTCAAATAGACCAAACTAGGAGTTGCTAGCAATGTGGAAAGCTCACCGTTAAAAACGTTATTAAAACTAAAACCCAATTTGCCTGTGTTTTCCACATCATTTTTTTGTGCTTGAAGCATCAACGAGAATAGTAGGATATGAATTATTAATATGGATCTTATCATAATGTTTTATGGATCAGTAGGAAGATTCAAGGATTCTGACTATGCGTTTGTAGAGCCTTTTGAGTTCGAGCCAATAGATTTCTTTACCACTTGTATTAACAAACTGGACCACTACTGCGTCTATGTCAGAATGATAGCGAGCGATGCTGGTATAGCCAGGCAACCAACCAGTATGTTCATAAGGATAGACAGATTTGTAAATAGTCTGCTCCTCTGGAGAAAGCAGGGAGCCATCGATAAGTGCCCTTAGGAAGATACTCACATC
Organism: Rickettsiales bacterium; assembly: GCA_002729235.1. GTDB lineage: Bacteria > Bacteroidota > Bacteroidia > Cytophagales > Cyclobacteriaceae > Marinoscillum. The sequence continues at coordinate 9,999 of PBTY01000105.1, read as the reverse complement.
TTCTGCAGTGGCGATCATGGATCCGCCAGGTAGTGGAAATTCCCAGTCTTTCACATCGGGTTCATAACCCCTTAGGTAACCACTCATCAGCTCTTCCATGTTTGCTTCAGCTGGGATGTTGTAGGTATTGCTTAACCCAAGAGGAGTTAATAGCTCCTCTCTGATATAAGTATGATGAGAGTAACCTAATGTCCTATCAAGGATTTCACCGATTAATAAAAAGTTGGTGTTAGAATACTGATATTTCTTATTAGGCCCAAATACCGCTGATTTGTCATAAATCCGCGCTGCGAATGAGAGGTAATCATCAAATGTTTCACTGGGTACTGCCGGTTCAGCACTGTAATCCAGTATTCCACTTCGGTGTTTGAGCATCATCTTCAGCGTGATCTGATCTGCATACTCGATGCGACCTGATACTTCGGGGATATATTCAGCAAGTGTTTTGTCTAATGATAATTTTTCATCTGCAATCAATTGTGTAGTCGCAGCAGAGATGTATAGCTTGCTAATACTGGCAATCTTGAACAGTGCATTTGGGTCTGCTGGAATCTGATTTTCACGGTTTTTCCATCCTGCGCTGTACAACTGAATGTCATCTGGCCGATTGACACAGATAATGACACCATCCATTCCTTGGTCGATCGCATCATTTAATTGTGCCTGGACCGTATCTGGTAATGGTTGTAATCCAAAGGCACAGCTTGATAAGATAATCGAAATACAGGCAAATGTCATGGATGAAAAGAGTAGTGTAATTCGCTTTTTCATTTTGTCGAATTGTTATTTATCAGCTACAAAGGTCTATTACATCTGGTCGGGACTGTTATAAGCTATGTTGCGAATACTAGCAAATTTGAGGTTTGAATAGAAACTATGCTTCATACATAGTAATTATGAAGCAGAGGGCAATAATCTGTTTGTTATGTGTTAAGGAATATGGGCATACAAGAATAGAATTTTGCGTTATGGCTCGTCAGATTTTTTAGCCAATTGAATTAAGATAAAATAGTAGCAGACTCTCTAGTGCTCCAATGAAAATGCTTGTCAGAACTTCTGGCCAAGACAATCTTTTAAGGTTAAGTAAATTAGTATGAGCAATCCACAGAGCAATAATGGCACAACATCCAAACAATATTGTGGTAATAGTGCCAAGATTATTGGGTACTATTCCTATCCAATCCAGAGCAACTAATTCGAAAATCGTATACCCAAAAATTGCCAAGGCGAAATTCGATTTTGGATTCTTTCTTATTAAATAGAGTCCACAATAAAGCAGCATAATGCTTATGACATGTGGAGCAAACTGCATGTAATAGTTGAAGCTAATCCAATCCTGGAGTTGAATGCTAAATTCCGTTTGGGTAATGAAAATACCGATAGTAATCAGGGACCCCGCTATGAATGCTATTCCTATAATCTTTCTTATTTCCATCCTTTGATGATTTTATTTTAATAAGGTTTCAATTACTTTATCACACAACCTTGATTTAGGCACCATTGTACAAATGCCATTTTTCTCTAATCAGGCACTGAATATTCAATTAATTCCTCTACGTAGTGGAAATCACCTTGATGCTGCGTCAGTTTAATAAATGATTTTACAGCTGGGGCATACAACCAAACCTCTTCTTCATCTGCATTATATCCTCTGGAATTCGTTGTTTTACCCGTGTATCTAATGGTGTAAGCCATGAAGGTCCCGGCTTCTACCGACTCTTCTTGATATGACAATACTTCGGCATCCTGACTTTGCTTTCCAGTTGTGCCGTCCTGACTTGTCCAACTACTTTCGTATTTCCATTTTTTACCAACTTCCAGTGGCCAGTCATATTTCGGTGTTTCGCTTTCATCAGGTTTCACGATTTCAGCTAGAGCAATGGTGTCGTTGCCTATAGTCATGCCTAGACCTACGTCCATCTTCACGATCATTCTTGTGTCTTTACCGTCTGACCGTACTTCTCCAGCAGTCGTTACACCCTTGTACTTCCAAACCCATTTTTCACCAACTTGATAATCGGTGAGTGTTGGCTGTTGGTTAGAACCATTTTTATTGGAATCATTGCAAGCACAAAATATGGTCAAGGAAATTAATGTTAACAGTAGATTTTTCATGTGTAAAGTGTTTGCTTTTAACCAATTTAAATAATTATAACTCCGAACTGATTAATGCGGCCTAATTTGGCTTTAAATAGTCTGACAAGCCCAGAACATTGCATCTTGGCTTGTCAGACTATGTTTCAAAATTTCCACCCGATGTAAAGGTTTGGTTCAAAAAGAAAGATGTTTCCGTATTTATCATCATGTTCTTTAAAGCCTACAGGAGAATTATTGTCAAACATCCACTGGTTGATATGAACCTGAGGTTCGATGAAAAAATGCTTTTTCTTACCAAAGTCGAAATGATAACCCAAGTGATACGAATTATAAACCTTAAAACCATTTTTGATTTTATTGCCATCTAAATCCGTATAGGTTTGAATCTGCGGTACAACTTCAATAGATGCAAAGAGTCCTTTCCATAACATACGCTGGTAGGAAACACCAATTCCAGTTTCTCTAAGGTATCCATCGTAATATTCACTCCCATCCTCAATCTTGTCCAATAGGCCTTGCCACCATAGGATTCCCATAGGTTGAAATAATCTCCAGGTGACAAATTTTACCCCAATGATGTTCTTGTTATCCAGGTTGCGTTTTACATGTAATTCTACCATTTGGATACTTGTGCGACTGTTATAACCAGAGATAAGCTCATCTGGAACTATATAAGGCATACTCACCCTCCACTTATGGGCTACTTCAGGTTTTTCACCCGAAGGTGAACTTTGTTGAGTAAAAGCACTAAATGCGCAAGAAAGTAGAAGAATTGTAATTAGGTTTTTCATGATAGTTTGTTTTTAAAAATTGATTGATACAATGCCCTTTCCTTATGCTTTAGTTTGTTCGGTAAAAGAGAAAGGAATCATTTTTTAGTGATCATTTACTTTGTTTTATCGAATTGATAGGGCAAAGATGATGAGTACAGGAAGGTGAGTCGTTCCAAAATGATATTCGGAACTTGAAAGTGAGATTTGGAACCTTTTAGACTGGCTTAAGTTTGAACAACAAAATGGGTATAATTTACTCTTTCGTTAATAGGGAGGTGCTTTTTTGCCTTTGTTCACCCCTGTGGAGAGTACCCTTTTAGCAATTGGTTTCTTGGCTTACAGAAAAAAACATACATTATTAAAGAGCTAATGATCATTTCAGAGGCCTTGGAGACTCATCCTACATCCACCAAAATGATTGATTTCGGTCAAAAATAAATTCGCTCCGGCTCTTGTATCCTCGTTTACTATCAGAGGTGAGTTCTTGTCAATCCATCGAAAATTCGATTATTCAAATTGAATTTAGAAATAGACCTTATACATGAGGTTAGGGAAGAATCCAACCTGCGTGATATAACCGATGTTATCAGGTTCACTTTCATCATAATACTCTGATATTCTTCCTTTAGCACCAGTCATATCATAGAGATTGAGGTAAAATTCGTGCGTTGTTTTTAGTTTATTCCACTTGTAACTCATGGAGAGATCCATCTGATACAGGTCGTCAAGCGATGATTCATAAGCTTTGTCATAGTCCCAGTACCGGTCATTGGCTAGATCTACATTTAGTTGGCCTTGATCATCTCTTCTAAGCGGCACTATTTTTCTTCCTCCGCCTATATATACTCTTAGGTTAATCGTGAGCGCCTGATTGTCCTTTTTGCCAAGATTGAAGAATTCCTTTCCAGCTAAGATATTGGCCATATACTCACCATTATATTGTGTGTTTCGCCATCTATTTTCCAGGGTTTTATACTTTGATTGAAAGAGCGACATATTGATCAGGAAGTAATAGCTGTCGTTAAAGAATTTTTCGATAGTAAGCTCCGCTCCATAATTCTTGCCTTTCCCCTCATTGACAAGATCTACATATTCATAGTCTATTCTTTCGTTTATTGTGGCGTAGTAGCTAGTGTCTTCATTCGCTACTGGCAAATTATAAAGCCACTGATAGTATAATCCCAATTTTGCTTTTAAATCGGACCGAAATCGTTTCTCTATTGCAAACGTGTAATGGTTTGCTTTTAGCAGTCCAAGATTGCGGTTTAGTTCTGTGAGTGCGCCTTGGTCATCGGGTACTTTGGCAAAATAGTTATGAACACTTTCCATGGAGCTGTGCTTACCATATCCAAGTGTGAGATCAACTGTGGGGTTTAGCCCCCAATTCATGGCAAATCTTGGCTCTAAGGTTCGATTCTGATTGTATAATTCATTCATCTGATGGATGCCAGTAATAAATGTGAGGTTATCGAATGCCTGAAATTTCCAGCTGATGAAATTCCTAAGTGTGCTCATTTGCTGGTTAAAATTAGCGAGCACGCTCTGAGCAGATACAGTATCTTTTTGCAGCTGCTGGAAATAGTCATAGCTGAAATATCCATATTTAAATCCTGCCTGTAGCTTATGCCGATTGTTGATTTTGTAATGAAGGGTCACTGCTCCTCGGTAGGTTGACTTGCTTACGTCTCCTTCAAAATATTTGTAAGATGAGCTTCCAGTTTGTGCAGGAGAAATATATCGAGCTTGCACATCATCATTGATGCCATCAGTAGAGTATGCAATAGAAGTGTTGAGATAGCTTTTTTCTGATAAGCTGATCGAGTGATTGATGCCAGTATTAAAAAGATAGGATTTCGTAGCATGGTCTTTAGACAGATTGTTCAATTGAGCGCTATGACCAGGAGATCCCACAGCTTCCAAGCCTGACATATCCTCCATGTCAAACCCACTATAACCACCTAAACCAAAGATCGAAAAAGTACCCAGCTTTTTGGAAGGTAGCATGATTTTGAATGCGCCATCTTGAAAAATAGTAACACCACTGCGGTCCACCAGGCCGAGGTTGCTCATCAGTGTGATAGTAGAGTAACGATAGTTGATAAGGTAAGAGCCAGTATAGCCCTTTTTAAGTGGGCCTTCCAGGGTAATGTCCGTACCCATGATACCCACTCCAAATACCCCTTCAAAGCGTTCATTGTTTCCCGATCTTAATTTGATGTCATACACTCCAGACAAGACATCTCCATATTCAGCAGGGAACGCGGAGGTGTAGAAATCGGAAGTAGCCAGCAGATTGTTGTTGAGTGCACTGATGCCTCCTGTACCGACCCCACTTTGATTGGCGAAGTGGTTTGGATTGGTGATTTGTACACCCTCCAATCTCCACTGGATGTATTTAGGCGAGTTGCCCCGAACGATAATGTCGTTGCTACCATCCTGAGTTGATGCTATGCCAGCGTAGTTTGACATGATTCGGGTTGGGTCGTTAAAAGGCCCCGCATATCTGTTTGACTCCTCAGGAGATATTGATCTGGCGCTAACCAATGCCATGTCATTGATTGGAGATCCTTTGTCCATTTGTGCTACCAAAGTCATCTCCTTCATTTTGGTAGTATACTCGTGTAGGGTAAGGCTTAAGATCACTTCCTTGGCGGAATTCACCACAATATTTGGAATTACTTTTTTCTCATAACCGATATGTGAAAGTTGCAGATTCACGCGCCCGACTGGCACTTTTTCAATCCGGAAATTTCCATCAATGTCAGTAGTTGCACCAATAGGTGGAGAAGAGTCTTCAATCAATACTGTCACTCCAATCAGCGGTAATTTGCTATCCTCATCTATGACCTGCCCACGAATGGTTTGCCTTAGAATTTTTAGTTTGTTTTTCTTGGGTTCCTGTTCTGGTGGTTGTAGTGTAATATTAATGGCGTTATTCGAAACATTAGCTAATGCATTTTCATGCGACAGACATTGGCTAAGGAAGCAGACCACTATCCAGACAATTTTCGACCTTATATGATACCTAATTAATAATTTTTTCAATTGTTTCAGATTAATTAGAAGCTTGCAAAATGTAGAATATCAAAACTTTAATCTGTTGCGTTATTCTTCTTTTTTGCCATTCGATCAATGATAAACATCAATCCAATGGTTAGGATCATTAATGAAACTACCACTGCACCTAAGGTAGGAAAGTTATTTATCATCCCATCTTCCGATTGAAATACTATCAGCCCTGCTAGCACGGCGGACATACCTGCAATGGCCAGTTGCATGGCCGCATCCACCGCCATGTATGCTCCTCGATCTTCTGTTTCGGGAATAATCGTTCCAATAGCTGAAGATGAGATGCTTCGTGCATTAACTCCCAGAAAAATTAGCGTATGAACGATGATAACAGACCAAAGAGGATTTATTCCCAGGTTTGTAAAAACGGTCACCGTGATTATCATAATTATAGTCCCAACCACGAAAATATTTAGTGTTCCATATTTATCTGTCAATCGACCGATAATTGGGGAGAATACGAAAGTAGCAGCACCGGCAACCCCATAGAGTAAAGGGAGCTTATCAAGATCTACTCCAAGGTTGTTGGTGCAAAATGCAGAACTAAAGGTCATCAAAATAACATCTCCAGCTACCAAAAGGGTGTTGTTGAAAAACACAATTAGATAATTTCTATTACTAATAATTTTTAGTGAGTGAAGTAGGGGCTTGACTTTTGCTGGAATGAGCAGGTGTTTATGCACAGGATTGATTTTCCAAATAATGAGAAAAGCCGCAATGATTCCTATGAACAAAATCAAACCAAAAGCTAAATGCCAATCCCACTCAGAAGCCAGGTAGAGAGCAAGTGGTAAACCCAAAATTTGACTACCTGCAGAAGCCATTTGTAGAAATCCCATAGCCCTTCCTCTTTGGTTCGTCTCAAATAGATCAGCTATGATGGCAAAACAAATGGGGCCAACAGCACCTCCAAATGTGCCTGTAATAATCCGTGCAACAACCAATACGTGGTAAGAAGGAGCACATGTACAAAACAAGACACCCAGCAAAAAGCCTGAGTAAAAGAATAGGAGTAATTTTTTCCGGTCAAATTTGTCGGCATAACCGGATAATAAAATTGCGGATATACCTGCACTAATTGGATATGCAGACGCAAGTAAACCAAACTGCTGGGTAGTGATCTCAAGTTTTGGAAGAAGGATCGCTGATAATGCTGAGGTAAGCATGAAGTCCAAAACAATAGTTAGGAAAACTACTGTAATAATCGCTACTAAGAGATACTGATAGGGGGTGAACTTTTGGTTAGTAGCTCCTGTCATTTTACTTTATTGAGATTTGATCCATGTTTTTGGAGTCATACCCTCCATTTTTTTAAAATAAACATTGAATACCGTTTTGGAGCTAAAGCCACTTTCATAGGCCAAACCCAAAAGTGTGAGGTTGTTGTTTTTTGGGTCGAGTGCTTTTTCTTTGAAAGAAATCAAGCGGAAGGCATTGATGTATTCATTAAAATTCTTGCCGATTTGCTCATTGAGTAACCAGGATAATTTATTGGGCTGCATATCCAGCTTTTCTGCTAATTGCCTTAATGAAATTGTTGGGTCTAAATAGACTTCATCTTCTTTCATTAGCTTATCCAATTGTTCCAAATGAGATTCTATTTCACTTTTGCTAAATAAGGAGGCGTTAATTAAAGAGGGTTCAGCAATTGTTATAGGCTCAAGATTAGGCTTGTTTTCAATGGACGGGGGAAAATTCATTTGGGCGTAAATCTCTTTGAACCGGGCATTTTCCCGAAGATTATCCCAGACCCAAAAAGCCTTCAGGGTCGCCATATTTACCGAGCGTTCTTCGTACGCCTTATCTAACCAGTGAATGGCTTCTTTAGGCATATTTAAGAGTGAATATAAAATTGCAGGATCAGAAGAGTCCAGGAATTTTGTTTTTTTCAAGATCGCTAAGACCTCTTCATTCTTACCCATTAGTATTTTCACCACCAGTAAATCAAAGTTGGCAAGTCCCAGGCCGCCTATAAGTTCAAGTGCCCTGTTGATGTCAATTAATGCATCCTTATATTTCCCCAAATACCCATTGACCAAACCCCGAAAACGAAGTGCCTCTGCATAATTAGGGTCAATTTCCAGGGCTTTATTAAATGCAACAATTGAATTTTCAAAACGTCGGGTAAAATAATAGATCAAGCCCAATTGCCAATGGGTATGAACATCAAGAGGGTCAGTTTCAATCTGCCTTTTCGCTACTTGAATTGCTTTATCAAAATCCTCCTCGATAAATATATAATAATAGGATATGAACTCATTTTGGTCAGGATGTCCATATTTTATTGCCTTATCGTACGATATCAGAGCATCGTCCCAATTCCAATCAGAGAACAGTTCGATATAGGCCAGAACCAAATGTGCCTTTGCATTTTCTTCATTTAATTCTATGGCTCTTTTGGCGGCAATTCTTGCCAGGTTATTCCCTTCATCATTTGGGAACATATTGAAGGCCGCAGCTTGAATATACGCTTCTCCCAAATAAGCGTAAGCTTCTGAATAGTTAGGGTCAGCTTTAATTGCCGCCTTGAAGAATTTCATGGCAGCTTTAATGTCCTCAAAATCTTTCCTTTTTAGATGATAACTCCCTTTCAACCATAAATCATAAGCTTTTATATTATGAGTTGGGGTTGCATGGAGCACAGACGGAATTTCAATATGACCAAAATTTTCTCTGATTTGGTCGGCAAGAAGTATACTGATCTCATCTTGTAACGAAAAAATATCCTCAAGTTCCCGGTCGAAATTCTTTGACCAGAAGTGCGTACCGTCATCAGTACTGATTAGCTGTGCCGTAACGCGAACCCTGTTTTTGGCTTTCCTAACGCTCCCCTCCAAAACAGTGCTTACTCCCAACTGATTACCTATGGTTCTTATATCAATATTTTTATTCTTGAACGCAAAGGAGGAAGTACGGGCAATGACTTTTAAACCCTTGATCGTGGTTAGTGCATTGATGATCTCCTCGGTAATGCCATCGCTGAAGTATTCATTTTCAACATCGGTACTCATATTGACAAAAGGTAGAACTGCAATTGACTTGTTGGATGTTGATATGGTTGGTTGGTTGTTCATTGTCTAATATGCCTTGTCAGGGCTTCTCTGAACTGTCATTGAATTTTTGATGATTTACCTTTAATAGAAACCAGGCACGATACCCATATCCATACTTTGCTGACTGGTACTAAAATAATTGATCTGTCCCACACTCACAAAAGCCTATAAAAATTGCTATGAATGTGAATCCTTACATTTTAAATGCTTTTTCAGGGTTAATAAATTAAAAAAGACCTAAACCTATTAATAGAATTGATGTCAGATACTTGATAAAACTTGGTTCCATGAAGCGTTATAAATCATTATACTACTGGTAAAATACCATTATCTCCAATGGAAGTCAAGCTTGTATAAGTCTAATTACTTCACAAACCTGGCTGCAATAAAGTTAAAAAACCAGGAACCAATGATGGCAAATAGGGGAATAGTGAAGGTGGATCTGTAGACCATCTCAGTCAGTAAGTATCCCATAACTGCGGCTCCAAATACTCCGAGTATCACTCCCAGAATTGGTTTGATCTTTTTACTTCTGAAGTAATATCCAAGTACTCCTCCGATAATGATACTGATTGTTAGTATTTCTAATCCACCCATTTTTGATGTCTTTTTATAATTATTGGATACTAGTTAATTCTTTTGGAGGTAATTAGAAAGTAAAAGCATTACTTCTGAGTAAGTGACTTCAACAACCTCAATCCTTCAAACCATTCTCCATAACCGCTCTTGGTTTCGATATGACCAGCTTCTTTTAGCACATATAAAGTACTTCCCCAGTCGATGGCAAACTCTGTGGCTCGTGTAATATGGACCGCAGGATCATTGCCGCTAGCTACCACGATAGATCGAAAAGGTAGCTTGATTCTTGGAATAGGAGCGAATCCGGTAATTTCTTTTGGATAACCTGGCTTTTCGGCATCACTTGGAGCTACTAATAAGGCACCTTTTACCTTGATGTCATATTCCTGAACTGCATGTATAAATGCAGCGACACCTATGCTATGAGC
>PBTY01000104.1 GCA_002729235.1 Rickettsiales bacterium | reverse complement strand
TGTTAACGCTAGTTTTTATTCTGTAGTTAATTGCTAACTAGCTTTCGTAGATCTTTTGTTGAAAAGTAAATTTCGGTTTTTTCAAAATGCTTTGCTGAAGCAAAAATTATTTTCTTTTTCCATTTTTTGAAAAATAGCAATATTGGATAATTTCGAATTTTTATTTTGTTTTATAGAAAAAAGCTACGCTATGTGTCTGTATATATGTGTATAATTAAGCAGTAAAGTAAGGGTGGGGTATTTATAAAAGAGTTGCTTTATTTAAATTATTTAAATATTATTTTATTCTATAATAGTTTGGATAGTTTGGGATAAGGAGTAATTCGCTTGGTTAGCAATTGAGTATTTTGTTAAAAAGAATTTAGTTGTTTAAAAAGTTAAAACAGAAAATCAAATTTGATCTTCATTGTTATAATTTATTAATATTAAATACTTTTTAAGAAGGGACTCATATTAGTGTATTTAGTGAGTGCACTAAAAGGCTGCCTTGGCATTAAAAATACTTAAGTTGTGTACTGCATTAAGTAGGTAAGATTTTATTAAAGTGAAACCTAATAACTTATTAAAAAATTTATCTTTGGAAGAGTTAATTAGGTGAAGTAAAACATTCTAGTAACCTGTAATATAAATCAAACGAGAAAATGTTAGTAGTGGTGAGCGAATATATTGTAAGGCAAAAAAGCAAGTAAAATGTATGAATTCCAAAGAAGGTTTTAGTCCTGTAGTACTTTTTATTTGTTTTTTAATAAATGACGGATTATGTTAAATTTGTTGTTAATTTAGGAGATCTACCTTCGTGCCTAAAGTTTTTAATGATCGATAGTGAACAAGTACCGTAAGGGAAAGGTGAAAAAGGACTTTTTTAGAGTGAAAAGAACCTAAAATTTAGTGCATTAAAGCTGTTAGAGCTAATTAATTAGTTATAGCGTACCTTTTGCATAATGGGCCAGTGAGTTTATAAGGAAGGCAAGTTTAAACTTCGTGTAGACAAAGATAAGTCAAGATTGTTTGAAATAGTAGCTATAGTCTTTTTTATAAAACCCGAAGCTAAGTGATCTAACCATGAGCAGGTTGATATTTTTATGGCAACGTAATTTGGAGGACCGAACCCGTATTTGTGGAAAAAAATTGGGATGACTTGTGGTTAGGGGTGAAAGGCTAATCAAACTTAGGGATAGCTGGTTTTCTGCGAAATATATTTTAGTATAGCCTGCAATAAATCAAAATTTGGGTAGAGCACTTTTAAAGTAAAGGGGGTCGTAGACCTTACTAAACTTTGAAAAACTTCGAATAAATTTTTGATACTTTTTGTGGAGTCAGACTATCGGTGCAAAGGTCGATAGTCCATTGGGAAACAGCCCAGTATATTTAATAAGGCCTTTAATATTAGTTAAGTGTTAAGATTGCAAATAACAGAGACGATCATAAAGTAGGCTTAGAAGCAGTCATTTTTTTGAGAAAGCGTAACAGCTCATTGATTTAGTTATTTTGTATCAAAAATTTAGTGAGTCTAAATTAATAGCCGACTTAGTATTATAGTTAGCAGAACGTTTTATATATTGATAAAGGTTATTTGTTAAAATAACTTTAAATAATAAAAGTGAGGATACTGGCATTAGTAGCTAAAAATAACGAAATAACGTTATCGCCGTAAATCTAAGGTTTTCGATTCAATTTTTAAAAAAATCGTAATTTTAATTTAAAAATATGCGGTCCCTAAGGCAAATTACAAAAGTATAAGCTAATGGGAAGTTTAGTTTTATAGTTACAAAATTTTAAATACATTAAATAATAGTGATTTCTTTGATGTTAAAAAATTTTCTGGAAACAGCTGAACATGAAATACCGTACCCTAAACCGACACAGGTAGATTGGTAGAATATACTAAGGCGTTCAAGATAAGTATGTTGAAGGAACTCGGCAAATTAGCTCTGTAACTTCGGAAAAAGGAGTAATAAACAATAATTTTTGTTTATTGTCATTAAAGAAGGGGAAGCGACTGTTTAATAAAAACACATGTCTCTGCAAATTTGAAAAAAGATGTATAGAGGCTGACACCTGCCCGGTGCTGCAAGGTGATGTGCGTTTGCTAAGGCAATCAAACTAATCCCCAGTAAACGGCGGCTGTAACTCTGACGGTCCAAAGGTAGCGAAATTCCTTGTCGGGTAAGTTCCGACCTGCATGAATGGTGTAACGACTTCTCCGCTGTCTCCAACATATGCTTGGTGAATTTGAAATACCCGTGAAGATGCGGGTTAATTACAGCTAGACGGAAAGACCCCGTGCACCTTTACTATAGTTATAAGTTGTAAAATTAACATTTTTGTGAAGAATAGGTGGGAACGTAAGTGTCCAGTGAAATACCACCCTTAAATTTTGATTTTACTTAATTTTATAAACAGCTTATGATAGGTAGTTTGACTGGGGCGGTCGCCTCCTAAAAAGTAACGGAGGCGTACAAAGGTAGATTCGAATATATTTTATTTGGGAGCATAATGGCATATCTATTTGACTGAAAGATTAACAAATCAAACAGGGATGTAAGTCGGTCATAGTGATCTGGTGATTCTGTGTGGAAAGGTCATCACTCAACGAATAAAAGGTACGCCGGGGATAACAGGCTAATGATTTTTGAGAGTTCCTATCGACGATATCGTTTGGCACCTCGATGTCGGCTCATCACATCCTGGAGCTGTAAATGGTTCCAAGGGTTCGGCTGTTCGCCGATTAAAGTGGTACGTGAGCTGGGTTTAGAACGTCGTGAGACAGTTCGGTCCCTATCTACTGTAATTGTTAAAAATTGAGAGGATTAAATTTTAGTACGAGAGGACCAAATTACGTAAAACCTCTGGTGTATCAGTTGTTTAATCAAAAGCAATGCTGAGTAGCTACGTTTATAAAAAATAATTACTGAATGCATATAAGTAAGAAGTTTACCTCAAAATAATTTTTTAAGGTCGTAATAGAATATTTACGTTGATAGGCTTATAATGTAACAACTGTGAAGTTGAAGTTAAGAAGTACTAATAAACCTTTTAAACAAATAAGTAAAGAATAAGAGTTATGTTTAAAAAAGGACCCATTTTATTAGCATTTAGTCAAATATAATTGGCTATATTTGCAGTGAGTTTGATCCTGGCTCAGGGTGAACGCTAATAACATGGTTTAACATATGCTAGTTAAAGTTTTTATAACTTAGCGTACAGGTGAGTAAAGACTAAAAATTTTACCTTAAATTTTAAATAAATCAACATTAGAGTTTTCTAATAAATACTTTGTATTGAAAATATTTAAATAAAAAGATATAACATTGATTTAAGATTGTTTTAGTTTAATATTAGGTAGTTGGTTAGGTAAAAGCTACCCAAGCCTATGATGTTTAACTGGTTTGAGAAAATGTACAGTCACACTGGGACTGAGATAAGGCCCAGGCTTCGTGCCAGCAGTGTGGAATCTTGGACAATGAGCGAAAGCTTGATCCAGTGATGTTATGTAAACGAGGCCAACACAAAAGAGGATTAAAGTGATTTATGACTCGGTTGTAAAGTTTTAAATTTAAAAAATGAGTTTGACGTTTTTTTTAAAAAAGCCCCGGCTAACTTCGTGCCAGCAGCCGCGGTAATACGAAGGGGGTAGGCGTTATCCGGAATGATTGGGCGTAAAGGGTTCGTAGGTGGATTTAGTTATTTAAAGGAAAATATTTTGGGTAACACTAAATAATTCTTATAATATACTTCTTCTTGAGTTTTGTAAAGGATAATAGAATTTTATAAATAGGAGTAAAATCCTGAGATTTATAAAGGAATGCCAGTGGCGAAAGCGGTTATCTAGACTTATACTGACACTGAGGAACGAAAGCATAGGGAGCAAACAGGATTTGATACCCTGGTAGTCTATGCTGTCAAAGATGAGTGTTAATACAAAAGGAAATTTTTGTATACAGCTAACGCGTAAACACTCCGCCTGGGGAGTACGGTTGCAAAACTGGAACCCAAAGGAATTGACGGGGGTCTACACAAGTGGTGGAGCATGTGGTTTAATGCGATAATACGCGCGAAACCTTACCAGTTTTTGTATATTAATTTTTTTTGTTGAAAAACAAAATATTTAAAAAATATAAATATAGTTAATTTTTAAAAGTGTTAATACAGGTGTTGCATGGCTGTCGTCAGTTCGTGCCGTGAGGTGTTTGGTTAACTCCTTTAACGAACGTAACTCTTATTTTATGTTAGATATTTCTTATTTAGAAGTAAATAAAAGTCTGCTCATAAAAAACTGCTTTTAATAAAATTGAGGAAGGCGAGAATCACGTCAAGCCCTTACGGCCCTTATAAACTGGGCTACACATGTGCTACAATAGAAAACTCAAAAAGTTGTACCATAAAGTAATTTAAAGTAAATCTTTAACATTTTCTGTGTTCGGAATAGTGGCTGCAACTCGCCATTATGAAGGAGGAATCACGAGTAATCGTATATCAGCATGCTACGGTGAATATGTGCTTAGATCTTGTACACACCGCCCGTCACGTGCTGGGAGCAAGTTTGGTTTGAAATATTTAATAATTTAGTAGATGATTTAATAATTTCTTTAAAATAGTTTTTAAGTTTTTTATTAATAAAAAGAATAGTATTATCAGATTTGTAACCGGGATGAAGTCGTAACAAGGTAGTCGTACGGGAACGTGTGGCTGGAATAAAAATATAAATTATTTTTTTTAATAAAAAACATCTTTAGCTTAATGGAATAGCAGTGGTTTTCTAAGTCATAGCGTACAGGTTCAAATCCTGTAAGATGTATAAAAATAATAAAGCTCATAGCTCAGAGGTAAAGAGTATACGCCTGATAAGCGTGGGGTCAGTAGTTCAAGTCTACTTGGGCTTATTAGATTTATATATAAGCATTAAAGTAATTGGTGAGCATAACTTAAATGGCAAAGTGTTAAATTGTGGCTTTAAAAATTGTGGGTTCGACTCCCACTGTTCACCTTTGCTAATTAGATAAAATGTATGAAAATAATTAAAGGGGGGACATATACTCCAGGTCGTAGGCATTATAAATTTATTCAAAAATATTTACTTTGCAAACAAAATAATTTATTAAAACATTTAGTTTTTAACGTAACTAAAGGTGTTGGGCGCTCTAAAAGTACAGGTCATATTACAATAGGTAATAAAGGGGGTGGATGTAAAAAGCTTTATAGACAATTAAAGTTTTTTAATAAACCTACTTTAGGAGTACTTTTGTTTACTTTTTATGATCCTAACAGAAGTTCATTCGTATCATTATTTTTTGATTTTTTAACATTTAAATTTAGCTATGTATTAACTCAAAAATCTTTATATGCTGGATCTATTTTAGGTTGTACGATAAATAAGATGTTTTATAAAGTAGGTTTTCGCTCTAGGTTAAAAAATCATCCAAATGGAGCAATTTGTTCTGCAGTTGCGTCAGGGTTTTTTAAAACTCCTCAATATGCTTTAGCAGCAGGTACGTTTTGTCAACTGCTTCAACGTGATGATGAGTTTTGTAAAGTTCGTTTACCTTCTAATCAAGTTATAACTGTTTCTGCTTATTGTTTTAGTACTTTAGGTGTAGTATCTAATATATACCATAATTTAACTCGAATGGGTAAAGCTGGTAGAAATAGGTTAAAGGGTTTTCGGCCCCATGTACGTGGTATTGCAAAAAACCCGGTTGATCACCCACATGGTGGTAGAACGCCCGGTGGGTGTGATTGGGTAACTCCTTGGGGTAAGCCTTTTAGATTTCGTTCAACTTCGAGGTCTAAATTTAAAAAAATAATTTTAGTAGAGTAAAATGAGTCGTTCAAAGTGGAAAGGACCTTATATTGATAAAAATATATTAAAAAAAGTTAAAAAAAAGAACAAGTATATAATACGGGTTTGGTCACGGCGTTCTGTTGTACCTAGTAATTATATAAATAAGAAAGCATTAATTTATAATGGTCAAATATTTAAACCAATTGTGATTACAAGAGAGAAAGTTGGGTATAAATTTGGAGAGTTTTCAACGAGTAGACAGCAATATGGTAAAAAAAATAAAAAATAAATAATTATGGGTCAAAAAGCTAATATTATAACTTTAAGAAATTCTTTTAATAACTTAAATTTTTATAGGTTAGATATAAATGAATTTTTATATGGGAGCATTTTTTTAAAATCTTTTACAAGGCTTCTTCAAATACGTAAAGTATTTTTAGTTAATAGTAATTTAAATTTTTTTGAAAATAAAATTTTTTTTAATTTTAATGTTTTTTTTCGCACATCAAAAGTATTATCTTTAAAAAATTTAAAAGTTGTCAACAAACAGTTAAAAAAAAGTAATTTACCTTTATTTTTAAAAGAGTTAAGCTATTTAAAAAAAAATTTAATTATAATTAAATTTACTTTAACTAATTTAATTTTAAAAAGTAAAGATAAAGAAAATTTAGTTTTTATTTTTTTTAAAAAATTTAAAAGAATGTCTACATCATTATTTCCTAGGCGATTTAATTTTTTTCTAGATTTTATTAAGTTAAGTTGTTTGTTTGGTGTTGGTGCTTTAAGTTTAAATTTTTTTATTAAAGTAATTGTAGAAATTTTCAGAATTCTACAAAAGAAAAAGCATGCTCGTTTTTTATTGTTAATGAAACAATTATTTAATAGTTTAATATCTAATAAAAACTTTAAAAAATCAAATATAATGGGTGTTAAGTTCATTGTAGGTGGAAAATTAAAAGGTAAGCCACGTAGTAGTAATTATGTAATTTCATTAGGTCAAATACCACTTCAAAGTTTAGGTAAAAACATAGAGTTTGCAAAAGCTCATGCTTTTACAGTTTATGGTGTATTTGGTTTAAAAATTTGGGTTTATAGATCAAGTAGTTCCAATACTTTAAATTAAAAATAATATATGTTTAATCCTAAAAAAAACAAGTTTAAAAAATGTCATAAAGCACGTGTTGTTCGTCGTGTAAATAAAAATTTATCTTATTCAATAATTAAAGGAGGTGTTGTAGGTTTAAAAACTACTGCATTTGGTTTTATCACACCTAAACAATTAGAATCAGTACATCAAACAGTAAATAAAATAATTAAAAAATTTGGTAAATTAAAAATTTATCCTTTTCCAAATGGTGCTTTAAGTAAAAAGTCAAAGACAGCAACTAGAATGGGTAAAGGTAAAAGTAAAATTGATTCTTGGGTTTATAAAGCATCGGCTGGAATTTTAATTTGTGATATTAGTACTGAACATACAAAGCGAGCAGTTCAAGCTTTAGCTATTGCAAAAGTAAAGTTACCTATACCAACAAAAATAATATTTAATAAATTTAAATAGTTATGAAAACTAATAATTTTTTTTTTTCAAAATTTAATTTGAGTAAAATTTTTATTGCAAAGTATTTATCACATAATGTATATTCAAAGTTTTTAATTCATAAATTTTTTTTAAAGCCTTTTAAAAAAGTAATTCTAATAGATAATTTTACCTCGCAATTTTTTTTAATTTCACGTATTTTGAATCCGTTATATGAAAAAAAAATATTAAAGCCTGGTTGTACTTTAAGTTGTAATGTTTTTTTATATAGTCATTCAAAGCTTTATTTTTTATACTTTAAAGGTGTTGGTTTAAAAGTTAATTCAAACAATTTAATTTCAATATTTTATAACCGTTTAAAATATTGGTCTGTTATTAAAGATTCATTTTTTTTATATAAAATAGTTAGGGGTGGGTGTTTTGGGTTTTCAAAAGGTATATTTGGTTATATTTCTTATTCTAATTTGTGTCTAGCCAAGGCAAAGTTTTTAGCTTGTACAAATTACATTATAATATATTCGGCTATGGGGGGGAATTTTTTAAAAAGCCATTTTTCTACATTAAATTTAGTAAATGGAGGTTACTGTCATAATTTTAGTCGCAGCTCTTCAAAGCGGCGTTTATTAGTTTTAGGTCAGTTTAAATATATTTTTACTTGTTATTCAGTTTTTAGTACTTTTTTAGTTAGATATATTAAGCTGTTTAAAGCTTATAAAACCATGGAGTATTATTTAGTTTTGAAATATATCTTTTTAAAATATTTAAAATATTTTATATGAAATCTTTAAAGAAAAAAATTTCTTATATTAATTTTATACGTCTGTTTAAATCTAGTAAGTACTTTATTGTATCACCTGTGCTTAAATCCAAAAATAATTTAACTATAAGTTATTTGTTAAGGTATGCTTTTAAAAAGTTAAATAAAAATTTTAAATTAACTTTTAAAGCGGATAAATATTTAAAGTATGTAGGAGTTAATAAATTTAAATTAATTGTTGATGTTTTTAAAAATATTAAATTATCTTCTTTTAATTTATATTTTATCAAAGTACAAAATTTGTGCTTTTTTCACACATCATTTAAAATTCAAAATTTTATTAAATTTTTAAATCCTAAAGTTTTTTTAAATTTAATTAAAAAAGTTTTTTTAATCAGGTTATCGTTATTGAAAATAATAAATTAAATGTTAAAAAAGGATTTAAAATTATTATATAAAGTTAAAAATTTTTAAGTTTCACATCAATTTGTAAAGAAATTAAGTTTGATTCCAGTAGTTATTAATAAAAGAGGTTATATGGTTAAAAAATCATTATCCATATTAGAAGCTTGTAAATTTGTAGGTATAAAGGTACCAAGATTTTGTTATCATGAAAATTTATCTATAGCAGGTAATTGTAGGATGTGTTTAGTTGAAGTTGAGAAGTCTTTGAAACCTATTACATCTTGTTCTGCACCAATACTTCCAAATCAAAGAATCAGTACAAAAAGTCCATTAGTTTTAAAAGCGCGTGAAAATATTTTAGAGTCACTTTTAATAAATCATCCGTTAGATTGTCCTATTTGTGATCAAGGAGGTGAATGTGATTTGCAAGACCATGCTAGAATTTTTGGAAGTAATTTAAGCAGGTGGTATTTCAATAGTAGAGGTATAGAAGACCATTATTGTGGGCCATTGATTAAAACAATATTAAATAGGTGTATTTTGTGTACTAGGTGTGTACGTTTTAATGAAGAAATTGTTGGTGTAAAATTAATGGGAACTTTAAACCGTGGATTACGCAGTGAGATTGGAAAATTTATTAAAAAAAATAATTTTTCTGGTATTACTTCAAATGTAGTTGATTTATGTCCTGTTGGTGCTTTGACAATAAAACCATATTCATTTCAAGTTAGGCCTTGGGAAATAAAATCTGTAGAAAGTATTGATTTATTGGACGGTTTAGGGGGTAATATTTATTTTAATTATAAAGGTTTAGATATTGTACGTGTTTTGCCAAAAAAGAATAAAAGTTTAAATGAATCTTGGATTTCAGATAAAGCAAGATTTGGTTTATGTCAAGATAATTTTAAAAGGGTTAAAACATTTAAAAATATAAGTGATAGACATAATTTTTCTTTTTTATTTAAACTTTCCTATATTACTTTATTAGTTAGTGATGAGTTATGCTTAGAGTATTTAAACATTTTTAAGCAAATTGCATTTTTAAGTCGTGGTCGTGTTAAAGTTAAAACTTTAACGAAAAATAAAAATATATCTAATATTTATTTTTGGGGTAATAAAGCAAAAGTCTCTGATGACATACAAACTAAAAATGGAGCATGCTTAATTTTATCTTCAAATTTAAATGTTGAATGTGTTTTATTGAATACACGTTTAAAAGTAAATTTTTTGAAGCAAAAAGTTAAAACTTATGAGTTAGGGAATATTGTAACGTTTCACTACCCTAATACTTTTTTAAAATTAGGTCTAGCTGACGTTTTAAATGTTTTTTCTAACAAGAATTATTACTTTAGAAAATTATTTTTTAATTTAGATTTATTTATAATATATGGTAGATCCATTGAGAATCGCGTTGACTTGTCTTTTTTAAATATTTTAAAAAAAAAGAATTTGCATATTTTATCTGTTCAAACTCGCTGTAATGCTGAATCTAAAAAATTATTAAATATTGGGTCTGTTACAAAAAAGACTTTGTTGAAAAGTGAAAAAACATGCGTGTTTTTATTAGAAGATACATATGATTTTAGAAAAAAAGTTCTTAAATCACCACGAACAAGAGTGGAGTGGTTTAATCCATATCCTACTTCAGCGCGTTTAATTAAGAGGGCAGAAATTTTTCAAATGAATTTTTTTTTGAACGGGTCTACTTTTTTAAATTTAGAACAACGCCCTCAAAAATTTTCGCTTATTTTTAATAAAAATAATAGTAATACAAATACATTAAATTTTTATTTAAAAAATTTTTTAGAAGCATTAGCTGCTTATTATATTAACTCTAAAAAATTTAAAATAAATATTTTTAATAAAACTCGAGTAATAGTTAATAAAAGAAATTCTTTTCTTGTTACACGACCATTATTATTTTCTATATTTAGGGAAGTTTTATTAAACCCCGAATTATTTAATAAAAAACTTTTATTAACGACATCTTATAATTATGATTTTTGGTGTGCTTTTAAAAATAATTTTAGTAAATACCCTTTAAAATTAATTGTTGAAGATTTTTTTAGAACAAATAATGCTACTAATAATTCATTCGTTTTAGCAAAATGTTCACAAGAGTTAAGAAAAGAGGAATTTTCTATTTCTAAAACAAGTTTATTTCAATAAATAGTTTTTACATTTATAATCAATAAAAATTTTGTTGTTCAATAATATTCTTTTGTGGTCTTATATATATAATAAATTTAAATCAATTTTTTTATGTGCTTCATCTAGCCAAGATATAAAAAGCAGCTTAGTTTTACGAATGCTTTCAAAATTTACTCTTCGGTGGTTTTTTTCAACTAACCATAAAGATATTGGTTTTTTATATCTTATTTTTGGAGCAGTTAGTGGTATTTTAGGTACTCTTATGTCTATGATTATACGTTTAGAATTAGCTGTGCCAGAAAGTCCGCTTTTATCTTGCAATTATCATTTGTATAATGTTTTAGTTACAGGGCATGCATTTTTAATGATTTTTTTTATGGTAATGCCTACTTTAATTGGTGGGTTTGGAAATTTTTTTTTACCAATTATGATAGGTGCTCCAGATATGGCATTTCCAAGAATGAATAATATTAGTTTTTGGTTGTTACCACAGTCATTACTTTTGTTATTTGCTTCGGTAAATGTTGAAAATGGGGCAGGAACAGGTTGGACTGTATATCCGCCGTTAAGTAGTATTTTGGCTCACTCAGGACCAGCTGTAGATTTAGCAATTTTTAGTTTACATTTATCTGGTGCAGCATCAATTCTTGGAGCTATTAATTTTATTACAACCGTAATTAATATGAGATCTCCAGGTTTAACTATGCATAGGTTATCTTTATATGTTTGGGCACTTTTAGTAACTTCTTTTTTATTATTATTAGCTTTACCTGTATTAGCTGGAGCTATTACAATGTTATTAACAGATAGAAATTTTAACACAACATTTTTTGATCCAGCAGGTGGTGGGGATCCAGTTTTATTTCAGCATTTATTTTGGTTTTTTGGTCACCCAGAAGTTTATATTTTAATTTTACCTGCATTTGGTATTATTAGCCATGTTGTTTCTAGGCATGCTAGAAAGCCTGTTTTTGGTTATGCTGGTATGGTTTATGCAATGATTGCAATTGGTATTATGGGTTTTGTTGTCTGGGCTCATCATATGTTTACTGTTGGGTTAGATGTTGATACAAGAGCATATTTTACAGCAGCTACAATGGTTATTGCAGTACCAACAGGTGTAAAAGTGTTTAGTTGGATTGCTACATTATGGGAAGGATCTATTATATTTAACACACCAATTTTATTTGCATTAGGTTTTATTTTTTTATTTACTGTAGGTGGTGTTACTGGGGTTGTTTTATCTAATTCAGCAATTAATGCAGTAATGCATGATACTTATTATGTGGTTGCTCATTTTCATTACGTTTTATCAATGGGAGCTGTTTTTGGAATTTTTGCTGGTGTTTATTTTTGGTTTGAAAAAATTAGTGGTTGCAATTATAGTATAGTATTAAGTAAAATTCATTTTTGGTTATTTTTTATTGGAGTTAATTTAACCTTTTTTCCAATGCATTTTTTAGGTTTAGCTGGAATGCCAAGAAGAATACCGGATTATCCTGATGCTTATGCTGGTTGGAATTTTATTGCAACTTTAGGTTCACATATTTCAATACTATCTTTAATTGTTTTTGTTATTATTATTATTGATGCGTTAACACCAAATTGGAGAACACGTGTACGTATAAGTATTGGATATAGTTTAGCTAAGCTTATTTTAAATGATAAGTTTTATATTATGAAAGAGTATATTTTAAGTAAAATAAAACCAAAATCTAAATTTCAAACTATTATTGGGTTTCCTGCATATTTAGGGCGTATATTAGGTACATTACCTTTTAAACGATTTTATCAAAGTTTACATGATAGTGTTTCAAGTATTTTTTCCAAGGATTTTGTTTGTGACGAGCGCTCTAATTTTAGTAAAGCTAAGTTAGAACAAGTACCTTTAATAAAACGGGTAGTTAAGAATATAAAGCCTAAAAGGGTTTATAGGGGTTTTAATATTTTATTCTTTATCTAATAGTTAAAAATAAAAGGTAAGTATAGTATTGTACTATGTAATTTTTAGTCAAGTAATTATTTTTTAAAATCGGGTTTTAATCTTTTGCATTTTTATAGTATTAGTTTTTTATGTTATAAATATATTTTAAAGTTATTTTATAAAATATAAAAATATAATTTGGAGTTGGTTTTATGCATTAATTTTTTATAAGCTTATAAAAAGATAAAAATTTTGCGGGTTAGAAATTAAATAATGTTACGTAAAACTTAAGCTAATTTTATATCTTAATTTTTTAATGTGTAATAATTTTATAAATTTCTTTTTTTTCTATTTTAAAAATTAAAAGGTTTAACTTTTGTAAAAAGTAAGTAATTTTAAAATAAATTTAGAAAAAATTAAAAATCTTTTAAAATGCTTGTTTTTTAGAAATTACTCTATAAATTTATAGAGGGAAATATAGTTTTGCAGGGTATCCCCTGCAAAGTATTTTACGGCTCTTAAATTTAGTTTTATGTATTAATTTTTTATAAGCTTATAAAAAAATAAAAACATAAATTTATGAAGAATTAAATAATGGTTGAATGGGTTTTAAATTTAATTTTATATGTTAATTTTTTAAGGCATAATAATTTTATAAAAAAAGCTTTTTAAATTTATTTTTTTTCTATTTTAAAAATTAAAAAGTTTAACTTTTGTAAAAAGCAGGTAATTTTAAAACAAATTTAGAAAAAATTAAAAATCTTTTAAAATGCTTGTTTTTTAGAAATTACTCTATAAATTTATAGAGGGAAATA
>PBTY01000103.1 GCA_002729235.1 Rickettsiales bacterium | reverse complement strand
TTAGATGCTGCTTCTTCCATCTTCTCTTTAAGAGCAGATAGTGCATCCAAATCACCTAGAGTAGATTTCTCAGACTCATTGTTGATTTTGTTCAAAGTGTTTCCTTTACCTTTTCCACCTGCTGCCTTCTTAGCTGGAGCTGGAGCTGGTTGCTCAGCACCCTCTTTCCAGGTTGCAGTGTGTGATAGAAGGATTCTCTTATCATCTTTAGAGAATTCCATTACTTTGAAGTCTAAAGTTTCACCCTCAGATGCGTTTCCGCCTTCTTCTTTCTGTAGGTTTTTAGTAGAAACTTGTCCTTCGATACCGTAAGGAAGCTCAAGGATAGCACCTCTGTCGTTGATAGAGATCACAGTACACTTATGAACAGATCCTCTCGTGAATACTGTTTCGAAAGTATCCCATGGGTTCTCCTCAAGGTGTTTGTGGCTAAGAGCCAATCTTCTGTTCTCTACATCAAGTTCCATCACCACTACTTCAAGGTTTTCACTTACCTTCACGAATTCAGATGGATGTTTGATTTTCTTAGTCCAGCTAAGATCAGACACGTGTACTAAACCGTCGATACCTTCTTCTAGTTCAATGAACAATCCGAAGTTTGTCAAGTTTCTTACAATACCTGAATGCTTGGTTCCAACAGCGTATTTAGTCAATACGTCTTGTTTAGTCCAAGGATCTTCAGTCAATTGCTTGATACCTAGAGACATTTTTCTTTCATCTCTATCGATAGTCAATACAACTGCCTCAAGCTCGTCTCCAACGCTGATGAAATCTTGTGGATTTCTCAAGTGCTGAGACCAAGACATTTCAGAAACGTGGATCAAACCTTCAACACCAGGGATGATTTCAAGGAATGCACCGTAATCTGCTACGTTTACGATCTTACCTTTTACTTTCGATCCTACGTCAAGATCTTTATCCAGTGAGTCCCAAGGGTGAGCAGTCAATTGCTTCATACCCAAAGAGATTCTCTTCTTATCATCATCAAAGTCAAGAACAACCACGTTAACTTTTTCGTCAAGTGAAAGAACTTCTTCTGGATGATTGATACGTCCCCAGGAAATATCTGTAATGTGTAGTAGGCCATCCACACCACCAAGGTCGATGAATACACCGAAGTTGGTCATGTTTTTGATCACACCTTCCAGTACCTGACCTTTTTCAAGGTTCTCAAGGATTTGAGCTTTTTGCTTCTCGATATCCTTCTCGATCAATACTTTATGTGATACTACTACGTTATCGTTAGTGTAGTTGATTTTAACAACTTTCACTTCCATTTTCTTACCAACAAACACATCAAAGTCTCTGATTGGCTTCACATCAATTTGTGAACCTGGAAGGAACGCCTCTACACCGTAAATATCTACGATAAGACCACCTTTTGTTCTTCTCTTAACCATACCGTCGATAACAAGGTCCTCATCCAATGCTTTCTGGATGTTTTCCCATGCCTTAACGATTTTAGCTTTTCTTCTAGATAGAACTAGTTGGCCGTTAGCATTTTCTTGCTCTTCTACGTAAACCTCTACTTCATCACCAGTCTTAAGATCCACATCTCTGAATTCAGAAAGTGAAACCAATCCGTCTGATTTGAAACCGATGTTTACAATTACATCTCTGTCAGTGATACCAACAACAACACCAGTCATCACCTCTTTTTCGGTGATTTGGTTCAATGTAGCCTCGTAAAGAGCCTCCATTTTTTTGCGGTCTGCTTCAGAGTATTCTTCTCCAAAACCGTCATCCTGTGCAGTATCCCAAACGTCAGTTACAGGTTGTGCAATAGGAGCAGCTACTTCTGGAGTTTTTGCCTCCTCAGTGAAAGGAACTTCTTTTTCCGCTTTCACTTCTTCTTTGGCTGGCTCAGCTTCTGTCGCTGCAGGTGCTGATTCTTCTGCTTTTGTCTCTTCAGATGTTGCTTCTGTAGACTCAGCTTGAGCTTCTACTTTCTCTTCTTGAAGCTCTTCTTTCTTTTCTTCTGCCATAATAAAAAATGACTCTAATTACACTCTTATCACTCGAGTCGGGGTGATAAAGGTTTGGTTATAAAACAATCTGAACTTTTCAACCCAGAAAGCCATTCACTTGAATGGAGGCGCAAAGCTAATGCTTTTAACTAAAAAAGAGTAATTTCGACCCATTATCTTCAACCAATTCCTGTATAGAACTATGAAGCTTAGGATACTATTTCCAATTCTACTTATCACATTGATATTCAGCTGCCAACCAGCTAAGGATCCTGTTGATACCATTCTAATTAATGCCAAGGTGTACACTGCAAATGATGCCCAAACTACTGCAGAAGCAGTGGCGGTGAAAGAAGGGAAAATAGTAAAGGTTGGAACTCGTGATGAAATATTAGCTTATCAAGGAGATAGTACAGAGGTATTAGATCTTAAAGGACATTTCATTTATCCCGGATTTATTGAGGGACATGCACACATCATGGGAGTTGGCGCTAATCTGGTAAATGTGGATCTGATGGGAGCCCAAAGTTATTCAGAGGTAGTGGAGATGGTGAGAAAACACGCTGAAGAAACTCCTGAAGGAACCTGGATTATCGGAAGGGGTTGGCATCAGGATAAATGGAATGAGACTCCAGAAAATATTTTTAAAGGATTTCCTACCCATCATGAATTGAGTGAGGCAGTTCCGAATCATCCAGTTTATTTAAGTCACGCCAGTGGACATGCTAGTTTGGTGAATGCAAAAGCGCTAGAAGCAGCAGGGATTACTAAAGACACTCCAGATCCAAATGGGGGAGAAGTATTTAAAGATGTGACAGGTCAGCCAACAGGTTTATTAAATGAAACAGCAAGCCGGTTGGTATCTCAAGTGATTCCTAAAGAAACCAAGGAGCTGAAGGCACGAAAGCTACAGTTAGCCATTAATGAGTGTCTTAAAAATGGAATAGTTGGATTGCATCAGGCAGGATCAAAAGCAGATGATATCGGGGTGTTTGAAGAGTTTGCACAAAATGAGGAGCTGAAAATCAGACTTCATGTGATGCTCTCGGGGATGGACTCCGTTTTATTGGATACCTATTATGAAAAAGGACCACAGATTGGATTGTATAACAATCATCTAAATATACGATCCATCAAACTTTATGCAGATGGTGCCTTAGGTTCTAGAGGTGCCTGGTTGCTTGAAGAGTATAGTGATGCGGAGGGGGTCCATGGACACAATGTTACCCCTATGGAAGATATTGAAGAGGTGGTAATGGAAGGTCTGAAAAACGGCTTTCAAATGTGTACCCATGCCATTGGCGACAGAGCTAATAGAGAGGTTTTGGATATCTATGAAAGAGCTTTTAGCAAATACCCTGAGCAAGCCAAAGACTCCAGGTTTAGAATTGAGCACGCTCAACACATACATCCAGAAGACATTCCTCGATTTGCAGAATTAGGCGTTCTGCCTGCCATGCAGGCCATTCACATGTCATCCGATAGGCCTTGGGCTATTGACCGATTAGGTAAGGAACGAATAGAAAATGGAGCCTATATGTGGAGTGAATTAATTGATAATGGTTCGAAAATCGTCAATGGAACGGATGCTCCTGTAGAGCCAGTAAGTGCATTAGCCAGTTTTTATGCTTCCGTTAGTAGGAAGACATTAAAAGGAAATCCTGAAGGAGGTTATGAACCAACTCAAAAAATGACTCGAGAAGAAGCTTTGAAATCCTACACGATTTGGCCGGCTTATGGAGCCTTCATGGAGGATGTAACTGGTTCAATTGAGGAAGGAAAACTAGCTGATTTTACAGTGCTGGACACCGATATTATGACCGTTGCTGATGAGGAGATTTTAAAGGCTAAAGTAAAGATGACCATCATCGATGGCAAAATCGTCTTCGAGAATTAATTAAGGATTATAATCCGTACGTTTGCACTTCATCCAATCGACCAGAAGTTGTTAGTAGAAGAGAACTTTTCCCTAAAGCCGCATAATACCTTCGGAATAGATGCGATCGCCGACTTAAAGGCATCCATCCAACAAGTGGAGGATTTGTCTGACTTGTTCAAATCAGACAGGTACAAGTCCATCAAGAAAATGATTCTTGGTGGAGGGTCTAATGTGCTGTTTACCAGAAATTTTCTAGGGATGGTATTGAAGATGGAAATTTCTGGCATTGATATAGTTGAGGATGCTGAAGATTCTATACTGGTATCTTTTGGAGCAGGAGAGAACTGGCATCAATGTGTTCTTTGGGCAGTGGAAAACAACTATGGAGGTATAGAAAATCTCTCTTTAATACCAGGAACCATAGGTGCTGCCCCTATGCAAAATATTGGTGCTTATGGTGTTGAAGTGAAAGAAGTGTTTCATTCACTGGAAGCATATGAGGTAAAGACAGGAAAGATTGTTCGCTTCTTCAATGAGGATTGCAAGTTTGGATACAGGTACTCAGTTTTCAAAGGTCCACAGCGAGATAAGTATATCATCACCAAGGTGAATCTCAGATTGTCCAAAAAGCCTGTTTTCAATATCTCCTATGGTGCTATTAAGGAAACATTGGATGAAATGGGAGTGGAGGAGCTTTCTTTAAAAGCAATTAGTCAGGCTGTTATAAATATTAGACAATCCAAACTTCCTGATCCGGCACAAATTGGTAATGCTGGTTCCTTTTTTAAGAATCCTGTTGTGGAGAATTCTTATTTTGATTCGTTAAGAGCTGCCTTTGAAGAAATTCCTGGTTATCGATTGGATGAGGAGTATACTAAGGTACCGGCAGCATGGTTGATTGACCAGTGCGGATGGAAAGGCAAACGTAAGGGCAACATTGGAGTGCATGATAAGCAAGCTCTAGTTCTGGTCAATCATGGCGAAGGCAAAGGAAAGGACCTGGTAGAATTATCGGAGGAAATTCAAAAATCAGTACAGGGGACTTTTGGTATTCAGCTGGAAACGGAAGTGAATATTATTTGATTGGCACATTCATTGTGCTTATTCTTAACAACAGACAGTCGTTTAGTAGGACAGTTTACGATTTACAGCGAACTTTTACCTAAGTGATTCAGTTTAATTTGATAGATTTGAATGATATGAAAGCAGCAATAAGACTTACATTTTTAATTGGATTTATTGGATTGGCTAACATCTCCCTAGCTCAAGAAGTAGAATGGATGACATTTGAAGAAGCAGTGGAAGCATCTGAAAAAGAACCAAGAAAATTGTTGATTGACCTTTACACGGACTGGTGTGGCTGGTGTAAGAAAATGGACCGTGATGCCTATGCAAATCCTGTTATTGCTGAATACATTAATGAAAATTATTACCCTGTTAAATTCAATGCTGAGCAAAAAGGAGATGTGGATTTTCAAGGAAAGACGTTTAAATTTGTCCCACAGGGGAATAGAGGATATCATGAATTGGCAGCTGCCTTAGCTAATGGTAAAATGAGTTATCCAACTACTGTTTTCTTGGATGAGGAATTGAATATGATTCAACCGATACCAGGTTACATGACAGCAAAAAACATTGAGCCAATCTTGTATTATTTCGGAGATGGTTCTTATAAGAACAAGGTTCCCTGGCCACAATATCAGAAAAATTTCAAGTCTAATTTATAGCTACGTGCAACCCCTTGTATAAAGCTGCGTCTTTGAAGAAAAACATTGAATCATGAAGAATTTATTCACTTTCGCGATAGCAGCTTTTGTAAGCTTTTCAGTATTTGCACAATCTGGTACTAATCGTTCACTATCACCTTTTACGGAAGTTTCTGTTCAGGAAGGAATTGAAGCTATTTTATCAAAAGGAACTAAAGAGTCTGCTCGTATCGAAGCTGACGGAATTGACATTGAAGATGTAATTACTGAAGTCTCTGGAGGGGTTTTGAAAATGGAGCTCGAAGGAGATAATCATAGAAATGTCGAAGTGACAATCTATGTGACCTACGTGGAGTTGGAAGGGCTCAGAGCTTCCTCAGCTGGATCAATAGATGTAAAGGATAAAATCATTGCAAAAGGAGATTTTGATATTAGATGCAGTAGCGCTGGAGATATTGATGCTAACATCGAGGCTGATGATATGGATATTAACGTTTCTAGTGCAGGTGATGTGGATTTGATAGTGTCTGTAAATAGTCTGGATATGAGCGTATCTAGTGCAGGTGATATCGAAATAGAAGGAACGGCAAAATATGTTGATGCTAACGCTAGCAGTTCTGGAGATATAGATGGGTATGACCTGAGCTGTGATGAAGCTGATCTCAGAGCAAGTAGTGGAGCATCTATTAAACTAACAGTGAAAGAGAAGTTAGATGGTAGAGCAAGTAGTGGTGGAAGTATCCGCTATGAAGGCAATCCTAAATATGTAGATGCTGATAGTTCAAGTGGTGGTTCTGTAAGAAGATCATAATTGACATCAAAAAGGAATGATACAGCCTTGTTGATATAAATCAGCAAGGCTTTTTTTATGGATTAGCTTCGGTCTTTTTATCAGGTGCCGTTTATTTGCGGTATGAAAAGGATATGGATCATAGGATTGCTGTTTTTAGCAGCGTGTGCAAGTGATGAGATCAAACGTGACCGATTTTTCCTTCAGGGAAATGAAGCCCTTAATAATCGCGATTATCGCTCAGCGATAGATTACTATACAAGAGCAATCAATCTAGATAAAGACTTTGCTCGAGCGTATAACAACAGAGGTGTGGCACAAATCGAAAGTGGTCATACCTATGAAGCCATTCAAGATTACAATTTGGCACTAGGGCTTGATCCGGAATATCAGGATGCCTTATTCAATAGAGCATATGCTTATGAAGAAGTAGGAAGAATAGATGATGCATTAGGTGATGTGGCTCAAGTCAAGCTAAAATATCCGGACTCGGCGTATGTGTATTTTTACGAAGGACTGCTTCAGTCAAAACTTCGGTTGTATGATGAATCATTCATCAGCTTCCAGAAAGCTGCTGAGTTGGACCCGATGAATGAAGAGATAGATATCAATCTAGCTACCTTGTTGTATTTCAAAGAAGAGTTGGACAGTGCAAAAGTATTGCTAATGGACGTATTAAAGGTCAATCCACAACAGTTGAATGCATTGAATACTTTAAGTCAACTCTACCTGAAAGAAGGAGATGTTCAAAATTCCCTGATTACAATTAATCGAGCTATTCAGTTGCAACCTTCAGATCCATATTTGCTGAACAACAGAGGTCAGATCTATTTGGAAATGGGAGATTTAGAGAAGGGACTGGAAGACATCAACAAAAGTATTCTTCAGGATCCTGAAAATCTATGGGCTTACCGAAACAAAGGCATTTATTATTTGCTAAAAGGTAATGCTGATGATGCCATTCGTTTATTAGAAAAAGCGGTAAGCAAAAGAGAGTTGGTAGATGAAGTGCATTCCTATCTAGGACAGGCTTATCAACTGAAGGAGGATATGGCTACTGCCTGTGAGCAGTGGAAGCTGGGGTTAGAGATGAAGGAGTCTCGATCCAAAAAGTTGTACGCAGAAAATTGTGAGTAGTTACTCATCCTCTTCTTTGATAAAGAAAAGCTGGTAAAAACTCGCTATGTGACAAAAGAATACTACAGGAACAACGAAAAGAGGCAACAACACATACGGAAAATAAAATACCGCAATGTTGGGCTGATCGTAGATATTGGCATCGTAAAAATATGGAGTAGCTTGTATCGCTCTAATGACGATATTAAATAACAAGACAAGAGTCAGCAGGTTCCAGATAATAGCTGCGATTTTACTCTTACTTTTCATTCCTACAAAGAACAACCCCGCAAATGGTGCGGAGATCCCTGATAAAATATCATAATTAACTCCCTGAAAGGTCATTGATTCAGCAACTGCACCTCCAATGAAAAGCCACCACAACACTATTTCTACAGGCACTCGGACAATGTGCAGATAAGTTAATGTTGTAATGGGCATTTGACCAATAAAAGTTCTGGACTTTGGATGGACAAACAAACCAGTGATGATCAGCATCATTGCGCCAAGAAAAAGGAATATTCTCGGTGGCATGGAATCAAAATTCAGAAAGAAACCCTGAAGTGTTAACACGGTAACTACGAATATCCAGATGGCAATGAATGTAGTCATGGTTACCGCTCCATTACCTTTGTCTCCATCAGCTTTGGATGCTGCATAGTACAAAAAGCCAAAACAAGTGATGACACAAGCCAGAAAAGTCAAACTGACATAGGTTGGTATGTTATCTAGCGGTTCCAAGGGAATAGGCAATATATGAATTCTTTCAAAAAAAGTAAATGGAATTTTACAAATGCACTATTGGTTAGTGGTGAAGAAGTTTAAATGAATATTTTTACGTTCCATGATAAACCTCATTGGCAGACTTAAACAACGACTCGAAAATCCGCTTCCCGGTACTTCCGCGCATGAAAGAATGCTGCCACGAATTCCTGGAGGTAGTCGGGTGAAGTTTAAGTATTCTGAAGAACCACGTAAAGGTGCTGTTTTGATATTGCTTTATGAATATGCTGATCAAATCTGGTTTCCGTTAATTCAAAGACCACAGTACGAAGGTGTTCATAGTGGTCAGATAGCATTGCCTGGTGGTAGACATGAAGAAGAAGATAACGATTTGGTAGCTACTGCTATCAGAGAGGCTAAAGAAGAGGTAGGAGTTGATCCAGAGTCCATTGAAGTGATTGGTCAGTTGAGTGAATTTATGGTCACTGCCAGCAACCATTTGGTACTTCCCGTAATTGGCTTTACGACCAATAAGCCCAACTTCATTCCTGATCCATATGAGGTGGATGAAGTGATTGAAGCTAGTCTCGATGAATTATTGGATGAGACTTTTATCAAAGAAACTAAGATTACCACTTCAGGAGGATATCGTTTACATTCACCTTACTTTGATGTGAAAGGTAAGGTGGTTTGGGGCGCTACAGCGATGATGCTGAGTGAATTTGTTCAAATAATAAAAGAATTATGAGTGAAGTACTGGTCACCAATGATGCCGTCATTTTTGGTATCATCATGTTGATTCTGGGTTTTGTTTTTTACACCTCATCTAGTGAAAATCCCATTTGGAAAAAGTTCTACTCAGTGGTTCCCGCATTGTTGATGTGTTACTTTCTTCCATCCTTGCTTGGTACGTTTGGAATCATAGATCCAGATTCATCTAAACTCTATTTTGTTGCGAGCCGTTACCTTCTTCCTGCTTCTCTGGTTCTTCTGACTATTAGTGTTGACCTTAAAGAAATTGTGAAGCTTGGCCCCAAAGCATTGGTCATGTTTTTTACAGCCACCGTGGGTATCATCATAGGAGGTCCGATTGCTATACTAATTTTTTCTGCTGTGGCTCCAGATGTGATATCCGCTCCACCACCCAATGAAGTCTGGAGGGGTATGACCACAATAGCTGGCTCTTGGATTGGAGGAGGTGCTAATCAAGCTGCCATGAAGGAGGTATTTGATGTGAATGGAGAGTTGTTTTCCAAGATGGTTGCGGTTGATATTTTGGTGGGAAATACCTGGTTAGGGCTTCTTTTAGCCGGGATTGGGTATACCAAGTTGATTGATAAGAAATTGAAAGCTGATTCAAGCGCCATAGAATCCCTCAAGAACAAAATGGACGCCTATCAGTCTAGTATATCTCGAATGCCATCATTAACGGATTTGATGTTGATTCTAATGGTAGGTTTTATTAGCACCGGAATGGCTCATTTTTTTAGTGATTTGATCGCTCCATTCATTGTTGAGAACTTTCCTTCTTTGGATAAATACAGTTTGACTTCAGGGTTCTTCTGGCTGGTGGTTTTGGCTACCACATTTGGGGTGGTATTGTCCTTTACAAAAGCCAAAGAGCTGGAGGGTGCTGGTGCTTCTAAAATAGGTAGTGTCTTTATTTACATCCTGGTAGCGACTATTGGTATGCATATGGATATAATGGCTGTTTTTGATGATCCTGGTCTTTTCCTTGTTGGGATCACCTGGATGGTCATACATGTTACCCTATTACTAATAGTCGCTAAATTGATAAAGGCACCTTATTTCTTCGTCGCTGTGGGAAGTACTGCCAATGTTGGTGGAGCTGCATCGGCTCCAGTTGTAGCTGCAGCTTTTCACCCTGCGCTAGCACCAGTTGGAGTACTGTTAGCAGTGCTGGGATATGTGCTAGGTACTTATGGTGCGTGGCTATGTGGAATATTGATGGGAATGGTCTCTAACTAATGGAAGAACAGCACATAAGTTATCAGCATTCTGCTCCATACTATAAGCTGAACACGTTTTCAGATAAGACAAAACGTGTATGGATAGTCTTTCATGGATACGGTCAGTTAGCAAAGTTCTTTATTCGCAAGTTTGAACATCTCAATTCAGAGGAGAACTATTTCATTGTACCGCAAGGCCTTCATAAATACTATCTGGAAGGTTTTTACGGACGAGTTGGAGCAAGCTGGATGACCAAGGAGGATAGACTCAATGACATTGCTAATCAGTATGCTTACATAGATGCTGTCTTGGCTAACGAACAGATTGACTTTGAACAGGTGGAGCTGATCTATTTTGGGTTTTCACAGGGAGTTGCAACGATGACGCGTTATGCCGTTAATGCAAAAATTCCATTCAATCAAATGATTATCTGGGCGGGGACGTTCCCTCCAGAGTTATCTTTTTCGGATTTTTCTTTTCTTTCCGGTAGCGAAAAAGTGAAGTATATCACAGGAAAACAGGATCCATTTTTGGAAGAAGGAATGGAAGAGAAGCAGCGTGTTCGGGTTATGGAAGCCATGGATATTGATCCAGAAGTCATCTGGTTTGAAGGAAAACATGAACTAAATTCGGAGATACTCCTAACTATTTAGTGTTCATAACCGTACAATGATTGTCTTGTTTTGGTGCATTCTAAAACAAGAATTATTTTTAACTATAACAGTATCAGTTCATTACAAAATTGGTACCTGATTTGATGTTGTGCCAATAAACCAAAAGCATTTATATGATCCATCTTAAGGACGTTGATAAATTCATTGAGTCAAAATATCAGCGGGTTTTCATTCTAAAAAGTATCGACCTCAAAATCGAGGCAGGAGAATTTGTAAGTATCATGGGTCCTTCTGGGTCTGGTAAGTCTACCTTGATGAATATCATTGGTATGCTGGACAAGCCTTCTCAGGGAGAGTATTACTTCAATGATGAGCCAGTTCACTTGTTTTCAGAGCGGAAGACTTCTAAAATTCATAAAGAACATATTGGTTTCATTTTTCAGGCATATCACTTGATTGATGAATTGAATGTGTATGAAAACATTGAGACTCCATTGCTTTATCGAGGTGTGAAGCGGAAAGAGCGTGCCAGCATGGTTGCTGAGATGTTGGATCGATTCAATATGGTTGCGAAAAAGGATCTTTTCCCAGAGCAATTATCTGGAGGTCAGCAACAGTTAGTAGGTATAGCAAGAGCAATTGTTGGAAAACCAAAACTTTTGCTTGCTGATGAGCCTACAGGTAATCTGCATTCTTCTCAGGGTGAGGAGGTTATGGATTTGCTTAAGCAACTAAATAACGAAGGAATGACCATTATTCAAGTAACGCATAATGAGAAATTTGCAGAATATGGTTCTCGAGTAATTGAGTTGGAGGATGGAGCCCTCAAGAAATAACTCGGAGACTTTATATAAGTCTTTTGAACTCACATATCACCTATGGAATAAGTGGCTATCTGAACTAGAGTTCAGCACTCTTGTTTTAGTTCCTTCTTCTGGTGGATGGTCTATCGGACAACTGTATTTACACCTGATCAATGAGACAAATTGGTATCTTGATCAGGTGATTGAATGTCTGGGAAATAGCGCGAATCATTCTGAGCAAATGACTGAATCCGCCAAAGTCATGTTTGCAAATAATTCCTTTCCAGATATTAAGATCAAAGGGAATACTGCTATTAATGATTCAATTCCTCAGCCTGAAACAAAAGAGGCTCTATTAGATTCTTTTCTACTTATGATGCTAAAGGCACAAGAGGTATGGACCACCTTTCGCCACTGCGATAAGTATGGTAAAAGTCAACATCCTGGTTTGGGCTACTTTTCTCCTGAAGAGTGGATACAATATGCAGATATGCATTTTAGGCATCATCGAAAGCAAAAAGACCATATTCTTGCTATGATTCATAATGACTAAACAAGATTCTTAATTTATGAGTTAGTGTGATGATGCCTAAAACCAACTTGACTCATTGCCTAATAATTCCTGTTTTATTCAGTTTTTGTCTTTCCGCTCAAGCCCAGGATGATCCATTCCTGGAATATGGTGTGGTTTACTCCTCATTACCCTGGTATAATCTTCGTGGAGGATTAGATCAAGGTTTTGTCTATATGGATAATGCGGATGTAACAGCCAAGCTCAATTTCAATGAGTCATTTAATTGGGAACAAGATTTTTCAATTTTCCTATACGGTTTAGGTAATCATGGAGAAAACCTAACGTATTTAATGGGAGACTTTCAGGTTGCAGGTAACATACAAGCACCCAAGACCTGGAGACTTTTTGAAGCCTGGGCTCAGCAAAACTTTTTAGATGATAAAGTATCTGTTTTAATCGGCTTGTACGATCTAAACTCCGAGTTTGATGTTTTGCGACCCGGAACGATATTCATCAATAGTTCATTCGGGATTGGTGCTGAGTATGCCCAATCAGGACTAAATGGACCGTCCATATTTCCGGTTTCGTCTTTGGGAACAAGGTGGTCTTTTGCTCTAAGTAAGCAGGTTAAACTCAAGGTAGCTGTACTTGATGGAGTACCGGGAAATGTGAATAACCCAAAGTCCAATAGAGTCCATTTATCATCGGAGGAAGGTGCTTTACTTGCTTTTGAAACAAGCTACTACACCAGTACCACGACCAAATACGAAATGCAACGAGGGTATGTCACACGTAGAAAGAAGGTAGGGAGACAACATTCTATACCAACAAATGATAAAATCAACCTTGGGGGATGGTATTATACCTCTTCGTATCCACACCTTGATGGTTCTGGGTTCTCTGCTGGTAATTTTGGTGTTTATGTTGGAGCACAGAAGTATTGGTTTTATTCGGATTATGATGATCGCTACATTGCGCTCTTTGCGAGATATGGGATCGCTGCTCAGGAATACAATCAGCTCGGTTCGGCTATGTCGGGTGGAATTGTATTTGCTAGCTCGACAAGTGAGGCCACTGATTATGTTGGGATCGGTTTTAGTACAGGGATTAATGGAAGTAAGTTCATGGATCAAAATCCAGACAGAGAGGGGAATGAAACTGCAATAGAGCTTACTTACTCGTTTCCTTTTAGACGTTGGCTAACTCTTCAGCCGGATGTTCAATATGTGATCAATCCGTCCTCTATACCTGAAATCAATAACCCTTTGGCGATAGGATTATTAATTCAGGTATCAATAGGAGGAGGAATCTAGGTTGGGATTAGATCCTCCAATGAACATTAGTGTTACAGAATTTGGTGTTTCGATACATGGA
The DNA here is from genome assembly GCA_002729235.1 of Rickettsiales bacterium. Taxonomy (GTDB): domain Bacteria; phylum Bacteroidota; class Bacteroidia; order Cytophagales; family Cyclobacteriaceae; genus Marinoscillum. The sequence goes on along the minus strand of PBTY01000103.1, from coordinate 12,530 downwards.
GATTGTCGCTTGAGCGGCAATCTCCATGGTATCAAGTCAATTCAAAGCGACTAGTTAAAAGAACAGTGGTTAGGAGTTCTAATGATATTGAACAGATAATTGATCCGTTCTATTCTTTGTTTACTTTGAACCAACTGCTAATCATTAATTGCTGATCGTCAGTAATTGTCTTTATGTTAAAACAAGACCAGTGCATGACACTGGCCTTATAGCACATTTAATACAAGTCGTTTGTGAAACAGAAGGACTGTAAAACTCCAGTTATATACAAACCCTTGTTATTCATTTTGGCGGTGATAGGAATCGTATATGTATCCTTAAGACAAAAAAAGTCAACTATGATGCTAGTTCATAATTGACTTGTCATACAGAGAGTCTTTGGAGTTGCAAATTTTGCAACATTTTTATCAAAATAGAATTAATTACCCGGTAACACGCTCAAAATCATTGAGTTTTGCATGCATTGTATTGAAGAATCTAATTCGTTCCTTTTCAGAGGAATTGCTAATTGGGATTGATTTTTGAAGGACTGTTGAGATGTATCGCTCAATATTGAGGCAAAATTCATGATCAGTAGTGCTTAAGAGGTTCAACATGTTATACGTCTTGTGAACCATTCGCTGCTCATCCATGGAGAAGAATATTGTATTATCTCCGATTTCTATTTCGTTGTAATACAGTTCATACCTTCCATTTACCAGTGCTTTGTTGTTAGGACTCATTTTTACACCTTCTTCTGCCTCCTTAGCTAGAATATTGAGAAGTTGACGCATTTCATCAATGAGCACTCCAAGCTGCTCTTTTGTCAACATGCCAACTTCATAGCTGTATTCAATTTGTCGGAGTGTAACATTGAAAGTTTCATCACTCCAGATCTCCAATGAAGGCACTTGTTGGTAGGCGTCCCAGATTTGTTCACAAAGCAGAGTCATCTCAGGACTAATGACACTTTTATGGTATGTTTTGTTAGCAAGCGATGGTTCCTTCAATATGGTCTTCATCCAGAAATAAGACTTAAACGCACTTAACTCTGTAAATCTGAAATAGTGAAAAGGAGGAATATCCTTTGCTATATATGTCATGTGGTATGACTCCTTTTGTTGGATCAAATGAATTGATTGGAGAACCGCATTAAGAAAATCTATATACCCAAAATTGACATTGAGCATTCGCTTGTGAAAAAGAACAGTGTCTTTGGACAGGTTGAAAAATGTGTCCAGGGATGCCTTAAAGTTTTGGCTGATCTTTCTGATTTCGTTGAATGTAAGTAAGGTGTCACCACGCATTCTTCGATATGCACTGTCCTTGCTAATGTTTAGTAAGCTAGCCAGTTCATCTGCAAATCGCAGTTGTGGATTTTTGACTTTCACCCATTCAAGAAAGGAAATTTGTATGTCTCGGTCAGTATTCATAGATGGTAACTGACCAAATTAAGGCTTTTTATGTAAGTATTGGTATGCCTCAGAAAAAACCTTGACTTCCAGCCGCCGCCTCTTCCTGTAATTCTTCGGAGAGTTCTTTGCCCAGATATTTGTCAATCCAGTTATGGGCCAAATAGATAAGTGGAGTCAGAACAATGGCAATCACGAATTTGTAAATGTAATTGATCGTACCTACTGACATCAACTGAGCCAACGGCCAGGCTTTACCTTCAGGAGCTAGAATGTAGAATGCAATCCCGAGTACCACGAAACTATCCACAAATTGGGAGATCAGAGTGGAACCCGTGGCACGTAACCATATCATTTTACTGCCAGTTATCTTCCTTAGCTTTTGAAAAACAAAGACATCCAGCAGTTGTCCAATAAGAAAAGCTACCAACGAACCGATAATTATCCCCATACCTTGTCGGAAGATTACTTTGAAGGCATAATTCACATTGAACGGACCTCCATTTGGGCCAGTGGCATTAACGTCCAGCCAAAATTGTGCGGGCATTAATAATGTAATGATATATATGGCTAAGAATGAGTAGGAGATACATCCTACAGCTATGTAGCTAATCTTTCGAACACCTTTCTTGCCAAAGTATTCATTGATTATATCAGTAGTGATGAACACAACCGGCCAGATAACTACTCCACCAGTCAGGTTAAAATCTAAAACCCAATTGCCAAAAAGTGGAATGTTAGCTGGTTCTAATCCAAGAGATGATTCCAGCGAAAAAATCTTCACACCAATGATTTCCGCCAGAATGGCATTAGTTAGAAATATAGCAGCGAGAATTACGAAGAGAGTTTGTCGCTTATCTTTCATGGCTTAGTGATTGATCACAAACTTTTTACCTTCTTCTGCCAGGTAAGATTCTCTAAAAATAGATCGTGCCTCTGATAGAAGGGGATTAAGATCCTTATATCTCGTACTAAAATGTCCCAATAGCAAACACTTTGCATTGGAATCTTTGGCTAGCTGTGCTGCCTGCTTCGCAGTAGTATGATAGGTGCTCTCTGCCCGATCTTGCATATCATCCATAAAAGTAGACTCGTGGTACACCATATCCACGTCTTGTAATGTTTCTACTAGCTCAGGAATGAGTTTAGTGTCTGAGCAATAAGCGTAGCTATATGGGACTTTTGGTGGAAAAGTCACTTCGGAATTTTTATACAGCAACTCACCTGCCTCATTGAAAAGGTCTTCTCCATTTCTTAGCTGGATAGCTTGAAGAGGGGTCAGTTTTTCAGCTATTTTAGATTTATTGATACCTCGTTTTTTGGTTTTTTCTTTAAAGAAATAACCCGAACATGGGATTCGGTGGTTGAGAGGAATGGTGGTAATGGTCAGTTTCGAATCATCATAGATTACCTCTGATTTCTCAGGCGTCCATTCATGAAACTTGATATCATAACTCAGTCTCGTCTGCGAATATTTCAGTTGCAGGGTAATGATCTCAGATAAACCTGGAGGTCCATAGATGTGCAAATCCGCCTGACGGCCATATAGATGCAATGTAGAGATCAAACCCATGAGCCCATAATAGTGGTCTCCGTGCAAATGAGAGATCAGGATCTCGTTGATCCTGGAGAGCTTGATTTTGTATTTTTTGATCAATAACTGCGTACCTTCCCCACAATCGATCAGGAAGTATTTGTCCTGTACTCTTAAAAGCTGAGAGGTATGGTGGCGATTGTGGGCAAAGGCTGCAGAATTGGATCCGAGTATTTGTAGTTCTATTGCCAAAATAGACGATTACTCTTCTCCACCTTCTTCTCTTAATCCTTTTTCAATCTCGCTGAGCATTGCTGAATCCACAGCTTCTTCAACAGTTGGTAGGATGTCCAAAACTTTATCAAGCATACTTATCTTGATTAGTTTCATTACATGTTCGTTGACATTGCATAGAATGAACGATCCGTTTTCTTTGAAGAGACGATTACCCACCAAAATAGCGCTTAACCCTGATGAATCAGAGTATTTCACTACTTCCATGTTTAAGATTACGTTTTCAACGCCTTCTGCTTGTAGTGTTACAAACTCAGATTTTACCTCTGGGGCAACTGTTGAGTCTAACTTCTCCTCATCTATCTTAAGGATAGTATATTGATCCTGTCTGTCTATTGAAAATTTCATATCTTTTCTATCGTCTTTTCTACGTTCTTCTTAATTCGTTCGAGTATGTTTTCAGCGGAGTCTTTGATGAACATCATTCCAGTGATTTGTTCAAAAAGCTCTATGTATCTATCTGACACTGATGCCACAAATTCGCTGGTCATTTCTGGAATTTGCTGACCATCCTTTCCCTGGAATCCATTGGCGATCAACCATTGTCTAACAAACTCTTTGGAGAGTTGTTTTTGCTGCTCACCAGAATCCTGGCGGGCTTCATAACCCTCTGCATAAAAGTATCTGGAAGAGTCAGGGGTATGCACCTCATCAATCAAAGTAACAACACCATTGTGTTTACCAAACTCATACTTGGTATCTACCAGAATGAGTCCTTGTTCAGCAGCTAACTGAGTGCCTCTTTCAAAAAGTTTGAAGGTATACTCTTCTAATTTGATGTAATCTTCCTCAGTGACTAATCCTTGTTTCAGGATTTCCTCCCTTGAAATATCCTCATCGTGACCTTCATGAGCTTTGGTAGTGGGAGTGATGATTGGATTTGGAAGTTTGTCGTGCTCCTTCAAACCTTCAGGCAAAGGAACTCCACATAGGCTTCGTTTTCCATCTCTATATTCTCTCCAGGCATGTCCTGTCAAATAGCCACGAATAACCATTTCTACTGGGAATGGCTCACATTTCTTACCCAAAGTTACATTGGGGTCCGGCACGGAAATCACCCAGTTAGGAACAATATCCTTTGTCTTATCCAACATAATGGCAGCAATCTGATTCAGTACCTGCCCTTTAAATGGTATAGGCTCTGGAAGTACCACATCGAATGCGGAGATTCGATCCGTTGCAATCATTAAAAGTTTGTCGCCAAATGAGTATACGTCCCTCACTTTTCCAACATACTTGTTGGTTTGCTTTGGTAAGTTAAAGTCTGTGTATTTGATGCCTTTGGACATGGTGGGCAAAGATAGTGATCTAGATTGAAAAAATTAGATCACTAAATTACATCAAATGCCCAATGTGCAAGCACTACAAGCGATCAATTCAACTCCATGTTTTCGGATTTTATCAATTCACCTGCTTTATAGGTGTCTTTTTGAGTTAGATTACCCTTTTTATCATAATAGAGCCACTCACCGATACGCTTATTTCGAGCATATTCACCCTCATACTCTTTCTCTCCATTTTTGTGGTATTTCGTGAATGGACCTTGTAGACGATCTAGTTTATAATTAGAAATAGATTCCAATTGCCTATTGGTGTAGTACGTCTTAGCTTCACCTTGTTTGTTGTCAAAAGCATAATTGATTTCGCTAATTAAGTCTCCCTTTTCGTAGACTTTACTTATCCCATGTCTTTTTCCATTTTGATACATGATGTCTGTAATCAGTTTGCCTTTATCGTCATAGGATAGCCACTGTCCATGAGGAAGTTCATTGAGTAATTCCTTCTTCAAAATCACTTTTTCCTTATCGTTGTATTCGGTGATTTTAGCATTCATTCCTTTATTAGTGAATACTCCTTCGTATTTGAGCTTACCATTGAGGTGATATTCTACATTTTTTCCGACTCTATAGCCGTCAGTGTATTTCAGTTCTTTGTGAACACTGCCATCATCATAGTAGGCTAGGAATGAGCCCTGCAAGGAACCATCTTCATATTTACCTGTTGATTTCAACTGACCATTTTCATGATAATATTTGACTGTGCCCGCTCGCTTACCACGATTGTTGAAGACTTCCATTTCCAATTGACCGGAAGGGTAGAAGGTCTTGTAAAAGCCATTAAGGAGTCCATTGGTGTATTCAGCTTCTAACTCAATATTTCCGTTGGCATAGAACTGTCTGGTTAAACCATTTGGTTTACCTCCTGCATACAATGTCTCTTCCTTTACAGCACCAGTCTCAAAGAATTCCTGAACCTTTCCTTCGGGTTTTCCTTTTTTGAAAGTGGTTACAGCTTTCAAGACTCCAGAAGTATCATATAATTTGAGCTCACCTTCGAGCGTGTCGTTAATGAAGGTTGCTTCCTGAATTTTATTTCCCTGAGCATCAAAAACCTGTGTCAATCCCTCACGAAGATCGTTTTGATAAATGGTTTCTCGTTGAATGGATCCGTCTTCGTAATAATTAGTAAACGTTCCTTGTTTAAGTCCTTTTTCAAAAGTACCAGTAGTAATGACTTTTCCAGAAGGACTAAACATTTTGTATTCGCCATCTACCTGGCTTGAATCGCCATTGAGAATATGATATTCCTCTTTTTTGATCGAGGGAAACTCATCGTAGTAAGTTCGGATAAGGGTTTGCCCGTAGGCAAAAGAACATAGGCCGATTAGCCCGGATAATAGCATAATTCGCATAACAACATAATTTAAAATTTCACACCTTCTTTAAAGATACGAATTAGAACGTGAAAATGTCGATAATATTCAATTTGAGATGTTTTGTAAACGATTTGTAGACATTTTTTCTTGAAATATCAGTCTTTAAGCGTTTTATGTGATATTTTTAGATTATGTCAAAAAGTGTGTTATGTATAATTAGTTTGCTGTTTTTGTATCAAGGATACGGACAACAGCAACCAACCCAAATTGGGAGTTTCAAAGAAATTGAGCAAAATGGAATAAGCGAAGAGGAGCTTCTTAAGGAATATCCAAATCGAGTAGATGCCGATTTAAAGCTCATAGAAGAGTCTATATTGGATTCACTTCAGCAAAAAATGTGGCTGCGGTTTTGGTATGATTTTGATAAGAGTCTTTCGATGAAGTTCAAGAAGAAGTTTTATGTCTTTCATGAGTTTTGCTTTGATGAAGATGGTCACCTTGATTACTTTGTTTATCGGGTGGATCCGAAGGTGGCCAAGAAAGAGTTCGTCAAAGAATATGAGAAGCTTCTGAAAGAACATGCTTCGAATTTTGATTGGGTGGTGGTTACGGGGGCTAAATGGTCACAATGTGGTACCTGGGATTACAATAAACATTTCCAGCCACATTTGTATAAGTAAATCGAATAATCAAATGAAAGAAGAGGCTGTCTCAAAAGACTTCACTATGGTCATTCTGAAACTAGCCGTTCGCATTCATTTCAGAATCTAATAGTGGGTAAGCGGAACGTTAAAGATCCTGACATTCCATGCGGAACAAGTTCAGGATGACTTATTAGTTACTTTTGAGACAGCCTCTTTTGATTTATGCCTAGGATTCTATCCCAATTTGTTCTTTTTGATTTTTCGCATCAAATCCCTTTTTTTAGCCTCATAGGTCTTGAATTGATCATCATATAAGTATTCCTGAAGATCCATGTCTTTTGCTTGGTCATAGCCCTTTAACGTTTGGAATTTCTCACGTCGAGAAAGGTTGCTGTTTTTAAGCGATTCGGTCTTCTGGGCATACTTCAGATTTACCGCATATATTTCTGTTTCCTGAGTGTCTGTCAGGTTTAGCTTATCATCCATCCAATCAGTTAGCTTGGTAGCTCGCTCGGAAGGAGAGAGGTCTTTCCAATCTGTTGTTTGATCTTCACTGGTTGCTGTTAAACTAAGGCAAAATAATGCTGCAGTTAAATAATAAAATTTCATAGCTCTTTCATTTTTTGTTTGGTCTTAGACCATTTGAAAGAGCTATGGTTTAATCATAATGTGTAAAAGAATTAAACTTTTTCGATGACAATCGCCGAAGCTCCGCCACCACCATTACAGATTCCAGCAACACCAATTTTTGCATTGTTTTGGTGGAGTACAGAATTGAGCGTGGTGATGATTCTAGCTCCGGAAGCTCCCAGAGGATGACCCATGGCTACTGCACCACCGTTTACATTCACCTTACTTGCATCTAATCCAAGTTTTTCAATGTTGGCAAGTGCTACAACTGAGAAGGCTTCATTTACTTCGTAGTAGTCCACTTCAGAAGCATCAACTCCAGCGTGTTTCAACGCTCTAGGAATGGCTTCTGAAGGAGCAGTAGTAAACCAAATTGGTTCCTGAGCAGCATCTCCAAAACCTCTGATCTTAGCTACTGGCTTCAAGCCAAGCTCTTCCATTTTCTTTTTACTAACAAGGATCAGAGCAGAGGCCCCGTCATTGATGGTGGAAGCGTTGGCAGCAGTTACAGTACCGTCTTTGTTGAAAACAGGTCTCAATCCAGGGATTTTATCAAAAGAAACATTCTTAAATTCTTCATCAGTGTCCATCATGATTGGATCACCTTTTCTTTGTGGGATCGCTACAGGGATGATCTCTTCTTTGAACTTTCCTCCCTCAGCAGAAGCTGCTGTTCTTTTGTATGAATTGATTGCATATTCGTCCTGAGCTTCTCTGGAGATATTCATCTCTTTAGCAGTGTTATCTGCACAGCTACCCATTGGGAATTGATTATAAACCTCCCAAAGTCCATCGTGCATTAACCCATCAAGCATTTGGCCATGGCCATACTTGTAACCAAATCGTGCTTTTGGTACGTAGAATGGGATATTGGACATGCTCTCCATACCGCCTGCCACGACTACATCATTGATGCCAAGCATGATCGACTGGGCGCCAAACATGACCGTTTTCATGCCTGAAGAACAAACTTTATTAACCGTGGTGCAAGGTACGTTGTGACCAATTCCTGCAGCGATGGCTGCCTGACGTGCCGGTGCCTGGCCAAGACCAGCTGAAACCACGTTACCCATCAAAACTTCATTGACTTCTGATGCTGCTACACCAGCTTTTTCTAAAGCTCCTTTAATAGCAATACTTCCAAGTTCTACAGCAGTAAATCCAGATAGACTTCCTCCGAAGCTGCCTATTGGGGTGCGCACTGCGGAAACGATGAATACTTCTTCCATTTCTTCTTTTTGGGTTTGTTAAGGTATAATGTTTAGTGTTTGATGTTCAAAGTTAAGGAGATCGATTTAAGTACAGTGGAAAACCAAGAACATAAAACGTATAACCTTGAACTTAGACATTATCACCAATCAGGTTTGCTTGAATCTGTTGCCTTGGTTGGCTTGCGACGTTGCTGTTGGATGTACTGGATTTCGTTGTTCTTCATCGCTTCGAGAATCATTTTAGCCTTCTCTTCACTGATGTTCATTTGCTCCAGTTTTTCCTTTGTGCTCATTTCCTGATTGTCCTTGCTTTCATCAGGTTTTTCTTCTCCCTCTTGCTCTTGTTGTTGCTTTTCTTCCTGATCTCCTTCCTTTTGCTCACCATCTTGTTTGTCCTGTTGCTCTTGATCTTGTTGTTCTTGATCTTGCTGCTCCTGATTTTCCTGGTTTTGCTCGTCCTGCTTTTCTTGATTTCCTTTTTGTTGATCTTCTTTATCCTGATCTTTTTGTTGATCTTCTTTATCCTGATCTTGTTGATCCTGGTTTTGTTGATCTTGCTGTTGTTCCTTTTGTTTCTCCAGTTTCTTCTTCACCAATTCGTAGTTGAATCGGGCTTCCTCGTTAGATGGGTCTGCTTTTAAAGCGGATTTGAGATATTGAAGGGATTCATTTAGAGTTTCAGGTTTGTCAGCCATCACTCCCAATTGCTGGTAGGCAATTGATTTAATTTTATTGTTATTGTTGGAGGCCGCCGCCTGGTATTTGAGCATTGCATTGGAAGTATCTCCCAAGGCATAGTAGCTATGTGCTAAATTCAAGGCGATTGCTGGATCATCCGCGCTTAGTGAGTCATACAACATGCTGTAATTTTGTGCAGCTACATCATACTGACCATGCTCAAAAGCAACTTCTGCCTTGTTTTTAAGTCGATTGTATCTTGAGATCTCTGTCGGATCTGTCGTGTTTATAAGTAACAATAGAATGAATAAGTACTTCATAACTTAATTACTTTTACTGTGATCAATGCATCAATCAACATCAATGCCAGAGCTGCTATTAAGAAATAGAAATATTTGTTGGCTTTGGCATCCAATTGCTTTGCATCTCTCAACTCCCCTTCAATATCGTTAATTGAGTTAATTAAACGCTCAACATCGTTCTGTCGTTCATTGATTTCGAAGAATTTTCCTCCTGTATCTGCCGCTAGTTTCCTTAGTGATTTAGTATTGATTTTACTAATAACTTCTTCACCCTGGTTGTTTCTTTTAAAACCACGACCGGTCATGATCTTACTTCCTTTCTCGGTTCCAATGCCTAAAGTAAATAGCTTAATTCCGGAGCTTTCTATTTCTTCCGCTATCTGATCAGTCTCTTCTCCAAAGTCTTCTCCATCACTAATCAGGATGATGATTTTCGATTTTTGTTGGGTAACAGATGCTTCTTCATCAGTCAACTTTTTCAGAGCCATTTTCAGCGGAGGTCCAAAGTCAGTTCCGCTGCTTGGTACCAAATTCGTGTTTAATGCCTGGATGAACAGGTTCAATGCATTGTTGTCATAGGTGAGGGGACACTGCATAAATGCTTCATTGGAAAACATGATGAGGCCAATTCTGTCAGAGTTAAAAGCTTCCACCACGTTTTTCAATTCAAACTTCAATTTTTCAAGTCTGGAAGGTTGTACATCAAAGGCATTCATGGATTCACTCAGATCCACACAAACGAAGATGTCTTTTCCTACAGATTTGATCTCACGAGTAGTATCTCCGAAAGACGGGCCTAGTAGAGCACCCAGAATCATTACGAAGTAAAGCGTACGAATAACAAATTTGATCAACCACTTGCTGATTGGTACATTCAGTCGTGCTTTGATACGCGAAAGGCGCACAACGTAGAGGATGTACAGTACTGCGAAAATCGCAATGATTAAAAGTTCGAATGTGTCTAAAGAATATGCCCAGCTCATAAGCGGCCCAAAAATACATATACCGTTCTTACTACCCAATGAGTAGTCGATCCTTTTAACGAATTTTAAGGATTAGTGGTATGTGGATAATTTTAATTGTGGAGTTTTATGATTTTTAAAAAGGCTTGCTATATTTGCACTCCTTTTCAGAGGAGCTCACACAGATAGCATGTGTGAGGGAGTCCAAATGAGGACTTCACAGATTCAGAAAGAAACCCGGAGAGATGGGTGAGTGGCTGAAACCACATGTTTGCTAAACATGCGTGCGGGAAACCGTACCGGGGGTTCGAATCCCCCTCTCTCCGCTTATGATTTTTCGGTGAATAACTTGGGGGATGAGAACCCTGGGTTCGAAACCGAAGGTTCATGAAAGGTAAAGCGCAGGGTTTGCGGGTATGAATAATCCCCCTCTCTCCGCATAGTTTTCTGAATAGGATAAACTGAAAGGAATGCTAGAATTCTAGTTGATGGTTCCATAGCTCAACTGGATAGAGCAACTGCCTTCTAAGCAGTAGGTTCCAGGTTCGAGTCCTGGTGGAATCACACAGATAACCCTGACAAGTTCGCTTCGTCAGGGTTTTTTGTTTTAGGTCATTATTATTCTTTAAGCTCCTTGGATTGATTCGATATTTTAAAATTCCTACAGATTTCTAGGTAACGGCTTTATAATGCGATTATGCTTGGTTATGTTGTAACTACCTCTCACTAGCCCCAATCTGAGCAGCATTTTGCCAATAGGAGAGGTTGTAATGATCCTCTAGAGATTTCTCAACTTTGTTGTCTAGTCTACCGAAGAAGTTCATACCAGTCAATACTTCCAATTCATTAATGGTTATGACAGCTTCCCAGAGAGAATTATCGTCGATGTTGTCATGTCTCAGTACAAAAGCAATTGCTTCTTTTTTGTCTGGAGATAAGAAAGCTTTGTAGAAATATCCTGGTACCACGATCGCAACTTCATCACCGATCACATCTAGATTGTCTTGAAATATCGGGCCAGTTACGGAATAAAGTGCATCCAGTCCATAGGCAATGTCCATTTCTAGTTCTTCGAGGTTATACCAGTCTCCGCCTGTACGATTAAAATTGGCTCCAATCTGAGGGCTGATATTGGACATATGAAAGGACTCTTCATAAGACTGTTCGGTTTGTTTATTGAATTCAGCGCGAGATAAATGTCCTCTATCATACCCGGTGTTGGTATAGTCATTGTGGGTAGCCGAACCTGTGCTGATGTTAGTGTCCGTAATAAATCTGGAGGCACGATCTCTACCTGGTAACGCTAATTCGGTTTGAGTCAGGTAATAAGCTACCCAGAGTGGTTGTTCATGGGACTCAGAATAGTTGAGTTTGAATTCCGCATAGAGCTCAATTTCACCTTCCAACCCAATAGGGCTATGGTCAAAATCCTGGGCATACGTAATAATGGAAATGCAAAAGCAAAGAAGGAGGAGTGACTTTTTCATTTTTTGTTTTAAAAATCCGAAAAATACCGTTTTATGTCAAGTGTTATTTGAAATCAATGAGCGAGTTGCATTAAAAGCATTTCAACATCGCTTTTCCTAAGCATACCTAAATCTTCACGCAGACAATTCGCAGCTCCACAAGCTGCACCTAAATTGGCTACCTCCTGTAGGCTCATTGCTTGAGCTAACCCGGCTACAACTCCCGCGGTTAAACAATCACCCGATCCGATCGTGCTAATCACCTGATCGACTTTAGTAAGGCTATGAAAACTTTGATCTTTGTTGAGAAGATGTAGTCCCTTTGAGCCATCCGTAATAGCAGCGATCTCACAACTTGTTAAAATTATGGATTTTGCTTCGTTAAAATCACAGCCGTAGAATTCCGTGATTTCCTTTCTGTTAAGATGAACTGCTGTTGGCTTGACCTGAAGTGCGTTGCTGAGCTGTATTCCAGTACAGTCCAGCATGGTCGGTTTGTTTGCCTGATGACATAGTTTAATTATGGATGCATAGCCATTTTCTGGTGATCCTTTTGGCCAGGAGCCTGATAAAGCAATATAGTCAACCTTCTCAAGTGAAGATTGAACTGCTTTTATTAGATTTTCAAAGTCTTGATTGGTGATGGTTGGCCCTGTTCCTAGAATCTCCGTATCATCAAATTCACTTTTAGACTTGAATGTATAGCAACTCCGGTTCCACTCTTCTAATTCCGGTCCGATGAATTGAATGGTTGGGTAATAC
>PBTY01000102.1 GCA_002729235.1 Rickettsiales bacterium | reverse complement strand
TAAATTTTGTTAAAACGGGCCAGACTTATTATACAAATTTTCTATCTTCTAATTCGATGTTTATTAGTAAAAAGAATATTATAGGTATATTTTTATATAAAATTCTAACTTCTATATATTCAATTTTTACTTTTTTTAATCATTATATTACAATTGGATTTATACGTCGTCGTTATTATAAACATGAATCTTTAACAGAAGCAATTTGGACTATTATTCCTTTTTGTATTATTGGAATTATTGCTACACCATCTTTTCATTTATTATATTTATTAGCAGAAATTTCGGAACCAGTGTTAACATTAAAAATTATTGGGCATCAATGGTATTGGTCGTATGAATATGGAGATTTTATTGATGATAATTGTTCAATTGCATTTGATTCATATATGATACCTTCAGATGATTTACAAAATGGTCAATTACGTTTATTAGATGTAGATAATCATGTCTTATTACCAATTAATACAACTATTCGTTTAGTTATTACTTCATCAGATGTAATTCATTGTTGGACAATTCCAAATTTTGGCGTTAAAGTTGATGCATGCCCAGGACGTTTAAGTCAAACAACATTATATTTACCGTATAAAGGATGCTATTATGGCCAATGTAGTGAAATTTGTGGCCTTCAACATGGATTTATGCCAATTGTAGTAGAAGCCGTATCAAATAAAAATTTTAAACAAATGATTAATAATTCAATTGGCTAATTTATTAAAATATAATATTTTTTTTAAAACAATAAATTATATATAATTAAAGTATAAATAGTATTTTTATGCGAATATCAACTGTGATGGTGGAATTGGTAGACACAGTAGATTTAGGATCTATTTGCTAGGGGTTCAAGTCCCCTTTACGGTAATATCTTTTTCGTCTAAAGGTAAGGACATTACTTTTTCATAGTAAGAATACGGGTTCAATTCCCGTAAAAGATGTGATTTACTTGGCGGAGTTGGTAGACGCGATAGATTTAAAATTTATTCTTTATATAAAAGGCATTGGTTCGAATCCAATAGTAAATAGGAGGTCTATATAGCTCAGAGGTAGAGTGTGGGATTGAAAATCCAAAGGTCAGTGGTTCGATTCCACTTTTAGACAGTGTTTTGAAAAAATGGCTGAGTGGTTAAAAGCAATAGATTGTAAATCTATCGAATTAATATTCTACATAGGTTCGAATCCTATTTTTTTCAGTTTATCTTTAATAGCTTAGGGGTTAGAGCAAACAGCTGTTAACTGTTAGGTCATAGGTTCAAATCCTATTTAAAGAGTTTAAAATTATCAAGAAATATTATGCTGAACTATTATTTTAATAATTATACTACAATTTTTTTTTTTATAAGTTTTAGTTTTATTTTAGGTTGTCTAATTTTAGTTTTTTCTTTTTTATGTTATACATATATTCCAACTTTAAATAAATATTCAATTTACGAATGTGGTTTTGATCCTTATGATGATGCTCGTCAAAAATTTGATGTTCGTTTTTATATTATAGCAATTTTATTTTTAATTTTTGATTTAGAAGTATTATTTTTAATCCCTTGGTGTATATCAATAAGTTTTTTAACAGAAAATGCTTTTTGGGGTTTATTTGATTTTATTATTGAAATAATTGTTGGTCTATTTTATGCTTGGGTTGTTGGTGCGTTAGATTGGATTTAAAGTATGAAATATTTATATATTAAAGATATAAAAAAACGAAAGCTATATAATACTATTGAAAAAATTAAATTAATTGAAAAATTATCTCAAATTAAAATTTTGAATTATAACAACTATTTTAAAAAATTTAATATGTATTCTAAAAATATTCATTTTTTAATTATCTATAATAGAAATATAAAAATAAATAAAATAAAATATAAAATGAATACTCAAATAAATAGACGTTGTTTATTAACGAATCGAGCACGTGGCTCATTAAAAATTTTTCGTCTATCACGTTCTATTCTACGGGAATTAATATTAATGGGATTAATACCAGGTTATAAAAAATCAATATGGTAAAAAAATATAAATTAGTAAATTATGTCTTTTCAAAAATTGTAAAAAGAGCGTTAAAAAAAAAAAACATAATCTTACTAAAAAGTAAACAAAAAGTATATTTGGTTAATTTAAAAAAACAATTAAAACATAAATATTATAAAGATATCAAAAAAAATAGTAAAATGTTATCTAGTAAAAAATATATGAAAAATATCTATAAAAAATACAATTTAAATCGTTTGTTTCAATTAAATTGTTCGAAATATCAAAATACAAAAAATTTATATGCGTTTTTTATTAATATTTTTATAAAAAATGGTAATGTTTCACAAATTAAAAGAATTGTTGATAAAGTTTTTATAAAATTAATAAAGGAATTTAAAATTAATAAACAATTATTATTGTTAAAAATTTTTACAGCTCATATGTTTTATGTTGAAGTTAAAAAAATTAAAAGTCGACGTCGTATAAATTATGTACCTTTTTTAATTAGTCAAAAACGTAGTTTTTATTTATTATTAGCTTGGTTACGTGAAGCAGTGCTGACTAATACCCAGGCTAACACCTTTGAAGAAAAATTATATAGAGAAGTCTATAACTTAATAATGTTAAAAGATTCTAAAATTTTTAACTCTATTGAAAATAATAATAAATTGGCTCTTGAAAATCGTTCAAAAATACATTTTAGATGGTAAAAATATGCGGAAAAAAGTCTATAAAGCGAATAATTTTATAATCTATAATCTTCAATATCAAATTTTATTACATCGAAAATACTTAATTGGTCCGTTTATTGGAAAACGCTATTTAAAACACAGTTTTTTTTAAAATTTATTCAAAACTTTACAATAATAAAAGATAAATATAAATATTAGTACACATTTTTTCCTTCTCTCAAACACCACAAGAATTGGCAACGTCTAGAGAAACGTTATATTATAAAAAGTAAAAAATACTTTTAATTTTTTGCTAAGGGTAAGATTAAAATTTATGGTTATAGAATATTATGATAAAAGAAAATAAAAAAAATATTTTAAAAAATTATCGATACCATAATGATGATATTAAAATACATAAACTATGGATGTTTAAAAAACGTACTGTTCATGGTTTTCATTTAGTGGATCCAAGTAACTGGCCTACTATTACTGCCTTATCTGCTTGTTGTTTAGTATTAGGTTTTGTTAATTGGTTTCATGGTTTAACCTTATCGATTTTATATAGTGGGCTTTGCGCATTATTTTTTTGTGTTTATTTATGGTGGAGAGATACATTACGTGAAAGTTTTAAATTTGGTTTTCATACCAATCAAGTTTTTAAAGGTTTACAATTAGGTTTTTTACTTTTTATTGTTTCTGAAATAATGTTTTTTTTTGCTTTTTTTTGGGCTTTATTTCATTCGTCTTTTAATCCTTCACAATATATTGGTGCAATTTGGCCTTCGGCAAATATTACTATTGTTTCACCTTGGGATATTCCGTTAGTTAATACTATTATTTTATTAACTTCTGGTGCAACAATTACATGGTGTCATAATTATTTATGTACATCAGTTAAAAATGAAGCTGTAATCAGTTTATTTATTACTATAACTTTAGCTATTATATTTTTATTGTTACAAGGTTATGAATATAATTCCGGTCCTTTTAATATTTCTGATAGTGCTTATGGATCTGTTTTCTTTTTATTAACTGGTTTTCATGGTTTTCATGTTTTTATTGGTACATGTTTTTTAAGTGTATGTTTATTAAGATTTTATTATAAAAATTTCACTCAAAATCGTCATTTTGGATTTGAAGCAGCAGCCTGGTATTGGCATTTTGTAGATGTTGTTTGGTTATTTTTATTTATAGTATTATATTGTTGGTCTTTATAAAAAGATAAAGTTTTAATTTTTTTTAATTATGCAAAATTTTATAGTTTTTAGTCCATTAGAACAATTTAAAGTCTTACCATTATTTTCTATGAATTTACATTTTTATGGATTTAACCTAGCATTGGATATAAATAATTTAACTATAACATTTATAAGTTTTTATATTTGTTATGTAATTTTTTTTACATTATTAAAAAATCCAGAAACTAATACATTTTTTATATTTCCACAAGGATCTCAAATCTTTTTTCAGCGTTTCTTTTCTGGTTGTAAAGAAATTGTTCAACAAAATTTAAGTTTACGTTATTATGAACATTCAATTTTTCCCTTTATTTTTTGTTTAGCATTTATTTTAGTTACATTAAATGTAGGTAGTTCTATTCCAATGACAATGTGTGCGACAAGTCAAATCGCAGTTATTGGATCATTATGTTTAATGTTTTTTAGTGGCACTATTTTATTTGGTGTATTTTATCGTGGTATTACATTTTTACGTACATTTTATGCTCCTGGTACAGGCGTAATGTTAGGTACTTTATTAGTTCCGATTGAATTAATTGCGTATTGTTTTAAGCCTTTAAGTATTTTTTGTCGGTTATGTTCGAATTTAATGTCCGGTCATACTATATTAAAAGTAGTTTTTGGTGCAATATATGGTTTAACTAAAATATCAACGGGTGGTATTGTATTAGCGATAATGACTTCATTTATTTTATTTTTAATTGTTCCGCTATTTATGTTAGAATTTTTAGTGTATTTAATACAAGCATATGTTTTTGTTGTATTGTATTGTTTATTTTTTAAAGATACATTAGGCCATTATCATCGCCATTAATATTACATAAATATTAAATTATTTAAGTCTATAAATTTAAATTAATTTAATACTAGTAGGTATGAAACAATCTCTTTTTACCAGAATAATTGTTGTTTTTTCTTCAGTATTTTATGAATGGATTTCTAATAAATTTTCAAAATTATTTGGAATTATACTTACTTTTTTAGCTCGTTGGGTATTTTCAACCAACCATAAAGATATTGGTATTTTATATTTAATTTTTGGTTTTGCAGCAGGAATATTAGGAACATTAATGTCATTATTGATTCGATTAGAATTAGCGTTACCTGGAAGTTTATTTTTAGAAAATAATTATCAACTATACAATGTTATTGTAACCGGTCATGCTTTTTTAATGATTTTTTTTATGGTAATGCCTATTTTAATTGGTGGCTTTGGTAATTTTTTTGTACCAATAATGATTGGTGCACCAGATATGGCATTTCCACGAATGAATAATATTAGTTTTTGGTTATTACCACCTTCACTATTATTATTATTTTTTTCAACGTTTATTGAAGGAGGAGCTGGAACAGGTTGGACAGTTTATCCACCTTTGAGTAGTATTACGGCACATCCAGGTGCGGCAGTTGATTTTGCGATTTTTAGTTTACATTTATCTGGTGCTGCTTCGATTTTAGGTGCAATTAATTTTATTAGTACAATATTTAATATGCGTCATCCTGGATTATATTTATATCGTTTACCATTATTTGTTTGGGCAATGTTAATTACATCATTTTTATTATTAATATCATTACCTGTATTAGCCGGTGCAATTACTATGTTATTAACGGATAGAAATTTTAATACAAGTTTTTTTGATCCTGCTGGTGGAGGTGATCCAATATTATATCAACATTTATTTTGGTTTTTTGGTCATCCAGAAGTATATATTTTAATTTTACCTGGTTTTGGTATTATTAGTCATATAATTCCTCATTTTTCTCAAAAATCGATTTTTGGTTATAATGGGATGGTATATGCATTAATTTCTATAGGTGTGTTAGGTTTTGTTGTTTGGGCGCATCATATGTATACAGTAGGTTTAGATGTTGATACACGAGCTTATTTTACTGCTGCAACAATGATTATTGCTGTACCAACAGGTATTAAAATTTTTAGTTGGTTAGCTACTCTTTGGGCTGGTAATTTAACGTTAAATACACCAATGCTTTTTGTTTTAGGATTTATTTTTTTATTCACCGTTGGCGGTATTACGGGGGTGGTTTTATCAAATGCTGGAATAAATGCTTTAATGCATGATACTTATTATGTAGTTGCTCATTTTCATTATGTTTTATCAATGGGAGCTGTATTTACTATTTTTGCTGGTATTTATTTTTGGTTACCAATAATTACGGGTCGTGAGTATTCGGAAACATTAAGTAAAATTCATTTTTGGAGTTTTTTTATTGGAGTTAATTTAACTTTTTTTCCAATGCATTTTTTAGGACTTGCTGGTATGCCACGTCGTATTCCAGATTATCCTGATATATATGCTGGATGGAATATTATTGCGTCATTAGGTTCGTATGTTTCAATAATTTCGGGTATTCTATTTTTATTTATTGTTTTTATGACTTTTTATAATTCTAAAAAGCATAATAAAAATTAATGATTTCATTAAAAATTAATAATAGATTATTTACTATAAAAAAAGGTATTTCAATTTTGGAAGCATGTAAAAATGTTGGTATATATATTCCTCGATTTTGTTATCATGAATATTTATCAATTGCAGGTAATTGCCGTATGTGTTTGGTAGAAATTAACAAATCGTTGAAACCTATAGCTGCATGTGCTATGCCAGTTAGTCCTGATTTAGTAATTAATACATTAACGCCTTTTGTATTAAAAGCAAGGGAAAATGTTTTAGAAATGTTATTATTAAATCATCCATTAGATTGTCCAATATGCGATCAAGCTGGTGAGTGTGATTTACAAGATCAATCTAAAAGTTTTGGTAATGATTATAGTCGATTTTATTTTAATAAACGTTTTGTTGAAGATAAATTTTTTAGCTCATTAATTAAAACAGTGATGAATAGATGTATTCATTGTACTCGTTGTGTTCGCTTTAGTGCGGAAATTTTAGGAGATTCTTTATTAGGTTGTTTAGGTAGAGGTGTTAATACTGAAATTGGTCTTTATAAACGTTCATTTATAATGCATGAATTATCAGGTAATGTAATTGATTTATGTCCGGTGGGAGCATTAACGAATAAACCTTATACATTTAAATTTCGCCCGTGGGAATTAAATATTATAGAAAGTATTGATTTAATGGATGCTACTGGATCAAATATTTATATTAATATATTTAATGGTTTTAAAATTGAACGCATTTTACCAAAAAAAAATATTTATTTAAATGATATTTGGATTTCAGATATTATTCGATTTTCTTTTGATTTAATATATAGATCACGTTTAGGTAATTGTTTTAGTTTATACAAAAATTTTTTTTTATCAAAAAATAAAGCAATTAATGTTTCGTGGATTTATTTTTGGGAAGTATTATATGGTTTATATAATAAAACAAAAAATTTAATTTTATTAATTAATTCTTTTATAAATTTTGAAACATTAAATTTATTTAAAGTTTTACAATATAAACAAAAAGATATTAAAATCTTAACAATAAATAATAATTTATTAAATAATAGTAATCTTTATCATTGGAATAAAAATAAAGGTTTACCTAAGACAATTAATAATTGTTTTATTTTTTCGTCTAATACAAAAATTGAAAATACTATTGTAAATTTAAAAATTCGTTTAAAATTTAATAAAAATAATATTAAAATTTATAGTAATGGTTTTTTTTTTAAATCAAATTTTAATATTATATTTATCAATTTAACAATAAAATTTTTTTTTAATTGGTTAATAGGTAAAAATTATTTTATTTCTAAAATATTTATAAAAGCTCCTTCTTCGTTAGTTATTATAGGTAAAAGTTTAAATTTACGCTTTAATTTAAGTAATGATTTATTTCATATAATAAAAAATAAAATTCCTTCGCTCGTACTTTACAGCTATTCTATTTATAGTAATGATGAAAGTCTTAATTTTTATAATTTTAAAAAACTAACAAAAAAAACTTTATATCGCACAAAAAGTATTGTTGCGATTGAATTAGATGATATTTTAGAAAGTCGGAAATTATTGTTAAATAAAAATAAAATTATATGGTTACATAGTTATGGTTCAATTTTTTGTAATAAATCGTATTTAAGTGCTCCTTTATTTTTACCTTTAGAAGAAGGTGGAACGTATATCAATTTTGAACAAAAACCTCAAAAGGCTACTCGCTTAGCGGTTGATTTATGTAATAGTATTACTTTAGATTATTTTTTAAACTTTATGCGTTTTAAAATTTTTCATTCTACTGAGATAGCAAGTAGACATTTTAAATTTTTAATAGAATTATTAAATTCTAATAAATTATTTTATAAAATAGGAAATTTAATTTTAGAATTTAATTATACTAGATTATACTTTTCCTCTTTTATATTTATAAATTTGTTACCCACTAAAACAATTATAGAAGATTGTTATCGAACAAATTATATGTTAAAGCAGTCATTAATTATGGCACATTGTTCTCGCCAAATACGGCAGTACCAGGTTAACCTGGGATATTATTAGATATGCATTTACAAATATATATAAATTTATTTATTTACATTTTTGGTATTTTAGGTTTTATTATGAATAGACGTAATATTTTATGGTTTTTAATTTGTTTAGAAATGTTATTATTAAGTATTAATTTAAATTTTATTATTTTTTCGGTTTATTTTGATGATTTATATGGTCAAGTTTTTTCGTTTGTTATTTTAATAGTTGCTGCTGCGGAAGCTTAAATGGGGTTAGCTATTACAATAGGTTATTATACAAACCGAAGTAATATATCAACTACCGCTTTATTAGTAGGTAAGACATAAAAAAGGTATGAAAAATAAAATATATATAATTATGGAAAATATTCAAGTATTCTTTAAAAATTCAACTGGTAAGCCAGAATATGTAAAAATTTTATTTGTACCGTTAGTATTTATTATTTTAATCGGTTGTAAATTATATAAAAATGTCATGCAATTTATTGGGTAT
>PBTY01000101.1 GCA_002729235.1 Rickettsiales bacterium | reverse complement strand
TGCAATAAACCTCTACGTTAACTAAACAGGTGATTTTAATGCACAAGACTAAATTGACCGACGGCCAATTGCTGTCTCAGTACAAAAACGGTAACGAAGGGGCGTTTGCAGTATTACTCGAACGACACAAGGATAGGGTGTTTACCACGATATATGTGATTGTTAAAGACCGCTATCAGGCAGAAGACCTGATGCAGGATGCTTTTATCAAAGCGATTAAAACAATCAAGTCTGGTAAGTACAACGAAGAGGGCAAATTCTTGCCATGGATTTTACGTATTGCACACAATTTGGCTATTGATCACTTCAGGAAAGCGAAGCGTTATCCGGAGATTGTGATGGAGGATGGTAGCAGTGTTTTTAATACGCTGGAGTTTTCTGAGGCACCTATTGAAAGTGAACATATCAAGCAGGATACTCATAATCTGCTGAAACGATATATACAGGAGCTCCCTGATGCTCAAAAAGAAGTACTGGTCATGCGCCATTACATGCAGATGAGTTTTCAGGAAATAGCTGATGCTACAGGAGTCAGTATAAATACCGCTTTAGGCAGAATGAGATATGCTTTGATTAACTTAAGAAAGAAGTTAGATCATTCAAATATTGCCTATGACCAAAACTTTTACAGAAAATGACCTTGTAAGGTTTCTTTACGACGAATTAACCAAAAATGAAAAGCTAGCACTAGAGCAAGCACTCCTCACTGATAATGACTTGCAAAACCAACTCGAAAATCTTCGAGCAGTGGTGGGAGACTTGAACAAAGTGCAGTATTCACCTTCAAAGCGCAGTGTGGACAAAATCCTGGAGTTCTCCAAAGGATATCACAAGCAGTCTGTCTAGTTTTGTCTTGATCTGAGATTATCAGATTTCAATTGACAAGATAGATATGACTAAAGCGACCATGACTAAGAAGGAGCGATACCAAGCTTTTGTATCTTATTTTTCGGAAGCCTTTCCCGAACCTCAAACGGAGCTAAACTATAGCAATCCATTCGAATTGGTTGTTGCTGTGGTTTTGAGTGCTCAGTGTACTGATGTCCGGATCAATAAAGTTACGCCCGCGCTATTCGAAGCTTTTCCAACACCTGAGGCCATGTCCCAGGCGACTTTTGATGAAATCTTCGCGTTGATCAGAAGTGTGTCTTATCCAAATAATAAGAGCAAGCACCTGATTGGGTTGAGCAAGATGATCATGGAAGAGTATGGTGGTGAGGTGCCGGAAGCGCATGCCGACCTCAATCGTCTGCCTGGCGTTGGACGAAAAACAGCCAATGTCGTAGTATCCGTATTGTACAATCAGCCAGCTATGGCTGTGGATACGCACGTCTTTAGAGTTTCTAAACGCCTTGGCCTAGTCACACAAACAGCGAAGACCCCGCTGGAAGTAGAAAAACAACTCGTCAAACACATTCCCGACGAATACATTCACAAAGCACATCACTGGTTGATCCTGCATGGACGCTATGTGTGTCTTGCTCGTAAACCGAAATGTACAGAATGCAAAATCACTCATTTCTGCCGTTACTGGGATAAGTTGGAGGTGAAGTAACAACAATCCCCTATTCTCCCTTTAGAAAGGGGGATTTGATCCATATGTTTGTCTCCAAATTAATTGGTTAATACTCATTGTTATTCTAATTTGTATAACACAATGAGTCGCACATTAAAAGTTCTATGCTCCTTTAGTGGCATCTTGCTATCGCTAATTGTATTCACAAGTTGTCAAACTGACCACTCGAAAAATGCAGCAATGGATCTCCCCGATCCACTAGAAGCTGGCTGGAATGGCGAACGTGTTTGTGAAATTTTGAAAGAAAACGATGAATTAAGAATTCTGAAATGTGTTTTTCCTGCCGGAGTAGGTCACGAAAAACACTATCATCCACCGCATGTCGGCTATACATTAGTAGGAGGCAAGTTTAGAATGATCGATTCTCGTGGAACTCGAGAAGTGAACGTACCAGAAGGATATGTCTTTGGGAGTGATTCTGTCACTGTTCATGAAGTGCTAAATATCGGAGAGAATACTGCTGAGTTTTTAATCATTGAGTATAAATAAAAAAGCCTCCCCAAAACTGGAGAGACTTATCCTCTTCATATGTAATAATCTCTTAGAACATGATTGGGATACTCACCATGGTGTCTTCCCATCCAATGATCATATTTGCACCGCCATCTGCTTTTTCAAATAAGATTCCAAGGGCTTCAAGCGTTTCTGGAGTCTTTTTCGTAGGAACTGTGATTTTCGCTACAGTACTTTCTTCTGGTTTGAAGGCATATTGACCCCAGCCATCAGTATCTGTACTAAACATCACTTCCCACTCATTTTCCTGAGCCGTAGCATACATGGTATATCTTCCTGCTTTTATTTTAGTACCACCAATCGTCACATCCTGATAGAATAAAACTTCAGTGGATTCATTGGCACCAATTCTCCATACTTCTCCGTATTTCACCAGATTGCCAAAGACTTCTCTTTCCTTAGCTTGCGGACGAGAATAAAGTACTCTGATTTTCGGTTCGCCAGCTTTCTTTTCTTCTTCTGTTTTAGCGAATGCTCTAAAGGCAGCTCTATTTGGGTAGTAGGCAGCATCCATCGGGCTCGCATCCATTTTTGGGAATTCCTGTGCCGATACAGTGCTCACTAACATGATCATTACAGCAATTAGTAGTAGGTTTTTCTTCATCAGTGTTATTGTTTTTGAACAGTGAAGATACAAACAGCTGTCCATTCTAATTGTTTTCAGGGTGACAAAGACAAAAGATTCCCTTTGAATTTTAATCATCCAAACTACCAAAGACTCTTTCGAGAATATCAGTCACACGAGCAATAGGATCTAAGCGAATAGCTTTTTCCTCCTCTGAAACCTTTAAGAACAAACCATCTAATGCTTTTCCTGTTGCATGTTCAGCAAGAGTTGTTGACTCAATCAAGTCTAGTTGGTTCGATGGGTTAAGTATCTGGGTTAGGTTATAAACTTCAACTCCAGTATTATAAGTAGTGACCAGACTGGCATACAATTCCTCAGTACTCAAATCCACTCCAGAAATAATTGGCTTATTCAGGACTGGTGAAATGATCAAACTAAAGTTATTAAGCAACCTCGTATAAGTCTTGTCTTTTAAAAAGGTAGTTGCGGCAGTATCTGCTCCGTTGAGAATAGCCCACCCATCCGCAATTGTCATGTCAGTGATGGCATCCTTGAAAATAACCTTGGTTGAATCCAATGCCGCAGACTCTTCAGCTGCACGGTTCATGCTCTCTATGGTCTGATCAATCAAAGGTTGAATCACACTGGTCAATCCAATTTTCGCCATGTTATCCAAAATCGGTTGAGCCTCCTCTGGAAGTAAGATTTTAACGGCTTCATCTTTTAAGTATCCGTTTACAGATCCAAGAACATTCGTAGAAGTGTCCGTTCCAACAACTAAAGCTTCTTTTAACCCTTCGATTACTTCCGTTTCTGTCAATTCATCTAACTGTATATCATCTAATGCTCCATTGAGAACATCACAAGAAAAAACGGTAAGAAAGAGTATCAGTATAGAGAGCCCTGAGGTAATGTTTTTACAAATTGTCATAGCGTTTACGTTAATTGATTCGCGACATACAAACATAGTGTAGTAAGTCTTGTAAGATTATTGTCAATTATTCATTTAGATGAATGAGGCAATGAATATTCACATTTCATGCCAACATTCCAATTTTACCTTCCGATTCTGGTCTAATTAATTTTTCAGATAATATTTACCGTTTACTAGTTGATAGGATTTACCCTCGACTGTCAACTGGTTAGAGTTAAAATCAACGATATCTGATTTGAAACTATGAAGTGTAAAACCATATTTGCGGGCCAGGTTTAGATAGTCAGTATTAAGCCCTTTATCGGTATGACAAAGCAAGATTCGTAACTTGCCGGTGAATCGCGCCAGCATAGCTTCATCTCTAGGGAAGGAATAATTATCAGCAACCATGATAATCTCACCTTTTGGGTTCACCTGATTGACACCAGCCATCAATGCTTCAAAGTTGTTTTCAGGCAAGTCACCACCTCCACCATTTCTCATCGCCTCAAACATTTTTGACTTTACTTCATTGAATTCACTTGTTTTCACGTAATACAATCCTCCTGTTTGACCGATAGTCTTTTGATTGGTTGGTTTGTCATTCCCATCATTGAAAAAGACATAGTTTTTGGGAATGCTATCGTTTTTGAGCTTAATCCATTTTAAG
The DNA here is from genome assembly GCA_002729235.1 of Rickettsiales bacterium. Lineage (GTDB taxonomy): Bacteria > Bacteroidota > Bacteroidia > Cytophagales > Cyclobacteriaceae > Marinoscillum. Next base: position 5,968 of record PBTY01000101.1, on the reverse strand, counting down.
AGATCCGAGGTAAATGGATACATACTACCTGTCACATCTACAACGAATAGTTCAGTATTCCATTGATTTCTCTCTAGCACCTTAGACACCACTCGCTGCTCCATTTTGGGGATTAATTCAGCGTATGAAGTATCCATCTTGTAAGCCACACATTGAGAATACTGCTGGAGCATCTGGAATTCTTCTTTCAAATGACCTGCTATTTCAAAAGAAGTAAACTGAACGCTTTCTCCCCGAAGCGGAAAACTAACGTACCCTTTGGCGGTCAACGGATATTGCTGATTTCCTATTATTAAACCGCGTTTCCATTGGAGGATATACTTCAATCGTCTCGCCAATTCGGACTTGCAGGGAAAAAGATTGCCTTTCACCCGAACTTCTGTGGTTCGACCATTGTAATCAAAGTCCGCCTCGAAAAACACTCTGGCCTTGTAGTCTTCATAGCAACGGTACATCTCATCAAGTTTATTTGTTAAGTATTCACTGGAATAAATGGACTCTGGATATTCACAAGGGATTCTGTTATAGTTGATTTTTAGCTTTTCCTGGTTTTGGACAATGAATTGATTCAGCTGACGCAGCTCAGTTTTAATACTATCGATTTCTCGAGCATTGGTCTCTTTAGTGAAATAATCTTCATAATAAATCACAAAACCGTGAAAGTAATCCAGGCATTCTTTACTTGATCTGCAACCTGTCTGACCAATAGTATTCCATCCGATAAATTGATTTTCAACAATTCGAGGATTAATGGCAATCAGGCCCTGTAGTCTGGCAATGTCGAGCTGCTTTTGATCAAAATCCGTGCTTTCGCTAAAAGTGCTATAAACCAAATCGATCTTCACAATACGTCGATCAGTAAAAGGAATTTGCTGAACAGATTCTCTTGAGAAATTAGAAGCAAGCGTCAAATACTCCAATTGCTCATCCGGTTGGTACTTTCCCGTCGTATAATGATTGGCATGCTCATAGACATTCTCGGCTGCTTTTTGTTGAGCAACAGCAGGCAAAATGACTGTCAAAGACAAGATCCATGGTACTATGAACTTCAAATACATGAATATTTTAAGACTATGTCGAAAACTACTAACGAAATTATCAAAGCTAAAATTCTGTTAGCATCTTTATAAGCTGAAATTCCACAAACACCACCTTCATGAGAATTCTTTATGTTCATCAGTATTTCAATACTCCAGACGAGGGGGGGTGTATTCGATCCTACCATCTGGCTAAAGGCCTCGTGGATGCTGGTCATGAAGTACTCATGATTTCAGCTCATGATCAGAAAAAAGGTCGAGTGGATGTTGATGGCATTCAAGTAGAATATCTCCGAATCCCTTACCACAATAAGTTTCGTTTTGGTCGCAGACTAATTGCTTTTTTTCGGTTTGTTAATCAAGCAAAAAGAGTCGTAAGCCAATTGGATGAAAGGTATGACCTGGCTTATGTAATGACCACTCCATTGACGACAGGGTTCATCGCGTTGCATATTAAAAACAAACTGAATATTCCATATTACTTTGAAGTAGGCGACTTGTGGCCAGAAGCACCTATCAAAATGGGTGCAGTAAAGAATGAACTATTTAAAAAATGGCTCTATCAGTTTGAGAAAAAATGCTATTTCGAAGCACAGAAAGTGATTGCTCTTTCACCAGCCATCCGTAATTACATCGAAGCTACATCCCCAGAGACCAAAGTTCATGTGGTAACTAACTTTTCGGATACAGCGTTTTTCGAGCATAACCATAAAATCCAAAGCTTTAGTCAGGAGAACCCTTTCAAAGTCGGATACTTTGGCACATTCGGACCTGCAAACGAGTTAAGCTCAGTTATCAACCTGGCCAAAAGTTGTTTAGAACACCGAATGCCTGTTCATTTTACCTTAATGGGATCTGGAAAAGAGTTTTCTAAAATAAAATCACTCGCAAATCCGCTTCCGAATGTGACTATCAAGCCTTTTGGTAATACAGAGGCTGTAAAAGAGGAACTGGAACAACAAGATGCTATTTATGTCTCCTTCAAAAATCTTGAAATACTGAATACAGGGAGCCCAAACAAGTTTTTTGATGGTATTGCTGCAGGTAAATTGATTATCGTCAATTTTGGTGGCTGGATTCATACACTTATAGATAAATACAAGTGTGGGTTCCATCATTCACCTCAAGACCCGATGGAGTTTGTTCGAAAAATCCAGGCTTTCATTAAGAATCCAGAACTCTTAAACACCTATCAAAAAAATGGTCGTCAGTTGGCAGAATCCTATTACAGCAAAGATCTTCAGATTCAGAAGCTTCTTAAAATTTTGGAAAATGAAAAGCGTCTCAGAGTTAGCGACTCTGAGGTTTATATCCTGACTGCCTAAAGATTTTTTCATTATCACGCTCTGCCAATAGAGATCTGATGTCAACATCATTTCTATCCATATAGCTATTGACTATTTGCCAGCCTACCCAGGCACCAACTCGTCCCGGACATTTTTGATCGATTTCATAGATATTTGGTCGCTCTCCTAAAAATTTTCTTTTCGTAATGTGACTGGTCTCATAGAGTACCTCATTTTCTAAAAGAGTGGCCCAGATCACAGCTTCATTGCTACCAATAAGCTCCATATCTACAGGCGTATAACCCAGCAAAATGGAATCTGGCGTACATGGCATCAATCTTTTGGCTAAGTAATAGGTCTTCCCAAAATCGATCATTTCCGACAAAAGTGTAGGTTTATTTCCTGCAGAGACTACCTGACCAGCCAAATACTTAACAATGATACTTGCCAGATGCTCTTTGTCATATCTACTTAAAATGTAATAAGGAATCTGCTGTGGTTTATAAGTAGCCTCATCCCCAATAAAAAAATCCAAACCAACGAGTATCAATGTATCAGTGATAAAAATGTCCTTATACATGCCGCTGACCATGGTTTGTAGTTTTGGAGTCCCTGTTTCCGGAAACAGGGTCTTTAGCTTACCAAAAGCAATCTCAAGTTCGTCCTCTATCTCACTCATGTTGGCGTAAACGGTCTCAGCCTCCTGGTATAATGTATCGATCCCTGGATTTTTAATTAATGAGTAGATTTTCTCAGCGAGTATCTTATCTGATGGGTATTGTGGAGCGTCAAAAAATAAGTTGGCTAAATCTGGATTAGCTTGAAGAAAGCCTACTACGTCTTCCTCAGATTTGGCTGCAAAGAGCTTTTCTTCCATGCGATCTATTTGAATATCAACAGGCTGAGTCGCAATCTCATCCTCGAATTGACAGTCACCTTTATCACACCCAACTAATAAAAGGCCAAAAATCATTATGATTACTGCTCGCATACGTTATAATTTTAAGCTTTCAAATTTAGCATTATTCTTATGTCTGGAAGGACATTGAAAAAGACTAGATTTAAATAACTAAGAAAAATGGCCATAAACATCATTCAGCCACTTTTGTACCAGTATAAATAACCGCATGAGAAAGATTTTATTACTTGTAGTTGTCTGTTTAGGATTGAATTATGCCCACGCTCAATCAAAGTTGGGACTTAAATTCTCTCCAGCCATCTCCTCCAACCGAACATCACTAGTTGATTCACTCTATGATGTGGAGCCTTTCAATAGTCCGGTTAAGTTTTCGATAGGGCTAATTTACGATCATGAGTTAACGGAAACCTACTATTTCAGTACTGGAATAATATTCGTTCCGAAATATGTTGGCTTCCAGGTAAGCGAAGAGCAAGACCAACCTACTGCCAACTACACAAAAAACAATCAAGAAGAGTACCGATTAAATTATTTACAAATTCCATTATCACTGAAACTGTTCACCAATGAGTTTCAGCCTGATGCGCGTATCTTTTTTCAAGTAGGAATGGCTCCGGAAATCAAAGTATTCAGTGAGCCCGTTGAAGAAGACTATGATTTGATAGAAGAATTTAAAAATGTAGACGCTACTATCTTATTTGGAACCGGTGTAGAATACAGAGCAGGCGTGAACACCACTTTATTCGCTGGATTTACTTATCAGCGCGGACTGGCCAATGTCATTAAAACAGAAACTTTTGGCTTCCAGGAAGAACTTTACATAAGAAATACGCTGGTCTCGTTGGATATCGGAATCAAGTTCTAACAGAATAGAACCCATAAAAAAGGCCTGTTAGAAAATCTGACAGGCCTTTTTTGATGTTTTATACGTTTCTAGGTTTCTATTAATTCACCTCTACTATTTAGCACACTGTATTCTGTGAGCCCTAGAGATGAATCTTCAATGATTTTTACCCATTTCATGTATTTCAGATACCATTTTACGCGCTTGGAAAAAATTCCTTTGGTAAAATAAGCCTCCAAATACGGGTGCATTGTCACCGTAATTTTCTTTTCATTCTGAGACGTCAGGATGTAATCCAGCGTCTTCTCTACTTGATCCGCTATAGATATCGCAGCTGTAATCTGACCAGTACCCCCACAAGTAGGACAAACCTCTCTAGTGGTAATGTTTAGCTCTGGCCTTACTCTCTGTCTGGTAATCTGTAGCAAACCAAACTTAGACAAAGGAAGCACTGTATGTTTCGAGCGATCGCTCTTCATTTCTTCCTTGATCCTGTCGTATACTTTTCGTCTATTGTCAGACTTACGCATATCGATGAAATCAACTACGATGATTCCACCCATATCTCTTAGTCTTAACTGACGAGCTACTTCCGCTGCCGCTTCCAGGTTTACTTTTAGAGCTGTTGTTTCCTGATCATCTTCCTGGTTGGATTTGTTGCCACTGTTCACATCGATCACATGGAGTGCTTCGGTGTGTTCAATGATTAGATATCCACCATTGGCGATACTAACAGACTTTCCAAAAGATGTCTTCAGTTGCTTCTCAACACTGAAGGATTCAAAAATTTTGACCTTGCTCTGATAAAGTTTTAGCAACTTCTCCTTATCTGGAGCGATCTTCTGAATGTATGTCTTGATTTCTTCGTGTAGCGCTTTATCGTCTACTACGATACTATCAAATGACTCATTCAGTACATCTCTGAGAATGGAGTTGGCGCGATTCATTTCGCCAATTACCTTATCTCTAGGTTTTGCTGCTTTCAGTCCTTTGATACCATCTTCCCAGATCTGTAATAGATTCCGAAGATCTTTATCAAGTTCTTTTACGTCCTTTCCTTCAGCAACAGTACGGATGATTACTCCAAAGTTTTCTGGCTTGATTGAGCTTATGAGACGGCTCAGCCTTTTGCGCTCATTGGAGTCACTTATACGTTTCGATACATTGACCGCTTTTGAAAACGGCACTAACACCAGGTATCTCCCGGCAATTGACAACTCGCAAGATAATCGAGGCCCTTTTGTGGAAATCGGTTCTTTTACTACCTGAACCAGTATTTTCTGGTTTTTGGTCAGAACCTGGCTGATTTTACCAAGTTTATTAATATCCGGCTCGTGCTTGAATCCAGTAAGCTTGTGACTTACATTCTTACTAAGCCCAATTTTGGTAAACTTATTGAGAGACTGGACCTGTGGGCCCAAATCCAAATAGTGTAAAAAAGCGTCTTTTTCGTACCCAATGTCAATAAAAGCTGCATTGAGTCCTTGCACGACCTTTTTTACACTACCAAGATATATATCTCCAACGTTGAATTGGTTTCCATCTTCTTCATGATGGAATTCAACCAGTTGTTTATTCTTAAGAAGGGCAATTCGACATCCGTTTTGAGTTGAGTTGATGATTAATTCATTACTCACTTATCTCAAATTTTAGATGCCATATTGATTACTTCTTCTTGTGTCTGTTTTTTCTAAGTCTCTTCTTTCTCTTGTGAGTAGCAATCTTATGTCTCTTTCTTTTTTTACCGCAAGGCATAATCTTAATGTTTTAGTTACTTAAATGTTTTCTAATTCTTTTATCAAACTTGATGCTGTAGCCTTCAATGCAGGATCAGCATCCGATGTACTTACCAGTTTTTCGAAAACAGCTTTGGCTTCTTCTG
>PBTY01000100.1 GCA_002729235.1 Rickettsiales bacterium | reverse complement strand
GCGAGACATATTTCAAGCCATTGCCGATCCTACACGGAGGGCGATCATCTTTCTACTGGCGGTTGGCGCCATGACTCCCAATGCCATCGCCGAGCATTTTAACAGTAGCCGACAGGCCGTGTCCAAACACCTGAAAGTACTGGTGGAATGCGAAGTGGTAAACCAGGAGCAGCAAGGCCGCGAGATTCATTACCACCTCAACAGTGACAAGATGAAAGAAATAGAAAAATGGCTGGATCAGTTCAAGCAACTTATGGAGTCGCGATTCCAGCAACTGGATACCCTTTTGGAAAAACTAAAGAATCAATCTAAATGACACACAATCTGCAAAATGACTTCCTGGTAGATAAGGAAACCAACACTATCACCATCCGACGTGAGTTTAAAGCTAACAGATCAATGGTTTGGGACTGCTACACCAAATATGAGCTCCTGGATCAGTGGTTTGCTCCAAGTCCATTTACCACTGAAACGAAATCGATGGATTTTAAAGAAGGAGGGCACTGGCATTTTGCCATGGTAGAACCTACTGGCACGAAACATTGGAACTGGTTGGACTACCTCAAGATCACTACCAAAGAAAAGTACACGTCTATCGACGCTTTTTGTGATGAAGCTGGTGAAATCAATATGGACTTTCCTAGAGCCAACCAACAAGTATCCTTTTTTGACAAAGCTGAAAATACCCTGGTAGAAACAGTAGTTACTTACAGTTCACTTACGGACCTGGAAACGGTTATCCAAATGGGACTTGAGATGGGAATGAAAGCCACTTTGGAAAAACTAGATGAACTTTTATTAAAACTAAACAAATAAGACAATGAGCGATCAAATAACTATCTCCTCCACAGTAAAAGCAACTAAAAGCAAAGCGTGGGAATTCTATACTTCTCCAGAACACATCACCCAATGGAATTTTGCAGATCCATCATGGCACTGCCCTTCAGCATCTAATGACATGCGAGTAGGTGGTAAATATGTGGCTAGAATGGAAGCCAAAGACGGAAGTTTTGGATTCGATTTTGAAGCGGTATACGAAGCAATAGTACCTGATGAGTCCTTTACTTATGTACTGGAAGATGGCAGAAAAGCTACAGTGACCTTCGAAGCGCAAGGTGATGAAACTTTGGTAACAGTGGTTTTTGATCCAGAAAAGGAGAACCCGATCGATATGCAAAAAGGTGGATGGCAAGCCATCCTCAACAATTACGCCGCTTACACAGAAGCAAACTAAATAATCTTAAAAACTCACTATGGAAATGGATCTCAAAGACCGACAAATCTCCCTGGAACGTACTTTCAATGTTTCAGCAGAGCTGATGTGGGAAGCCTGGAAAAATCCTGAGCACTTATCACAATGGTGGGGACCAAATGGATTCACAACGACCATTCACAAAATGGACCTGAAAGAAGGTGGTGAGTGGTTGCTGACCATGCATGGACCTGATGGCACCAATTATCCGAATAGAAGTGTCTTTACCGAGGTGATTCCTATGAAACGAATTGCTTACCAGCACTTCAACCCAGATTTTCTGTCCGAAGTAGATTTCCAATCGGATGGAGAGACCACTACCCTGTTATGGACCATGACCTTCAAAACAGCTGATCTACTTCAGGCTGTACTAAAAGCACACAATGCGGCGGAAGGCTTGAAACAAAATGGCGAAAGACTACAGAATTACCTCAACGACAAATTGATCCAATCATGAATGCAGTATTATTAATGGACTTTACGGTAGACAAGTCTACCAATACCATCCTGGTAAAACGAGAATTCAATGCTCCGAAGAATCTTGTTTGGAAAGCATGAACCACATCAGAAATACTGGATGAGTGGTGGGCTCCAAAGCCTTACAAATGCAATACCAAAACCATGGATTTCCGAAATGGAGGCTTTTGGTTGTACAACATGTCTGGACCTGAAGGTGATGTTCACTGGTGTAGAGCGGACTTTAGTGGGATCAAAGAAGAAGAGGTTTTTGAAGCGGCAGATGCGTTCTGCGATAGTGAAGGAGTAATCAACGACATTCATCCTGGTTCACACTGGCACAATGCCTTTACCAATGCTGAAGATGATAAGACATTAGTAACCATTAAAATCACTTACCAAAGCCTGGAAGATTTGGAAAAAATCATTGAAATGGGCTTCAAAGAAGGATTTACAGCCGGTTTGGAGAATCTGGATCATTACATCAGCACACAATTCAAGCTGCGTAAAGAAAACAAAACATCCAACAAACCAGGAGTAGCCACTTACCTCAATTTCAATGGAAATACAGAAGAAGTCTTCCGATTCTATCAGAAAGTCTTTAGCGGCGAGTTCACAGGTAAAGGCATCCAGCGATTTGAAGATTTCAGTTTTGAGGGACAGCCTCCTTTGGATGAATCTAACAGGAAACTCATTATCCATATTGAGCTCACCATTACGGGAGGTCATAAATTAATGGCCACAGATGCTCCTGAAAGCATGGGTTTCAAGATCAATTATGGCAACAACATGCACATCCACCTGGAGCCAGACAGCAAGGAAGAAGCAGACAGACTATTCAATGAATTGTCCGAAGGCGGAATCGTGGAAATGCGCATGAAAGACATGTTTTTTGGCTCTTATTTCGGTGCTTTCCAGGATCGTTATGGAATCAACTGGATGATCAATTATCAACCGATTTAAAATCAACTAATTATGAAAAATAAAATTCTAACCGGAGTATCAATCCTATTCGGATTGATGTTCCTTAATGCTGGACTCAACAAGTTACTTAACTACATCCCTGTTCCTGATAATCTACCCGAGGCAGTTGTTAAAGACAATGCTGCTTTGATGGAAATCAGTTGGCTTTTACCACTCATTGCAATTGATGAAATTCTTGGTGGTTTGTTGGTTATGCTTCCAAAAACCAGGGCTCTTGGAGCATTGGTCCTTTTTCCTGTGGCTGTTGGCATCTTACTGACCCACCTGACAGTAGCACCAGAAGGACTTGTAATGGCGATCATTGTTTGGGCCATTTTACTTTGGATCATTTTTGACAATCGAAACAAGTATTTGCTGATATTGAGATAAGACGTGTCCAAATCAGCTTCATAGCTAAAGGCACCGATGGTGCCTTTATTTCTTTTTACATACTCCAATCCTATGAAACATCTCATTTTCCTTTCCATCATCTTAGTAGCTTGTAACTCATCCGAGACAGAACAAACTACACCGTCGATGGCCTCCGACCTCACTGCATTCTCCTCAGGATATTCTGAAGTAAATGGACTTACCATGTACTATGAAGTTCATGGTTCAGGAGACCCTATCGTATTGATTCATGGTGGTGGTTCAACCATTGAAACCAACTGGTCACAGCTCATTCCTCTATTAACTGCCAACCGAAAAGTCATTGCAATGGAGCTGCAAGCACACGGAAGAACTACTGATCGAGGTATGGATTCCAGTTTCGAAGAGGATGCTGATGATGTAGCTACCTTATTAGATAATTTGGATATTGAAAAAGCAGATATCCTTGGATTTAGCAATGGAGCCACAACAGCTTTGCAATTGGCCATTCGCCATCCAAATCAGGTGAATAAACTCATTGCTATTTCACCGCTCACTAAACGAAACGGAGTGCCGGATTTCTTTTGGGACTTTATGAAAAATGACAGTCTGGAAAATATGCCCAAGCCACTTCAGGAAGGCTTTCTAAAAGTGAATCCTGACACAACCAAATTACAAATCATGCATGGCAGGGATGCCAAACGTATGGTGAACTTTGAAGATATCCCAGACAAACTCCTTCAGTCCATCAAAGCACCAACACTCTTAGTTGTTGGTGATAAAGACATCATTTTACCAGCTCATCTTCTCGAGTTACAACAGCTCATTTCCAATTGCGAAATGGCGATCATCCCAGGTACCCATGGAGAATGTATTGGTGAAATCACAACATTGAATCCAATCTATAAGCAGGATTATGTGGTAGGCCTGTTCGAAGAGTTTTTAGAGAAGTGATGAAAAAAATTCATAGATTTCTAAAGTATAATTTTGTAGTATTCACTAATGACTACCTCTACTTTATCTGTAATTTTCAATGCTTTGGTAATCAGTTTAATACTGTTAGGGATAGTAGTCATTATTATGTATCCCAAAGAGGTAGTTAGAGGCTTCTTCAATTCCTTAAAACCAAGAGGAGATAGCGTTCGATCCTGGATTTTCTTACCTATTTGGATTGTAGGGAAACTGATAGAAAAGATCTCAAACTTCAAAATATACGACCCTGAGTGATTAAATCAGGAATTATCGTAACATAGACCGTAACTTTAAATCTTCCATTTCTTTAGATCTGTATATCTTGTTCATTCAAGAAACAAAGCCATCATGAGTCTACTGAAAAGCCTATTTGGATCCAAAGAAAGTTCTATCACCACAAATGAAGAGTTCTGGCAATGGTTCACCATACATGCAGATGAGTTTCACAAGCAAGTAAAAAAAGGCAATACAGATAGTGGCTTCTTCAATAAACTAGCACCTAAACTCAACGAGTTGAGAGACGGGTATTGGTTCCTTGCAGGAATGGCTGATGAAGAAACGGCCGAGTTGATCTTAACTGCTGATGGTGTTGTTAAAAATATCCCGTTCGTTGAGGATTTGGTTGCTTCTGCTCCAAATATCAAGAATTGGAAGATCACTGCCCTCAAGCCTTCTTCAGAAATCAAAAATGTTAGAATTGAAATGGGCAATTTAGTATTTGGAGAAGAAACGTTATTCTTCTACTCCAATGATGATCCCAATCATCCGGATGAAATAGACATAACCATCGTATATCCTAACTATCAAGAGTCAAACAAAGACATGGTTACCAATGGCGTTTATATTTTCCTGGACAACTACTTAGGCGAACTCAATTCTGTCACTCAAATTGACAATGTACAAATAGTACCACAAGCAGAAGAAGGAAAAGAACTTGTTCCGATTTCCAAACTGAAGGATTTCGTGCTCTGGCGTGAGAAGGAATTTGTGGAGAAATATGAAGGAACCAGACATGATACCGCAAACGACAACTATGGAACATTAGAAGGAAGGTTCCCGGACGGACAGTTGATGCTTGCTGTAATTAATAGCACTTTGCTTCAATGGGATGCAAAAGCGTCTCACCCCTGGATTCTCTGCATTGACATCACCTACAAAGGGAATAAAAATGGTATGCCTGACGATCAGACCTATTCCCTTTTGAATGAATTTGAAGATTCTGTAATGCAAGAATTGAAAGATTCGGATGGCTATCTGAATATTGGTCGAGAAACTGCTAAAGGAATGCGTACCATTTACTTTGCTTGTCGGGAATTTAGGAAGCCGGCCAAAGTCGTAGAAAAACTACTAATTGCTTACAAAGGAAAACTCGATGTGATGTACGACATGTACAAGGACAAGTATTGGCAGTCGTTGAATAGATTTAATAAGCATTAGCTTTCTTTAAATTCAACTATTTTTAGACAAACAAAACTCCTCGTTTGTACCGTCTGCTACTCATTTACTTACTAGTCTTTCCACTCCTCTCTAGTGGACAGACAGTCGTGCCAACTATTCGGTTGGATACTGAAAATGGACTTCAGCAAAACACCGTCACATCCCTGGCGGAAGACTCCTGGGGAAGAATATGGCTCGGATCTGTTGATGGCGTCTATGTTTATGATGGTTATGACCTTCAACATGTGGAAGGTATTTCTTCTCGGGTTATCCAGCTTATCCAATCTCCTGAAGGGTTGTATGTTTTTAGCCTCAATGGCATGTATGAGGTCAATTCAAAAAACCTCTCGATCATTAATCAAGCCAAGCCACCGATCAATGATTACTACCAGGCTTTTGAAATAGCAGAGGGTTTTGACCTCAAGTTTATCAACGCATCAACACGCATATCGGTCAATTTTGATCTTGAAGAGGTTTCGAGAGATACCATCTTACAAAAAGAACGATCACACAATTATGACTTGCCTCTCGAAAACGGTCAACTCAATAGCAACCTCAACGGAACCTACTACAACTCTGAACATGAGCAGCTTTTGATTACCTCGAGTCTTAGTCCAGCAGCTTTGAAAGGAGTTCATCAAGATGCATTCGTCGCTTCTCAAAGTGGATTATTTCACTTGACTGAATCCCCTAAATTATCGGTTGAGCAATTATTCCCAAAGGAACGCGTGGAGTGTTTGTTGCTAGACTCCAATGACAATTTGTGGATTGGAACTGCGGCTAGCGGAGCTTTCATGCTGCATCGAAACGCACTGACCAACAGATTCTTTCCCAATATAGAAGGTGACAAACAGTACACCTCCTGGTCCATGTTTGATCACCAGAACAATGTTCTTTGTGCTACTAGCAACGGAATCATGGTTCTCAACGATAGTAGCTACCTATTGCCACAAACGAAAGGTTTATTCTGTCTGGTAGGAATCTCTGTTGATCCAAATACCATTCTGATTGGAACTGCCAAAGAAGGACTATTCAAATGGTCCAACAACCAATTGGAACAAGTTTACTTCAACTCAGAAAATGCCTTTGACAACATCATTGTGCAGCTTGTTCCCTATCAAGATCATTTCCTTGCTTGCTCCAAACATGGTTTCATCGAGTTGGACCAAAAAGGGAATTTGATTCAGTCTACATCCTACGCTGAAAATGGAATCACTCCATACATTATGCACCTAAAAGCTTTGGACAGTGGATTTTTAGCATCTACGACTACAAGTGTGGAGTTTTTATCAAAGGAACTTGAATCAACCAGAAGTTTGACCAATGATTCAGCAGTGGTGTATTCCATGGCCGAAGATCATCTTGACACTACCTGGGTTGTCTCTATGGATGGCGGCCTATTTTCCTTGCTTAAGGACGCATTGATTTCCACCTCTTTTCCAGACAAACAGCTTTTTAGCATCAAGGATGTGGCGAATCAGTTGTGGATCGAGAGTTTTACTGCCATCTATTCTAAAAAAGGTCAACAAGTCTTAAAATATGGATTGCAGAATGGTTTTCCCATCAAGGACTATAGCCAGATGGGGTTGTATGCTGATGAAAACGACTACCTATACACTTCAGGAATTGGGGGAGTATTCCGATTTCATCCTGACCAACTTTCTGGTCCCAAACGTTTCCCAACGGTGCTAACTCAGTACTACGATCAACTAATTTCAGATAGACCATTAGAAGTTGGTCAAATTTCTCAACCGATAACTTTAGCACTGAAACCCATTCTATTATCGGATCAAAATCGGTTTGAAATCACAGCGGAGTATGAGGAAGAATATTTCCCAATCGTGGGGTTAACGAACATTTCATTCTTGCCCAAATATGGCGACTCTGAACTAACCATTTCCATTCTGAATCTGGAAACGAAACAGTCAATAAAAAACACCATACCCATATATCGTGATACTCCGCTGTGGATGAAATCGTGGTTCATTGGACTAATGACTTTAATGACCATACTGATCGTAATCGGCATGATTTCCTTTTGGAAATATTTAAAAACTCGAAGAGAACTACAAAAGCAACAAATTAGCAATCAGCTAAATAGTGAGCGTTTGCGCATCTCGCGTGAGCTACATGACAACATTGGTGCTCGGTTGACCCACATTATATCCTCTCTCGACATAGAGATGCACCAACGCAACAAAGAGCTGGGAACACTCTCTGGAATCAATGAATTTGCGCGAGACACCATGTCTCAACTAAGAGAAACCATCTGGGCTATGGGAGACAAGACCATTTTTCTATCGGAGCTCTTCAGCAGAATCACCCAGTACATAGATCAAATCAATAGCAATCAGCTTACTCCTATCGTCCTAAAGGAATCATTGAATGCTGACTTTGAGTTGCAACCCACACAGGTAATCAATGCCTACCGCATCGTACAGGAATCCATCAACAACGCACTGAAATACGCTCATGCTTCCCAAATCGATATTGAGCTCATTAGTAGTCCATCTGAATCTCAAGTTTTAATAAAGGATGATGGAGTTGGGTTTGACGAAAAGGCCTATCAATATGGATCTGGATTAGCCAACATGAAGTCAAGAGCTACAGAAGCCAATTTTGAGCTGAGCATCCAGTCTGCACCGAAAAAAGGAACATCTGTTCAGATAATCATCAAACATCCTGCGTCAAAATAGGTCAAAAGCCCTATTTGATTTATCTTATTCAAATTGAAGCTTTGCCTATGATCAAGATAGCTCTTGCAGAAGACAATTCCTTTTTGGCCACCTCCATCATCAACAAGCTTGGTTTGTTTGATGATCTGAAGGTGAAAATCCAGGCCAACAATGGAGCTCATCTGCTGGGCCAATTGGAGCTGGATAGCAATGTAGATGTCATACTGATGGATATTGACATGCCTGTTCTTGATGGAATAGCTGCAACTTCTGAGATCTCCTCAAAGTATCCACACATCAAAACGATCATGCTCACCGTGATGGACAATGATCAGACGATCTATTCTGCCATCAAAGCCGGGGCTGTAGGTTATCTCCTCAAGGAGACAGCACCTGACGCGCTGCATCAAGGTATACTCACAGCCATGAATGGAGGTTCGTCCATGTCACCAACAATCGCCAGAAAGGCCCTCAACCTCATCCAAAACCCACAAAGTATAGATGAGGAGCAAGAAGACTTTGGGCTCTCTACCAGAGAAATCGACATCCTCAAACAAATATGCAAAGGACTGAGCTACAGTGAAATAGCCTCCAACCTCATTATCAGTCCAAACACTGTTAGAAGACATACCGAAAACATCTACAAAAAGCTGGACGTCAACAGCAAATCACAAGCAGTATTGCTAGCCTACAAGCATCGATTGGTCTAAGATGGTGCAATTGCCCTATTGAAGTGCTTAAGTGTTTCTAACAATTTTGAGTGAACAATTCATTGGAATTGAAGAACACTTTACAAAAACCAAACAAGACAAATATGAAAGCCGCATTGCTCATTTTACTCACGATCGGACTTGGTTTCGGCCTCACCGCTCAAGACAAAAAAGAACTCAAAGAATTAGAAGATAAGTATGGTTACTACTCCAATGGTAAACTATTCGAGAAGAACGATGATGTAGCCATTTTGGGTGCCAATGTTCGATTCATTGTTGCCAAACGCAAGACGGAGACCACTTCCTGGAAGTCAGAATCCACTGTCAAGTTTGGAGCATATGCCGTATTAGAAGGGGTGTCTGATGAAGTATTTCAAGAAATTGCCGATGAATACCTGGAAATGCTCAAAATGAGATTTGCCGACCTTAACATGAACGTGCTTCCGAGAGAAGAACTGGTAAATAGCAAAAACTATGAAAAACTAAAAGAGAAAGGTCTTAATGAAACAGAGAATGTTAAAAAAGCATGGGGAATTGCCAAAACCTATTCTGGTGGAAATGGTGACTATATCACCTGGAACAATGCTGCTCCGTTCGGTCCTCACACCAAAGTACCTGCAGAATTAAAAGCCGTTCTTTTCAATTCGACAGTGACCTTAAACTTTGCTTTCATTGGAATCCAAATCGATCAGGAAACCAGCCGTTGGGCCAATTCCAAAACTGTTTATACCAAGGGTGAAGCAAGTGTCGTACCAGCGGTACATGTAGTTGGTCATACGTATAACGACAAGGCAGTTGCCTTGATTGAAGACAATACCTACAACTTTGCTGTAGACCCTAAAGCCAAGCAAAATAATATTAAACTGGATCTTAATTTCAGTGATATTGTTTCTGAAATCAATTACGCCGAAAGCACTGAATCGTGTGAAGGCTGCGAGCCTGAATTTGCAAAAAGCTATATGAAAATCATGGAAGCTGGCATCGGAACAATAGTCGTGCAGGCAGATCCGGTAAAATTCAAAGAGGCATCCCTGGACGCATTATCAAAATATTTAGATGAGGCTTTTACCCTTTACAAGGTGGAGCGAGGAATATAGTTACCTGAAACATGGTAACATTTCATGGTCAGCGATGAGTGGCAACATTCATCGCTATTTTTATTTTATTGCACCTTTTTTCAGCAAGTTCAGTTAATACTGTAGAACCATTAACTCCATCCAAAATGAAAGAAGGATCTAATTTTCACACCGTACAAGTATATGCAGGTCCACCAATCCAGGCCAGCATCGTTAAGGACTTGCTGGAGAACGAAGGCATCTTCGCTTTTGTAAAGGATGATTTCATCGGAACCCTCGTCCCGTGGCATGCAGCTCCGGGAGGTGTCAACCCTGTGAAAGTTTTTGTATCCGACTCCAACCAAGTTCAGGCAATGAAGGTCGTTGAGCAGTTTGAGGCGAATACGAGTAAATCTTCTTAACTTTCGATAGTCGGACGTTTTTAGAAACGTTTTATAAAACTATCGATGAAGCAGCTATTTGAGTACTTAGGTCAGTTCGGAGCATTCTCTCAGAGAGACAAAGAGCTCATTGGTCAACATTGTGAGCCCTTACATTTAAGGAAAGGAAGCAACTTTTTAGAAGCCGATAAACGATGTACTCGAATAGGACTTGTCACTAAAGGTGTACTCCGAGCTTTCTTTTTTAACGATGATGGCAAGGACATCACCAAATACTTCATCGGCCCAGAGCAATTTGCCACTGATTTGAGAAGCTTAAATGAAGGTATTTTGTCAGAAACTTATATTCAGGCAGAATCGGATTCCGAATTGATCGTCATTTCACAATCCAGCCTCAAAGTATTGGCAGAGGAAGTGGACAACTGGGAAACTACAGTTAAAAACATTATTGAATCCCGCTTATTAGCGAAAGTGGCTCAAAAAACTGCCATGCTCAATCAGGATGCCACTACACGATACACCAACTTTGTCAAGGAAAATCCTGACATCTTTCAGCAGGTTCCACTGGGGCATATTGCCACATATCTGGGGATTACACAGCATTCATTGAGTCGAATTAGAAAAAGTGTGAGCGACCCATTTTTTGCCAATTGGTAAAAAATCAGATTAAGCTTAGTCAGAAATTTGCCTTCAAAATTATTCCTTATGAAGGCACTTACTTCCATTGTTCTGATCGTTCACCTTGGCACCTCCACTGAGCTCTTTGGTCAGGAAAGTTCTCCAAAGAATCATCTCGAATTCAACCTCATTTGGCCGTTGGTTCCTAAAATCTACCAACTCAAATACGGACATGAAGTCGCACAATTTCAGAATGGTATGAAAGGCGAATTCATTGCCAGCATCAACTACCGGCCAAGAACGCTTGCAGAAAATGAAGGTGATAAAACCATGTTTGCGATAGCTCCGGGTTATCGGCACTACTGGTGGAAAGGCTTCAATACCGAACTCTCCATATATCCAGAGTTTGTGAGCATCAACAATAATGTGGTTGATGGCCAGGATTACAAAGATTTCTACATTGTCCCAGAATGTTACACCGGATACAAAGGCTATTTCCTCAAAGAGAAATGGTTCTACAATGTGCAATTGGGATTCGGAAAAATCATTTTTCCTGATGAATCCTACCCAAGAGCGGAAGAAGGCAAGCTCTTTTACAATGGCAACTTAACAGTAGGCTATTCTTTTTAACTCCTCATCCACTATGAATTTGACAAACCAAACAGCCCTTATCACTGGTGCCTCCTCTGGCATTGGGAAATCATTTGCTTATCTATTAGCAGCTAAAGGCGCCAACCTTGTGTTAGTTGCGAGATCCAAAGATCAACTAGAAACCATTAGCACTGAACTCGAGAGTGAATATGGAATTATGACGCACGTTCTGCCTTCAGATCTTGGACAACCAAATGCAGGACAAAATCTCTACACTGAAATCAAGAAACAAAATATTTCGGTTGATCTTTTGATCAATAATGCCGGCTTTGGCAAATGGGGAAGATTTGAGGATTTCACTTTGGATGAGTATAGCAACATGATGCAACTCAACATGTTCTCACTCACTGAACTGTGTTACTTATTTCTTGAGGATTTCAAGAAAAAGCCAGAAGCAGGAATCATCAATGTAGGCTCTACAGCCTCCTTCATGCCGATTCCATTCTCAGCAGTGTATGCAGCTACTAAAAGTTATGTTTTGAGTCTGTCCGAATCTTTGACAGGAGAACTTGCCGGCACCAACATCCAGATAACTTGTTTATGTCCATCTGGAACAAAGAGTAACTTCAAAAAAGTGGCTAATTCGAATAATGATAAGGACAATGCAACCGATAAGCTGATGTCCTCCGATGAGGTTGCCCAACAGGGCCTGGATGCATTTCTTGCCAAAAAACATTATGTGATTACTGGACGGACAGGACAAATATCCTTGTTAAAATTTCTTCCACGCAAAAAAGTCATTACCATGGTTGCTAATTACTGGAAGAAAAGGCTAGGATATGGATAAAGTGTAGGTACATCCATATCACCTTTTCTTCCTAACTTTTCGGCATCAATAGTCAAGCATGTACGAACAACTGAGAAAAAACCTGGAAGAGAAAATTACCATCACGGATGATGAATTCCTGAAAGTTGTTCAGAACATTCGTAAAACCAATCTCAAACGGAAGAAAGACCTTCTCAGGAAAGGTGATCACTGTGATTTCATCGCCTTTGTGAATGAGGGATGTTTGCGATCTTACAGCATTGATGACCGAGATACAGAACATGTCATCCAGATAGCCCTGGAAAACAACTGGATCTCTGACTTACGTAGTTTCATTACTGGTGACAAGGCCGAACTCACCATCGAGGCCCTGGAAAACACCGAGATTCTGGTACTCAACAAATCATGCGTAGACACTTTGCTTGAAGAGGTTCCTGTATTGGAGAAGTTTTTCCGCATCCTGTATGGGAATGCTTATGTGGCTACAGTCGACAGAATCCAGTGGAACATCTCCTACCCAGCAGCTGAGCGATACGAACTTTTGTTGCAAAATCATCCAGAATATTTCCAGAGAGTTCCTCTCATCCATATTGCTTCCTATCTGGGTATGACTCCTGAAAACCTAAGCAGAATCCGCAAAAACGGGTAATTCATTCTGAGCCTTGATCTAGATCAAGTGTTTTTCTTAACATTTATCAAATTCTAGCGCCTACTCTTTCGCGTCTTTAACACTACAGCAGGACAATAACCTGAAATCAATTTTAAAGACATAAAACAAAGAGTAATCATGAGTTCATTAAAAGAAAAAATCGACACACTTAATAGCATGATCCAACAAGGTGCAGTATTGGATGCATTTGAAAAGTTCTATGCAGAAAACGTCACCATGCAGGAAAACGAGGATGCGCCAACAGTTGGCAAGGCTAACAACCGTGTGAATGAAGAAGCATTTGTTGGTGGAATTGTAGAGTTCAGAAAAGCAGACATCAAAAATGTGATTGTTAGTGACAACCTCACCGTAGTAGAATGGGATTTTGACTTCACTCACAAAGACTGGGGAGTAAGAAATTACACACAGATCGCCATACAAAGATGGAACGATGAAGGATTAATCATCAACGAGAAATTCTACTACAACCACTAATTCTATCAATTATTAAACAATTAAATACCTAAGACAATGAAAGCAATAAATAAAACCATACAAGCAGCATTGATCACCGTGTTGATGCTTGGAGCGTCCACATTCGCAATCGCACAGTCAAAAAGTGCCTACAAACAAGAAGTAAAAGAGCTAAAATCTCAGCTGGAAGAAATTGCCAAAGCCAATGAGATCATTACTCAAAACTTGAAAACATTTGACGAGCTGGACTTTGAAGTGTTCACTAACGAAGAGTGGACCAGATTACATGAAAGCCACACGGAGGATATTTTGGTTCACTGGCCTGATGGACACACCACGAAAGGGATCAAAAAACACATCGAAGACCTAAGCGCCATGTTCGTATACGCCCCTGACACCAGAATTGAAGAGCACCCATTACGCATCGCTTCTGGAAATCTGACCGCTGTGTTAGGCGTGATCGAAGGGACTTTTACTGAGCCGATGCCTATCGGAGAAGGACAAACCATCCCTCCAACTGGCAAGGCCTACAAACTCAACATGGTGACCATTGGTCTTTGGAACGAAGACGGTCAAATGTATGAAGAGTATCTTTTTTGGGACAATATGGCTTTCATGAAGCAATTAGGATTGTCCCAATAACCATCACCACACAAAACAGGTGCAGTTTTGCACCTGTTTTACTATTTTCAGACCCCAAGATATTCGGCATGTCTATTTCCTCATTCGTAAAACTCGTACTAATTCTCATGACACCTACTGAACAAAAATTACCACTTACATATCTTCACCAACCAGCAGATCAAGATCTAGCGGATGGCTCAGCCATCTTTATGATGCATGGTGTAGGAAGCAATGCACAGGACCTGTTCAGCCTGGCTCCAAGATTGAATAAAAATACTCATATTTTTTCCTTACAAGGTCCACTACAAATGGGACCTACCAATTATGGTTGGTATGTAGTAGACTTTAGCACCGGTAAACCCACTTACGATTATGGGCTGGTGGAAAAAAGTCGATCGCTAATCATTGACTTCATTGAACAGGCTATCGAAAACTATGATTTGGATCAGTCCAAAATTGTACTCCTTGGGTTTAGCCAGGGAACGATCATGAGCTATTCCGTAGCAGCCAGGCAACCCAAACTAGTGAAAGGTATAGCAGCATTCAGTGGACGCATGCTAATAGAGGATCAAGAAGAATTCAAAAATCAGAATATTGACCATTTGGAGATCTTCATGGTTCACAGCCAGGCAGACAGAATGTTACCATTTGCTTATGCGCTAGAGGCCCGACAGATTCTGGAATCTAAGGTCAAAAGTCTGGAATTCAGCAGCCATGGATATGGGCACGCCATAGATCCTAATTCCATCGAATTGCTGAATGAATGGTTGGAGAAGCTCTTGGATTAGAGATAATTCTGGCTAAAACGCTATGCGTTTAATTACCTGGAAGATAACAATAACAAGCTCCTGAATCGGGTTATTAATACATGACCCTCAGATTGAACAAGCTTTTCATCATCATACTGATCTTCGTTCCTTATTGGTGCTTTGGTCAATCGGATTTCTACCAGCAGTTGGCAGATTCAGCTCTTACGCTAACTAATGATCGAGTTGTTTATGATCCAACCTATTTCTCCATTGCTTATCCGAATGGAGATGTCCCCAATGGAAAAGGAGTCTGTACAGACGTAGTGATTCGAGCTTATCGCAAACTCGGAATTGACCTCCAGAAGAATGTCCATGAGGACATGAAAGCAAACTTTGATGTCTATCCCAAAATATGGGGGTTAAGAACCACTGATAAAAACATTGATCATCGTCGAGTACCCAACCTCATGAAATATTTTGAGCGGAAAGGTCAGACTTTATCTCTATCCAATAATCCTGAAGACTACCAACCGGGCGATATCGTCAGCTGGAATTTGGGAGGTGCTATCACGCACATTGGAATCGTGAGTGATCAACGGAATCACACAAGCAATCGCTACCTGATTATTCATAACATTGGAAGAGGTCAGGTCATTGAGGATATGTTATTTGATTATAAAATCATTGGACATTATCGATTCAAGCCAGATTAATTGTTCCAAAATTCCAACTTATGAAAGTACTTTCTTATTTTTATATTATACTTTCATAA
This sequence comes from Rickettsiales bacterium, assembly GCA_002729235.1. Lineage (GTDB taxonomy): Bacteria > Bacteroidota > Bacteroidia > Cytophagales > Cyclobacteriaceae > Marinoscillum. Next base: position 44,765 of record PBTY01000100.1, on the reverse strand, counting down.
AACATGAATATCGATCATTTAGGTTACTTATCTGTTGGCTCACAAATGCGTAGAGTCTATGAAAAACTTCAATTTGATGCAGATAAAATTTACCAAAGAGCAGGCATCAACTTTAAATCAAGTTGGTTCCCAATTTATTATACGTTAGCCAACAGCACTCGAGCTTTAACGGTGCAAGAAATCACCAATGAGATTTCTTATAGTAGGATTACCGTGAAGAACGTCGTTCGTGAATTAGAAGCTGAAGGATATGCCGAAATTATGACCAACCCTTCGGATCAGCGATCCAAACTCATCCAACTAACCTCTAGGGGTAAAAGCTTAGAAGCTCCACTGCTTGAGTTATGGGAATGCTTTGAAGATTATCTCAAGAATCTTTTCGGACAGGATAAAAACTCATTTCTTGAGCAACTGGCCCTGGTGAATAAAAAGCTCAGCACCTCCTCTATGGAAAAAGAGATTCTGCAAGATTATTACCAGTTTTCCATTCGAAATGCAACGACCGATGAATTTAATGCCGTTGGTGATTTATTGGTGAAGGTCTACTCTTCCATCAAAGGATTTCCATCTATCAAAGAGCAACCAACTTACTACGAAATGCTTCGCAATGTTGGTCACTTAACGGAGAATCCCAATATCGAATTGTTTGTGTGCGTTTCCAGAAAAGGAGACATTGGAGGAGCAGTCATTTATTTTCATGACATGAAAGATTATGGATCTGGAGGAACTGGCACACAGGAAAAAGATGCATGTGGTTTCAGACTTTTAGCTGTTTCCCCTGATTTTCAAGGGTTAGGTCTCGGCAAACAACTTACAGAATACTGTATAGATAAAGGAAAGTCGAGCTCTTCCAAAAATATGGTTATTCATACAACCGATTCCATGAAGCTTGCATGGGGAATGTATGAGCGACTGGGGTTTGTGCGAGCCAAAGACCTTGATTTTATGCAGGGCAATTTACCAGTGTATGGGTTTAGACTAGATCTGTTGAACGAGCCAAAATAGATCGGAAATCATATTTCCCTATATCCGTTAAATAAGGGTACCAGGCTCTAAACGCCTGTTCAGAAAAGAAAGCGACTGGCTCGTGAGAATGAAACAGGTAGACGGCTGAAAGCCATGAATTGATCATCAGCTGATACATGGTGATGAAACTCTCAGATTGTTTTTCATCCACATCTGTTCGAAACAATCCGACCTCTTGCAGTTTTTGAATGGCTGCACGAAGTTGGCGAGACTTGATGATGATCAGCGCTTGAGTCTCACGTCTGATGGTGGGAAGACGTCTCCATAAAATCTCTCGATCCAAAAACAAAAAACGATACTCGTACATCAATTCGAAATTGTCTTGTAACGACTGGTAGATTTCTTTGAGGCCAAAACTACCCGCCTGATATTTAGCTCGTTCTACCAGACCCCTCTTAAAATCTTCATATAGCTCACTGATAAGCTCATTTTTATTTGGAAAATGATAGTGAAGATTGCCCTGACTGATGTTCATTTCAGCGGCGATATGCCTGGTAGTAATGGTCTCCAATCCCTGTTCGTTGAACAATAGTCTTCCGTTCTTTTTGATCTCATCTCGTCTTTTCACAATGACAATTTAGTTCATTTGAACTAAAATAAATATATTAGCTCAAATGAACTAATTATGAGATCCTACCTCCCTCTTCTTTTTTTACTTCTAGCCTCTTGCCTTGGAAAGAATATAGACTACCCAAAACTCCTTTCTGAACCAGAAACAACCAATGATTTGGTGATTACCAATGTCTCTATATTCAACGGAGTTGATTCCACACTCTTAATTGAGCGAAGCGTCTGGATTCAAAATGGAATCATCAAAAGCATTGGTACCAATCCTCCCTATCCTTCCAATTCAGTAGTGATTGATGGCTCCAATAAGTTCCTAATTCCTGGACTTGTAGACACTCATGTTCATCTAATGGGAGCAGCATCTGCACCCTGGTCAATGGTTAAGCCTGATCCAGATTACCATATCGAAGCCTGGCTAGCTGCAGGAGTCACTACGCTCTATGACTTAGGCGGAATGGCCTCCCAATCCAAAAAACTCAAAGAAGCAGTACAGACGGGAGATAAAACTGGTCCAGACATTTACTTCACCGGATCGCCAATTACAGCTCCTGATGGACATCCAATTCCTGCCTCCAAGGCACTTCTTCCCTTTCCGTTTTCGTGGTTCATTGGAATGATGATCGAAACTGCAGATAAAGAAACCAACGTCAATAAGCTGATAGAAAACTATGAGAAAGATGACGTAGACTACTTCAAGATCATCAACGATCAACTTCCTGAAGGGTCAGCACAAATTGATACCAGTATGATGCAACAAATCATCGAAAAGGCACATGATGCTGGCTACAAGGCATTTGTTCACATTGGTAGTGAATCAGATATCGAAACTAGTCTGAATGCAGGTGGTGATGTGATTGCCCATTTCCCCTATCGAAGTGCATTGCAGGAAAAGACCATTGAGCAAATTAAAGCTTCTAAGGCAAGTATCATTCACACCTATTCTGGATTTTTGAATACTGCACTTATGGCTAAAGGCCAATACTACCCCTCTGAAATGGATCGATCAATGCATCCAGCAGAATGGCTCAGCCCAGTGACCGGAAGTGAAGGAAAAAAGATGCTGGAAACGGAGGTACTCGGTGAGTTTTCAGAGACACTTGTCAATCATCAAACTGACTGGAAGTTATCCATTGAGCAACTTCGAAAAGCTAACATTCCATTCACTATTGGTACAGATTCTCCCCTTCCAGGGTCCTATCCTGGTAGCAGTTTTCATCAAGAAATGGAAAATCTCGTAGAGATGGGTTATTCCAATTACGAGGTGTTGAAGGCAGCCACATCAGATGGAGCTAGACTCTTTTTAGATCAACCTGATTTTGGAACTGTTGAACCTCAAATGAAAGGCAACTTGTTGCTTTTGAATAAAAATCCATTAGAGGATATTAGCAATACTCAAGACATTCAATGCATCATCAAAGGTTCACAGCTATTCTATCCTACTTATTGAAAACCGGACTTTGTGTTCATGTTTCCAGAGTCTGTGCTCCACAATATGATTATCCATTTTGATCTTTGATTCTTGAAAAGAACTAAATTAGATTTATGGCAAATGTATTGATTACGGGATCGACCGGAATGATTGGCAAAGGTATCTTATTGGAATGCATCGATGATGCTTCTATCGAGACCATTGTTCTACTCAATAGGAATCCGATAGATGTTAAAAGTGGAAAGATTAAAGAGGTTCTCTTAAAAGATTTCACACAAATCGAATCTGTAAAAGACCAATTGGGTCTTATTGATGCCTGTTTTCATTGCATGGGTGTTTCTGCTCTTGGACTCAGTGAAGAGGAGTACTCAAAACTTACTTTTGATGTAACCAAGGCTTTGGTTGATATCTGTTTTGAGATCAATCCAAACATGACTTTCAACTATGTTTCCGGACAAGGAACCGACAGCTCAGAAAAGGGAAGACAAATGTGGGCTCGTGTCAAGGGGAAAACAGAGAATTACATGCTTGCCAAAGGATTTTCAAAAGCCTATGCCTTCCGTCCAGGGTTTATCATTCCAGAACGTGGGATACGTTCTCGAACTAAACTTTATGACAACATCTACAGAGTTTTCAAACCCTTATTCCCACTTTTCAAGAAAATGAAAAGTGTAACAACTACTGGACGAATTGCAAAAGTGATGATAAAAACAATTACCTGTGATTTAGACAATCAATATCTGGACAATCAATTAATCAATAAAATAGCCAAGATGGACTGAATTAGCTTTTAAAGTTACTTATCGTTTCAGATTTTACGTCTGATATCTTATTTGTTTATTTTTAATGGGTTTATTGTCATACTCGTCGAGAGGATATTTGATATTGATTGAATATTACCTTTCTTCATATCCACTAACCACAATATCAACCGAACTACTCGAACAATATGAGAGGAACCCTGGTGGTTTTTTTGTTACTCATTTGGATTAGATCTATTGGTCAGTCTGCACCCTCGATTACGAGTGCCGGTAAATATAATATCAAGCAATGGACCACTCTCAATGGACTTGCCCAAAACTCTATTAGGGATATCGAATTTGATGCTCAAGGTACCATGTGGTTGGCCTCCTTTGGCGGACTAGTTAGGTTCGATGGAACAGATTTCACCCATTTTAATATTGGGAACTCCCCCGAACTATACTCCAATCGAATAATCAACCTTTTTCTGGATAGTCATGACTCTTTGTGGATCTCTTACGAGAACATAGGAATGACCGTCCAAAGGAATCAGAATTTCACTCGATTTGGAAAAGGCACTGAACTAGAAAGCCTTCATTACAGCAATATTGTAGAAGATCAATCAGGTAAGGTTTGGTTTAGTACCAGTGATGGAATTAAAAGATTAGATGCTGGTATGCTTACGGACTTGCCGATCGATTCAAGATTTTCAAACCTTGGTAAAATGCAAGCAATCAATAATGAACTTTTTGCTGTGAGCTCTGGAATTCCTGGATTTGTGGGGCAAAAGGCCATCTTAATTTTTAATGGAGAAAAAGTAATCAGAGAATATACGGTAGAGATCGATGGAATTTGGAGTTTTTGCAAAACCAACCCAGAGTACTTGTGGGTACTATTCCATGATCGAATGGTTAAAATGGATGGATTCCAATTAGACACACTCCTTTTACCTCATGCACTAAGGACACCACATGATCTACTAGAATTGGACAATCAGATGTGGATTGGCACCCACTATGGATTATTTAGAGCAACTCCTGAGAACAATCAAATCAATCAATGGGAAGAAGTTATCCCAAATATCAATGTCCAAAGCCTCAAATGTGATGCAGAAGGAAACATCTGGGTTGGAACTGAAGGAAATGGACTGTTTCTGATTGATGAAAGGGAGGTTACCATTTGGGAAACTGATCCCGTGGATTCGCAACCAGTAACAGATGTAACGAATGATGGGCAAGGTGGTATTTGGTTTTCAACATCCTGCAAACATCTAATCCATTATGATGGGCAGAACTTCGATCAAAACATCTTCCCTGAGAGGTGTGTAATGACCCTTCATCATGATCCATATTCTAATGACGTATTAGTAGGAAGTGATCATCAAGTCACCAGATTATCCGAAAACGGTGTAGACACTTTAGTCACACTATTTAAAAAGTCCTATGGCCATAGAATTACAGCAATCCATGTAGATAATCAAAAATCAATATGGGTGGGAACTGGATCCGGCACTATTTATCGACAACAAGATGGTCAATTGAAAGCATTTGAAACAATGGAGGGCAATCTTGTCTATTACATTACGCAACTTAAATCTGGTGAAATTTGGGCTGGGACCACTAATGGTATTTACGTCATCTCAGAAAATTCTCAGAAATCTTTTACACAAAAAGATGGAATTGCACCAGGTGCTATCCGAAGCATTTATGAAGACGAGGATGGCATTATTTGGGTCGGTAGTTATGGAGGCGGACTCACCAGAATTGAAAATGGTTCTATAACAGTGATCAATGAAAAATCAGGATTGAGTGAAAACATTGTTTCCAGAATATTAGAGGATCAACATGGACGAATATGGATGCTCGGTAACATGGGCTTGTTCATGACTTCTCGAAAAATGCTCAATGACTATGCTGCTGGAGACATTAACCAGATCAATTGTATTTTTCTCAATGAGTCTGATGGGATGCGAGAAGGGAACGGCGCCGGAATTGGGGCGATTAGCATAGATGGTAAATCCTGGTGGCCAACCATTAATGGCATCGCAAGCATTGAAATCAACGATTTTCAAGTAGATAGCTCTAACCTAAGAGTGAACATTCATGAGGTAACCGCTAACAATAAGCTTTTACCTATACACAATAACATGATTGAGTTAGACAGAAATCAGAGAGATTTTGAAATCAGTTTTACCGCCATTCACTACAACAAACCTGAGCGTGTCAAATATCAACATCAGCTGGTAGGATATGACAAGGATTGGGTAAATGATGGCAACAAACATATTGTCAATTACACCAACCTTCCTCCAGGCAATTATACACTAAGAATCAGAGCGGCTAACCCACACAACATTTGGAGCAATGAAATAAAAGAACTCAGCATCGTAATTATTCCAAAGTGGTGGGAAATTGTCTGGATACAAATGATTGGAGTTATGATTATCATCCTATTGGGGATTCTACTCATTAGGGCGTGGAATGCCAGTTTACTTAACCGTAAAAAGATACTCCAGCAACAAGTGAAAATGCGTACCAAGCAATTGGAAATCAAAAACCAGGAACTCGAAAATGGTCATCAACAACTTGAAAAAACGATAACAGAGCTCAAGCAAACCCAGGATCAATTAATTCAATCAGAGAAGATGGCCTCTCTAGGTATTTTGGCCGCTGGAGTTGCTCATGAAATCAACAATCCACTGAATTTCATTCGTGGAGGTTTGTATTCCATCTTTGCCCTACTATCTGACAAAGACCAAAATCTGGATCCGGAATTGATCAAATACAAGGAAACGATTGATGAAGGTATTAATAGAACTTCCAGCATTGTTAGGAGTCTAAATCAGTTTAGTCGCAGTGGCGAATCCATGAAAGAAACATGCCATATCAATGAAATCATTGACAGTTGTCTGGTTATGCTAAACAGTGAAATCAAGGATCGAATAGAAATCATTAAACATTACACTTCAGACCTTACACCGATCCCGGGTAATGTAAGTAGCCTTTTCCAGGTGTTTCTCAATTTACTGGCTAACGCAGGTCAAGCGATTGAAGGTTTCGGTCAAATCACCATTACCACCTCTCAAGACGATCAACAAATTAAGGTAACAATTGGAGATGATGGATTAGGTATCTCTAATGAGAATATCAGCAAAATCATGGACCCCTTTTTCACCACCAAACCTCCAGGTGAAGGAACAGGTTTGGGCTTATCGATTACTTATGAAATCATTCAAAACCATGGGGGATCTATTACCGTCAAATCTGAATTGGAAAAAGGTACGACATTTATGCTATTCTTCCCCATTCCACGTTAAGCCTATTACAACAGGTTACAAGTTATCTTACCCCGATGTTTTGAACACTTCATGAAACATATAAGCATATTCATACTTTGCATTTCACCATACCTGATCTTGCCAAACCCTCAAGCAAATGATTGGAAATTGAAGAAAACATCTGATGGAATAGAGGTCTTTACCAGAAGTTCAGAACTTTCCGATCTGGATGAGTTTAAAGGAATTGGAAACATCAATGCTCCATTGGAGCAGATCATTAAAGTCTTTCAAAATGCTGACCAAATGAGTTACTGGTCTCCGAACTGTGAAGAATCCAGACTGATGGAGCGTCAAGGCAATGTACAAATTCACTATACAATATCTGGAGCACCTTTTCCAATACAAGACAGAGATGCTTTCACTCAATTTAAATACATACCGCAGGACAATGGAATGAAAATTGAAATCTCTGCTATCCCTCAATATGGACCTGAAAATGAAGATTATGTTAGAATTCAATATGCCACAGGCTTTTGGATGCTTGAAAAAATAAGCGAGAACAAAACCAAAGTCACTTATCAACTTCAGGCCGATCCAGGGGGCTCCATTCCAGGTTGGCTAGCCAATACAGGATCTGTGGACACTCCTTTAAACACCATCAAAAGTTTAAGAGAATACTTGAAATAACTGCTAGTCAAGACACAAATCCAAAACCAGCTGAGCCTCATCTCTGCTAATGCCATGGTCGTTGGCTAATGTTATCAGGCGTTTTCTGGAAGTAGCATCTGGCTTTCTTTGTACGTTGAATCGCATTTGGATCAGTCTAACAAATGCACGAAAGTTCGGGTAGTCTAGAGATTCAAAAAGCATAATTCCTTCATTTAAATTGGTTGATCAAATACGTTACACGGCTAATTTGAGTCTTTTCAACTGATGAATGTGATCCAAAAAGACCAGACACCTTTCTTTTCAGATGATTGGTATGGATTACGGGATTATTGGGTGGGCATCATTGATTATGACCAAGACATTCCAGACGGACTTGCACTGTTTTTGAAAACCATCAAAATATATTGTATTAAAAATAGAAACATATTCTTTATCATTGCCGTATTGATATGGTATGAAAAATAGAAATATATCATGAAAGGATATCTGGGAGAGTTTGAAGAGCTCGTATTGCTAACCATTGCCAACCTAAGAGATGAAGCTTATGGTGTGGCCATTCTCAACGACATTTCACAAAGGACTAATAGAAAGTTGAGCCTGGGCGCACTGCATTCCACACTTACTCGACTGGAAGAAAAAGGCTATATCGACTCAGATTTTGGTGAGCCCACCAAGGAGCGTGGTGGCCGGCGCAAACGCTACTTCAAGCTTACCTCTGATGCAGTACAAGCTCTTGCCAACATGAAATCACTCCGTGACGAATTGTGGCAAAATGCGGACCTTAAACTATCAGGTCAGTGAGCACTGATCATCAACCACCTAAGAAGCTGCGGCAACTCCTACAATGGATTGGCGGCTCTGCTGACCTGGAGGACATACTTGGTGACCTGGACGAACTATTTTTCATAGAAGCAAACGAAAAAGGAAAACGCAAAGCACAAATCCACTACTCATGGCAAGTGCTCCGATTGCTATTCTCCTATGCGCTAAGGCGCAGAAAATCGCATGCTTCTTCGCAATCAATTCATCACAAAAACTCAATACCAATGTTTAGAAACTATGTCAAAATTGCCGTTCGCAATTTCTCGAAACACAAGCTATTCACCACACTCAACCTAATTGGATTAGCCCTGGGTATGACCATTTGCTTACTGGCTCTATCTATGGCAGTAGCCATCTATCAATCCGATGAGCAACACGCATTGAAGGATCGGATCTTTCAGATCAACACCAGCATCGCAACCCAGGAGGATAGTAAAAATTACGCGTCTACTTACTATGCAATGGGAGATGAAATCAAGAACACCTACCCATTTGTAGATAAGGTGCTCAAGATGCAAACCAGCTTCCATCCTACTATTCAGCAAAAAGGAAACGAACTGGAACTTGATGGCTATTTCGCCGGTAAGGAGTTCTTCCAATTCTTCGATTTTCAAATGATCTCCGGAAATCCTGTTACTGCATTGGAGCAGCCCAACAGCATGGTAATCACACAAAAAATAGCCGAAAAACTCTTTCCAGACCAAGATCCAGTTGGTCAGGAACTGGAAACGAACAATGGCATTCTAACCATTACTGGTGTGATGCAAAACCTCAAACAAACCCATTTCTTCTTTGAGGCGCTGACATCTTACAGTACGCTTGAAAAAGCACAACAAGATCAACGACTTGCCAATGACTGGGTGAACTATCGAAACAACTACGTTTACGTTTTACTCAATGAAAATGCTTCTGCATCACAACTGGATGATGCACTAGAGCAAACGGCAACCAAAGTGGCCAGTTTTCACGAAGACGAAGAGATCACACTCAGCAGTATTCGTTTGGACAAAGTAGTACCACGTTGGAATGTAAGTAATGCCATCGGTATTGGTTGGGACCAGCCTTCCATGCTCTTCTTCTTGTCTATCGGAGTACTGATTCTTCTACCAGCCATATTTAACTACACCAACCTGACCATAGCCCGTGCTCTAAAACGAGTGAAGGAAATAGGCATTCGAAAAGTAGTGGGTGCTGAAAAAGGACAAATCAAAGCTCAGTTTATCATCGAAACGATCATCCTTACTTTCCTTGCAGTGGTCTTATCAGTAGTGATCTATATGCCGGTAAAAGCAGAGTTTCTCTCCATGGTAAGAGCAGCAGAAGTACTGGACACAGATATGGGGCTAGCACAGATCATGGTGTTTGTTGTATTTACCGTGATCGTAGGCTTAATTACGGGAGCATTTCCTGCACAGTTTTTCTCCAAACTGAGCCCAATCAATACGCTCAAAGGTGAAATCAAAAATGGCAGATCTAGTGTTTCTGGTTTTAAAAGAGGGCTGTTCGTCTTCCAGTTTTTCCTATCCATGTTTTTCATGATTGGTGTGTTCACCATTGGTAGACAATACAGCCATGCACTCACCTCAAGTGAAAACTTCAATGCCGCGAACATCCTGGCTATTCCATTAGAAAGAGTTGACCATCAGATAGCACTTAATGAACTCAGCAAACATCCTGATGTGAAATCAATTACCACCTCCTCGCAACTACCAGGAGTCACAGCGAATCGTCAGGCACAAGTTATTCCTAATAAGGTGGATACCCTGGATGTCAATGAAATCTTCGTAGGAGATGACTTTCTGAAGCAGATGAATATGCCTCTAATTTGGGGAGATGAGACCGCCATGAAAAACTCCAACCAAAACGAGGAATTGGTGGTGGTCAATGAGCGTTTCCTACAAGCACAGTCCGTATTTAATGTAAAAGATGATTCGCTGAGGTTCCAGATGGCTGATGGCACGAACTGTCGGGTAGTGGGCATTTTGAAGGACTTCAATTACGAACCTTTAAATACCAATATTAAGCCAGCGGTTTTCAGAAGATCACTCGAAGAAAGTACAATTGCTCTGCTCACTATCCAATCTGGCAACTTACAGGGAACACTCAATGCCCTCCAACTCATTTGGGAAGATATTGATCAAAATGTCCCATTTGAAGCGCACTTCCTCGATGAAGAAATTGAAAAAGCCTATTACTTCCTGGAAGTTCAAATGAAGTTCTTTAGCTTCCTAAGTGCATTGGCTATCACGATTTCCATTTTAGGTCTACTTGGCATGGTATCTTACACCACAGAAAACCGCACTAAGGAAATCGCAGTTCGCAAGATCATGGGAGCATCCAACTCTACGCTATACTACTTACTAGCTAAGGATTTTGTTAAGCTGATTCTATGGGCAGTAGTATTGGTCATTCCCCTCTCCCATTTGTTTTACGACAAGTTCTTCTTGTACTTCCTCATACGCTATAGCACCGGAATGGGTGTATTGGAAATCGTTTTAGGGATACTCTCGCTCTCACTGATTGGCTTTGTGGCGATTTACTTGCAGACCAATAAGATTGCCCGGATGAATCCAGCCAATAACCTACGTTATGAATAAGTAAAAAGGCTCCGAAAGGAGCCTTTGATTTATCTTGGCCAAGGAAAAAATAATGACTCATTTCATGCGTATTACAATCCCTTTGCTGTTGACATTGCTCTCTCAAATTCTCTTCAGTCAAGAATCCAAATTTTGGAAGGTGCAGGAAGGATATTACCAAAAGAGTTTTTAGAGAAATAGGTGTATTATAAAAGGCCCCAATTGAGGCCTTTATAATCAATCATCATGTTAGTCTCTTTCTGCAATGGAGATATTCCTAGGTATACCTTCTCGAACAGCCTTGTATTGCTCCATTCCTTCTGAATTTTTTCTATCTATATCATAAAAGCTGACTCCAAACATTTCTTGTGCTCGTTGTTCATAAATTTTGTCAAACACTTGATGTATATGAAATAAGTTTTTGAAGTAGTCGCCATAAGCATCCTGATCATCTGATTTGATACTCACCACAAATCGATCGTCACTTGTCTTGATATGATTTTGCACCATATCGTTCACTTTTTTGGCATTATTGAGTGCCCCATTTTCCTCCACATGCACAAACATGGCTTCAATATCATATTCGCTCGCATACTCAGGTGTAATTTTTGGAAACTTAAACCCTTCCGGACTATCAGGATGTGGAGAAAGTAACAATGGCAATTCTACAGATTTGCCTTGCTCATCAATTGCCTGATAAACAACTTTCAACCGATTTTCTAATCTCAAAACATCTTGCACATCTCTAACAAATCTCATGGTTTGATCCTGGTGAATAAAAAACACTGCAATGGTTCTTTCATTGGAGTCAAACTCATTTAGCACCCCAGCCAAATCATCCAGATCACACACTTTCCCATTGACATGCAATACATCATTGTCAATATTGAAAACGATGGAGTTAGACAGGTCCAAATCAGGATTAAATTTCCCAACATCTCCAACTTGAGGCAAATTGATAGGGGGAGGTGGTGGAGCTATTAACGATGGACTTTCCAATGAGACTTCTGATTCCTCCAACTTGGAGTTACATTGTACTATGACCATACTAAACACAACTACCGCAGCAAAAACTACTGCTACTTTGGCTTTACCAGCCATTCCAGATTCTTTTATTTTCATCATGGTTATTCGTTTTTTAATAAATGATAAGTTGAAATTGTGTACCAACCCGTATGAGTTGTTGCTGATCAATTGTCTCAATAGCAAGGTCTGATACTCAACTAAGGAATAACCCTGGTTAATCATTTGCTTATCTACTATGTATTCATGCGTTGTTTTTAAGGATTTGATCAAATGCCAAACAGCAGGATTAAACCAATGTATGGCAACAATCAGTTGAACAAAAATTAAGTCAATAGAATGTCGCTGTTTGATGTGTGTCTTTTCATGTGCGAGAATCTGAAGAAATGATTCATCCTGCAAAGTCTCTTCAAACACAAAAACAGCATTCATAAAGGAAAATGGAGCCATTGGATAAGGTACTTTTACTACCAACACTCCATCAATTACCTCACTCGGATGCTTACTTTTCAATCTACGCATCCAGGTATAGGTCCACAATGTACGACTTAGCAGCACAATGATTCCACAGAGATACAAACCGAAAAGCGTGAAAAGAAGTCCCTTCTTCCAATCCATTTCCGATGATCCCATGAAATTGGAGTTTGCTCCAGTTAACTCTGTAGTGCTACGCCGCTCAAATACCCAGTCATCCAGCGCCTGGTAATAGGCCAAACGCATTTCTCTAAGTTCCGCAACAGGTTTAGTCACCACATGATCTGCTGATGGAAATAATTCAAAACTCAATAAAGGCAAAGCCAATGAAACGACCAGAATGGCCAACAAAAAGAATCGGTTAAAGCTGAAAAATGTCAACTTTCTAAGTACCAAAAGGTATAAGGCATATAGCACCGCTAGCGATGCACTTGCCTCCAAAAGATATAGGATTAGTTTACTCATCTTTTTGTGATTTAAGCTCTTCCAGCATTCTTATGGCTTCATCCAGCTCCTTTTTGTCCAGCTTTTTACTTTCTGAAAAGAAACTGACTACTTGCTTCAAAGAATTGTCATAATAGTCCTTCACCAGGCGCGACAATTGCCCCTTGCTATAATCCTCCTTCGCGATGAGTGGATGGTACTGATGAGATTTACCATAAGCCGTATAGCCTACAATCTCTTTTTGCACCAACACCCGAACAATCGTCGAAATCGAATTATAAGGAGGTTTAGGGTCGGGATATTGATCTTGTATATCCTTGATAAAACCTTTTTCAATATCCCAGAGGATCATCATGATCTTCTCTTCTGCCTTAGTGAGGGTAACCATACTCTTGAGTTTTAAATTAATCAGCTACACAATAGTATAACTTAATTTTAAGTTTATCAACTTATTATTAAGTTTTATAATTTATTTTTAAGTTGAAAGACGAAGTATCATCGCTAAAAGTGCTCCTTATTGCTAGATATAGGCATTCATAATACCAGCCTTAAGTTTGATGTGAAACCCAATTTTAAGTAGTTTAGCCACAATCAGTAGGTAGACAGATTGATATATGGTTGATTTAGAATTGCTACAGTTCAGGTTTGAGCAGTTTTCTGGAATGTCACCAGAAGCCTTTAGCTTGTCATCGGATTATTGGAATGAGAAGTCATTTATAAAAGGCGACCTCTTTAACAACTACAAGAATGTCTGCAAAGAACTTGGGTTTGTGGTAGAAGGAACTTTTCGCTCTTACGTTATTGATTACAAATCAGGTGAGGATAAGAACATTTTCTTTTTTTCCAAAAATGGATTTGTCTCCGCCTATAAAAGCTTCGTTCAGCAAATCCCCTGCAATTATTACACGGAGGCTCTCACCGATGCACGCATCTTTACCATCAATATTTTCGACCTCAAGAAATTATACAAGCAATCCCATGAATGGGAAACTTTTGGTCGTCTAGCCGCTGAAATGGCTGCCAATCTAGTAATAGAACGAATAGAAAGTTTTCTTCTCAAATCACCAGAAGAAATGTATCTGGAATTAATCAACACTCATCCAGAGCTGTACGAGAAGGTTCCTCTCTACCATATCTCCTCCTATTTAGGCATTCAAGGTCCTTCATTAAGCAGAATCAGAAAAAGATTGGCTAGTAAGTAGCGATTTTAACCTGGGTTAAGGAAATCGGCTTTTCCGTTTTTCAGCTTTGCCTTGTAATTAAAAACAAGCAAAGAAAATGAAACGAATTATGCTTTTGCTGTTGGTGAGCATCACTTCACAAACAGCAACTTTTTCACAATCCAAATCTACTTATGACATGCAAAAATCAATCGAATCCAAAACAATCGTATTTATTCACGGACTCTTTTTAAATGATAAAAGCTGGGCAGACTGGGAGGCATACTTTGGGCAAAAAGGATATACGACGTATGCTCCTGCATATTATGAGCACCAGGGAATGCCTTCATTTTTGAGGAGAAACGCACCTGAAAGACTGGGTGACTTAACCTTCTCTGAAGTATTGAATCAAATGATCAACTTTCTACAAAAATTACCAGAAAAACCCATCATAGTGGGTCACTCAATGGGTGGTTTGATCGCACAAAAGCTGGTAGAACTAAATTTGGCAGAAGCAGCTATAATTATCAGCAGTGCTCCGCCCAAAGGTGTGATCACCACGAAGTTTAGTTTCCTCAAATCAAACAGTGGCATGCTAAATCCACTCAAAGGAAACTCCGTTTTTTATCCGACTAAAAAATGGTTTCACTACGCCTTTACGAATACTTTAACTAGAGAACAATCAGATCGCTTTTTTGAACAATATGTAGTTCCGGAAAGCCGTAACATCGCACGAGAAACCTTGAAAAAAGCAGGGAAAATTGACTTCAAGAAGCCACATGTACCGATGCTATTCATCTCTGGAAAGGAAGATCATATCATTCCAGCTTCTTTGAATAAGAAAAACTTTAAGAAGTACAAAGACGAGAAGAGTATCAAAGAACATAAAATCTTTGACGATCGTGACCACTTCATTGTTGGTGAAGAGAATTGGTCGGAAGTGGCCAACTACGTCAATACATGGTTGAACTGATCGAATGATCTAAAAACCAGTGCTCTATCATTTGACTCATCTACGGAATAAAGCTGTATTGATAGAGCACTGTTATAGACTGAATTTTCACATGGTCAGTCAGGAAAACCCAGCACCGCTCATTACGTAGGATATTTAAACACATTAAAATCATGAACCTATCTCGATCTGCTGAATTTCTACTGGTTGCTATTTTCTCCTTACTCATCATCTTTCATGTATTAATCATAACCTCCATCACCCCATATGACATAGTTTGGGGCAGTAGATTATCAAGTTCTCAGGAAATGATAGTTTTCGAACTGATTTCTTTAGCTCTGAATGTTTTCTTCTTGTCGGTTATTTTGATGCATGCGCAAATAATTAGACCAATTCTTTCAACTAAGGTCCTGAAAATACTTATTTGGGTAATGATGGGACTATTTATTCTCAACACACTTGGCAACCTTGTGTCAGAGAATGACTTTGAAAAGCTCGCTTTTACTCCGGTGACGATTCTTTTATCAATAGCGTTATATATTGTTGCTAAATCTAAGAAAGGAATGAGTTCTTTAAATTAAGGTAGCCAAATCAAACTTTTCCTCAAAAAATGAAGATCTACAAACCAAATCGCAAAGGATTCATTATTTATGTACTAGCTGGATTAGCGTTACTTCCACTAGCCTCACTTACATCAATTCAACAATCTATAGCTAGTCAACTACTGGCATTCTTCTCTTTATCCATCCCCTTCGCTATCGTATTGTGGACATATATCAGCACCTCCTATGCCATTGAAAATAAAACACTTAGGTATAAATCAGGACTTCTTCATGGAAATATCGAAATCACAAAAATTAGAGAGATTCACCACAACACAACAATGTGGGCTGGCACGTCAAAAGCTGCCACTGCTCGAAAAGGAATGATTATCAAATACAATAAATTTGATGAACTGTATATTTCCCCAGTGAATAATGAGGAGATGATAAGCGATTTGTTATTAATCAATAAGGACATTCAAGTATCCAAAGAGGAGAGTTGAGGTTTCCTGCTGCATTACTCTAACATTTTTTGATAGTGAAACAAAACTAACTGGATAGTTCATGGTTATCTATCCTGATATGAAAACCATGAACCTGTCTTTTAAAAACACTTTTTTCGCACTAGGTACTCTCATTGCTTTTGTGTTCATATTGTCTATAGCCAGTAAGCTGCTCATCCCACTAGCTTATGCATTGCTTATCGCCATTACCCTCTACCCCATCGTTCGCTTTCTAAACCAAAAAGGGTTTGCTTTAGTCTGGGCAATTATGACGACTATGTTTAGTGTGGTAATCGTCATTGGACTGTTGATCTACTTCTTCTCCTCTCAAATAATCGATATCGCGAGCAATTATGGAGCTTTCACAGAGAAACTGCATGACCTGTATATCAGCCTCATGGAATTTGTAAATGAGAAAATTCAATTCATCCCAGATATTAAATCGGAAGAAATCAAAGAAAAGCTATTAAATGCCCTCAATGAGAAAGGCATGCCAATGGTCTCAGACACGATTAGCTTCACCAGCACCTTATTGAGTTTCACTTTACTCACAGTCATCTATAGCTTTTTAATATTGCTTTACAATAAACCATTCACTATTGGATTAACTAAAGCAGTACCGGAGAAAAGTAGAGATCAGTTTAGAGACACCTTACAAAAAGCGCAAAAAGTTGGTCAAAAATACCTAACGGGCATGGGTTTGCTAATGCTGATCCTGGGTACCTTAAATACTATTGGTTTGTTAATTGTTGGAATAGATTATGCTTTCTTCTTCGGTTTCCTTGCAGCTATCCTGGCCATCATCCCATATATCGGAACATTCCTTGGAGGACTGCTACCAACCCTTTATGCATTCATGACCTATGACAGTTATTGGTACCCTATAGGGGTGATCATTGTGTTTTGGTTCGTACAAACACTCGAAGGAAATTTCCTAAGCCCCAAAATTGTAGGTGGCAACCTGAATCTCAATGCGATGACTGCATTGGTATCATTAATTGCCGGAGGCTTCCTATGGGGCATTTCAGGAATGATCTTGTTCCTCCCGTTCATGGCTATTTTCAAAGTGTTTTGCGAGAATTACGAAGAACTACAACCCATTGCAGAGTTAATGTCAGATCAGTCAGGCGATAAAACATCAACTTTCAAATTCATAGATAAACTAAAAAGAAAAGTCAGTGACTAGTCATTTTGACTTGCCAAACATCTACAAAATTTCCAGAGAATCACTTAATTTGACAGATAATTCAATGAACAATAATTATGTCATTTCAAGCATATCTGGACAATATTCAGGCTAAAACCGGAAAGTCTCCGTCTGATTTCAAGGAGCTGGCCGAAAGCAAAGGATTCACTCAAAATGGAAAAATAGCTGATGGAGTGAAAGCGACCCAAATCACCGATTGGCTCAAAGCTGAATTCGAATTAGGACATGGTCATGCCATGGCAATTTATGCCCTGTTAAAAGGAAAAAAGTAAGGTTTATTGAATTTCTCAGTTATCTTGAAGTGACCCAAAACGAAATAGCCATTAAAACCCAATTAACTTACGTACTGCTACTGCTTTCACTTTTTCTTGCAGTTCTAGCATTAACTACCTCCAATTTCCTTTTCAAATCAGGAACAGCTGGAATCGGAATCTTAATTATCCTTATTCTTCAGTATCAGAAAAAGGGATCAAAAGCTGATTGGTGGATTGCTGGAGCTTACTTTTTTTCAATCCTTGGTGATTGGTTTTTAACGAATATGCAAGGAGACTCCATGATGTTCGTAAAAGGAATTGCATTGTTCTTCCTGGCTCATGTTGGTTATCTATCCTTTGCACTAATCAATGGTAAAATGAACTGGCGATTTACGAGTCTGTTACTCGCAAGTTTTCTTACGTTCTTCTTCCTTGCACTGCAGCCAGCCATTGATGATCAAATGTTGATGATCGCTGCCCTCATTTATTTGTTGGTATCTTGCTTTTCGATGGGTGCCGCTATTGGGTCAACTAATATTCCAATAGTCAAATGGAGCTACTTTTTTGGCATTCTGCTTATTCTATTATCCGATACCATTATCTCTTTTAAGGAATTTGTAGGATACCACGCTTTTGATTTTCTGATCCTACCAACTTATTACCTGGCTCATATCAGCATTACCTTTTCATTGATAAATAAGGCTGTGAGAGACTGATTAATTACGACCATTCTCAATTTTTCCACTGACATAAGTCATCAATAATCAGCATATGACCTTCATAATTTTGCGGTTGGATTCAAAAGCGAAAATTATGCAAGCGAAGAAAGTAGAGATCATGGCACCAGCAGGTTCATTTGAATCATTAGCGGCAGCAGTCAACGCTGGATGTGATTCGGTGTACTTCGGTGTAGAACAACTCAATATGCGTGCGCGTTCTTCTGTGAATTTCACTACCGAGGACCTAAAAGAAATTGTAGCTCGATGCGCTGATAGAGGAGTTAAAAGTTACCTGACGATTAATACAGTCTTGTATGATCATGACATTCGCTTGATGAAAACTCTTGTGGATCAAGCCAAAGAGTGTGGTGTGTCCGCCATTATCGCTTCTGATCATGCCGTGATGGCCTATTGTCGTAAAATAGCGATGCCGGTACATATCTCTACACAAGCCAATGTCACTAATATTGAAACCATTGAGTTTTATAGTGCTTTTGCCGATGTTATAGTACTGTCCCGAGAACTTAGTTTGAGGCAAGTAGCTCACATCACCCGAGAAATTGAGCGACAGCAGATCACTGGACCTTCCGGTGAATTGATTCGAATTGAAGTGTTTGCTCATGGTGCACTCTGCATGGCGGTTTCTGGCAAATGCTACTTGAGTCTTCACTCGCATAATGCCTCCGCAAACCGTGGCGCTTGTATTCAAAATTGCCGCAAAGAATACATTGTAACCGATGATGAAGGAAATGAACTGTTGGTGGACAATGAATTCATCATGAGTGCTAAAGACTTATGCACTATTGGCTTCCTGGACAAAGTAGCGGAAGCAGGTGTTCAGATCCTTAAAATTGAAGGTCGTGGCAGATCAGCAGACTATGTAGACACAACGGTAAGTTGCTACAGAGAAGCTGTAGAATCTCTGAATGATGGCACTTACTCTGCTGAGAAAATTGAAGATTGGACCAATCGGTTGGCAACAGTATACAACCGTGGTTTCTGGGATGGCTATTATCTGGGCAGAAAGATGGGAGAATGGAATGACACCTACGGATCCAAAGCCACCGAAAAGAAAGTCTATCTCGGAAGAGGCATGAAGTACTTCTCCAAAATTGGTGTTGGCGAGTTTACCTTAGAAGCACATCAATTAGCCAAAGGAGATAAAATCCTCATCACCGGACCAACTACAGGAGTTATTAGAACCGAAGTGGCTGAAATGCGAAAAGATGAGGTCACTGTCGGTTCTGTTGGCAAAGGAGATGTATTCTCCATGCCAATTCAAGAGACCGTACGTCCGTCGGATAAGCTTTATAAAATTATAGAAGCCTAGTGCCTAAAATTCTATTTCAGCGCATAAAGTGCATTGGTTGCAATGCTTGTGTGGAAGCTGCACCAGAGAGGTGGCGCGTATCCACCAAAGATGGTCGTTGCAACTTAATTGGTAGCACTGAAAAGCGAGGCATTCATCAGGTGATGATTCACCATGTGGAGTATGATAAAAATCTAGAGGCAGCTAGGAACTGCCCCATGAGGATAATTAATATAATAGAATGATTTCCTCAATCATCCTCATCTACATCATCTAAAAAATTATAAGCTCCGAACAATTCTTCGGTCACTCCAGAATTACTTGCCTCAATTTTCTTCTCTAGCTGAACTTCTTCAATTCTGGGTTCAACAATATCCTCTCCACAAGAGGTCATACATGATGCAAAAACAAATAAGACTATTAACTTAAAAAACAGTGTTTTCTTCATGATAATTAGATATAGTTAATTATTAATTACATGAATATAGTCTATAACGGCTTAATAATTGATGTCAATCCAGGATTTTAACCTTATTACTCCTCCATTAACCACTCAGAACCATACTTTACCTGTTAATTTATCATAAATTACCACAGAGTACTAACTCAATTCACTTCCTTTCATCATTCATTAATTACTTTTCATTTTCTTTTTCATACGTGACGCTCGGCATTGATTAGTTATCAATGACATCAATAAAAGCGAATGTTGCCATCACTTAACTAATTCAATGAAAATCACAATTAGTATTCTAATTCTATTAACGGTCCATGTTTCAACTCTAGGTCAATCTAAATACAATTTGGATTTCGATGATTTTAACCCTGATTATGGTGAACTACCTAATGGTTGGTTCAAATGGGGTGATTTTAAAAATCTATCCGGAGAGGCAGATTCCACAGGAAATATATTAGGAAAAGTGGTATCAGATCCGAATGGAAAATTCGGATTTATTACTTACCGAATTCCTGCTAACTACACTGGAGACTCCATAACTCTGTCTGGACTATTGAAATACGAAGATGTGAAAGGTCAGGCGGGCATCTTCACGAGAATTGATGGGTATTCAAAAAATATGTTGTGTTATAAAAACACTTACAACTTAGGTCTTTCAGGTTCGAGTAATTGGAAGAGATATTCGATCTCTCTACCGCTTCCTACTAATGCAGCACAAATCTATGTTGCTGGGACCTTAAGCGGAGAAGGGATGGCATGGTTTGATAATTTTGAAGTAACTATTGATGGACAAAACATTCGGACGCTAAAAGAAATAACAAAAGAAAGGCTGGAAACCTATTCTGCTACCAAGTTAGATTCAGCAATAATGAAATCCTCAAGCACTTTTGACATAAAGAATGAAATTTCATTGACGAAAGGTTTAGACAATTTAATTCAGCAATTAGGAGATAAACGAATTATAGCAATTGGAGAAAGTACACATGGTACATCCGAATTTTATAAACTGAGATCAGCTATCACCAAGCGCTTAATAGAAGAAAAAGCATTCAAACTGATAATTCTAGAAAACCCATATGATGATCTAGAGATCATGAATCAGAACTTAATGACTTCACCTTTAGATGAACTGATTACTAAGCACTTTTTTTCAATATATCAGACAGAAGAAATCATGTCTTTTTTGGACTGGTACAAGGATAATAAGAGCAATTACAATATCCAATTTAAAGGATGTGACGATTCTAATTGGACTTTTTATGATCTCGTAGAAAGTGCCGTTCCAGACAACAGAGATAGAGAGACAACTGAACTCTTAAAGTCTCTATCTTCTAATTATAGAAGAATGAATAAAGCCAGGTTTAAAAAGGCAAACCAATTATCCGCTGAAGTTTATCATAATATTGAAAGCCTCGAGGCGCATCTCGGAAAAACGAATCAATTATCACCAAGCCTAAAAGAAATTCTTTTCAATGGTAAAACCTCTTTCATTAACTATGTCAGCGAAAGAATAGTCAGAAGAGACGAATCAATGGCCTTAAGAATTTCACATTTAGCGAATAATTCACACGATAAGATCATTGTTTGGGCTCACAATGCTCATATTTCTAAAAAAGTCATTGATGGCCAGGAAATTGGACTAATGGGACAGCTACTACACAGAGAATTTGGAGATAAGTACCATAGTATTGCCCTAATGACAGCTGGTGGGAGTTATTCATACATGAATGAAAAGTTTATAAACGGCGATCACAACTATGATGATGAGCTCTTCTCTTCCGAATTGGGTCAATTGGAGCCTCAAACCTGGGAAACTATCATCGAGTATGAACAACCTTCATATTGCATAAATACGAATAGCTTAAAAAATGAATTAGGAACTGACCAACTTCTAGGCTCTACTCGATTGATTGGATATGGAAAAGAAACTAAAGACGACTTATACTATTTACCAATAATTCAACATTTTGATACAGTTATCTTATTTGATAAAACCGAAGCAACATCTCCATTATCTCAGTAAATCAACAAAAAATCCTCTTAATAGCAGTTTACTCTTTCCTTCAAAATTCTGCCAACTTGAAATATTCACTTTTTCCCTTTTCAGTCAGGTAGGGATAGATCACTTCAAATAACAGCTTGTGATAATGCACAATCATAGAATTCCCCTTGTGTTGAAATAACTCAGCGGCATTGATCCAGTTATCACCAAGTATATTCATTCGCTCGTAAAGGTGATCATACTCACTCTCGAATTCAGCCTCTCTTATCAATCCCTCCTCCGTCATCTTCCCAAACAGGTACAAATACTGTTGTTTACGTGTTTGCTGCAGGCCTAAATAATGATCCTTAAGCGAAGAATCAGCATTTAACACACTATAAAAATCCTTTAAAATGAATCGAAAATCATACATTGTTTTCATGGTGATATAAGAACTCTCATAAATAAGGGAAAGAATTGATTGCTGCTGGACAACCTTATTCATCTCCTCATCCAAATAGCTCACCAGCTGAAAATACAACGCTGAGATAATCTCAGCCTTGGTCTTATAATGATAATTCAAGTTTCCCTGACTGATTTCCAAAGCACCTGCAATCTTTCGCAATGTCACTTCCTTCACCCCTTCTTCATTAAACAATTCCAAAGCCTTGTTCAATATTCGCTCCTTTGTTTTCATAAAATTAGTAACCTTGACCTAATTTAGTATATTTGACCTAAAAATAGCTAAATAATGGAAGTTTCGATAATTGGAGGTGGTATTACTGGACTCACTACTGCGCTATCACTTCATAAAGTAGGGATAGAATCTACTATTTACGAGCAAGCCCAAACACTCAATGAAATTGGTGCAGGGGTATGGCTTCAACCCAATGCCGTACAGGTTTTGCAATGGCTAGGCATCGAAAAGGAGATTATTGAATCAGGATGTGTGCTCAACAAAATGGAAATCACCTATCCAGATTTGACTCCAATCAAGAAAATCAAAAATTCCATCGTTGCCGACCAGTATGGCAATCAAACAATCGCCATTCACCGTGGCAAGTTGCAAAGCATCCTCTATGAAAAATTTAGCCAGATTGGGAATATTGAATTGGGAATGCCTTATTCTTCACACACCACAGAAGGCAATAAAATTAATATTCAATTTGGAAATAATGAGCACGCTTCGACTGATCTACTTCTTGGAGCTGATGGCATCAAATCGAAAGTACGTCATGCAATGGGCCTGCCTTCTGAGTATAAGTACACTAACCAAATTTGTTGTCGGGGAATAGCTGATTTTGAACTCCCAGAGCAATTCAAAAATGAAGGAAAGGAAGTTTGGGGTAACAAATTACGATTTGGTTTTTCCCAACTATCTTCCAGGACCGTCTACTTCTTTGTGGTCATCAATAAAGAGATATGCCCAGATGAATTAACCCTCGATTCGATTGCCATATTATTCAAGGACTTTCACCCTTTGGTTCATGAGCTATTAAAAGCAACCAAAGACCTACACACCACTGAGCTGGCTGATCTAAAACGATTAGAAACATGGCACTCTTCAAACTCTTGCTTACTAGGAGATGCGGCTCACGCTACCACTCCCAATATGGGACAAGGTGCATGTCAGGGAATAGAAGATGCTTACTACCTAAGTAATATCTTAAAGAATAATATCGACGACCCTACCAATGCTTTTGCACGCTTTGAGGAAACCCGCAGGAAGAAAGTAGATTATGTGGTTAACAACTCCTGGCGGTTTGGCAAAATGGCTCACAATCCTACCGGGCAAGCTCTTTTAAGAGGAATAATGAAATTAACACCTGAAAAGGTGATGAACAAGCAAATGAATCAACTATACGAGATTCAAAAATTCTGAGTTCTTTTAATCCGATCCCTCCAACCAGCTCAAAAAAGAAGTGGCTTTGGCCTTACTCACGATGATGGATTCTTTATGGTCGGTGGTTAAACTCACCATCAATTTGCGAGCAAAAAAACGTGACGCTGACTTGATCGCCCTACGATTCACAAGGTACTGTCTGTTGATCCGGTAAAACTCATTACCTGTCACCTGATCGAGTTTATCCAGATTGTCATCCAACAAATAATCCTCACCTTTCAACGTCTTGAGATGTGTTACTTCATTGTGAATGTAAAACATGGCCACATCATGCATCTTCACTGGTAAAATCTGATCTTTGTAATACACCAATACAGAGGCCTGAGTACTTTTTTCTTTCTTCCCCAGCAGATCCAAAATGGAATCATAGGACAATTTGGGTTCGGCACTAAAACGGCTTTTCAATTCATCATACTTCTTCAAAGCATCAGCCACCGTCTGCCGACTAAACGGCTTCATGATGTAATCTATCCCATTGGCTTTGAAGGCCTGAATGGCGTATTCGTCAAAAGCAGTGCAAAAGATCACCGGTGCATCAATCTTCACTTTCTTAAACACCTCAAAACTCAGACCATCGCTCAGCTGAATGTCGCTAAAAATTAGATCTGGAACTTCATTTTCTGTAAAGTAACTCACTGACTCCAATACAGATTCAAGCATCGCGACCACTTGAATGGACGAATCAACCTCGAGCAGTGCACTGCTCAAATCTTCCGCGGTTAGAGGTTCGTCTTCGATGATCACTACTTTCATTTCGAAAGGACTTTTATGCTAACAGAAAATACTTTCTCATCTGATTGAATCTTAATTGAATCTCCAGAAATAAGCTGATAGCGCTCCGCAAGATTATCTAGACCCATTCCGGTAGATTCTTCGAGACTTTCACGTTTTTGAATGTTATTAATAACCTTCACTCGATGCTCATCCTGATCATAAATTACTTGTATCTGCAGTGGAGCATCTTTGTACATAGCATTGTGCTTGATTACGTTTTCCAACAATAATTGAATCGAAAATATAGGCAGTAAACCTGCAGTAGCCACTTCTTCGGGAATATGAATTGAGTAATTGAGTGTATTACCAAATCTGGTTTTCTGCATTTCCATGTAATCAATACACAAATTCAATTCATCCTTTAGCAAAACGGTATTAGACTTGGAAGCCGAAATGGAAACTCGAAGAAAATTGGACAACCGAATCAGGTAATCCTCAGCACTATTCGGCTCCTTACGAATCAGGTTTTTCAACATATTCAATGCATTGAATAAAAAGTGAGGATGCAATTGTTGCTTGAGTTCCATATTGATAATCTCAGCATTCTTAAGTTTCAATTGAGAGTTTTCCAGATCAGCTATTGCTTTCTTCTCCTGAATAGTCACCAGGTCCATGATGATCAATATCACCGAATTGATCGAGAAACTCAGAACGATCATGTAATAAGGGATGGGTCGGTCTTTGCTTGGAAGATTAGCAACTTCAATTGGTGATGAATCACTTTCTATCCAGGAAATCATCACTTCTCGTACAATGATAAAAATGAACAAAGCACAGGCATAACTCACCACATATCGCCAAAGCTCCAGCTGTCTTTCATTTAATCGAGCCAAAGACCTAGGGATGATCCAAATATTGATAGACCAAACAATGAATACCAGGCAGCTTTGTGTGATAAAAGCAAAGACAAAGATGTCTATAGGAACTTCATATCTAACCAGAATTGGTGAGATACTAGGAACCGCCATCAAAGGAGATGTGTAGAGTGCTTTATAAAGTAATTTTTTTGATGTTGAGTCCAGACTCATGAACCAGTTGATCATTTAAAACATGAAATTTACAAATTAACCCCGACAGACGAGCTGTCGGGATTGAAACCGCCTACTTACTACCCTAACCACTCAGTTAAGTTCTCTTACCTGGATCCCATAGGAGGAATCACCGACAGACTTACACTTACAAACGCCCCATTTTTCGAATTATAATCGTAAGAATCTCCTTGAGTATCAAAGTACTTGTACGTTCGTCTTGCGCTGAGTCCTCCAGATACTTCTAGTTGCAACATATCCGTAATCATGTAGTTAAATTCTGGTCCAATGTTTATGCGCACATAGTTTAATTTATCCACTACCACATTGGCAAAATTGTCTTCACTAGCATTGAAGTTTGCTCCATTAGGAGCTATTTTGAATCCAACACCAAACTCATCAAATTTTCCAAAAGAATAGTTGTAACGAATTAGAGCTGGCAAAAAAACATTGATTGAATGCCTATTCACCTCATGTGAATACTGAACCAACGGCAGCAGCAAGGGCCTCCCAAGACGGGTAGTATATATGAGACCTCCTCCATACTTTGTTTGCTCATTTACCTTTTTGGTTGCGATCAATGAACCCAGGATAATTACATCATCCCCACTCAATGATTGTTCCAGATCAGATGCCAGAGTAGGTGCTACTCGTCCAGAAAACAACCAGGAGTCCCCCAGACGATACACTGTGGTCAGTGAGTAACCAATCCGATGATATAGCTTAGAAGCTTCCTTCCCTTGTATCGTGTTAATCATTTTGCTATTCACAAAACCATAACTAAAGCCATTGATCAAAATGATCTTGCCGTCCTTCAACACTTTTGGCAAACTAAAAAAACCACCAAACTCCTGAAATGAGGTTTCATATCCATCTGCATCATCCTTGAGAGCTACCGTCGGATAATTTGCGTACCCAATTCCCGCAAGTTTAATATCCTGACCAAAAGACTCAATGGAACAATAGCCTAATAGAAACAATGTACCCACGAAAAACTTTCGAAAATTCATATTCATCCTGCTTCAGTTTGAGTTATTAATTGTGATTTTGGTTGTTGGAATTTGTCCTTTATTCGTTCCATTACGAGATAAACTGATGGGACCAAAAACAAGGTGAATAGAAACGAACTCGTCATTCCTCCAATCAGTACCCAGGCCATTCCATTTTTAAACTCTGATCCTGCACTGTGTGAAATAGCTAATGGGATCATTCCCAATACCATGGAAAAAGTGGTCATCAAAATCGGACGCAAACGCTCGCGACCAGCTTCCACCAATGCCTCCACAACAGGCATTCCCTTAGCCTTCAATTCATTGGCAAAATCTACTATCAAAATACCATTCTTGGTAACCAGACCTAGCAACATGATCATCCCGATGATACTAAAAATGGTCAACTGATTCATGGTCAATGCCAAAGCCAATAATGCTCCTATAATGGCTACAGGGACCGAAAAAATCACCACAAAAGGATAGACAAGACTCTCATACAAACTCACCATCACCATGTAAACCAGCACTAGAGCGATGATCAATGAATAAGCCAGACTTTGAAAAGACTCGCGCTGATTTTTAGCTTCACCCTGGAAATCAACAGTAACACCAGCAGGCAAATCCAAAATATCAACTTCCTTCTGAATGTCTTTTACCACATCTCCAGATGGTCTTCCAACTACAGATGAAGTAACTGTTACCGAACTTTGTCTGTTAGTTCGCTGAATGATGTATTGTCCAGTTACTTCTTTAACTGAAGCTACTTGTCCCAATCGAATCAATTGACCGTTTCGGTTGGTCACAGCCAGCTGCTTGATATCTTCAATACTTTGCTTATCCGCTGGATCCAGTTCCACTCGAACATCAAATGAATCATCACCATCCATGAAATCGATGTTGTCATTACCATTGAAGGCCAGCTGAATAGACTGAGCAACATCCGTAAGCGATAGTCCTAAAAGCGCGATCTTGTCACGATCCGGAGTTACCTCTACCTGGCTTGTAGTACCTTTGGTACTGAATCGCACATAATCAGATCCTGCGGTGTTTTCAACAATGCTTTTAACTTGACTAGCCGATTGATACACATATTCTTTATTGGTGCCGGAGATTACAATTTGAATCGGCGAATTCACATTACCTGTAATACCTGTTGGGATTACGGTAACCTGCACACCGGGAATTTTCTCTATCTCATTTCTGGCAAGCACACCGAATGCATCAGCTGAAATGTCACGATCATTTTTGTCTACCATTGCAATGGATAGTTCGGCAATGTTTTCTGTATTGCCTTTGGCTCCTGTTTGCGTCCCAACAAGGGTGTAGACTGTTTTCACCTCAGGAAATGTCAGGATACGTTGCTCCGCCTCTCGAACTATTAGATTAGTTTCTCTAATGGGTGTTTCAGTGGCTGTTTCTAATTGAATGGTCAACTCACCACGATCACCATTTCCCGCAAAGGAGGCTCCAATAAAACCAGTAGGAATCAAAGCAAGGGACCCCACCATAAGTATCAGTACCACTAGGAAAAAATATCGCTTATGATAAAGGGTCCAATGCAACATCCGACCGTAAACAGCCTTCATTTGATTAATTCCGTCTTCAAATCCCAACATAATTCGCCCCCATAGAGAAGATTTAGTGAGATGCTCCAATTTTACAAATCGGGAAGCCATCATTGGAGTGAGCGTAAACGCCACTAACAAACTCATCATGGTAGAGATCACCACCACTAATGCAAATTCCTTCAAAACATTACCAATCAATCCTCCTGCAAATGCCATAGGGAAAAACACTACAACGTCAACTAAAGTGATGGCCACAGCTGTAAAGCCAATCTCATTCCTACCTTCTAATGAGGCAGTACGCTTATCCTTACCCATTTCGAGGTGCCGGAAAATATTCTCCAATACCACAATGCTATCATCGACCAAAATCCCTACAACCAGTGACAATGCAAGCAAAGTCATCAGGTTGAGTGAAAAGCCTAACAAACTCATCGCAATGAACGTCGGGATCATGGCCGATGGAATAGCAATTAAAACAAACATGGAACTCCGCAAACTGTGGAGAAACAAGAGCATGACCACTCCTACAATTAGAATGGCCAGAAATAAATCTTCTAAAACGGCATCTGCAGAATGTAGCGTATAGGTGGACTGATCCAATGCCACCACATAGTCCAAACCAATATCCTGATGTTGTTCTTTGAGCTCAACCAATCGATCTTTCACAGATTTACTCACCTCAACAGCGTTGGCATCACCTGTTTTAAATACCTGCAAACCAATCGCCGCCTCACCATTTATTCGGTTGAGTGTGGTGATCTTTTCCTGAGTATCAAATATAGTCGCCACATCAGTCAACATGATTCGACTACCCATACCATTATCTCGTATGACCAAATCCTTTAGCAATGCAACACTAGAGTAGTCCGCATCCATAGTGATGGACAGGTTTTGCTGGTCATTCACGACGTTTCCACCCGGAACAGAAGCAGTATTGCCCGCCACGACTTGATACACTTGTTTTGGCGACAGTTTGTAGGCTTGCAGTTTGTCATTATGCAATAACACTTTCACTTCTCGCTGTTGTCCACCAATTACATTGATATCGCCTACACCCATCACATTGCTGAGATTAGGTTTTACATCTTTGTCTATCAATTCATACAGCGCCTGATCAGAAATATTTCCGGTCACTGAGATATTGAGAATCGCAAAATCATCCGTACTAAATCGATTGACAACTGGTTCCTGGATATCTACTGGAAGGGTAGAAATGATCTGTGCAATTTTACGCTCCACATCCTGCTGAGCAGCTTTATCATCCACACCTGATTTCAGCACCAATTGGATCACAGAAACATTTTGCAATGAGCTGGAAGTCATGATATCAATACCTTCCACTGTACTAATTACCTCTTCAATGGGCTTAGTTACCTTGCTTTCTATTTCCTGTGGAGATGCCCCAGGAAGAACAGTCTGTACACTTAGGTTTCCAGTATCAAATGACGGAAGTAGGTTATAATTCAGATTTGTATAACCAATGATTCCAAACAGTATCAACCCAACAAATACTGTACAGATCAGTAATGGTCGATTAATCGAGATTTCAGTTAATGACATAGCAGATTAGTCGATTATGTTCACAATACTTCCCTCTCTCAAATTGATCTGACCTGTCGTGACGATCAGATCATCTTCAGATAACCCCTTCATGATCTCGACCTGATCTCCCTTAACCAGACCAGTTTCAACAGTTCTCATCAAAACTCTTTCTTCTTGAACCAGAAATACATAGGGCTGCTCAGCATCTGTAACCAGAGCTGACTTTGGTATTTGTAGCACTTCATCAGTCGAATAGGTCTGAAATGTCACTTGCACATCTGAGCCTCCTCTTAATCGCTGATCATCATTAGTTTCCAAAAGCAAATCAACCTGATAATTGTGGTGAGCGTCTGCCACTGGACTAATAAAAGTAATCTTACCTCTGAATACTTTTTCTGGAAACACCGGAGAAGAAACGATAGCTTGATCGTCCTCCTTTAGTTGATACACCAGTTCCTGATCAACAAAAACCGTAGCTTTTAGTGTGAACACATTGGAGATTAAGGCAATTGGAGTTCCTGGATTTACAAACTCTCCCTCCTTTACCATTTTAGCATGTACCACTCCACTAATTGGAGCTTTAATGGATGCATTCTGAATCTGTTTTTCCAGCAAACGAATTTGATTCTCAATCTTGTCATGGTTGTACTTCGCATTCAGCATGTCCACTTTGGATGCTGCATTATGCTCATACAAATCTTTAACTCTATTGTAGTCATCCAACGACTTTCCAAAAGCCAATTGAGAATCTTTCAAATTAATTTTTAACACATCAGCATCCAATTGACCAATAATCTGATCTTTTGTAACACGACTCCCCAGATCTATATAGAGATGCTCCACCATACCGCTGGCTTGCGTAAAGACACGAGCATCTTCGATTGGCTGAACTATCGCTGGATAAGTCACAGTCATTGATAAAGTAGATTTCTCAACAGCTGCAACATTTACAGCAACAGGTATTTTGGTACGATCCACTGGAACCTTAGCTTCGTCCAGTGTTCTTTTGTTTCCTATAAGTTGGATGGTAGTAGCCACAATCAAGAGGACAATGACCACTCCAGAAATGATATATTTTTTCATGATAATGCGTTACTTAAGTGTATCGATGAATTCCATTAAGGTGCCTTGTGCTTTTTGATAATTCAGTTGGCTAATCATCAAGTTGTACAGGCTGTTGACATAATTGCTTTGAGCATTTTTATAGGCCGTATCGTCATTGAGAAAATCAATTAACCCTACGGCTCCTTGTTTGTATTGGTATTCAGTAACTTCCAGTAGTTCTTTTGCCAAATTGAGGTTGTCCCAATTGCTTTTGAAAGAGGCGTAGGATGTTCCGACAGAAACAGAGGCATTTTCAAAATTGAGCTCCATGTTTCGTTGGTTCAACAAAAAGTTGCTTCGATCATTTTCCAGTATCAACTGCTCCTCATGCAGCTTACTATAGCGCCCCAGGCCACTGAATATGGGTACTTTAAGACCAAGTCCTATGTAGGAGAAGTTGTTCCAATCCGAGAATGCCTGGTCAAAGTCATTATTCAATGATTGATAAGCATACCTGCCAACAAAGTTGAGTGAGGGCAGGTATTTTGCACGCTGCATTTTCACATTGATCTCCTGAAGGGCAATTTGCTGTTCGTTTATCTTAAATGATGTTAGGGATTCAATTGCGAGCTCATTCCTCATTTGAAAACTCGCAAATGACTCATAATCCAAATCTTCACGAATCGTCAATGACTGATCCAGTGCCATTCCCATAGCATTCTTCAGAGAGTTAACCGCCAGCTGCTCTTTTCTAACTACATCTTCCAACTGATAGTTAGTAGTACTCAAACTAACCTTCAATCGATCTACCTCTTTGCTTAGAACCACACCCTGCTTTTGTTGATTGGTCAAAGTCAAAACCAGCTCCTCAAACTTGTGCTTATTCGACTCCAAAATAGATCGCTGCTCTCGAAGGATTAGCACCTGGAAATACGCTATTGCCGTATTGTAAATCAATGTCTCCTTGTTTAGCTCCTGCTGCAAACCAGTCATGGCTTCATAAGGCTTGCCAGCTTGGATCCCAATGATCTTGGATTGATCATAGATAGTTTGATTAAAATCCACTCCGACCACCGTATTGTATTGGGTTCCAAATTGAACTTCTGCTGGTTGAGGCCCAAATATTCCCGCTGGTAATACGGTGGTTTGGAGTTTCAGATTATCAGTAAAATTTGCTGAGCCATTAACCTGCGGCAAATAGCCAGCTATACTCTGAGTTGTTTGCGCTCTGGCAATACCCTCATTGTTTTCAAAAATCCCCATTGAGGGATGGTGCTCAAGTGTAAAATCAATACACTCAGCCAATGAATAGCTTGTTTGAGCTGAGAGGCCATAACAGAGCCCCATCATCAGACAAGTAATTATCTTCTTTACCGAATTCATTTTATTCTTTTTAGAAATTATATCGAGCAATTGAATGGTCTTATTCCCTACAGTCCTTTGGCTCCACCGATTACAAACTGGATGGAGAATGTGGCGGTAATTCCTCCTGGAGATTCAATTCCGCCGATGTTATCTGTGCGACTGGAAAGCAAATAACCAGCATTTAAGTCGAGCAACACAACTGGTGTAGGTCTATGAGATATACCAAGTGTTAGGTTGCCGTAACCGAAGTTTCTCACGAGCACCCTAATTTCTTTGAACTGGCCCTGGCTGGAACTAAACCCACCTTCCCCACCTCCTGCTGCCGCTTTGATAACTCCTGTTTTGAACCCCAGATAGGCACGTGAAAATTCTCCTACCGGGAGGAAAAACTTGGAGAGAACACCCAGATTAAACATTACCCCTCCGCTTCCACTGCCATCAACATTGATACTACCTCCTCCGATGGAAACATTATTAACATGCTCTTCCTTATGAATTGGCAGAAAATCAAATTCTGCCCCTAGCAACCAATTCTTCTTTACAAAATATCCTGCCCCAAATCCAAAACAGGCAACGTTCTTGGTAAGATCTGCGGTTGTAATCACATCAGGTTCATCAGCCTCATTATTTGGTGTAATGAATCGATGACCGAGCGAGAACTGCACAATCCATTTATTTTCATAAATCTTTCGAAGACTATCAATCAATCTCGGCCTATTTTCCAGTGCAGCTATAGCCCTTGAAGCTTCGTCAAAAGGCTTTCGATCCCAGGAACTGGTTTGTCCGTAAGAACGCAACATCATGCCTATGAATAACAAGCCAAACACTTTCTTCATCGATTAAAGAGATGCTCGTTTCCAGGTTTGCTGCCTACTAAATCCTCGGTACGACACGGTAATTAACAGCTCATCTTCTTTCGCCTTGCGTACTTTGACGTCTGTTGTAACACCTCGCTTAGCTGCATAAAGACTGCCTTCCCATTGGCCATTTCTAAATTGAAGTCCTTCCATAATATCCATCCCCATTAGAGGGCGATCACGTAATTTCTTCTCAGGATTGTTCTCATCTAGTTTGAGTGCGCCACGACTATCCGTAGGTTCTGCCAACCATACAATCTTCCCATTTTGGACATCTCCATTCTCGTAGATTTCAACCTTCATCTGTCCGTTCTCTGACAGCCAAACTCCCTCTATTCCATCTTGTGGTTTAGCTCCAAAAAGGAAAACCGCAGTACCAATTGTGAGTATCAAAAAGTTTCTCATTTGTCTTTTGATCTTTGTTTTTACTACAGCGAAATACGAGGATTACAGCGCCATTGGAAAGAACTATTCAGGTGAAGCGGACACTATTAAACTTGAAACGGACAAGCTTCAATGGATTGTATTGCTACAGCCTTCATACCAGGTCATTTCAGCATACGATTTGTCCGCTTCAAAGAGATTTACCTTTAGATCAATGAGTAGATACGACAGCTTTGAACTAATTAATAGCGCTACAATTAATTTGAATGACATTATCTACACGATTAAATGAGAACCCCTCATTAACAAAATCAGACAAATGGCAATTGACCGGAGTAATACTCTTCATGCTGATTTACTCTACTTGTATACTAAAGAGCAGCTCGTACCATACCCGTCTACCCGTAGCAACTATCAAACTCAATCATTCTAAGACATGGGAATTCGATAAGCTGTATCTCACCATTGAGAATACCATTTCAAATGAGGGATTGAAGAGCAAAATCGGATTGGATTCAACCCATCAAATGCTTATCATTTATCCACTAGTACATAACTATCACTTATTTACTTGTTTCAGCGAGCGAATCGTTCAATTGGCGATTGATTCCAGTAACAATCAAAACATAGAGGGCATTGAGATTAGAAGTTATTACTGAGACTAAGAGTTAATAAAGTGTTAATTATCCATTTCAGAAAACATGACAAATATTTGTAACGTTGGAATCGGTTAAACTTTAATCGATTATGCTAAAACCAACTACCCTAATAAGCTCAATATTCTTACTTCTAACGTTCTACTCTAAAGGCCAAACCAGGCAAGACTCATTAGAGATCAAACAAGTGGCCTTAGATTACATCGAGTCTCAACACAATGTAAATCCAGAACAATTTGAAAGGGCCGCTCATCCCAGAATGGTAAAAAGGACCTTTTGGAGTAATAAGAAAACAGGCAAGGAATATCTAAGGGAGACATTTACTGACGCGATGGTTTTACTTGCAGAAACCTACAATGTGGAAGGTGACAAATTCCCTGAAAACCCAAAAAAGGAAGTAATCATATTGGATGTCTACGACAAAGTAGCCTCCGTAAAACTCATTGCAGATGACTGGATTGACTACATGCATATTGTCAAGCTAAATGGCAAGTGGCAACTAGTGAATGTCCTTTGGCAGTTCAATGATTCTGAGAAGCATTAAAATTATTACTAATTTTCGGATGCGGAATTCCTAAATTTAACAATAGGAACCCGAGATTTTTCCAGAAAAGGGATGAGGTGTATTTTATCGATTCTTTTAGCCATTCTTGTATTAAGTGGAATAGCCCAGGTAACTCCACCTTGTGGAAATGACTATGGAACTGATTCAAATGAAAGCAATATCATTCAACAAATGCGGTATGGTGAGATTGCAGACGCCATCAACGCCATCGATCAGGCTAAAAACTCAAGAGGAACAGCCCTGGGTTGCCCACAGATAGCTCTGTCTTATTCCGATCCCGAATTTTCAAGGCCTTCATTGTCAGAAATAGAAACCATCTGGAATGAAATACTTGCTCCTAATATCTCTTCCATCACCATCAATTGTCCCAGGATAGGCCGTTATGAAAATAATGTGGCACTCGGTGCCTATTACGCCATGCAAGGCGGATATTTTAATGATCGAAGCACATTGGCTGAGATTGCTAATATGATGTATGATCAGCAATATGCTGACTGGAATGTTGGTAGTCCAGAACCAAGAAATGAGGGAGTTTACGCTTACATAAGCACTACAAGTTCTAACCCTTGCTACCCAGGAGGAGTTGTTGGTTCATCTGTGGCGGAAGTTTGCACTAATCTACCAAATTATTGTGTAGAATATGTCAATGGACAGTTTACCGGCAACCAATTCCTGACCAGCGCACAAGATGATGCCTCCAATTGGTTCGATGGCGGGTTGGCTTATGATCATGGATGGGTTGGAGTTCAGATGATAGAATCAGCTATCAATCAGTCAGATCCTTCTTTAAAGTTAAAATTTAGAAACTCAGCTTTACTAGCTGGTAAGTTTGCTATTTCCGAATTCTCTGTAAAGAATCACAATTATACCTCAAAGTTAATTTGGCTCCTTTCAGAATTATATGCCTGGACTGGAGAAGAACAATACAAGAATGAACTCAATTATAAACTCAATAAAAGCTTAATCCCAGGGATTTTGTGGGATGAAAACCTTGATGGTTTTGTAGATGGCACTTCTCCGACAATTGCGTTTACCTCACTCACAAATATTGCACAAACTCCTGGTAGAATGTGGGATGGTCATAATGCCATTAGCTGGTATCATGCAATGAATACATGGGCACTAACAGAAGCCTATGTTGCTTTTAGAGATCGTGGAGATCTAGCAAGAGCTAATGAATTAAAACCATACCTATTGGCAATGTTGGATAACCTTTCGAAGGAAATCATTGATTTAGGAGTAGTTACGCCAGACGCTCTAGGAGTCAGAGATATTACTTATGCCTTATTGATTGGTATATGGAAGGTGGCTTTATATGAGAATGAATCACATGAAAATTGGGAGAAAGCTGCATGGGCAATGTGGAATTCAGGGTATTTCGAGAGTTACAGCACTCATTCTGTTTGTGTTGGACTATTTCTGTGCGTCCTATCCGAGACTCCTTACGTTCCTTTAAATGAAAGAGAGCTCAGAACGCTATCTACTGAAGACCAGAAACAAATAGAGATTTATCCAAATCCGGTTGGCACAACACTTAATGTTCATCTACCCGGAACCAGCAATCATCATTATTCGCTGGTCGATTTGACAGGTCGCCAGCACCTTTCAGGAACATTGAAAGGCTCCTCCACGGTGGATATATCCATGCTTCCAAAAGGTCAATATTTAATTCAATGGAGCGCAAATGGTGCAATCATCGAATCAACTAAAATTATTGTACGGTAAGTTATTATTAACCCCTATCCAAGCCCAACTGCAATCTTTCATTGACATACTCCACTTCTTCTCGAGTGAGTTTAGAGGAGCGCTTCTTAATTTCTGAATTGACTTTGGCCATATCTTCGTAGTGGAAAGCTTCAAAGCCATATTCCTCAGACTTTAGCACATAATCATACGGCCCACGCTGAGATACCAGCTTCACAAAAATTGGTGAGGTTTCCACAACTAAAAACAACAACATGATGAACCAGCTTGCTAAATTGATTGCTGAGCTTTTGTTCGTTAGTCGATCTAGCGCCTCCATTCTAGACGCCAACCCCGTTAGCTGACCTTCTTCGATAGCAGTAAGCTCTGCTTCCTCTCTGGCATTTAGCTCCTGGATAGCCATTTCTTTTTCTTCAATGATGGGATTCGTAGAAGCAATCAATTCCTTCAGCTCCTGCTCTACACGATCTGCATCTCCTTTTTTGATTCGATATATAGGGCCCGGATTGCGCTTACCAGTTCCACCAGTTCCATCAGCTTCTTCTCTGGCGATTCTACGAAGTTCATTTCTACTATCAGTTTTCAGATCAACTGCCTGCTTTAGTTGTGATATTTCTGCATTCAACCGGTTTCTAGATTCCACAAACCGCTCCTTGACTACCAATTCTTTGAAGGCCAGGTCCTCCTGAATCATGGAGGTAATCTCGCTATTCACTTCCTTCTCAAAAATCTTTAACTCCAATGGTTTCGCAATCACGATGGAGATCACCAAAGCAAGTACTAAACGTGGTACGACTTGCATAAATTCTTGTCTTGGTTCCCCGTTTTTCCGCATGCTGGACACAATAAAACGATCCAGATTAAAGATCATCAGTCCCCAAAGTATTCCGAAAACAGCTGCGGCAAAATAATTATCAAACACAGTGAACAAAGCATATCCTCCAGCCAAAGCAGCAAAGACGCCTGTAAAAAATATCGTGGCCCCGATACCTACATATTTACTTGACTCAGATGGTGTATTGGAGAGGATTTGTCGATTGGCTCCAGAGCATAACCAGAAAAATTCTTTTAACCTGTTCATGAAACTATGAACGAGGAGACTAAAAAGATGTTGTTTGTCATTCTTTCACAGTGAATGATTTTAGCATTAGCTATCTTTAACTTACTAACTACTCATAATGAGAGACCTACTTAAAAGCCTTAAACTGATACGAGAATTCGAAACCAGGATTACTATCCATAAAAATGAATTTACAGAACGGCTGAAATCTCATGTCAAAACTGGAGATCCTAGTCCCTTATTCTCCGGATTAGAAATCTTCTCAACAGATAAAAGAGAATATATCGGAGAAGTCAATTATGATGGTTTCAAATTCAGAAGAAGGAGAAGATTGTTTGAAATTAGTTTGAACTCGGCAATCGCAAAAGGTAAATTCCTTCAGAAAAGCGAACACTTACTAATTACAACTGAGGTAAACGGATTTCATGGGATCATGCTTTTTTGGTTTGTTTTCATCTTCTTGTTTTATCTCACTTTCATCATTTTAGTGGTTTCTATGGAGAATTTTCCATTGTTATCATTGCCGCTAATCTTATTACATGGAATATTCATGTTGGGAATACCCTATTTAGCACTGAGAAGAGCCTGTAATCGAATGGTTTATAATTTGGAAAGAGAGTTAGTCTACATAGCAACAACCTAAAAAGTTCAATTCTATGTAACATTGATGACCATCTATTAAAATCAACTCCTTACTTTCGCAGTAGATTGAGACAACTAATCTCCATATCGCTTATACTTATTTTGATGGCGCCCAGTCTTTCGAAGATTTGGATTTGGGCCGATTTCAAAATGAATCAAGATCGTATTGCTGCCACTTTTTGTATCAATAGAGACAAACCCATTACGATTTGCGGAGGTAGTTGTTATCTGGCCAAGGAGCTGAACAAAACAGGAAATCAAGAAGATAAGCAACAACCATCTTCTTTTAAACTGAGATTAACAGTGGATTATGTATTGAATTCTGAATCCACCAGCTTTCAATCAAACTACCTTCTTAAAACTCTTCAATTTGGAGATTCGGAAAACGACTTAACTCCATCTTATTTGGATGATATTTTTCATCCACCACAATATTCTTAATTGCTGCACCGATTGACTTCAAGTCAAATTTTCGGATTCTGTACTACAATCCGATCAATAATTTATTGCATCATAAAAATTAAGAATACCAACATGAACAATACTTTTCGTGTAATAGGCATGCTATTTCTAGTCGTGTCTAACTCATTATTATTTGCGCAATCAAAATCAACGTTTCAGGTAATAGATGAAGATTCACAACAACCAATCTCAAGTGCTTATTATGAGTATGGAGATATTAAAGGTGTTACCCCAGAGAACGGATTAATCGAACTAATTTATTTAGCCGAACAGAACTTAATTCTCTCTCATATCTCATATGGCACGTGGGAACTCAACGACCAGGAGGTTGCTAACGCTATTAAGCTTGGTTTAAGTTCTCGAAAGAGTCTTGAGATAAATTTATATCCAGTGACAGTTATTGGCATTAAAACAAACACCTCTCCGACTCAAGGAGTAAATCTCCAGTCCAATGATTGGATGTCTCATGATGGAGGAGCAGTGCTAAATCAAAGCACCGGATTTACCAGCATTCGCAAAAGCGGAGTATATGGATTTGATCCTGTTTTCAGAGGTTTTAAATACGATCAACTCAATGTGGTGATCGATGGAGCCCAAAGTGCTACGTCCGCATGTCCTAACAGAATGGACCCTCCGACCAGTCAAATGGCACCGAATATGATGAATCGAATCGAGGTACTCAAAGGACCATTTGCACTGAGATATGGAACAGGGTTTGGAGCCACCATTAACTTCATTCCTGCATCATTGAAGTTTTCAAGCAAACCATCAGTTTATGGACGTGCCACTTCAGGTTATGAGTCGAACGGAAGCATTTTCCGAAATGAAGGTCAGCTAGGTATCAGCAGCCAATTCATTGATTGGAGTGTTTCTGCTTCATGGTCCGAAGGCGATGACTACACCACCGCAAATGATGAAACGGTCCAAAGTGATTTTAAACGAGGCAGTTTTGGCACCACCTTAGGTATAAAGCCATCAACTAATCAGCAGATCAAATTATCAGCAGTGTACAACAGAGCAAGAAACGCCGACTTTGCAGCACTGCCAATGGACTTGAGAAAAGATGACACCTGGTTGTTTAATGTGCGACATGATATCCAAATTAATAGAGATCACCTAAAGAGCTGGAATACCACTGTTTACGCATCAATGGTTGATCACACCATGGATAACTTGCTAAAACCACTGGATCCAAGGATGGTGAATGCTGCAACAGATGCCACGACCAAAAATTATGGTGGGCGAAGTGAGAGCATCTCGAAGTTTAATAAAAACACGTTATACGCAGGAGCCGATTATCGTCTGGAAGGCGCTGATGGAACAAGGTCAAGGGAATTTCTCATGGGACCAATGATGGGAATGACTGTCTATGATAATGTCTGGCAAGATGGACAAATATTGAAGTCTGGAGCTTTTGCTGAGTACCATTTACATGCCAACGATCTCCATGCGGTCTTTTCTGGGAGACTGGAAATGAACTCAGCGAGCGTCAATAATGAAAGCGAAGAGTTTTCAAGTGTTTATTCAGAGAAATCTAAATCAGATTTTAACCCAAGTATCAGTATTGGAGTTTCAAAACTCCTTACGAACCAAACCAAAGTTGGACTATGGACTGGAAGAGCTCAAAGAAGTGGTAGTCTAACAGAACGATACATTAATTTCTTCCCAGTAGGGCAAGACCCGTATGAAGTAGTGGGTAATCCGAATATCAATCCAGAAATCAACAATCAGATCGATTTGACCTTTGAATGGAATGCCTCTACAACCGCTATTGATATTGATGTATTTGGTGCATACCTGCAAGACTTCATCTCCTCGAGGATTGATGAAAGTTTAACCCCCAGACTTTCCAATAGTCCTGGTGTAAGACGTGTTATCAATATAGACGAGGCTTTTAAGACGGGTTTTGAAGTTATTTGGACCCAAATTCTGGGTCTAGGCATTAAACATCGATTAAGTGCTGCATACACATATGCTCAGGACATGTCCAGAAACGAACCTCTTCCTCAAATTGCCCCATTGGATACTCGGTACATTTTGTCGGGCAATTATTTCAATGGCAAATTGAGACCTACGCTGAGTGTACGTTATGTAATGCAGCAAGACAGAGTATCCAATGAATACGGTGAGTCCACCACACCCACTTTCACTTTGGTAGACTTAAAGGTTTCATATGAACAATTGAGAAACCTTCAGGTAAGCGCTGGCATCAACAACTTTTTTGACACGAATTATTATGAACATCTTAACCGATCAGTGGTCAACAGTTCTGACAGAATTTATGCTCCTGGGCGTAACTTTTTCACCTCTTTAAATTTCTCTTTTTAAAACTATTTTCAACCTAAGACACATTTTCTAAATGTGTCTTAGGTTGTTCCCTTGATTTCTCCCTTTTTCTCGAGTTAATTAGAGGAAAAAATCCACCTTATATGAAATCAATAGTTACTTTGTTGATCATTGGCTGTGCTTCACTTGCATATGCACAACCTTCTCAATACTTTATGCCTCCTGTAGAAGATGATTTGGTATCCACTGCAAGGGAAGTTTACGCCGTTACTACTTCTGGAGATACTATAAGAGGGCGAATGAACGGCTCTCTCATGATGGGAGGACAAATCAGATCCTTCAACATTAAATCAGACGATGGCTCCAAGTACAAATTCAAAGCTGAAGACGTGAAAATGCTTGCAATCAGAGCAACAAATTTCATGAATAGAACCAGTGCCATGTCGGCACCCAGCATGCCTCGACTAATGGATCAGGATTTCAAAAGAATCATGAACAGAGAATGGGTCATATTTGATCAGGCACTACTTCCTAAAAAGGACAAGTTTGCATTGATGCAGCTCTTGAATCCTGGCTTTGACAGTAAAATCAAAGTATACATTAACCCGAATGCTGGCGAATCTTCTCAGGTAGCTGTGTCAGGCCTTGTCATACAAGACGGTGGAGATGACACTTCTTATTTGGTTGTAAAAGATGGCAATAGAGCGGAAGTATTTAAAAAGAAAAATTACAATCAAAACGCATTGAATGATCTGTATACAGACTGTCCAGATTTTGAAGAAGCATATTCGGGAGAACGCTTCTGGTGGAGCAACTTCTCAGAGCACGTACTCTTCTACGACAAGTTGTGTAATTGATTGAAAGAGCCTTCGGGCTCTTTTTTTATCCTGTTTTGGATAAAAGCTTACAAAAAAATTCACA
This sequence comes from Rickettsiales bacterium, assembly GCA_002729235.1. Lineage (GTDB taxonomy): Bacteria > Bacteroidota > Bacteroidia > Cytophagales > Cyclobacteriaceae > Marinoscillum. Next base: position 2,880 of record PBTY01000100.1, on the reverse strand, counting down.
CCTCTTCATTTTCACTGTCTAAGTAATTGAGAGCATAATTCAATTATTGAAACAAATGACAATGACAGCAATTAAAAATCACGACGTACAAAGTGTAAACATCGCAGCGTCACCTGAGAAAGTATTTGATTACATCGCTAAGCCGGAAAATCTTCCAAACTGGACCAGAGCATTCAAAAAAGCAGATCAAAAATCCGCATTGCTCATTACTCCAGAAGGAGAATTACAAATCGACCTGGAAACGCGAGTAGACGCCAACTCTGGCACAATTGATTGGTACATGACCATGCCTGATGGAACCGTAGGAACTGCTTTTTCCAGAGTCACTGAAGATGGTGACGGCCAGGCGATATATTCTTTCGTACTCATGGCACCTCCTGTTCCTTTAGAAATGGTAGAAGGCGCATTATCCGCTCAGATTGGTCAGCTAGCAGACGAATTGAAGAAACTTCAACAGATTTTAAACTAATAACTCTTTGGGCTGGATCATTTCCAGCCCATTTTACATTTCCTATTTATGAAAGATCTAGAACTCGTTCAAGCAGTACTTGCTGGCAATAAACCACAACTTGATTCACTGATTCAATCCGTACAAGGTGAGATTTATAACCTGGCAATACGCTTCTTGTGGAATAAAGAAGATGCAGAAGACGCTACTCAGGAAATCTTGATTAAAGTGATTACCAACTTGGCCCGATTTGAAGGAAAGAGCACCTTAAAAACCTGGGTTTATCGAGTAACAAGTAACCACTTGATGAATCTTAAAAAGACCAAAGTTGAGCAAACAGTTGGTTCCTTCAAAGACTTTTCCGAAGACTTGAATTATCTTCCTGAACCGGAAAGTTATGAAGGTGCGGATAGCCGGTTGATGGAAAGAGAAATGAAAACAGGATGTACCCTAGCCATGCTCCAATGCCTAAACAGAGACCAGAGAGAAGCATTTATTCTTGGTAGTGCACTAAAGATCAATAGCAAAAAAGCAGCAACTATTACTGACACTACACCAGAAACCTTCAGAAAAAGACTTCAGCAAGCCAGACAACAAATAGGAACATTTCTAGAGTCAAACTGTGGAGTGTACAACCCTCAGAACAAATGCAGGTGCTCCAAACGAATTAACACCGCTATCAAACAAGGTAGAATTCAACCTGACAACTTAGCCTTTACCAACACGATCGATTCCTTCAACACCGAGATGGAAGAAATGAATTCAATGGCTGGAATTTATCAAAATCATGGTTCATTCAAAGTGGAAGAAGATTTCACTCAAGAATTAACCAATTTATTAAAAACCTCTAAGATCATTAATTACGATTGACGGGATATCAATGCGCAAACAGTAGCTGTAGGTAATTTCTATACTGCTTTAGTTGATTTGCGGTAAGCTTAGCATCACCAAGAGCTTTGGATAAGATAAATCCTCCCTCCATCACCACAGTGAAGTTATCAGCAAGTGCATTTTTATCTACAATAAGCTTAGCACCTGTGTCATTTAGCACAGCCTCAATTAAATCACCCAGCTGTTTTCTCCATTCCAATATGGCATCACTGACTATTTTCTTTGCTTGATCAGGAAATTGCTCTGGTTCATTAAAGCATGAAGCATATAAACATCCAGCATACGGTTGTTCTAAATCATCAAAAACATTAATAAAGAACTGAACAAAACCAATTAATTGGTCCTTAGGTGTCTTGTAATTTGCTTTCACGTATTCCAATGCCTCATTCAATGAATTCAAGTCACTTGTAGCAAAGTGATCCATTAACCCTAAAGCCAAATCATTTTTCGTTTTAAAATGATAAAAGAAGGCACCTTTTGTTATTTCTGTCTTTTCCAGAATTTGATCGATCGTTGTTCCAGCAAATCCGTTTTCTAAGACAAGTGTTGTGGCTTCATCAATAATTCTGGTCTTGGTTTTTCTTCCGTCTCTGGGCATATCCCAAATATAAAGCACATTTTTATACCAACTAGTTTGTTTAGTTAAAAATATTCCTATATTTGTACCGACTAGTTTGTTTAAAAAGATCAAAAACTCAAAATGCCTACTCCATTAGAAATTCTTTTAGATCCGATTTCACTAGGTGTTATCGCGATGTACTTTGCACTATTCATTTGGGAACAGTTATTCCCAAGACACAAGAACTTACCTCAAATACGCTTCGCTACTCTCCGAGGACTGTTAGCTTTTGCAGTATTTTTCTATTTGAGTTCCTATTTACCGCTTTTAACGGACGAGTATTTGGCTTCATACCAGTTACTCGATCTAAGCAGTTTATCGCTTGGGGGACAAATAGCCATTGGATTATTTTTCTATCAGTTCATGCTGTATCTATGGCACTGGGCTATGCATAAGTCGGATGCTCTTTGGAGAATCTTTCATCAAATGCACCATAGTGCGGAGAAATTAGACATTCCATCTGCTTTCTACTTCAGTCCTATGGACATGATCGGATTTACTATACTTGGAAGTCTTGTGTTTGCGCTCATCATTGGTGTTGACCCGACAGCTGCAACTGTGATTATTCTAGGACTAAACTTCCTGAGTATTTTCCAACATGCTAATATCAGCACTCCGCAATGGTTAGGGTACATCATCCAACGTCCAGAACAGCATGCCGTACATCACTCCAGAGGAGTGCATGCTTATAATTACTCGGATTTTCCAGTGTATGATCTAATCTTTGGAACCTTTAATAATCCAAAAGATTTTCAAGGTGAGTATGGATTCTACGATGGAGCATCTGCAAGAGTCATGGATATGATGCTTTTCAAAGATGTAGATAAAAACCAACCTAATTAATGACTAGTCCTGAATAAACGATACAGTTTATACAAGGATAATAAATTAGATAGCATCGGGGATTTCCTCGGTGCTATTT
>PBTY01000099.1 GCA_002729235.1 Rickettsiales bacterium | reverse complement strand
CGCCGTATACGAGAACCGTATGTGCGGTGGTGTGAGAGGCGCACCGTGGGCTTTAAGGCTCACGGCCGTCTACTCGATTAGATTTAGTTTTTTACAGTGTGAGCTGAATTGTTGAACAGTTTGAGTTCAGAGTAAAGGAATTACTCCAAGAACATCCTGATCCAGAAGCACTATAATTGTACGTACCGAATGGTAAGTTTGTAAAGTTAGCTGATCCTTGAGAGGTGCATCCTGGGTTTGAGCCAAAAAACGAATCAATTTTTTGAGTGCCATAACCTGATATGCTGACATCAATAAAACCACATCCATAGTCTTGATTTACCCAGAAAGTAGCTGTTCCTGTATCGCTGTTTCCTGATCCTGACGATGGGTCCGTGTCTGTAAATACTTCCAAGTTGATCAAATCCTGATTAAGCACATTATTCGTATTTCTATCAAAATAACTAACATTAAATGCGAAAATCATTTGGTCAACGTTGGTTTTGTTTCCAATATAATTTGGGTCACGGACTACAATTTCGAAAACAGAGTATTGTAATCCATTTAGAGTTGTAATCCCAATTGTTGAGGATTGATTTTCATCTCCGGGAAGTCTTTCTCTTTGACTGTCTGTTCCGTGGTAAAGTGACATGCCGAATCCAGATACGCTTGCCCCGTAGGTATCATTTGTTGGAACATATGCTCGAATCGTGTAATATTCATATTGTACATTAGAAGGTAATCGCTCCCTAAGTACGTAAGTATTATAGTAAAGCGTACCATCAGGATAACTTCCGCTTCGAGTTCCATCATTGAGAGTTACTGGTGCTGAGTTAATAGTAAAGTTACCTGGTTCTACAGAGTAGAGTTCCCACGGCTTTTCGAGCTCTGGTGTTTCGTTTTCATCTTCACCGCATCCCAATAAAAAGATGATTGATGTTATAAATAGTATTGTAAATGATCTCATTTTAATATTTAGTTGGATAAACCAATCGAGTTAAAATTTCCTGATATTCCCAGTCTTAAATCTCGGTTTAGACTAGAATTAAATCTGCCGCTATTTATTTCATAATTACCTGATATAATACTACAATCCTTGTCAATTGAATGAATTGTTAATGTTCCACCGGTAAAATCAGGAGAAAATTGTGGAGTATATATTGTGCTATATGTTGCATCTCCTATCACTCTAATTTTTGCTTCATGAATGCTCAAATCGTAAGTTCTTGGACCAACATTGAGCAAGTCCTGAAGGTTAATTGTGATTGTAGCTTCAATAGAGTTAGAACCAGCTTCTCCTTCATTAAGTACCACCAACGTTTCAGTTAGATAGACATCATGGAATGTACCTGCGACTCCAAGTTCCCCCTGTTCACCTGTGAAATTGAAGCTCGATTCTGTACTTATTGGCTGATTTAGACAGTCAACTGAGGCACTATCATCATCCTCTGAGCAAGAAATACTTAGTTGGGATATGACAATAGCAATAACTAAAAGAACTTTTTCATTCATTTTAATTCCCAATATTTTTTAAGGAGTTCTTTGGAGTCAGCAGGCATATCTGATAGAGTTCCCCATTGTTTAATAACTCTTAAATTTGGTAAAATCTGTGTGTCGATATATTGTTGTTTGTACTCTGGAAATTCTTGTATTAGACAATCAATATATGCCAAATGAGCTATGTATGAATAGATATGATTTTGGTCTATTTTCTCTTTGAAAGGTGTAGCGACACCCTCACATTTTTTAATCTTGGCATCTTTGGTTTGAGCAAAAAGATGTGAGCCTCCTATGACCAGTAACAGAAATAGAGAAATTTTAAAACTAACTTTCATGGTTTCAAATGTTAAATTGAATGTGAAAGCTAATTTCTAACCATTGGATGCCAACGGCAATACGCTTAGGAGCGTATTTTTAGAAAAAAAAAGAATAGTCGAGACAATCTTTGAAGTGCCTGATGTCTAGCTTATTCCATATTTTATTTCGGTGAGTGCGAACAGTATTAGAGGATATAAATAACCGATCCGCGATTTGATTGTTGGTTAGACCCTTGATAATTTGAGCTAGGATTTCTTTTTCTCTCAAAGTCAGTGATTGAAATTTTTGAAACATATATACATCTAAGCAAACATTTCCCAGAATATTGTGAAGGGAATTGTAGACATCTCCTAACCGAGGCAATTCATAATAAATGCCAATATGCTGGTAATCATTTAACCACGTTTTCTCAGTATGTAGCCAGTAATAGTCTTCATGCTTTTGTGGCTTGATCAATTGATAGTATGAAACTGTATTACTTTTATCAGCGATCCGTTCATAATCTTTTAAAAGAACCTGCTGGTATTTCAGATTATCTGGATGAATTATTGATTTTGTGTAATTCCATCCGTCAATCATAATAAATTGGTGATCCTGATGACAAATGGTTTCAACATAAGAATTACAGAACCTTATCCCTGAATTTCCATCATTTTCCACATTTGAAATATCTGTAATAGTGACTAATAGAGGAAAGTATTCGGTTATCTGATTAAAGAATTCAATGTTTGAGCTCGCAAGGTTTTTCAGTTTTATCAACTGAAGTTGATTTCTAATTTTATATTCTTTTTCATTGAGCTTCATAATCAAAAATGAATTTATCTATTCTTTCGAAATATAAATCAGGGTTTTCAATAAAAGGATAATGGGCTGAATCAGGGCATATGTAATATTCACCCAATGTCTCTTTTGCCATAAACACAATATCTTTTTCAAAAACTGTGTCACTTGAGCCAGCAATAAAAAGACAAGGTATTTTGATTTGATCTATTCTGTCTTTAATCGTCCATTTTCGAAGTTCACCAGTCACATTCAAAGGATCTTCACCCACAAAATGGGTGAAAAGGCTTTGATTGATTTCTGAGAGAGATTGTATCAGATATTCTGGTAAAGGATTGCTCAAACACCAATATCTAGGCAACCATTCATTCATCAAGAGGTTGAAATAAATCTCTCCAAAGTCTTTTTCATTTTGGTGCCTGTTGATTTCGCGAATAATTTCATCGGGCATTGAGTTTTTTAGAGTATTCAAGTTTTGATTATATTTCTCAAAGGAATAAATCGTGTTACTTATGACAAGAGTGGAAATTTTGGTGGCTCTTTGATCGGTTTCGAGAATATATTGTAGAGCAACATTACCTCCGAATGAATGTCCAAAAACTATTGTATTGTCAGAGCAATAATTTTTAAGAATTTCATCTAACTCATTCACTGCTGAGTTCATAGAATAATTGTTCTCAGAATTACTCAAAGGGTCATAAGCAATTACTTTAAATCCTGAATTGCCAAAATTTTCAATAACTGGCTTTAGATAGGCATGAGATAACCCAGGACCACCCGGAATTACCAATATTGTTCTCTCACCAGTTCCAAAGATTTTCAAGTCCAATTTATATATGCGTGTTACAAAAATTAAATCTAACTATAATGTAACGTGCACTGTGCATGTTATCTTATTATAGGTTTCATTGGTTTAAAATATTCTAAATATCTCAACTACAACGAGATATCCGTTTGTAACCGTCTATAGCCGTTTTCAAACGGGTATAACATGCACTGTATTTTGAATCTACCTGTTTCTGAGATAAGGAGCAAATAGAAACCGCTAGAGATCAGTAAAATACCCGAAAATGGGTAAGGTGTTAGAGTCAATCCCATTTTGAGTACATTTATAGCTATGAATTCACCCTACCCAATACGATTCATGGGCGTTTTGCTCATAATGATGATTTACTTGCAGTCTTGCAAGAAAAATGAGGAGCCTACCAAAAAGGATGATACTACTTCCGGCGAATTTGCCATCGATATGGGAGATAGCGAAATCCCGTATATCGTTATCAAGACATCAGCAGTTATTCAGAACCAGAAGAAGGTTTCTGGTGAGCTATCCATTTATGTAGAGAAAAAGCTTGTTCAAACCAATTTCATTGGGATTGAATATCGCGGATCTACCTCCTTCCGCCTATCGGATAAGAAGTCGTATGGCATTGAAACGTGGGATGAAGCAGGGGAGGACCTGGATGTCTCATTTTTTGGTTGGCCAGAGGAAGAAGATTGGATTCTGATGGGGCAGGTGGTCAATCTGGACGAAAACTATCAGTTTGACAATACATTGCTCTATCACCATCTGGGGTATACCATCTCCAGAGAGATGGGGCGCTATGCCGCCAGAACACAGTATGTGGAGGTAGAGCTCAACGGAGAATACCAGGGAGTGTATGTGTTTATGGAAAAATTGAAGCGAGATGGTGATCGAATTGATTTGTCCAAATTGAATCCGGATGAAACCTCCGGTGAGGACCTGACAGGTGGCTACATTCTTAAAATTGATAAGACTTCAGGTGGCGATGGCAATGCCAACCAGCCGCTGGAATACTTTGAGAATAACTGGGAGGATGATGCTCGCTACACTGCTGCAAATAGCTTCCGATCGGCCTACGACATTAATGGTGAGGTACTCAATTTTGAGCCGTATGGAGCGCCGTATCATAGTAACATGTATCTGGAAACCTATTTCAACTATGAGTATCCAGATGCTGATGACATAGTCTCGGAACAAAAGACCTATATCCAGAACTATATCAATGATTTTGAGACAGCTCTACTCACAGATGATTTTGCATCTGATCAAAGAACTTACACGGACTATATCGATATTTCCACCTTTGTGGACTATTTCCTAATCAATGAATTGTGTCGCAATGTGGATGCGTATCGTTTGAGTACCTATGTAACGAAGGATAAGAATGGACTGCTGAGCATGGGTCCGGTTTGGGACATGAACATTGGCTTTGACAATGGTGGACGAATCCCCCTCGATGATTGGGTGATCAACTACAACAATCATGTGTCTGGTGACGCCTGGATGATGCCGTTTTGGTGGCCTAGATTAATGGAAGATCCTCAGTTTAGAGCTTTGGTGAAAACTCGCTGGCAAGAACTTCGATCTGGAGCACTTTCATTGTCCAACTTAAATAGTCTAGTAGAAGAGTCGGCCAATTTTCTGATTGATAATGGTGCGATCATTCGTAATGAAACCATTTGGTCTATTGGTACAGATTATGAGCAGAGCATCGAAAGCCTTAAGAGCTATTTCTCCGAGCGTATCAGTTGGATGGATAGTGAAATCGATGGGTTTTAGGGGGCTGAGTTTAAGGTTTAATGTTTTGAGTTCAATTGCTCTAAAACCTCTAACATTAAACCCAAAACTTATTAACCTATTTCGGCTCTTGCTGACTCAAACAATGGAAGCTACCTAAGCCCCAAACTATGTCTGTCGAGTCGATACCAATGACTTTTCTGCCTGCAAACAATCCTTGTAGAATTTCCAGTGCGATCGGATCATTCTTGGCATCTCTATATGTTGGAACCACTACACATTCATTAGCAATGTAGAAGTTGGCATAAGATGCGGGCAAACGCTGATCCTCATACACTACTGGATTTGGCATTGGCAGCTCCACCACATTGAGAGGTGATCCATCAGGCATTTGGAATGTCTTCAGTTTTTCGAGGTTCTCTGCAAGTGGCTCATGGTTAGCATCAGCCTCATTCGGTTCCACAACGGTCACCACCGTATTGTCATTGACAAAGCGAGTGATATCATCCACATGACCATCAGTGTCATCGCCGACAATACCATCTCCAATCCACCAAATCTCCTTGGCCCCATAGTAATCCTTCAGGTAGCTTTCTATCTGTTCTTGATTCAAGTGTGGATTGCGGTTTTCATTGAGTAGACATGCGGTAGTAGTCAGGATAATTCCCTGATCATTGAAGTCCACAGAACCACCTTCCATCACTATGCCCGGTGTGTAGTGATTCAATCCAAGTTGCGCTGCCACCTTTGTCGGAATCTGGTTGTCCAAATCATATGGTGGATACTTCTCACCCCAGGCATTATAGCCCCAATTAACAATGGCTTTTTCGCTTTCCTTGATCACAAATGCAGGGCCATGATCACGGCACCAGGCGTCATTGGTTGGGTGATGGTAAAATTTGATTTTGGTCAGATCAGCACCAACTTCTCGCAAATAGATGATTGCTTTGGCTTGCATGGCATCATCAGCGATGTTGATACATACTTCTTCACCTTTGGCTACTTCTGCAATAAACTCACAGTAAGGCTTGTAGATCGTTTCGATCTTCCCAGGCCAGGAGTTGACATTATGAGGCCAGCTCAACCAGGTAGCTCTATGTGGGTGCCACTCGGCTGGAAATCGGAATCCGTCCGCTTTGGGTGTACTCATTCTTCGTCGATGAATCGTTTTACTATTGGACTGTACGCATCAATTCTTCGGTCACGAAGAAATGGCCAGTGAATGCGGTAGCTGTCTGATTTTTCCAGGTTTACAGGAACAACCTTTACCACTTCTTCCAGGTGAGGTGCTTTGTATTCCAACCAACCAAAAGCATTCGTAACATAAGATCCACCCCAGAATTGCATATCGCCTTCTACTCCTGTGCGATTCACACCAATTACTGGTACTCCATTCGCCACCGAATGTGATTGCTGTATGGTTTGCCAGGCGTTATGCTGTTCCTGGTTGGTTTGATCATCTTGGTCTTTGTGCCATCCGATTGCAGTAGGGTAGAAGAGCATTTCAGCACCTTTCAACGCCGTAATACGGGCAGCTTCTGGGTACCACTGATCCCAACATACCAACACACCTATTTTAGCATACTTGGTATCAAATGTTTTGAAGCCTAAATCTCCTGGAGTAAAGTAGAATTTCTCAAAATATCCAGGATCATCAGGAATGTGCATTTTACGGTATTTACCAAGATAGGAACCATCCGCATCGATTACGGCTGCCGTGTTGTGATAAAGTCCCTGGGCACGCTTTTCAAACAGAGAAGCGATGATGACGACATTGTGTTTTTTGGCTAGCTCACTGAATACTTCAGTAGATGGGCCAGGGATGGCTTCAGCCAGTTTAAAGTTTTCATAGTCCTCTACATCGCAGAAATAAGTGGAGCCAAACAACTCCTGAAGGCAGACAATCTGTGCGCCTTGCTTCGCTGCTTCTTCTACTCCTTCCACTGCTTTTCTGAGGTTGTCTTGAAGGTCCGAACTACAAGAGTTTTGAACCAATCCAACGTTTACTATTCTTTCTTTTGCCATATCAATGTGTCAAACTTCAAAAGGAGGTGTGAAGTTCGGAAATAGTATGGGAAATTGAAATAAATCTGTCTGTCAATTGAACTTATTCGCCTGCAGTGGATACCAATTTCCATTTCCCTCCAATTGTGTAGGATCGCTTGATGGTGACCAGCTGGTTACCAAATGCGACAAGTGCAGCTCCAGCACCAATAGCCAGAAGTGCAGGTGCAACAGGTTCATTTGCATTGAAAGAAGTGAGGTTTTCAGAGACAGCAAGACCTAGACCAATCAAGCACACTAATATGGTTGCCCCACCTACAGCATGGGTTGCATCAGTTAGAAGTTTCTCTGACTTAACTGTGCGAGTGTGACAGGTGATTTGAGTGATACTCCCAATATGGACACTATCCTGCTCTGAAATGACCCATTGATTTTGAATGATAGGATGATGAAACTCATAGTGCTTCCCATCTGCTGTTTCAATTTTGATTTGCTCTAGATTGACCGATTTGGTTCGATCTTTTTTAACCAAATCCAATGACTGACCTTCGCTGCCTAATGCAACAAATAGCAAGATAAATGTAAGTGAGTGGCAAAGATTCATTTTTAATAGCGTTACTCGCTATTAAAAATAGTCAATCTTCAGACTTACGCACTGATAGGTAGTGAATTATCTTATGAATTGAGGGTTGAAGATTCTGGCTTCCCCAACAAAGTGTTTCTTGATCTTGAAATACACAATAGATCCTAGCATAGGGAAAAACAAAACAATCATCAACCAGATGGTGCGATAATGATTCCTCGTAAAATTAGTGGAAACCACATCCTTTATGGCCCAAAACCACAATGGGATAATTGCAATAGCTAAAAATGCAGTTAATTCAATAGGCATAGTCTTACTTTTTCTTTTTGAAGGGTCTTCGTCTGCCACCTCCACCACGTCTTGGTTTAGGTTCATAAGCGGGACCTTCTCCAATATAAGTAGGGATTTTTGCTTTTGGAACCGGTTTGCCCAATAATTCCTCTATTGTCAGGAATTTGGACTGCTCTTTTTCATTCACAAAAGTGAAGGCGGCTCCTTTGCTTGCAGCTCTGGCGGTTCGTCCAATTCGGTGAATGTAGTCCTCTCCATCGTTTGGTACGTCGTAGTTAATGACAATATCAATATCTTCTACGTCTATACCTCTTGCCAAAATATCTGTTGCTACCAGCACTTTGAGTTTTCGGCTCTTAAACTGGCTCAATACATCTTCACGAGCTTTTTGCTCCAAATCGGAGTGAATTTCTTCCACGGACAAGTCGGTCTTCTTAAGCTCACGAGTAAGTCGTTTGGCACTGTCTTTTGTGGAACAGAAGACAATCACACTGCGAAGAAAGTCTGCCTTTAAAATGTGTTTTACCAAATCAATTTTCTGACCATCATAGCATACAAAAGCAGCTTGAATGATCTTTTCATTAGGCTTGGATATAGCGATGCTGACTTCTTCAGGCTCTTTTAAGATCTTCTTTGCCAGCTCACGAATCTTCGGAGGCATAGTTGCTGAGAATAACAGCGTTTGTCTCTCTTTAGGAAGGTACCCAATGATCTTCATGATATCCTCATTGAATCCCATGTCCAGCATTCGGTCAGCCTCATCCAGGACCAGCACATCCAACTGCTCCACTTTTACATACTTCATGTTGAGGTGGGCAATCAATCTACCTGGAGTTCCAATGATGATATCGGCACCTTCTGTCAAGGCCTTTTTCTCACGGTCAAAGCTTTGACCATCTCCACCACCATAAACGGCAAGCGAACTAACGGAGGTATAATAGGAAAGACCTTCCAGCTGTTGATCAATCTGAACAGCCAACTCCCTGGTAGGAACGATCACCAATGCTTTGATGTGCTCGTCTTGTGGCTGCTCCAGTATTTTGTGAATAACTGGAAGCAAAAAAGCGGCAGTTTTACCAGTACCCGTTTGAGCTGCTGCAATAATGTCTTTATTCTCTAATATAAGTGGAATGGTTGCCTCCTGAACAGGAGTAGCATTTTCAAACCCAATTGCATCTATACCTTCAAGCAATGACGGGTTTAAATTCAGTTCTGAAAATTTCAAAGTATCTCTTCCTTGTTTCTAATCACTATTGTATCCATTACAATAATGCATGGTAAGTTAACCCAAATTATGCATTAAAGCATAATTTACCCTATGGGTTGACGAAAGCATTGCTTTATCAGGGTAACCTTGACAAATAATTCTGTTACGAAGAATTATTTCGTCAATATTCAAAAGAATATTTATTAATTATCCTGAAATATTCTTTTGAATATCCAGGGGTTAAGCAATAGTAGGTGACTTCAAGAAATTTTACGATGGAAAGGCTTTAAACTCCCTCCATTTCCTTGATTTCGGCAAATTTCTCTCTCGATTTAACAACGGTGGAGTGTAAACCAAAGAATTCCAACATAACTCGGGCAGCATTTCTGATAAGAATACTTCCTGAAATAACTATCACCCGATCAATCTGATGTTTGTGCAGACTCATGTACTCATACCATAGTTTTCTGGCAGAGATTTCGAATCCTGTCATGTCTTCACAATCCCATATGAATACATAGTGTTTCAATGGGTTGTTATCCATTTCTTCATGCCAGGCCCTTGAAGAAAGCCTGGAAGTCTCTTCAGTGAATTTGCCCTTAAATCTGAAGTAAAGACTTGGATCGCCCTGGTAATATCCAGAGTCAATATCGATGTTAGCTGACGAATATTTCATGTATGCGGTTATACTTTATCTGGACTAAATGTAGTAGCTAAAATCACTGTTCCCAAGCAATGGAATAGGGAATAATGGTGTACACCGTAAATTGGGTTTTAGACCTAGGGGAAATACTTAGAGATGTGAGTATTCCACGTATCAGCGAACAAATAGAGGTGATTCTTGAATACGATAATAATGATTTTCTGGGTATTATTCTATCACCTCTAACGCTAATTTTTTTGATGGAATAATGAGGTTAAAGATTACTCAGGAAACGTTCGACTAATTCGCTAATCTTGTTAGGGTGCTCTACCGTAACGGCATGTCCGGCACCTTCAATTTTTTCGTATTGCGCATTTGGGAGATTCTCAACCATTGCTTCACTGTAGTGAGGCAATTTTAAAATATCCAACTGAGCAGAAACGATCAATGCCGGACAAACAATCTGTTGGAGCTGATCATTTGATAGTTGAAAATGATGAAATGCATCACATAACTTTTCAAATCCTTTGAAGAAACTTTCAGGCAATTGTTGGAAGGCTTCTTTTCGCCGAGTTAATAGAGCTTCATTTTGGCTGATGAATTGATCGCTGTAACAAAGTCCCATCACACAGTCATACAGCAAATTGGTTGATACTGAAGCAAGGTTTTTCCATAAGGATACTTGATGCTTAAGAAGCATGTCAGAGTAACTAACAGAAGCAATAACAGTGATGCTTTTTACTTGCTCTGGGTAGGTTAATACATACAATAAGGCCACTTCACCGCCATAGGATGTTCCTACGATATTGAATTGTGGAATACCTAAATGGGCCATAAGTTCTTTGGTGTCCTGCACGTGAATACCCATAGTGAAGTGGTCTGGAAATTCTTTGCCGCTTCGCAGTTGTCCACGAAAATCCAGCGTGATGCACAGGTATTCCTTTAAAAACTCCGATTGAGGCTTCCAACCATCCAGATTCATCAAAATTCCATTGAAAAAAAGGATTGGTACACCATTGAGATTTCCTGTTAGGCGGTATGCAATGGAGCAGTCATCAGTAGTGTGAAAGTGATGAATTTTGTTAAGCTGAACCTTCATGTTACTAATGTGGGATGAATTTCTAATAAGGGTAGAAGTATGATTGATTTAGCCACCCATGACTTTGATAATTGTGGTGTACAAAAGACCTCACTGAGGTATCAATGAGGCCTTTCCAGGTTTTTTTTTGAAATGAGTTTAAAGACCGAGAACCTCAGTTCCTTGTTCAAATAAAATGTCCACTGGGATGTCTTGTGTTTCCAGTTTGTCCAAATCAGCCTGTAGTTCAGTGCCAATGATTCCTTTATTGGCTACCAACTCAGCCACTCCATCATAATCGCCATCTCCTTGAAGGGTCAAAATGAGCTCAGAGAGTGCATTCATGGCAGACTGCATTTTTTCAAAATCTACTTTGTAAGTACCATCTTCTTGTTTGGTGAAAGCACCCATTTCTTTGAAGAAGTTGAAACGGATCATGTTGGCCTTGCCATGAGCACTTGCTGCACCGAAACGAACTGATCTAAAGATGCCCGCCATAAAAGTGGTGTAGTAATCTTCGATTTGACCTTCTAGTTCCCCTTTTTGGTGCAATTGAGTAATCATGTACAATCCAAGTATGTCGGCCTTTCCTTCTTCTAAAGCGGAATAATGCTCCTTGATCGCAGAACGAACCGTACCTTTGTTATTGATGGTGTTTTTAATTCCCAATCCATGTGCTACCTCATGAAACATGGTGTTACTAAAGAACGCATCAAAGGTGATGTGCTGTTGTTGCTCAGGGGTGATTAAAACCTTAGAAATTGGTACTAAAATCTCATCAAACTTGGCCTGCATTGCATTCTTCAGCTGAAGTCTTCTAGAGCCTTTAGCTAATTGTACTTCTTCATCATTAGGTAAGTTGATGGCGATGGTTTTGGAGCCGGCATTGCAATCACCCGCATAGTATACCACATCGTAGGCATTCAGGTCAGCATCACTACCCGGAGTTTCTGCCTTGTATTGGTCAGGAACAGGAAGACCTTTCTGTAGTTCCGGTAAATAGGCCGCATATTTAGAAAGACGATCACTCCATAGTTTGTCTTTTACCAGGACATATGCTTCATGAGCAGCTTTGTAGTTGTATAGAGCATCTTCATAGTTTTCTATTGGTCCGATCACCACATCAATGCCGTTGGTTTTCATGTCCATCCAGGCCATGTCTGAAGGTTGATAGTTGTCATCCAGCAAGGCATCAGCACGCAAGGAAAGATATTTTTTCAACCCTTCATCTTCAGCAAGCTCAGCGCATTCTTTCAATAGCTGAGAGACTTTCTGCACTTCCTCAGCAAACATCTCATTGTATGGAACGGTAATTAACTCTCCAGCCTCATTTCTTCTGATGAAGGTATAAAGGCTAGTTTTTCCTTCTAGTTCCGCTGCTTCGAACTCCTCTTTCGTCATGTCCGCAGGATAGAAGTTAGATCCTGCAGGTTTGGCGCCAACACCTTCCAGAAAAGGGTTGTTGTCGTCCAGTCTATCCCATGGGCCATAATTGATTTTGATGTATGCTTTGGTGGCCTCATCAGCAGTAGCTGCTAGGAGTGAGTCCTTCTTACCATAAGCTTCATACCAAAAGAGCTGATCCATGATTTTTGCTGCTTCAATCAATTTAGGAATCATGGCTTTTTCTGATTCGCTAAGTGCAGATAAGTCGGTGGTAAGCCTTACGCTTTTATAGTCAGCCAATTTTTGTTCCATAGGAGAAGGAGTTTCTTCTGTTGATTCTGCTTTTTGGGTTGGCTGACTACAGGCAAATGCCAGCAATATGGATCCAGCCAATAATTTGGATAGTTGATTCATAGTTTTTGTGGGGTTAAGATTTGATTGGTCTAAGTTACCACATTGGGCATAAAAAAAGCGCCTGCTTCATGCATGCGCTTTTTAGGATTGTTACTGATTTTTATCAATTGTTCAATTTGTAAGCAACTACTTGGTTGCCAAAAAATGTGGGTACAAATACCGTTTTAGTACCCTGATGAAACTCAATATCGGCAGCATTGGCTCCTGCTTCTTTCGTATCTAAAAGTTTGGTTTTAGTCCAATCGGAGGAGACATAATAGACCTCTCCGTTCCAATTAGAAACAAGGAAGTCTTTGTCATCTACTAATTCTACACCATCTCCACCGGGGATGGAATCAACTACCATTTCGATTTCAGTGGTAGCCATATTGATCTTTTTGAAGTTACCTTCTCCAAAGGTTGTCAACATCAAGTAATCATCTATGTAATACAAGCCATTTGGACCACCAAGAGAATCACTTGCTAACCATGTAGACAATACTCCTTGAGCGGAAAGCATGTGTATTTTGTTGGTGTTGGAGTCTGAGAAATAGACATTTCCATTACCATCAACTGTGGCATCATTTAAGAATTCAGCTCCTTCAACAGGAACTCGCTCAGTGATTTCGCCACTTGTTTTGTCGATAATGACGATTTCGTCAATATTGGTTACGTACAGGTTGTTGCCAAACAGTGCCATGCCTTTCGGAGCATCCAGACCGGTTACCCATTTCAACTCAATGACTGAACCATCTTCCGGGGAGACTTTAGCGATAAAACCATCTTCGTCTTGTGCATTGGGTGGAACTCCATTGATGCACGAAACATATAAGATTCCCGAGTCATAATCGTATAAAACAGACTCTGATGTAGCCAGAGTGGTATCAGATTCCCAAAGCTTTTCAAGAGATGGGGCAGTCACTTCGACAATTTCTTCAGTTGTTGTTTCCTGGGTGTTTTTTTGTTGGCCACAAGCAACCATTAATGCTGCCAGGCCAAGGATGAGTAGATTTTTCATATTTGATAGGAATTAAATAGGTTCTTAGCTTGATAATCAATGAAATAAGGGATTTGTTATGTTTGACACTGAAAATTTACCATTTACGTATGATTTTATTATTTCGTCAATGAGAATTTTTAGTGTAAGCGAAAAAATGTCCAAATTCAGGTTCGAATAAAATACGATTTATGAAGAAGTTAACCTATTTATCACTGATTGCTGCTTTGATTGGTTGTCAACCAAAGGAGAGTGCCAACTCAGAAGCGGATTTGATTGATACCGTGGCTATTGCCAGACACATTGAAATACTTGCATCTGACGAGTTCTTGGGAAGAAAGCCATTTACTGAGGGAGAGGAAAAAACCATTGCTTACCTCGCAGATCAGTTGAAAAGTTTTGGTTTGAAACCAGGTAATGGTAATAGTTATTTCCAGGAAGTGCCGATGGTAGAATTGGATGCCAAACCATCCGAAACTATGCTAATATCTGGAGGGAGTGCACCTGTTGAGTTAAAAGTGGGGGATGACTTTGTGGCTTACAGCGAGCGAGTGGAGGCTATGAATGAATTGAAAGATTCTGAGATTGTTTTTGCAGGGTTTGGAGTGGTTGCTCCAGAGTATGGCTGGAACGATTATGAAGGGTTGGATGTGAAAGGAAAAACGGTTGTCGTTTTGGTCAATGATCCTGGTTTTGGTTCAGAGGATTCTACATTGTTTAAAGGAAAGACCATGACCTACTATGGCCGTTGGACCTATAAATATGAGGAAGCGGCACGTCAGGGTGCAGCAGCATGTCTAATTGTGCATGAAACGATTCCTGCCGGCTATGGCTGGTCAGTTGTGAGAAACTCCTGGTCTGGAGCAAGTCTTTATTTGGATCAAACAGGCAGTGCTTACAAACCGGTTGTTCAAGGTTGGATCACTCGTGATGCCGCTATTAAGATGTTTGAAGCGTCTGATGTGGATATGAAAGGCTTTGTGGAGCGATCTAGAAATGCAGATTTTGAGCCTATTCCATTGAATCTGACTGCCTCTGTTACTGTAGAAAACGGGATTAAAAAATCTACATCTAATAATGTAATTGCTATTAAGGAAGGTAGTACTAAGCCAGATGAGTACATTCTTTATTCTGCTCATTGGGATCATTTGGGAGTTGGACCTGAAGTAGATGGAGACAGTATTTACAACGGAGCACATGACAATGCTTCTGGTGCTGCTGCTGTACTTGGTATTGCAGAAGCTTTTGCAAAAAATGGTGATACGGACCGTAGTGTGATCTTTTTACTGGTAACTGCTGAAGAACAAGGGCTTCTTGGATCGAAGTATTATGCCGAGAATCCAATCTACCCCGTAGAGAAGACAGTTGCCAATCTAAATATTGATGGTCTTCCGTTCTACGGGTTTATGAAGGATTTGACCATTGTAGGATATGGTCAGTCGGAGTTGGATGATCTCGCAGGCAAATTAGCCGAACAGCAAGGAAGGTATGTGATTCCTGACCCTGCACCTGGTAAAGGTTATTTCTTCCGATCTGACCATTTTCAGTTTGCCAAGGTGGGTGTGCCTGCCATCTTTGCATATGGTTCCTATGAGCACATGACCAAAGGAGTAGAGTTCATTGAAGAAAAAATAGCAGAATTTGAATCTACCGCATATCACCGACCAGCTGATGAGTATACTGATGATTGGGAACTAGGAGGTATCTATCAGGATTCTAAGCTTTACTATGAAATGGGATTGGAGTTAGCTAATTCTAATCAATGGCCTAAATGGAAGGAAGGCTCTGAATTTAAGTCGATAAGAGAAAAGTAATCAAAGAAATGACTAGTCCTGAATAAACGATACAGTTTATACAAGGATAATAAATTAGATAGCATCGGGGATTTCCTCGGTGCTATTTTT
>PBTY01000098.1 GCA_002729235.1 Rickettsiales bacterium | reverse complement strand
TCATTCAGAAGAACATTTCCTCTCGACCACCAATTGCGATGTACACTGATTACAACAATCAAATAGATGTAGTGGTGAATGAAACCAGTAACACCTGGCAAGGAGGAGATTATGAAGTCATCAAAAGTCTGTACAAATCAACAATAGCCAACCTGTTTACAGAAATCGAGTTCATTCAAGAAGATATTGTCGAAAAAGCAGGCCGTAAATTCATTGTCTTTGAATTCATTTCCAGGGTAACTGATGAAGATGCCACTTTTGGCAGTGGTGTAGCAATAGCCAAATACACATATATCCAATACACACTTTATCAAGACAAGATCTTGCTTTTCAATTTTACCTGCCCGGCCAAGCAGCAGAATCAATGGCAGGAATCGGCGCATGAGATCATGAACAGTGTGAGAGTAAAATGAGCGACTTAAGCATCCATAGCGACGATCATTACATGAACCAGGCCTTGAAAGAGGCGCAAAAGGCTTATGAAGACGGTGAAATACCTGTTGGAGCTGTAGTGGTTTGTCAAAATAGAATTATTGCTAGAGCATATAACCAGGTGGAGAGACTAAATGATGTAACCGCTCATGCAGAAATGCTTGCTATCACCGCTGCTCAGAATTATTTGGGCTCACGATATTTGGATCAATGTACGCTTTATGTGACTTTAGAACCATGCACCATGTGTGGCGGGGCATTGTATTGGTCGCAGATCGCTCGAGTGGTTTATGGCGCACAAGACGAAAAACGTGGATACCGACAATCCAACCCTAAAATCATCCATCCTCAAACCGAGATTACAGGCGGTTTACTCGCAGAAGAGTCATCTATGATGTTAAAATCTTTTTTTAGTCGGATGCGAGGAAACAATTCCTAGTTCTCAGTGTTTTATATTTGAAAGAAGAAACGAATTTTTTAAACCTAAATAGAAAGCAAAAAATGGCATTTGAATTACCAGATTTACCATATGCTCATGATGCACTTGAGCCACATATCGATACTCAAACCATGGAAATCCACCATGGCAAGCACCACGCTGGATATGTAGCTAAATTGAACGCTGCAGTAGAAGGCACTGACATGGAAGGAAAGTCTCTAGAAGAGCTTTTGAAAAGCCACAGTGATAATGGTGCAGTAAGAAACAACGGAGGTGGACACTGGAACCACTCTCTTTTCTGGACAATCCTTGGTCCTGACGGTGGAGGAAATCCTTCAGGAGCGATCATGGATGCAATCACTGAGTCTTTCGGTGATTTCGAAAAATTTAAAGATGAATTCAGCAACGCAGCTGCAACAAGATTTGGTTCTGGATGGGCTTGGCTATGTGTAATGCCAGGTGGTAAGCTAGAGGTATGCTCTAGCGCTAACCAGGACAACCCATTGATGCCAGGTGTTGGGTGTGGAGGTACTCCTATCCTTGGTTTGGATGTGTGGGAGCACGCTTATTATTTGAAATATCAAAACAAGCGTCCAGACTACATCAATGCATTCTTTGGTGTAATTAACTGGGCTGAAGTAAATAAGAGATACGAAGAAGCTAAATAAGAATTCTTTTATTCAAACATAGAGGCCATGCCGACATTAGAGTCGGCATGGCCTTTTTTATTCGTAAAAAATAAGCCCAGAGCATGTTGTCTCTAGCTTGCTCACTTTAAATCAATGAATCCTAAGGTTTGGCTGTTATGGTTAGAATCTTGCCATTCTCATCGTATTGAAGCTCAGTAACCTTCACACTCCTCAAATGAGTCTTACCATCTGAAAGTGAGCTATCATGATAAAACAAATACCATTTACCATCCACCTTCACAATAGAATGATGATTGGTCCACCCAAGCACAGGGTTTAACACTACTCCCTGATAGGTAAATGGTCCATACGGATTGTCTCCAATGGCATAGACTATTTTGTGAGTATCGCCTGTACTGTAGGAGAAGTAGTATTTTCCATTGTACATATGCACCCATGCTGCTTCAAAAAATCTTCTTTCATTATCTCCAGTAAGCAAAGGGTTCCCGTTTTCATCAACGATAACCACATCCTTTGGTGTTTCCTCAAATCTCATCATGTCACCCGATAGCCTCGCGATTTTTGGAGTAAGTGCCGGCGCTTCATCCGTCGGATACACATCCTCAGGATTGTATTCACCAGAAGCCCATCGCTGCAGCTGTCCTCCCCATATTCCTCCAAAATACATATAGTATGATCCATCACTGTCTTCAAAAACCGCTGGATCAATGCTGTAACTTCCAGGGATTGGTTCTGGTTGTGGCGTAAACGGACCAGCAGGAGAAGAAGAGGTCGCTACTCCCATTCTGAAAATATCATTCTTGTCCTTAGCAGGGAAATACAAATAGTAAGTACCGTCCTT
Organism: Rickettsiales bacterium; assembly: GCA_002729235.1. GTDB lineage: Bacteria > Bacteroidota > Bacteroidia > Cytophagales > Cyclobacteriaceae > Marinoscillum. Next base: position 77,349 of record PBTY01000098.1, on the reverse strand, counting down.
ATAAGCAGCATCCGGCGCCCACATCTGTCGGCCCACCCAGGATACATCTTCCTTGTCAAGGGCAACTTTATGAATAGTCACATCTCCACCAACTGAGTCCATGGAAAGCACATGATAATCTCTCATATCAAAATGACTTCCCAGGTCATCCTCAGGAACACCTGCCTCATAATCATGAGATGGATAAACATAAATCTCACCCTCAAAAACATGGGCAGAGGGATCTGCTGTAAAAATTTCTGTGACTAATGGTTCATTGTCAACAACCAATCCATCTCCAGTTTCCTGAGGAAAGAAATTACTATCAACTTCTTCCTTTTTGTTTTGAGTTTGACATGAAGCTAAGACAAGAAGCAGTGTTCCTGCCAGAATCAAATTAGCACTTTTCATCATTTACGATTTTGGGGTTCAGAAATTCTACAATTTGAATCTATGTCAAATAATCTGATCGATAGAACCTCAGAACCAATCATGGAGATTTGATACCCCAACTAAGACAAAATGATGACGTATGAGGGAGGATAAGTAGGACTAAACCCCACTGAATGAACTAAATCCTCCATCAACCGGAATGATCGCTCCGGTAATGAATGCTGCTCCTTCCGAACATAAAAAGTGAACTGCTCCTGCTACTTCCTCAATCTTACCGAATCTCCCCATAGGAGTTTTTTGAATGACTTTTTGACTCCTTTCCGTCAATGTACCATCCTCATTCAGAAGTAATTTTCGATTCTGCTCCCCAATAAAAAAGCCTGGAGCTATAGCATTTACACGGACCTTATCTCCGTATTTTTTAGCCAATTCACAAGCCATCCAGCTAGTCAAAGAATTAATCCCCGATTTCGCCATCGAGTAGCTCATCACTCTTGTAATAGCAGAGTAAGCAGCCATTGAAGACACATTAATGATAGAACCAGAGCCACCCTCGGCCATTGTTCGTCCAAAAATAAGTGATGGGTAAAGGGTTCCCTTTAAATTAAGATCAAGCGCGCTATCAATAGCAGAAATATCCAAATCAAAGACCTGCTGATCCGGCTGCTGTGTGGCTCCAGAGACATTGCCTCCCGCAGCATTGATGAGAATATCTATTTTACCAAATCGCTTAATGATTTCTTTGTTGGTCGATTCCAACGTTTGTACATCCAGCACATCACACACTAAACCAATACATGATGGATTAATCGCCTGCAATTCCTCAACCTTTTGATTCATCTTTTCCTCATCGCGATTAAGGATAACCACCTTGCAATTCTGTGCTGCAAAATGATCAGCTAATGCTCCTCCCAAAGCTCCTGAACCACCTGTGATTACCACTACCTTATCCGTTAAATCAAAAAGTTGCGTCTCCATTCTAGCCAATTAAAGTTGTCTCAATTAAATGATCATCTGATCCTATGAGAGGATTCGAAGATAGGTGTATTAAATAATTAGCGCAATCGATTGTGTGTTTTTCAAGGATATGAAATCCTTCATATCTTACCTGTACAAACAGCAACAAATGTGAAACTGATTACCCAGATACTTCATAAATTCAAAGACAACCTTGGACCGGATTATGAAAGCTATCACAATCATGCGCAAAGAGTGTATCATTTTGCCACAACACTTTTGCTGATGCGCGAAAGCAAAAAGGTAGCGATATCTGCAGCCTTTCACGATTTAGACATCTGGGTAAATGATAACATGGATTATATAAATGGATCAGAAAATCTGGCCAGACAATACCTTCTCCATACTGACTATGGATTACTACCTGATGAAATTGCTTTCATTATCAATCAACATCATAAGCTAACCAAAATCAAAGGCAACATTGAAGCAGAAGCTTTTCGAAAAGCTGATTTAATGGACTTAACCGCAGGCAAAATCCGATTTAATCTCCCTTTAAGCTTAATTCGAGACCTGGAAAACCAATATCCTAGAAAGGGATTTACCAAAATGATCTTTGGCAAAACGTTTCGTCATGCAGTCAGCCATCCGTTAAATCCCTTTCCAATGATCAAATGGTAACTATTCGTAACGCAAAGACTCCACCGGGTTGTTTTTGGCAATTCGATTGGTTTGGAGTAAAACTGTAAAAACACATAGTCCCAACATGAGAAATGCGGACAGTCCAATCACCCACCACTCCATACCAATACTGTATGAATAATCTTGCAAGAAACTTTGAATAGCGAAATAACTTAGAGGTAAGCCAATTAGAGATGCAATTAGTATTAACAAAATAAACTGACCACCAAACCTGGATAGCAATTGTCCTACATTAGCCCCAAGAACCTTCCTGATTCCAATCTCTTTGGTTCGCTTTTGCAAGGTCACCAAAACCAATCCATACAACCCTAATACCGCCAAAATAATGGCAATCCCAGTAAGTCCCGCAGACATCACACCTATTAACTGATCTGCCTGATAGTTAGCGTTGAAATGTTCTTCAAGGAACAAATAGTCAAAATAATTACCAGGATAGAACTTCGCAAACTCGTCCTGAGCCAAGGTTATTGCTTCTTTTTCTTTTCCATCCACATATTTCACTGTTATGAAATGGCTGTTGTCATGAAATGGGAAGAAAATAATTGGTTCGATGGTCTCTTTTAATATTCGCTGATGAAAATCACTTACCACACCAACAATACGATATTCTCGACCAGAATTTTTTACAATGACTCTTCCTCCTATTGCATCTTCTAGAGATTCGAATTTGAATAATTTAAGTGCCGACTGATTTAGCATAGCTGTGTTCACCTCTCCCCCATTGGTGTGATAGTCTGATCGATCAAAAGACCTCCCTGAAAGCACATCAATACCAAACTGCTCCACAAATTGATGATCCATCGGCATCCAATTACTCCCAAAAGTGTTCTTGTCAGGATCGGCTGAAGATTGGAAAGTAAATCCACGAGGCATTTTATCTCCAAATAAACGTCCTGTTGAACTAACTGAAAGAACCTGAGGATGCCTTACTAATTCATTTTTAAAACTTTCAAATTTGGCAATATACACACTGTCAAAATCTGTTAAGTCAGGCCCATATAGAACTAGATTATTCTCCAGATCCATTCCCAAATCCTGAGAACGCATAAAGTCAATCTGGCGGTAAACGGATATTGATGCAGAGACAAGAATAAGTGCAGTTGCAAACTGGGTGACTACTAAAAACCTCCTCATATTCACCATATCACCTACAAGCGAATACTTCCCTTTGATAACCTCCTCTGGTCTAAACCTTGAAATCAATCGTGCTGGATAGATACCAATTAGGAAAACAATTGCTAAAAAAACACTCAGAAACAGTGCAGTGAAAGGTATTCCATAAACAGTAGAGCGAGTAAAAACAGATAGACTCAGCGGTAAGTTCATAAGCTCTATCATGATGGGCTGCACCAATACCACAATGATAAGAGCAAGTATTAATGCTAAAGCATTCAACAAGAACGATTCAGTTAAAAACTGCCCAAATACCTGCTGACTGAAAGCTCCCATCGCCTTACGCACACCAACTTCTTTTGCTCGCTCAAGCGCTCTGCTTGTTGTCAGATTGATGTAATTAATCCAGGCAATGAACATAATGATAAGAGCAATACCTAAAATCATCCAAACGAACTGACCGTCCATTACATCAGCATATTCATACTCTAATGAATCATCAAAGTGAAGTTTTGCAAGTGGCTGTAATTCAAACTTCTCCTCAGCCCCTGACACCTCACCATTTTTGAAGTATGTATTTCCGAATTCCTGAAGTTTGGCCTCAAATGCTAAAGGATCTGCTCCTTCTTCCAGAACGATATAGTGATAAAAGTCGGACCACATCCAGCTATTATCAGCGCCTTCCCCAGCTAATCGAATGAATGTTTTGTAGGAGATCAGCACATCACAATGCAAATGGGATTGAACCGGCATATCCTTCATGATAGCCTTAATCTGACAATGAAAATCCCAATCATTGATAAGTACCTCTTGCCCTATGAGTTCATTCAGTGTTTCACCTTCTTTTAGCAGGCGCTGGGCATAACTTTCTGAAATGACTACTTGTGCAGATTCATTAAGTGCTGCTTTCGGATCTCCTTCTAGAATGGGGTAATCAAAAACCTCAAAAAAGTGTTCATCAGCCCACAAGAAGTTATCCATGAGAAATTGCTGATGATCAAAATGTAAATAATTGCGACTACCTACCGTCAGCCTTGTGTAAGTGACAACTTCTGGATAGTCTTTTTTTAATGTCGGCCCAATGGTAGGATACGTAATAGCCCCACGCTGTACACGTTCGCCATGCTGATAGCGATCATTTATAATTCTATATGTACGATCAAACTTTTCATTGAATTGATCAAAACCAAACTGAAAAAGTGCATACTGCAACACCAACAACATCACTGTAAAACCAGTAACCAAGCCCAGTAAATTGATCGATGAAAACAAGCGATGCCTTCTGATATCTCGAATGGAGACCTTCAGGTAATTCTTTAATATGTCCATTTGATTGTGAGTTTTTGAGTATTGCCTTAGTCGATGGTATCTAAAAAAAGCAACTGTGTTGACCAGATATCTCCATTTGGCACGTACCGAACTCATTCGATCCATTTCATAGAAATAAAGCTCTTCGAGATCTCCCTCAATAGACTCCCACAACTCTGGCTTAAAGAAAAACCGGAGAATTTTAGTAATCCAATTTGGTGGAAACTGGCTCATTTTTTTTCGAAGGCTACTTTAGGAATGGTTTGCCAAAGGGATTCGCGCATTGAACGAGAAACTTCCAGCGCATTTTGACCTGCCGGGGTTACCCGAAATAATAGCTTACGCTTTCCTCCACGCTCTGGAGTCGGGTCACTGTATCTGGACTCCAGGTAGTCTTTCTCCTGTAGTCTTTGCAAGACGTTGTGAACAGTGCTGATAGTAATAGACCGATTGCACTTTTCTTCTATTTCGTGCTTTATAGCAATGCCATAAGCATTGTCAAAAAGGTTGGCCACCACCAATAACACCAGTTCTTCCAGCTCTCCTATATTAGTCCCTTTCATTAGATTTTATTTATTCGACAAAGACGAATTTAATATATATTTCGTAATTGTCGAAAAAAGGTTTCATAGTATGTAACTACTTTTGCATCATGATTTATCAAGAAGATCTAAAAAGAGCTCAGGACCAATCAAAATCAACGAAAATATTTCTTCAAAAACTGAAGAAAAAAAAGCCCAAAAACCTGGATGATCAGTTTCATGAGCTTCATAATTCTACTTTTCAGGAGATTGATTGCTTGGAATGTGCCAACTGTTGCAAAACCACATCTCCCATTTTTCAGATCAGTGATATAGAGCGTTTGGCAAAAACTCTTCGAATGAAGGTTCCTTCATTCATAGAGGAATATCTAAAATTAGACGAGGATAAAGATTACGTATTAACCTCTTCACCCTGTCCATTTCTAGGTGCGGATAATAAATGTATTGTCTACGAAAGCAGACCAAAGGCGTGCAGAGAATATCCACATACAGATCGCAAGCGAATGTACCAGATAACTTCACTCACCTACAAAAACACACATGTCTGTCCCGCAGTAACGCGAATTGTAGATCAGCTAAAAATAATCTACGATTAGAGGTCTTTGAGATGATGAATGTGTTCATCAATCAAATCAATCTGCCTGGTAATGTCTTCTACATATTGGATCATCTCATCTTCTATGTCCAATACAATTTCATCATATCCCTCCAGATTTTTATTGTTTTCATTGTCATTCAGTGACATGCACTCCCTTCTTAGAAAGTTCAAGAACCTTCTAGTGGCATAATCCAGCTCCAATGTTTCTATATCTTCAAGAGTTGCTTTAGCTTCAGGATCTTTACTATTCGCATATTTGTCGGTAACAATCTTAAACAAAGAGCTGTCGTAATGATGAATGGTATTCAAAAGCTCGATGGTATTATCCCTGTAAGCCTTGTCACGGCAATATTTCTTCAAGCCTTCATAGGTTTCAAGATCTTTAGCCTCTTCATCCCATTTTATGGTGAGGTCATCAATAATTTTTACAATGTCTTCGTCTTGGGCAACTGCAGCATTATAAACAGTTATTAATGACAAAATGAGCAATATTTTGATTTTCATATACATAATTGGTAAGGTCAGAAACTAAAGATAGTCAGTACCAATGAATTACACTTATTTTTAAAAGTGATTTAATAATTGAAATCAATTGATAACTTTGGGATATGTCCCGAATATCCATACTTGGTTGTGGGTGGTTAGGACTTCCGCTAGCAGATAAACTAATATCGCATGGTTACCATGTAAATGGGAGTACTACGACCACCAACAAGCTAAAAAAAATTGAACGGCTAGGCGTCAAGCCATACTTTATTGATCTATCTCCAGATTTTAAAGGAGATATTTCATTCTTTAATTGTGATATCCTCATTATCAACATTCCTCCCAGGAATATAGAAGGTGATTCTGAGTATCACGAAAAGCAATTGCTATCCATTAAAAATCAGGTCATCTCCAAACGAGTCGGGAAGGTGATTTTTGTTAGCTCTACAGCCGTTTATCCCAATAACAATCAAGTGGTAACTGAAAAAGATGCTGGAGCAGACAACTTAAGCAGAGGTGGAGTGTCGTTATTGAACATGGAGCAAATTTTTACCCAGGAGAATTCTTTCGAAACTACTGTAGTGCGATTCGGGGGGCTTTATGGTCCTGGACGTCATCCAGGAAAATTTCTGGCAGGTAAGCACGATTTGAGAGGTGCAAATAACCCGGTAAACATGATTCATCTGGAGGATTGTCTGAATATTTTGCTTCGGATTGTTGCAGATAACATTTGGAATGAAACATTCAATGCTGTTTCTCCCAACAAGCTATCTCGTGAGGAATTTTACAAGAATGCTGCACAGGAACTGAAAATAGAGGCCCCGCAATTTTCAAAAGATTCACAACCATATAAAGACGCTTCCAGCCAACATTTGATGGATGTGATGCACTACCAGTTTATTCACTGATTGGTTATTGAAGCAGTACAAATGCTCCCCAATAATTCGGGTGATCATAACTTTTCTTCACTTCTAGCTGGGCATTTCTAAATGCCTCTGACAATGGCTGCTTATCCACCATCAGCTTTTTATACAATGCACTCATTAACTTTTGGGTAGCATCGTCATCTACTTTCCACAGGCTCATAATCAATGCATGCGCACCTGCAACCATAAAAGCTCGTTGGAGTCCATACACTCCTTCTCCCGATTGGACCTCTCCTTTTCCTGTCTCGCAAGCTGATAACACGACCAAATCGGTATTACTCAAAGACAAATTAATTGCTTCATATGCAGTCAACACTCCATTATCAACTCCATCAAAAGATTGATCAGAAACATCATTGTTTCCAGCCAACAATAAACCAGACCTAAGCAGAGGATTGTCATTAGCATAATCGACCGTTACCCCAAAGACCTTACTATCTGAAGCTTTGTTCTCCAGGAAAAAACCATGCGTAGCTATATGCATAATTGACGGATTGGCACTTGCCTTCACTGTACTCTCGGAAGCGTCACTCTCCGTGTATAAATTAGTCTTAACCCCTCCAGTTTTCAAGGTGGAATTGATCATCTCCACTTCTTTTTTGGTTCCTGGCAAAGGCACTACGCTAGAAGAGCTATAAGTAGGATATCCCATTAAAAAAGCCTGACCCTGGACGGTGCCATCTTCAATAGTCAAATAGTCTTTGGGATTACCTAGATAGGCCACTTTGTATTTATCAATCACATAAGAACCGTCGGAAGAACGGAGTGTATTTACGTTCATTTGATTGTAAATGCCATCAGGAGAGAGGTACACATTTTTTTTATTTACCAAAAATTGATCAATAGGTGACCATAAAACATCATATGAATAAGAGTCCTCCAGTTTTTGCTTCACAAGATTGGCATACAACCGGTAATATTTTGTATCAAATTCTCTAGCATTCTGAAATCGAATCATCTCCACCTTAGCATTATCCAGGTAGATCCCAACATAGTTAGAAGATCCCGTCTTCAATACATCTGGTATTTGGATGATCTCTATGATTGCTTCATTTTGTTTGAGTTTCGATGCAATCTGGGCATAGTCTAAATCCAGATCCACAAAAGTTCCACTGAAATCAGAAGAAAGCTCACTAAGTTGCTTCTCACTAAGATTGGCAGCTGTCTCCAGGGAATCCAGATTAATTTTCTGCTCACTCAGTTCCTCTTTTGAAAAACTATAATACGTGGACAACATTCGCTTTTGATCCTGCCACTGTTCAAACATGGAGATCAACTCGGAATCTCCACTAGACAATATGGTGTTTCTAATTCTAGTGCTCGAACTAAGAAGTAATCCTTTGGTCTTTATCCGATAATTGAGCATTTGACCTACCAATGCCGGATTTTCATTTGCCTGATCACATACGAAGCTGTAGTATTTTAGAAATTTCGGTTTGTATTGCTGCCAATACCTGGTTTTTTCAACTTCACTCAACGACGGAAAAAATTCATTGATGTACGAAAGGCTTGCATCCAGCACCTCTTTGAACTGATCATTAGCCAATTCACTTTCACCTTTCTTCCATGAGAGGACTGCCAGGCTTTCCTTTGATCCAATGGTTTTAGGATGGTCAGCACCGAGTAATCTTTCATAGATGTTGTATGCTGATTGCAACATACTTGATGCATTAGATAAGTCACCTTGATACAAATACACATTACCTAAATCGGATTGGGCTGAAGCAGTCAATAAATGACTTGACCCAAACTTTGTTTTGTAAATGTTCAAGCTCTTGATCAGTAACTCTTTGGCTTCATCCTCCCTACCAGATTCCATATAGAGAGATGCGAGATTGTTGAGCATGTGAGCATAATCCGGATCCGAAGAGCTATTTAGTTTGAGTCTACTTGTTTGAATATCCATGGCTTCTTTATAAGTAGCCTCAGCTCCTTTATAATCACCACTTTCTTGCTGAATTAAGGCCTTATTGGTCATGAACTGCACATAAGTGGCTGATTTCTCCTTAACTTCCTCTGATGCGATATCCAGGCATTGATCTAGGTAACTCAACGCATCGTCAAACCGACCCATGTACTGAAACAGAATACCTAAGTTATTCAGACCAATCGCATAAGGCATGGATTCTTTTCCTTCAGCTGCTTCTAATTGTTTCAAGGACTGCATTAGCTCTTTCTCTGCTACGTTTAGCTTGCCTTGACTAAATGTCAATACCGCCTTATTATTATACTCCGCAGCATAGCCTGCACTCGATTCGCCATTAGCAGATTGCCATCCACTTAATGCCATCTCTGTAAGTTCTTCTGCACGATCAAATCGACCCATGTCGCTGTACAGAAGTGCCAATGTACCTAGTGTTTTGAGGTAGATGGGGTCACTCGTCTCACCAATGATCTCATAGGCTAATTTGGCTCCATTTAAATATGCCTCAGCTATAAAATAACCTCTTCGGGAATAGCTGAGCCTACCCATTTCATACAGGTCTCGCGCCTCCTCTACTTCGGATTTTTCCTTATCGTCTTTGAGAACAAAATTAGCTGCCTTTACCAGTCGCTCACCCTCCTGTCTATTTTGAAAAGATTCGGTCTTGTCCAGAAAGGCAATAGCGTAGTTGAAAGATGTAGTATCGTACTGACTTTGTTTTTCTTCAGTTTTCTCAACTATCTTATCCTTAACCACTTCGGCAGCTTTCTCCTGAAGCTTTTTTCTAAGGTCACCAAACTGGGCCAATGAATACTGATGAATTGCGAGAGCAATAACGAAACTTAATATTGATTTTAAGAGCATAGCGGAAATTTTGTAATTCAAATTTAGGAAATACACTCATCATTGGAAATTTCCCACTCATCAACTTTAGAGCGCTTTGTGCAATGAGTATTTTTACAAACTCATTATTTAATCTATTTTCGCCAACCCGACAAAGAAACAGCTACTATGGTGAAATACATTTTCGTTGCTTTTTTCATCACCTCATTAGGTGTGTTTAACAGTTTGGCTCAGCAAGCTTTCCCTATCAATCAGGCAGATTCAATGGGTGTAAGCTTAGAAGAGTTGGACAGCCTCTATCAGAGTGGAATACACTCAGATGCATCGAAAGCAGTTTTTGGTGAACAACAAGAGGAATACATTGCAGCCTATTACTCCATGTTGCATGAACTAAGCACCTACTTAAACCAAAACGATTTTAAATGGGGTGGCCAGATTCGCTGCTTCAATAGAATTTATTTTGCAGAGGATGGCAAGATCGATTACTTCCTTTACAATTTTAAGGCCGGTGAAATTAGCCCTGAACAGGAGGCTTCATTTCAGGCTTTGCTTAGCAAGTTCATTGAGAACTACAAATTTTCATTATCCAATAATAAGAAGTTTGCTCAGTGTAGTCCTGTAAACTACAGAGACGCTATCTAGAAACCTTTGTGAACCCTGAAATATTCGAGTGTGGATTAATAGTGAACAATATAATTTTATTTTTCACAACATATTTATAATTTGATTGATCAATATTTTAATAAAAGTTCAATTATTTATAAATATCCTAATTGTTGAAGTCTTTTAATATCAATTCAGCAATAAGTCCTGAAATTCTGAGCCTAGGTTCAGAAATTCGTTTAAAAAAGGACCAAATCCTGTCTCAGCAGTTTGCTAAAGCAACGGATTTCTACCTGTTAAAAACTGGTCGCGTGACCTTCTCTTTGTCCATTGATGATTCGAGAGGAGAAATTGAAGTGGGTCAATCTGATCAGAAGTTAGCACCTATTGGTTGGAGTGGATTCAACCCTCCTGGGAGGTATGCTACTACTGTAAAGGTTTCTAGTACCACGGCTACATTTATCCACTGGTCACATGATCAGTTACAAGACGCATTCAGATCTGATCCTGAGGCTGGAACGATTTTCTTGAGGGAGGTCTGTGCTAATGCTCGAGATTTGATCAAAGGTGCCATAGCCAAACTCAGTGATGAAGGTCCTTCCCTTCCTATCACTGAAACAATCAAACCAGAGGAGTTTACTGTCACTCAACACTCATCCGATGAAAATCTGGTGAAGTTTCTGAGAAAGTCTTCCTTCTTTGAAGTATTCGAAGAAGGACCACTAGAGTTCATCGCACAAGCACTTGAACGAAGAATATATCGAGCAAATGACACCATTTATGAACAGGGAGGAGCACCAGAAGGACTCTATATTCTGGGAATTGGAAAAGTACGATTCAGTCATTTTGACCATAATGAGGAAAGCATCAGCTTTCGTCAAATAAACACTCCGGGATATGTTCTTGGCTGGGGAGGTGTCATAAATCTTCCCAATGTGATCAATGCACATGCAGTACAAGAGTCGCTCGTATATTACATTCCCAAAGAGACACTTGGAAGAATTCTAAAACTGAATCCGGTGTTTGCTCCGGCTTTTTACCGCAGGCTTCTTTGGCTCATCAGTCATCAGTTGCAAGCCATCAGGGCACGAATTATTGCCTCACGTTTCAATCACGAAATCACAGCAATAAGCAACTTGATTGATCAAAATAGTGCCCGGTTAGATCTTTGGTCTCCCATTCATAAAATCCCTCATTTGCTCGAGGACAAAATAACGGTGGGAGACGCATTGGAAACCCTTGACCGCATGAAAATCCAGGGATCACCACTAGAAAAGAATATTGCTAATACTGCATGGGAGCTTCTGGAAGAAATTCGTAAAGAACATCAGTTTTACAATGGGCTTGTCAATGTGTATAACAGCGTGGTGCAGGCTCCACAAGAATTAACTCATGATGAAGTCAGAAAACTAAATGCGCTAGAGTACCAAAAGGTATTTGAAAACCAGAATTACCTGATTAAAGGTCAGGAAAATCTCCCTGATGAACCAGGAAACATATTTATTTATAATCACCTAAGAAATCACCCTTACAATACCCTTCCCAATCAATTTCAGATTACACTAGACTCTCATTTTATTAGTGCAATGGTATTGATGAAAAAATACAATGACCCGGGATTGAGAATTGTGAGAATAGGCATGAGTAAAGAATATGCCCACCAGGAATATTATCAACGGCTTGGACACATCGATGTATTCACTGAAGACTCAGGAAAGAACACCAAGAAAGAAAAACGGCAGGTAAGGCAGATGTTTTTCAATGAGGCTAGTGCTCACCTCACGAATGGTGGAAATCTAATCATCAGCCCAGAGGGCAACTCCTATTCTACAGAAGAAACTCCCGGTCCTTTTAAACCCGGAGCATTCAAGCTTGCCTTAAATATGAAGAAAGAGCCTTGGATTGTGCCAATAGCGGTAGCCAACTTTGATCGCCGAGTTCGAAACAACAGGTTTATATGGATCATTTTACCCCCTTTTAAGGCATCTGAGTATATTCGCAACTCAGAAGACAAAGCAGAGATTCGCTCATTTTTAGCTGACTACCAGTTAAAATTCAAAGATTACATAGCACGAGCAATCTCAGAAAGTAAAAAACCTTCAACCAATGGAAGTCATTAATATGGAGTTTGAGAGCGAGATAGAAGATCTGGAAAAAAAGATTATTGACTTTCCCAACAAAGAAGATCTTACTGTTTTTTTTGGGAGCTCTTCCATACGACTTTGGGAAACATTAGAAGAGGACATGGCACCTCTTAACGTTCTAAACCTTGGATTTGGAGGCTCATCATTTTCCTGGTGTATCTATTACTTCGATAGACTTTTTACCAAAATCAAACCAAAACACATAGTCATCTATGTAGGGGATAACGACCTGGCGAATGGTATTCCTCCTGAGAAAGTAGTCAAGAAATTCAGAACGTTGGCCCATCTCATCAGAACCTCTTTTCCATATACTCCTATGGATTTTATAACTATTAAGCCAAGCCCGAGCCGAACCTATTTGCTTCCAGAAATCAAATTGACTAATAGCTTGATTAGAAAAGAGCTGATGAATGTAGAAAAAGCCTCACTGATCAATATTTTTGATTCTATGCTTAGTGAAAAAGGTGTGGCCAGACCAGAACTCTACCTGGAAGATGAACTACATATGAATGCCAAAGGCTATAAAATCTGGAAAGGGGTGGTAAGAAAGCACTTTGGGATTTAAAAGTTCTAAGTTCTAAGTTCTAAGTTCTAAGTTCTAAGTTCTAAGTTCTAAGTTCTGAATAAACTAAAACTTAGAACCTAGAACTTTATTTATTAGTCTCTTCCGTACAGCTCTTTACCCGCTTGTTCGTATTTGTCACCTGCAGTCCAAAACAGATCTCCCTCAAAATTTCCGATCAAAGTCACGGCGTAAATGTATGATTTGGCGTATTTCGTGAGGTAATCATAATCAAGCGTATGTGCTTCATCCGCCGGCTGATGATAGTACTTGGTAATTTCTTCGTTCATCTCGGTATATCCAGGATCAAATGACACTGCTGGCACACCTTTGGAAGCAAAGCTGACATTGTCTGATCGGTCATAATAGTTCTCCTCAGGAAGTGGATCATCTATCGCTTCCAAACCAAATGCAGAAGCTGCCTTGGTGAACAAACTAGTTACCGATGTACGATTAAACCCAACCACAGTCACTTTAGTCACGTCATTATAACCTCCAGTGTCTGTATTAAGATCATAAACAGTTTTTTCCAAAGGAATAACTGGATGCTCAGCATACCAGCGACTTCCAAGCAAGCCTTTTTCCTCAGCATTACAAGCCAGGAATGCAACTGATCTCTTGGGAGGATTTTTAGCTAAGTATTCCGCTGCAGTGAGCATGTTAGCAACTCCAATTCCATTATCTCTAGCACCATTCCAGATAGAATCTCCATCTACCTTACTCACACCGACATGATCTAGATGCGCTGAAATCATGATCACTTCTTCTTTTAGTTTCGGATCCGTACCTTCTATATAGCCAATCACATTCGGCACTTTGACGATTTTATTTCCCTGTCCAGAAACACTCAAAGTAGCCGTGGTTCCAGCTTCAAGAGATTCAAAATAAGACAACAACTCGCCTTCCTGATCCAAAAGCCATGCCGATGGAAACCCTGGCTCAGCCTTGTCATTTTCATCACCTTCGTATAGCCCGTATTTCTCACCAGAGAAGTAGTATTGAATAAGTTTCCATGGGTATCGGCCTGGTTTGAACAATTCGACCAGTGCTACAGCACCAGCTTTTTCAACAGCCGCTTTTTTCTGAATAGTATATGGCGTCAAACGTTCGTTCGGGTTGCCATTACCCGTTTTAGCCACTACAATTTTACCAGATAAATCAAGTCCTTTCAGGTCATCCTCTAATCCATATCCTACATAGATCACTTCTCCAGTAAATGTTCCATTCTTAGCAGTATAAAACACCATGTCCTTGTCAATTTCGAATGACTTGTCTGAAATTTTAAGTTCGGCATTTCGAGGACTGATGGACTTCATTAAAGGAACGGGTTGAAAATAGGAGCTCATTCCTGGAGCCATCTGCACACCATAAGATTGAAAACGAGAGGCTATGTATTGAGCAGCTATTTCATTTTCTATGGTTCCTGTATTTCTGCCTCTTAGCGCATCTGATGCAATGAAATATAAGTGACTTCTAAGTTCTTCTTTGTCTACCTCTGCCTCAATTGTTTTGATAGCCTTTTGTGAGTGAGCAGTATACAACGCCCCTACAAAGAGTAGATAAATAATACTTCGCTTCATTTGAATTAGTTTGGTTTAACCAGCGAATCTAACAAGTTCGTTTAGAGAATCATGCCAATATTCTGCTATCGGACAGTATTTAAGTTGAATGGCATAAAAAAACCCTGACAAACTTGCCAGGGTCTCTTTTACATTTTCTTATTGTTACTTGAATTTCGGATGTTTCATGCCTGGAAAATTCTCCTCAAAGAAGTCTCCATATTCCGAAATCGTATTTTTCATATCTTTTCTTAGCCAAATGATACCCACAAGGTTTGGAAGCGTCATCAAAGCAATGGTTATACCCGATAATGTCCAGATAATCGTAGTATCCTGGAATGAAGCAAAGAAGAATGCTATTACATAAACTATTCGGTAATAAATCACAGACTTGGTCCCGAATAAGAAGGTCATCGCTCTATCCCCATAATAAGACCAACTGATGGCTGTACTGAAGGCAAACAATAGTAGCCCAATCGATACGATGTACTGACCATAGTCTCCAAAGAATCCTCTATTGAATGCAATGGCAGTCAAAGGAGCACTGTGTACCAATGATTCCCCAATAAACTTCAATGGCTGATCATCAATGATAGATCCCTCTTCAATAGCGACTGTTCCACTAAAGAGCTCTTCATCCAAAATTCCGTCATTTTTGTAAACAAGAACATTGTCAGCAAAACTTCTAGAGTGCAGCAAGGTAATGTCACTGTTTTGGATCTCACCATTAACCACTACTAGTGATCCAGTGAACTCTGGCAAGCTCTCCACACCATTTAAGTGCTTGTAAATGGCTTCAGCGTTATCTGGATTTGATTCCTTAAGGCTCTCGCTTAAGATTTCGATTTCAGTGTAATCAAATTGGTTTACGTGTTTTTCCGACCAGGCACCAGATGACAATAGCACAAGTCCCGTTACTGTACAGATAATGATCGTATCGATAAAAGGCTCCAATATAGCAACCATACCTTCCGACAATGGCTCATTCGCTTTGGCAGAAGCGTGAGCAATAGGTGCAGACCCCTGACCTGCCTCATTAGAAAACAACCCTCTTCCTACACCCTTGTTAAATGCAAATGCAAGATTAGCTCCAATGAAACCACCTGTAGCTGCTGAGCCTGTGAAGATATCACCGAAAATAGCCATGAAAGAAGGTACAATATTGCCAATGTTAGCAAGGATAACAGCGAAAGCACCTATGAAGTAAATGATAGCCATACCAGGCACCAACTTAGATGTTACGGCTGCAATTCGTTGAATTCCTCCAATAATTACCAATCCTAGTAAGACCGCCAAAACAGCCCCAGTCACGATCTGATCAATTCCGAATGTAGAAAGAAGTGTGCTGGAAATACTATTGATCTGTGGTAAGCTACCTGTACCAAATGATGACAAAACCGTGGCAAAAGCAAAGATTACTGCTAACCACTTAAGGTTTACTTTCTTACCATTTAATTTGAATTCAGCATTTTTCATATAGTACATTGGCCCACCGGCCATTGTACCATCCTCTAATTTGGTTCTATACTTATGAGATAAAGATACCTCCACAAATTTGGTACACATACCAACAGCTGCAGTAACCAGCATCCAAAACAAAGCTGCAGGTCCTCCCAAATGAACAGCAAATGCAACTCCGGCAATATTTCCAGTACCTACTGTACCTGAAAGCGCCGTTGCCAAAGCCTGGAAGTGTGAAGTATCACCTGGCAAATCAGATTTATCATATTTTCCAGAAACGATACGAATCGCATGTTTGAAAAATCGAATTTGCGGAAACTTCAAATAGATGGTAAAGAATAGACCTGTACCTAAGAGCGCATAGGGAAACCACCAGGCACTCCCAATATAGCTGTCAATTAATTTAAGAAACTCGTTTACTTCTAGCATAAAATATATCTCGTGTGGGGTATTATCAATCCGACAAAAGTAATGATTCTGAACAAAGTATTGCCTTTATGGATTTCCTCTTTAAGTTCTCTAACTTAATCTCATGATTGGACTGCTGAAAATAATCTTCAAATCAATACCATGGATACTTCTGGTAGCAATTCTATCATGGCTGTTGATAGAAGAAAAAATCGATTTCGGAATAAAAGAAGGATCCAAAGATGTCTATCAAAATAACATTCTCACACAGGTAGAAGCAATTGGTAAACTAGAACTTGCCCAATATCATTTTCAAGAAGTAACAGAACTCAATAAAAACGCTGACTATGTGGAGCTCTTCAGTCGTAAGTTCAAATTAGCACCAGATGCGAGAGCATTGTTGATCTCACAGGGAAGTGCTGCGGGGTGTATTGATTTGGCCAATATCTCCAAGGCAGATATCGATATCACAAGAGACACTCTGTTTATTACCATACCTCAGCCAGAACTATGTTATTATAAAATAGACCTGGCCAACTCTAGGTTTTATGACCTGGAGGTGACCAGCCTGGATAAAAAGAAGCGCCAGGAGTTTATGGAAGAAATCTATCGTCTGGCAGAATCACAGATAAAGCAATCCGCTTTAGAACTAGGTATACTTGAGCAAACACGAGAAAATGCCCATCGAATTTTGGATCCCATGCTTGAAAAAATCGCAGGAAAGCCTGTCGTAATCAGCTTTCAAATGGCAGAAGACGTCTCACCTGAGTTAATTTAGTCTACTGCAAGATTCCTTTCTTCCAAACCATAGAAGGTTTCACTCTTCCTTGATTGTAAAAGACATCTCGATAATCCTTTACAGGAAAAGCAATCATATCTGCCTGAAAGCCTACGCTCAGTCTACCTCGATCTGAAAGGCCCAATGCTTTAGCCGCCCTGAATGTGATACCAGCCAAAAGCTCTGCGCTAGATAGTTTCTCGTAAATCCCCAGCAATGAAGCCTGCACCAAGAGATCGCCCATTGGAGCTGATCCGGGATTCCAATCGGTAGATATAGCAAGACTTGCACCAGCATCAAGTAATTTCCTCGCAGGAGTAAACTGCATTCCCAACCCTAAAGATGCACCAGGAAGTGCCACAGACACCACATCAGATTGAGCCAACATGTCAATTTCCCTTTCGGTTGAGGCTTCAAGGTGATCCGCGCTAAGAGCTCCTAGCTTTACTGCAAGTTCACTTCCTCCTGTTGTGAATTGGTCAGCATGTATCGTAATATCAAAGCCTAGTTTTTTCGCATCTGAAAGATACGATTCAGCAAGATCAACGGGAAAGGCATTGTCCTCTACAAAAATATCCACCCTATTTGATAGGTCTTGTTTCTTAATCTCTGGAAGAAGTTCATGGAGCACCAGCTCAGTAAACTCTTTAGTCTCATATTCCTTTGGGCATACATGAGTTGCCAGGCATGTTGGGACCAGATCAACAGCAAGGTTTTGTGAGACTTCCTTAATTACCTTGAGGATTCTTAATTCGTGCTCCGGTAATAATCCGTAGCCTGACTTTATCTCCATTGTTGTAATACCATCTGCCAATTGCTTCCTGACTCTCCTTTCTAAACCTCGAGCTAATTGATCAGAAGTGGCAAGCTGTGTTTTATTCACTGAATCAAATATTCCTCCTCCAGCTGCAAGTATCTCCTGGTAGCTCTTTCCAGACATGCGCATGGTATAGTCTCGGGACCGATTTCCTCCCCAAACCATGTGAGTGTGGCAGTCAACCAGACCAGGAGTTAGAACAAATTCTTCCGTTAGCTCTAAAACTGGAGATTCAGGATACTTTTGATTTAGGTTTACACCAATATCAACTATCTTGTCATTGTCTATAGCAATCCATGCATCCTCATGGATGACCAACTCTGAGTCATTGATAGGTCCTTTGATGGGTAAGTCCGATAACGGAAGAATTTGCTTGAAAGGACCAATTATAGAAATGTTGTTCATTTTAATCTTTTAGCTTAAGTAATATACCTAGGTGATAGTTTTACACTTCTAGGCAAGTTCGGTAAATGTGGTTTTTTCAGCAATAAAAAAGGTTTTTTCATCGAAACACACCCATACTTTATCTGAGAAATCTCGTACTTTCATATCACCATCGATTTAGACAGTTTGACAAATGATTGACCATCGGAAGCTCCGATTGGCAAGGTTTTATTAATCACTACTAACAATTATCATTATGTCAGGCAAAGTTGAAAAAGCTTTCGAGCATGCAAAAAAAGAAATTTCCGGACTTAAAGCAATCTCTGCAGTCGAAGTAGAATCCGGTCTGTCACACGGCTCACTTATTGTAGATGAAAAATTTGATCTGGACGCGGCTAGCGCGTACAATGCTGAGGTAATCAAGGCAAAGATCAAAGCAAAAAACGCAATGGGAATGCAGAAGGAGAAAATTGATTTGATGATCATCGAGTTATCTTCTCAAATACACCTCATCCAACCTACCGATGACGAGAAATACATTATTTATATGGCTGCGGACAAGTCATCCAATGTAGGTATCGTACGAAAGGTAATGAAATCTATTAGTGGAGAAGTTCAATCTGCACTTAGCTAATAAGTCATGCTAAAAGAACGATTTGCAGAACAGTTAAGTAACTTCCAGGATCAGTACGTCCCTGATGGACGTATTGATTTGCTGGAAGGTGATGACATACGGTCTGATCATCTGCTTTCGGAATTACCTCTATTAGAAGGGTCTTCAGCAATATATATCCAGAAGAACCCCACGCTTTACATATACAAAAAGATAACCCCTCATTTGATCTTGAGGATCACCGCCAATGAGAAAAGTTATAATGTCGGCATATTAAAGAGCGTCGCTGGAAAAATTTCACAATCAATTCGATCAAACGCCATTACCTCGAATATCTAAAAAGAAAACGCCATGCAAGCATCTGTAAGTTTATTAGGACATTATGAACTTGAAAACAACGAGGTTCATTTAGAAGTCAACAAATCATGTAGAGCAAGTGACCCTCTCATGTTGAAATACTGTCAGAAAATGAAGACAGAAAACATTGGTTCGATGACGATCGAATTTGATGATGAATCCTTCATTTTCCTAAATGAAGAAAATGGCAAAATACGATTTATCGAAGGGCAAGTACGGGATTACGCCAAACTTGTCAATCGAGTAAAGTCAGGCCTGGAAGGAGAATATGTACCCACAAGTCCAGATTTAACAAACAACACCCAACCCCTTAAACCAACAGCATCCACAGAAGTAGCAGTAGAAGTTGATGACAGCTTCATAGAAATTGACGATAGCACCAGGATTCATGATTCACTAGGTCAACCGATTTCACAATTCCAAATCGCTTATGACAATGCTGAAATCTTCTTCAAACCTTTCGAAGCACCAGGAGGAGATTTCTACTGGACCAGAGATTATCAATATAAAAACCTAGTGGTCGTAGGAGACTGTACTGGTCACGGTATGCAAGGAGCTTTAATTGGAATGTCAGTGATGACACTACTAAAGCACTACTTTAAGTTACCGCCAACCAACCTTGCTGATGCCCTTACTGATTTTCATAAGCAAATGCATGAGCTCATGGAGCATGAAGAGTTAAGTGTTTTCGATGCAGAGCTTGGTTTCATTTACCTGGATAAAAGAAACAACGAATTGATGTATTCAGGATCAGGAATCAATATGATTTACAAATCTCAGGACGGTGAATGCACCAATTACCGCACCAGTAAGCGTCTGTTGATCAAAGGAGAGGTTCAGCTCCATGCGGTGGAAGCAAAAACGGGTGACCAGATTTTCATTTACAGCGATGGCATTACTGACCAATTCGATAATGCCAATGAAAGAAAGCTTGGAACCAAAGGTCTCATGAACATGGTGAGAGACTTACCTCATGGCGCTTCCATCAAAGATTTCAATGAAAAGTTCCAGTATTTCAGTGGTAGTACCGAAGCTTTGGACGATCAAACCATGCTGGTCTTAACACTATAACCAGCCAAATAAGTATAGGATACTTCCAGAAAAAGTGGAATCTTCCCAAACATCTAAGATAACCATCCAATTATCGAAGATTCTGACATGTATTTGTGTGCTAATCTATATTCACTCCGGTAAATAGGATTCACTTTTATTTCCTGATTTGCATATCAGCTTTCGAGAGACTCATCAGTCCAAGTTAGGATCAATGTAAGTGTCTTGAATAGCGATAGTCAAGAAAGTCAGTGAATTACTTACCAGCCAAATATTCACCGTACCTCTAGATGTTGGTACATATTTTATTTTAAATACTAATGTCAAAATCAATTGAAGAAATCTTCAAAACAGCCAAAACAGAAATTTCTGGTTTAAAAGCCATTTCAGCCGTAGAAGTTGAAACAGGACTATCACATGGATCCGTGATAGTCGACGAAAAGTTTGATCTGGACGCTGCAAGTGCCTACAATGCAGAAGTAATTAAAGCGAAAATCAGAGCAAAAAATGCAATGGGTATGCAAAAGGAGAAAATCGAGCTAATGCTCATCGAGTTATCCTCGCAAATACACCTAATACAGCCAACTGATAATGAAAAGTTTATTATTTACATGGCTTCTGATAAATCCACCAATATTGGAATCACCAGAAAGGTTATTAAATCAATTAGTGGTGATGTACAAAAAGCATTAGCATAGAAATTACCCCTCGCAGCATTTATCTGTGAGGGATATTTTTAATACCCATACTTATCCTTCCACCGGTTTTTCAGAAACTTACGCATTTCTTCTTCACGAGCATTTTTGCCAGGCTCATAAAAAGTGGTGTTTTGCAACGCTTCAGGTAAAAATTCCATCTCAGCAAAACCACCTGGATAATCATGTGCGTATTTGTAACCCTTCCCATACCCTTGATCTTTCATCAATTTAGTAGGCGCATTGCGAATAGCCATTGGAACCTGAAGATCACCCGAGCGACTAACTTCCTGCTGTGCTTTATTAATAGCCATGTAGCTAGCATTGCTTTTTGGAGAGCAAGCTAAATAAGTCACACACTGTGACAACAAAATTCTCGATTCAGGATAACCGATAACATTCACTGCCTGAAAAGTAGAGTTAGCAATGACCAGTGCTGTCGGATTTGCATTTCCAATGTCTTCTGATGCAAGAATTAACAATCGACGAGCAATAAATTTGACATCTTCTCCACCTTCAATCATTCTAGCTAAATAATACACGGCCGCATTCGGGTCACTTCCCCGGATAGATTTGATAAAAGCGGATATGATGTCATAATGCATCTCTCCTTTCTTATCATAGAGCACGGTCTTTCTCTGAGCCACGTCAATTACTCGCTCATCAGTCAATTCTGATTTCCCTTCTTTCTCAAAGCTTTTTATGACCAGTTCGAATAGATTGAGCAATTTTCTTGCATCACCTCCTGATAGATTAAATAAAGCCTCAGACTCCTGGATGTCAATATCGATCTTTTTCATCTCAGCATCCTCTGCCACTGCCTGATCGATGATGGATCGAAGTTGCTCCTTTGTCAAATGATTCAATGTATAAACCTGACATCTGGATAAAAGTGCCGCATTGACCTCAAAACTTGGGTTTTCTGTTGTTGCACCTATCAGAGTTATAGTGCCTTTTTCTACAGCACCAAGCAAGGCATCTTGCTGGCTTTTGTTAAAGCGATGAATCTCATCGATAAATAAAATGGCCTTACTTCCCGGACGAATACTCCCAATCACTTCCCGAACATCTTTCACTCCCGCACTTATGGCACTCAAGGTATGAAATGGTAGCTTTACTTGATTAGCAATGATATTTGCCAGGGTTGTTTTCCCTGTACCTGGAGGCCCCCATAGGATCATAGATGGAACCCGACCCGCATCTATGGATCGGCGTAAAATTCCTTTTGGACCTACCAAGTGCTCCTGACCAATTAAGTGATCAAGAGATGAGGGGCGCATACGTTCTGCTAATGGTGAATTATCCTGAAACATGATTGGGTCAAAGATATTGGTTAATTTTAACCCAAATTATGCTCCATAGCATAATTTGCCCAAAGGGCTGACGAAAGCTTTACTTTGTCAGGACGGTCCGCCGCAGCGGTTGAACCTGACATATAATTCTAGGGAGGAATTATATCGTCATAATTCAATAGAATAATTAATAAGGCTAAGCTTAAAATTCTATTGAATTAACTTGGTTTAAGGAACCCACAGCTATGAAAAACCTAATGACCTACTTGGCATGTATTGGCTTCACTACAATACTGAATGCCCAAGCTACATATGAAGATAGTGCGAGATTTGAATCAACCATTGAATGGCTTGAAGATAAATTGACGTACAATTACTATAATGAAACGGATGATGAGTGGTGGATTAATCGATTCACTTTTAATGATCACTCGGAGACTGTCACCATCAAGAACATCAACTCTCCAGAAATTGAAGCGGTCAGTGACAAAACTTATTTACAGTTGAATTTTCGACTAGAGGAACTGAATCCTTTTACAATTCAAGTACAAAAAAACACTTCCAACGCAGGGCGACTAGTCAAAGGAAAGGTCATTCGAGTTGGAGCCTACGAAAAAAGTATTCGACGGGTAAAAAATGGAAGAATGGCAACCAACCAATCCTTTATCTACATTTCAATACCAGAATTTTTAGAAGACAGCCTGGAAAACTACAGTCAGAATATTGCACAAAAGCTGGAGGAAGCCATTAAACTATCAACCAAAATGTACAACAGGGGGGTTGATCAAAATGTAAAAGTGCTTAGCAAAATGCTCTATGGTCAGTTCACCAATGAAAGCGGAACTAAATGGATAATTCAAAAAGTGTTTGAGAACAGTTTTGAAATAAAAACTTACAGAGAGAATGATCTTCTCGAACTCCACTATTTAACCTTAGGTGAGAACCTACAAGTCAATACTATTAAACCTGATCACTCCGGATATCAAAACCTTCAACTTCAAGATGATAAGAATCTCACGTATTCCAACTCTCAACAAAAGATTGAATTCATTAGTTGGAACGAAATCCTCTGGTCTGAAGGTGGGCAAAATTTCCTATTAATCCGGGACTGGTCTGCAGAGGGACTTCCTACTGATGAATAAAAAAATAACCCCGGTAAGAATACCGAGGTTATTTAGTTTAGTTGTTGTTTAGGGTAACATTGTTAATTATCTGATCTGGTCTTAAGTCCCAGGGTGCTTACGACCTCACCGTAAAGCTCCAACTCAGACGTAATGGGGTTATAATTGTTCGTCATGTAGGAAAAACAAAAATTCACAAAACCTCTTTTATCCTCTTCATTGCGAAGCTCTAGTGTATCTGTTTCCTCCCATTCTTCCAACACTTCAAGCGTGTCTTCTTTAGGCACGCCTAAGTGTTGACCGACGACTACAATACCCTCCCTCTTTGTCTCAGGATCATTCACCAACTTGGCTAGTGTACACAAAGACTGCATGGTTTTCCGGTCTATATCTGTAAAAATCATACTAACGAGTTTTAGATATTGTGAGAGTACAATATTAAACATTGCAAACGTTTGCAAAAAGTTTTTTAGGATAAAAATTTTAACACTTTAAAGGGTTAATCGATTACTTATCTAATTTAGAATAACTCTAAACGAGCACTGATGATATCAAAACAAAATGAGGAAAAGATTGGAAATTTTCTATTTCGCTATCGGGGAGAAATTCCTGTGCTGTTTTTGATCATAGGTCTTCTCGTTAGATACAACCATTATCTGGCAGGTAATCAATACGATAGCTATTATGATTATGCTTGTCTATCCGTTTCATTGCTGGGGTTTGCCATGCGGGTTCATGCTGTAGGATACTCCCCAAAAGGAACCTCTGGAAGAAATAAAGGAAGACAACTCGCCACTAATCTAAATATGACAGGTCTTTACTCTGTAGTTCGTCACCCACTTTACCTGGCCAATTTCATTATTTGGCTTCCTGTGGCAATGCTGAGTTATAGCACCTTGTTTTGTCTGGCCTTTCTTATTTTCTTCATCTGGTTCTATGTTCACATTATCCGTGTTGAAGAAGAATTTCTTGAGAAACGATTTGGATTCATGTATCTCGAGTGGAAACATCAAACTCCAGCTTTCTTTCCCAACTTCCATCAATATGATAAGTCTTATATGGCATTTAATTGGAGAAAAGTTTTAAGAAAAGAGAAAAATGGAATTGCTGCCATCTTCATTACTTACTTTTTCTTTCAAGTAGCACACGCCATGGGTTCACACCAAAGTCTAATTATTTTTCTATCAGAGAATGCCTTTTGGATCATTATGATGGTTGCCTCTGTCGTCTATTACTTTGTGATGAAGATGATTAGCTCTAAATCTTAACCGCTCCTTGAATCTTTCTGAAACCAAAAGACATCTGACTCTTCTGTTCGTAGGCATTTTATATGGTGCTAACTACAGTGTCGTAAAAACGGTCACTCCAGAATACATCAAACCTTTTGGCTTTATTGTAGCCCGTGTTGCCATTGCAACTATTCTTTTTTGGTTAATCAGCCTTGGCATAAAATCAACTGTCAATTGGAAGAAAGATGGTGGAAGAATCTTCCTTTGCGCCCTTTTTGGAGTAGGCATTAATATGCTGGCTTTTTTCAAAGGAGTGAGCCTCACATCCGCAATTAGCGGGTCAATTATTATGACACTTACTCCAGCTATGGTTTTCATAACCTCAACCATTCTCATCAAGGAACGAGTTACTGGTTACAAAATCTTTGGATTATTAATTGGTTTCATAGGAGCGGCATTAATTATTTACCTTGGTAAAGCATCTGCGAGTCAAGGGGATTGGAGAGGAGACCTTTTAGTTGTGTTAAATGCTATGAGTTACGGTACTTATCTGGTGCTGGTAAAACCATTACTTAGCAAATATGACCCGATCACTTTATCCAAATGGATCTTCTTAATCGGTTTCTTCCTCGTATTACCTGTAGGTTGGAGTGAACTATCAGCTACTAACTGGTCGATATTCACCATTCAAACCTACTATGCCATGGCCTTCGTAATTGTAGGCGTCACTTTCCTGGTCTATTTACTCAATATTTGGGCAATGAAAAAAGTGAATCCTTCTACCGTAGGAGCTTATATTTATGTACAGCCAGTTTTTGCGGTATTAATAGCCAATCTCTTTTATGACGAAAGGCTTACACTGGTCCACTTGATAGCTGCAGTCCTCGTATTCCTTGGAGTTGGATTGATCGTGAGACCATTTAAAGGTTAACCGTCTGGTAATAAACCAGATACCATTTACCTTTAATTTTCTCAAACCTTCGTTCAATTGAAAATCCTGAGTCCCTCAACCAGACCTTATCAATTACCTCCTCATCCTTTCTAATTATTTCTGTATCGTATTCAGGATCAGAGATGTCCGTTACTTTTTGCAGGTGTGGCTCCCAGTCTTCTTTGGTCCATGGTTCCCCTCCATCAATAGAGACCAACTCCCCCCCTAGCGGAAATTGGACCCGTGAAAGCTGAAAATCAATATCCGAGTGGAACTGATCATAAAAAGAGTCAAAAGGTTCATCTATTTTTGATATGGTGACCTTATTGCTACAGCCAGCCATAAACATGACCACTGTAGCATACATAGCGAGTTTTTTCATAGACGTCTGATTATGTCCACTGCCTGATCAAGTTGATTATCATCAAAATTTAGATGAGTCACAAATCTCACAGCTTGTGGTCCAAAAGCAACTGCGTGAAGTCCTGATTGTTCGAACTTTGCTAACAACTGCTTAGGAGTAATATTAGTAAGTTCTGAAATCACAATATTGGTTTCTACAGGTAAAACCTCATCCACAAAACCTTTTTTGGCCATTTCTTCCCCAAGGACTCTTGCTCTTACATGATCTTCTTTCAATCGATCTACATGATTATCCAGTGCATAGATACACGCTGCAGCTAAATAGCCTACCTGCCTCATGCCTCCTCCCAGCACTTTTCGCACGCGCTTCGCTTCTTTAATTTGTACTTTTGATCCCAATAAAACAGACCCCACAGGTGCTCCTAACCCTTTGGAAAAACAAATCGAAATGGTATTAAAAAGTGTTCCATACTCAGATGGTTGCTCCTCTGTTTCCACAAGAGCATTGAATAGGCGTGCCCCATCTAAATGTAAGTGTAAATCATGTTCATCACAAACCTTACGGATGGCTTTGATCTCATTCAAGTCGTAAAAACATCCACCTCCCTTATTGACTGTATTTTCCAAACCAACTATAGACGTTCTAGGACAATGAACATCATCTGGAGGATTGATATTGGAAGAAATCATATCTGCCGTCAGTCGTCCTCTATCTCCATCAAGCAATTTGGGAGACAGCATAGAATTATAAGCTAATCCACCTCCTTCATATAAATAGATGTGAGAACGTTTATCACAAATCACTTCATCTTGTGGTCTGGTAGCGACTCTAAACGCAATTTGATTACTCATTGTACCGGAAGGACAATACAAGGCAGCGTCCATCCCAAACATTCCAGCTAATCGTTCTTGAAGCTTGTTTACAGTTGGGTCACTTTCAAAAACATCATCTCCTACTTCAGCGGACATCATGGCCTCTAACATGCCTGTGGTGGGCTTGGTAACCGTATCACTTCTTAAGTCTATCATGGGACTAAAATATCCAATACTCTACCAAAAATAAAAGCCCACTCGTGTAATGAGTGAGCCTTAGGATTCCTAAACCTATTTTGTGTTTTTGATCAATAATCACTTAAGATACTCACCAAACAAAGAGAGGTTACAACTAGTAATCGCTTTATCTTTGGCTTAACCCAAACAGCAACAATGATTATTCATTTCAAAAAAGATACAACAGGTACTCAAATTGAAGAATTGAGAGGTGTGATACAAGGAATTGTCTTTCAGCAAGACAATGAGCCTATTCTAGTTTCGTCTTCAAGCCTAAAGCAAGTTCCTCCGCAATTTGAATCGATCATCAGTAACTACTATGTCATGAACTCTGACATACAGCTTGCTGATAAATCATACGTATCAAAAAGACACATCCAACTTGGGGACCTCACTATTGGTGATGGAATTAATACCCATCTAATTGGAGGACCATGCAGTGTGGAATCATGGGAACAACTAGACCAAACTGCTGCTTTCATCAAAAGCCTCGGAATCAAGACGTTGCGAGCTGGTTGTTTCAAACCAAGAACAAGCCCATACACTTTCCAGGGCCTTGGCGAAGAAGGCCTCAAATTATTGGTAAAGGTTCGTGAAAAGCATGGACTAAACATCATCACTGAAGTAAAAGACAGCAGTCACGTAGATTTGGTAATAGAACATACCGATATAGTCCAAATCGGCACCAAAGCCATGTATGACACTTCCATTTTGCGAAGATGTGGCCAATCAGACAAACCCGTTTTACTAAAAAGGGGATTTGGATCAACACTTCAAGAATTCGTTCAGGCAGCAGAATTTATACTATCTCAAGGCAACCCAAATGTCATACTTTGCGAAAGAGGCATACGTACCTTCGAGTCCAAATCCCGATTTACGCTTGATTTGACTGGAGTCGCGTACATCAAGCATCACGTTAATCTCCCAATTTTTGTAGACCCGAGTCATGCTATGGGTTATCGCTATGGAGTCCCTGATTTGACCCGGGCTGCTGTTGCCATGGGAATTGACGGATTACTCATAGAAACACACCCCACCCCAGAAAAAGCATTATCAGACGCTTCGCAGCAACTGAATTTTGAAGAATTTGAACAGATGTACCATAGCCTGCAACCAGTAGCAAAAGCAGTAGGCAGAACCATAATTTGATGTCAATAGAAAAAGCAAAAAACATTAAAATGATCATCCTGGATGTAGATGGCACCATGACAGATGGGGGAATCTATGTAATGGAGGATGGCAAACAGTTTAAAAAATTTCATGCAAAAGATGGGATGGGCATACGGTTGGCGATGAAGGCCGGAGTGGAAGTGGGGATCATTAGCCATAGTCTTGTTGCTGAGATGGTAAGTTCCAGGGCCAACTCTCTAAATATGAACTATTTTTATGTTGGTCAACGACCAAAACTAGAAGTGCTTAAAGAATGGATGGATGGGCTCAATCTGGAATTTGATCAGATCGCTTTTATGGGTGATGATGTGAACGATCAAGAAATCATGGAAACCGTTGGCTTGGCTGTATGTCCTGCAGATGCGGTGGATCAAATCAAAGCCATCTCACATATTGTTCTTGAAAGAAAAGGTGGAGACGCGGCTGTCAGAGAATTTATCGACCGATATATTTTATCAGTCTAGCTTTTTGATGTGCTGCGTAAAAAAGAACATTGGCATTGGCCATAAAGGTTTTTTGAACTGCTTTTTGAAGAACCCAAAATGGCCAATGTGCTTTAATTTCAGGTTTTTAGGTGAAATAAACTGAAAAGTAGTTACCGCATTCTTATACTGACTCATCAAACGTTGAGTCGCTTTGGACGGACCCAACAACTTATCATCTTCAATATTCACAAAGTGGATCGGTATGCGAACGGACTCAAAACGATCTATAATTGTCTTGTTTCCCTGCAGCACTCCTTCTTTATGTATTCCCCATTTACGCCATTCCAATGCCACATTTTTAGGAATAGGTATACTTCCACCCATTGCCCAGCCAGGCAAATAATCAAAAATAAAGGTGGTGACTGGAATCAAAAAATACCAGAAAAACAGCACATAGAGCAACCACAAGCCTTTCCAACATCCATAATAAGCAGATTGTGAACCTACGAAATAGGCTGCGGTAATTTTTGAATGACTACTCGCCTTTGGGAATATCTGTCCGGCCACACTGTGACCTATCAGAAATAGTTTATCATACTTTATCTCTCCCCATTTAATAACGGACTCCAAATCATAGATACCCCAATCACTCATTTTCGCCTTACAGTCGATGACCGACCCATTAAGGGATTTCCCAATCCCACGATAATCAAATGTTATGACGTCAAAGTCATTATAATCAGCTGCATATTCAGCAAATCCACGATAATATCCTTGTGGAGCCCCAGTAGCAGGGCAAACAATAATTAAATGATTGCTTTTAGTATCTCCAGTATAGAGAGTTGCACTTATATTTGTCTGATCACCAGTAGTGATCTCAAAAGCTTCAGCTTGAGCCATTCTTACAATTTGGTACAGATCGGTAGAAAACGCTGCGGTAATAAACAACTGGCGTATACAAATGTATATATATACTTTAAATATGGGTTAAATATGGCAATCCATTTGTCAATGTTACCATTTCAAATATTTTTGCAACTCAAATAGAAAACAATCCAAAATGAGTGTTCTAGTCAATAAAGATTCAAAGATCATCGTTCAGGGATTCACTGGTTCAGAAGGAACGTTCCATGCATCACAGATGATCGAATATGGTAGCAATGTTGTCGGTGGAGTAACTCCAGGTAAAGGAGGACAGACTCACCTTGACAAACCAGTATTCAATACAGTGAAAGAAGCTGTAGATTCAACTGGTGCAGATGTAACTATCATCTTCGTGCCACCAGCATTTGCTGCAGACGCCATTATGGAGGCTGCTGATGCAGGTATCAAAGTAATTGTAACCATCACTGAGGGTATTCCTGTGAAGGATATGATGCTCGCTAAGCCTTACGCAAAGAAAAGAGGCGCTACTTTAGTAGGTCCTAACTGCCCGGGAGTAATTACTCCAGAAGGTGCTAAAGTTGGTATCATGCCTGGCTTCATTTTCAAAAAAGGGAATGTAGGTATCGTATCTAAATCAGGTACATTGACCTATGAAGCGGCTGATCAGGTAGTAAAAGCTGGATACGGTATCACTACTGCTATTGGTATTGGTGGTGACCCGATTATTGGTACTTCTACTAAAGAAGCGGTTCAGTTGCTTATGGACGATCCAGAAACTGAAGCAATCGTGATGATTGGTGAGATCGGTGGTAACTACGAAGCAGAAGCAGCTCGTTGGATCAAAGAAAACGGAAACAAAAAACCTGTCGTTGGATTCATTGCTGGACAAACAGCACCTCCAGGTAGAAGAATGGGTCACGCAGGTGCAATCATTGGTGGAGCAGAAGATACTGCTGAGGCTAAGATGAAAATCATGGCTGAGAATGGTGTACACGTGGTAAAATCTCCTGCTGATATTGGAGAGACCATCAAAAAGGTATTAGCATAAAAATTAATTCCTAGATATTTTTTGAAGACCGGCTAAATTTTTTAGCCGGTTTTTTGTTTTACCTTAAATTATGTTGAGCATAATTTTACCCTCTGGGCTGACGAAAGCCTTGCTTTGTCAGGGTAAACCTGACAAAAACTTCCTGAAATGGAGTTTTTCGTCATTATGCAATGGACCAACCTTTTTCAATTCTAAAATATGCCATTGCATAGTCTAGGTTTACTAGCATTGGTATAAATTAGATGTCCCTTAAAAGTCCAGTTATGAAAAATATTTTGAAGTCTCTTTTCATTTTGTCTCTTGGTACCTTGACAATCTTATTCTCTTGTGGAGACAAGGTAGATCCTGGCACTGAACTTGACCAAATCAATAATTGGATTTATGCCAACATGGACTTCTACTATCTCTGGACAGATGAAATACCATCAAAACCCGAGACCAACGTTGACCCTGCGGATTTTTTCGAAAGCTTATTATCAAGCAAGGATCGTTTCTCCTTTATTTATGACAATTATGAGGAATTAATTAATCTTTTGAATGGAGTTTCTTTAGAGTCTGGTTTTGAATTCAAATTATACCTGGAAGAAACCGGAGGCTCCAATGTAATCATGCAGCTGTCATATATCAAAGCAGAGTCCCCGGCAGATCAACTTGGCATGAAAAGAGGAGATATTGTTTATCAAATCAACGGAACACAATTAACCATAGACAATTATCAAAGCCTTCTCTCCAGTCTCAACTCAACTTATGAATTAACATACCGAAGGTTCAACTTTGAAACCGAGGAATTTGATGATAAAGGGTCTTTGTCTCTAACGCCTGTTGTTTTCTCTGAAAATCCCTTCTTGTTAGATTCTGTGTACGATTTTGATGGCAAGAAAGTAGGTTATCTGGTTTACACATTCTTTTCCCCTGGGAGCAATTATGTTTATGACGAGCAAATGGACGCTATTTTTAGTGAATTCAAAGCAGCAGGAGTTCAAGACTTTATTTTGGATCTTAGATTCAACTCAGGTGGTAGTGAAACCTCCGTAAGAAACCTCACCAGTTTGATGGTGAAAAATGCCACTTCTTCTGATTTAGTGTTTAAGAAAACCTATAATGATCAAGTGGAACAACTGATCCTGGATGACGATGATCTTGGTGAAGATTTCCTGAATGTAAAATTTCTTGACAAATCAGAGAATATAGGAGCACAGTTAGGCACTGGAACTGTATATGTCCTTACCTCAAGTAGAAGTGCTTCTGCTTCAGAGGTGACTATCAATTCGCTTAAGCCTTTTATGGATGTATATGTGGTTGGCGATACCACCGTGGGTAAAGATGTTGGTTCTATCACCATCAATGATCAGGACAGTGACTTCAATGACTGGGCCATTCAGCCAATCGTAGTGAAGCTGGTTAACAATGCTGGTCAAGATTACCCAAATGGATTTTATCCAGACCTGGTTCTTGAAGACAATTATCTGGTTTTGAGACAATTAGGAGACATAGAAGAACCCTTATTATCTGGAGCTTTAGCTGCTATTGGTGTGCTAACAGCACGAGTAGATATTCCCAAAGGGGAGCCTATCAAGCAAGTATTTTCTTCATTGGATAAGAAAGCCTGGGCTGGTAAATTCTTGTTGGAGCAAAAAATAAAGTAGGCATCACAGACACCTACTTTAGCATTAAGCGGTGGTATTTATTGTTTGGATATCTTGAATACTTCCTCGCCTATATGGAGTAAATAGATACCGCTTGGAAGATGTTCGACAGAGATCATCGTAGTTTTTTGCGCAACTATTTGTTCTCGAACGGTTCTTCCCAATAAATCTTTTATGTACATTTTAGTACCAAGAGAACTTTCTGGCACTTCAATGCCAATCTTATCATGTACAGGGTTAGGAAAAAGGAAAACTTCTGTACCTCTGGAAGATAAAATAGTCTCGTTTTGATCGATTAATTCAATAGTAATTAATCCTGTTGCAGCTCCACCATTTCCATCCTCAACCTGTACTTCCAAACTAAACGTCGGGTTTGTCTCATAGTCCAAAACTGAACTGGTTTGCACAGCCAATTCACCTGACGAAGAGTTTACCGAAAAAGCATCGTTAATATTTCCAGAAAGAATTTGGTATGTTAGAACATCTCCATCCAAATCGCTTGCAGTTATGATACCTATTATTGTTCCAGATATACTATTTTCTGGAATACTAAAAGATTGATTCTCTATACCAGGTGTACTATTCTCGTTAACATCCAGAACAACTATACTTATTAATACAGTATCTGCTCCACCGTAATTATCTGAAACTTCAATTTCCAATTCAAACAAATCCTGAGTCTCATAATCCAGCGCAGATGAATCCAAAACTAATAAGTCACCAGAGGTAGATCCAAGCTCAAAAGTGCCTGACTCATTTCCTACGAGTATTCTGAATGTTAAAGGATCGTTATCTACATCTGTCGCTGTGACCGAACCTACTAAAGACCCTACAACCGAATTCTCCTCTATCGACAGCTCAGTATCTTCTAGAATTGGATCACTGTTCAAATAATTGCTAAGTTGCACCTGATCAAGGTATAACAAGTTTCCATAGTGATTGATACCAACTAATGCTAGCAAATAATTGCTTGAAGAAGTATCTATTCGAATACCAATAGAATCCCACTCTGATTCGACAGGAACAAAATAATCACTTGTTGAACTGGCCGTGTGTAGTTCCTCTCCACCCATCTGTTTGATAACAGTCCAGGTGGAGCCACAATCAAATGATTGAGCAATGGCTAGAGAATCGGTTGCCTGAGCATCTCCAGTGTATCCAGTATATGCATAATGGAAATCCAATTGTACACGGTCAGCACCATTAATCACTCCGGGTAAAATATAATAGTCCTTTGCTCCTATGGCTTCATAACTCCAAAAATTCATGAACATTGAGAATTCACCATCATGTTGTGCTAAACTGGTAATTTCCCATGTAATATCTTGATCCGGATTTATGATTTTATGAGGATCTCTTTTGTCAAAGGATTCATTTATTGAATTGAGTTCAGGTTCCACACCAATTGCGAATGTTTGCTCATATACATAGCCTTTAAGGTCACTTCGAATATATAAGCTATTATCTCCTGCAGCTAATTCATAGAAACGCTGTGATGATTGATAATTTTCTCCATCCAGAGAATAAGCTAATGAACCATATCCACCAGCTACATCCACACGAATAGCACCATCCTCAGTACCTTCACAACTCACCCCTACTTGCTTGATCTCGTTCACAACTATTTGGTCAACCAGAAGAGTATCAGAATAATAGATACAACCAGACTCACTAATCGTCTGGGCGAAATATGCTCCAAAATCCTCCACCAAATAGAGGCTATCTGCTGCATTTGTTATCGTTTCCTCGTCTCGATACCACTGGTATACCTCGTATTGTGACGACACACTCAAGTGACCCGTGCTATCAATGATTTGTATCACCGGAGCACTGATTTGTTCCTGTGGGTCTAGCTGCACATTTACAAAAGCATCACAACCATTTGCATCCCTTACCAAGAACTCCTTACTCCCTGGCGAAAGATCATCAAAAGTGCTGCTTTCTTGAAACTGATCATCCAAACCAAACAGATAAGGAGCAGTGCCACCACTGGAACTCAAAACCACTTGACCATCTTGTGAGCTTAGACAACTTGGGCTTGTAGAATTGATGGAATCTAGTTCAAGCAATTCAGGTTGAGATATTGACACTTCCTTGGTTTCTACATAATTGTCTTCATCACCTCTTACGTAAACAGTATAATCTCCTGAGGCAAGACTGTCAAAAACTGGATCTGTTTGGAATTCAGTTCCATCAATAGAATACTCTAGCTGACCTGACCCTCCAGAAGCAGTAATGGTTATCTGACCAGTTTCAACTCCATGACATAGTAAATCAGTAACTTCCACATCATCTATCGAGATTAAGACAACCTCATTATAGGTGAAATTGTCATAAACCATTCGGCTTTTTTTGCCGTTCTCGTCGTGTGCATAGACCACTACAGCATATTGCTTTCCACTAACCAACTCTGAATTATCCAGCAATAAAATTTCTTCAGAGGCTGCTACAACCGGGTCAAAAGGATAAGAGTATTCTGAGCCATACGATGCTGTTTCGTAATCATAGTAGCTATAAGTTAGCTTTGTAATGGCTGGATTAAGCTTTTGCCCTACTTTGATAAAGGAAATATGATTAGTAATAGACCAACGACCCATATTATTCTGAGTTCGAATAAACAGTCGGTGATATCCATTTGAAACAGTAGATAAATCAATCACATGATTCGTTTCTCCATCAGTCAATGTAATTGGTGTACCGCTACCATAACCAGGATCCTGATCAAAATAATACTCTGATTGCTTGATGGATAAATCTTCCGTAGGTACGACATATACATTTCGTTTATAGGTTTGCCCCCATCTACCAGCCTGATTAACTGCTCTTATGTGTAAGGCATGCAATCCTGTGGATAGACTATTGACAGGAATATTGGCATCAATAGTTACATCAGAAGTGGTACTAGCAGCTGAAATGAAAGTCCCTTCACCGAATTCAACAGCGGTATCAAAGAAATATTCAATCCCGAGGATAGGAGATACAGGTGAAGGGTCGATACTTTCAGGTTCTGAGACTGACACAATGCTTGTATAAACGTTATTGCTCTCATCGTACTCGGGGTAGTCATCTTCTGCGTCAAAATCCAAGCGGATTTCATTAGTCCCAGGAGGTAAAAGACCTAGTCTTGGAGTGGTGCCGATAAGCTCCCCTTGAGCCGATATTGTCCAGGTGTTGGTCCATTTGTGCACATCATTAGCATAAATTTTAACCCTTAAAACACTATCAACTGCATCATTTACACCTTGATTGGTGATCCCGTATTCCAGGTAAATGTCATCTCCGGCAGCAAACTCCTCCTGGTAAATTTTTGTTGATCCATCTGTATCAAATTTATAAAAGCGCACTGGAGCATCCCAACCCTCAGGTGTATCGTAGGTAATATCAAATGGATCAACAGTAATGTAATTCGAAAAGACTAGCGTATGGCTTGTACTTAAGTCATCCACTATTGTCAAACTAACGTCATATTGCCCAGGACTTGAATACGTGATTAGGGGGTTTTGGTCAGTAGAAGTTGTCGGACTTCCTCCTTCAAAATTCCAGGACCAGGATTGGGCATTGACAGATTGATCTGTGAACTGTACTTGATCCCCAGCAAATCGAAACGCTCGCTCCGTCACAATAAAATTTGCCATGCCGTTGACGACACTATCTTCCAAATCAGTCAAAGTACTGCTAGCATAACTCTCCATTTTCGCAAGTTGTCCTGGGGTAAAGCTGTCCATACAGGTTCTTCTGGAAAAAGACATGATATTGTTTACCAGCGGATCAAAAGGATCACCGTTAGCATCAGTAGCAGTACCTGTATAGTTGCATTGGCTATCCACGAGACCAGACAAGTTAGGGCTTGCTGGAGTATCACATACTTGATCCCCAGCTGTAGCACAGTTTGAACCGTCTACCAATTCATCAGTTAGTGTAGTATTGGACGTTCCGTGTGTCCAGTCTAATGAAAAGAGGAAACCTAACCCCTGCGCCAAATCATTTCCTAATACATCTCCAGCAACACAGTCCTTATCTAGAATAATTGCGCGAATTCCTAGAGTGCTATTTGTTCTCGAAGAAAAACAAAAACCATCTTCTGTAAATTCATTGATTACGTATAATGAAATAGTGTTCGCGACACTATAATTAGTAAACAGCGCATCTTGCTCCGTAGACTGCTCAAAATCATAATATGGGCTACCATCAATGAAGTCACTCTCCAGAAAATAAAACTGGATATTAGAACCTGCAAACAAAGTATTGATATGCGCAAGTTCGGATTGCAGCTTGTTTAAACTTACCCCTCCGGTCCCATCAGTCTGACGAAAAATATATGGCTTAATCGCGATATAACGGACTGTTGAAGCCATTGTCTTATCTCCAGCGACTGACTGTAAACTGAGTGAAATAACCACTCCAAGTAATAAAATAAGTCTCATAATCGTACGATCTAAAAACAACATTAGTTTGATCGTACCTTGATAGTCACAGGAAGACCTTCATCGGCACTTCCAAATCCTGTTGTACTAATCTCGTAGATGATCGGTAAGGAAGGGAGACCGGAAAGCACATAAGGATTGCTGCCTCCGTACGGTCCTGGATCGGTGCCGTCTTTACCTGAATTTTTATACTCCGAATCCGATTTGATTTGCCACTTACCATCTGTAGAACCTGAGCCTGTATATAAGTCAGTTAATCCATTGATAACCTGGTTGTTGTTTTCCGTACCCATGTCAACAGATACATTCAGATTGTATTCTTTAATACCAGCAGTTACATTAATTGTAGAAGCCTCTAACGGAAGCCAGATATTGTTGCGATAGGTACTCGTCGTAACAGCTACATCTCCCAAGAAGAGATTGTTTTCTACCGCAGCGAAAGTACGGGGGTCATTCGAATCACTCAGTATTGTGAAATTGGCTTTGACAATATTATTTTTAAATACTGTTCCTTGCAAAGAGGCAAGACTTGAATACTCTATTCCTTTATTGGCAAAATAATTTTCGGTCACCAACAAACCAGATATATCATCACTAACATAGACATCATTAGCGAAATAACATCGTGCCAACCAAATATTGTTGACACTTATTCTAGGAGTTGCTAGGGATGAATTAGAGAAGACAAGGCTACTAATTACCGAACCTTGAGATCCATCCAATAAATCGACATAATCACTAACCACACTCAATACTCCTTCAAGTGAAGCCTTAGGGTTTTCATTTAGAAAAAAACCGCTCCCTAGAATAACTAATCTCTTGTCCACATCAAATCCAGAATAAACATCTGGGGAACCCTCTATCAAAATTGTATCGCCATTACTCACACGATCATCATCAATCGCCGCCTGAACCGTGGTAAATACAGCTGTAGAGGTGGATTGGTTGTTAACGCGCCAGATAGTGGCTTGCGAGGTGAAACATATAAGGGAAATAAATACCCAAAGAATGTATGATTTTTTCATGACTATGCGGTTTTATCAAATAATGAAATGAAGATAAACCAGCGATCTAACCATTGGTAATCAAGTATGTAGAGTGGAGTGCTTTTCTTATAAAAGCATCTAATCTTCTTACCGAATCTACCATCCTGATGACTCTTGCTTTTTCAAAATCATGAAAACTCCTTCTGCATTTACATATCCTTCTAACACCGTCCCATCAGCTTTCTCAAATTTGGCATAAGCAAGACCAGCCATATCATCAAAAGGTCCCAGATCTTTGAAAATAGGAGGAGTCAATAGATTTCCTGATAAATCCATAAGCGCATATGGATCATTAACCGTATTAGAAAGAAAAATATGAACCGATAGTATACTCGATGTTAACAACGGAGTGTAACCCTCAACTTTTATACTTTGATAAGCTGGTATTGAAGCTTTTAATTTTGCCTGTAGATCGGTTTGAGTACCGTCTTTATTGATAATCAGAAAAGAGGCATAGCTGACACCGGCTTGTGACGTAAAAATGACCTCCTTCACAAAATCGTTTTCATGACTATCTGGGATTAAAAAAGGCAGCTTAATGTAAGGTTTGCCTGTTTTGTCAATATAAGCTGATTTAAAGCCCATTTTGGAAGGGTCTGAAGGAAATACCAGAGACAATCCATTATAAAAATCATGTGGCTTCTTTGAAAAGACGAAAGGTATAACCTCAGCACCATTGACATCAATGAACCCCCATGCCCCTTTTCCAAAAGCATCTACTTTGTAGACAGCCGCTAGTCCCTCATGAAAATCAGAAGCTTGTTGATATGCGGGTTCTATTTGAAACCCTTTTCCTGGGAATCCAAATCCAATTAATCCATTAGTACTCTTCCTTTGTAAAGGGTATTTAGATAAGTCTTTATAATGTCCATCTGAGGATCCATTTTGGGTACCAGAATAAACATCATGCCAGTAATCTGTTATTGGCCCTAGCTGATTCCCAAATACATCTGTAATCAGATAATGATCTCCATCTGTATACTCTAAAATAAAATCATCTCGAAATTCAATCCGATTGGATTGAAGCTCTTTTTCAAAATCCTTTTTTTCAAGATTAAAAACACCATATTTCATCACACCATTAGTAGAAAATCCACCATGAGCCATTAGTAAATAATTTCCTAACCTGTCTCGAGAAGAATTGGAAAAAGTTAATTTCGTCATGTCATACACAAACTCCCCAGAACTGTTAATAAGGCCTGTTTTATTGCCAATAGTGACCTCTGCAAATCCCTCTTTAAAATCTTTAAACCGATCCACTTCCAGATAAACAACGTTTTGATCAACGCTACCTGCCTTTGATTTTTGAGATAAATAGGAACCTTGACTACTTACCTGCTTAGGACCTGTAGTAGTTGATTCCTTTGAGACCAATTCAATGGTTTCATCACTTTTTTCATGCCTAACTCTGGCTAAAATATCCGTCTTTACGGGATCAATTAGGTATTGACCACCATCTATTTCAATGACAAGTTCATCCACTGCCATGCGCACTGGCCTAACCATATCTCCATAGTTGATTTCAATTTTTCCTTTATCCAATGATTTGATTTTATGCGAACGTCGAACTTTGACTTCATCCGGCCACTTATCTGGATAGTTGCCTAAAGATTTGTATGTGATTTGTTTCTCCGCTTCACTCAAATTGTTGAAATAGTCATTAGCCCTTTGCAAAAAATCCGTACGGTTTACTTCTGCAGGATACTCCTTTTTAATCCCTTCTGGTGCGGTTGGAACATAAATTTTTACGAAATCCAGCAACTGTTCCACTTCAATAAATTCATAAGGACCTCCGGCTTTCATTTCTGTAACCACACCAAATAATTCTGATCTATAATCAGAAGTGAGAGATACCATGAGGGGCCAATATTCTGGATGACTTTTATAGAAGGCAAGATCATTTTGGCCTACAGCATACTTTGATAGCGAAGTGCATATGGCAACAATCAGAGATATTCTTTTCATATCAACTTTGAATTTTTTATGACGATAAGTAGCTTAAGGAGAAGGCTATCGGCGATATCCTTTAAATTCTGGTCTTATTGTTGCAATCCAACCATCATCCATTGCATGCATCAATGTGATACCAATCTCACCCGTTCCACCATCTCCATCTTTAAAAACAATTTTGTTGTATCGAGCCATTGGATACCCATTGTTTTCAGCTGACTCAAACTGCACCATCTCAAATTTGGCTGACTCCCAATTGGTCATTCCTTTTTCTTGAAACTCTTTACGAATGCGTTCTAAATATTCGGCTTCTTTTCCAGTATTATTTTTCAATCTTCTTTCTGCATAATCAGATCTGTAGTCCTTCCAATTTTCCTTTTTCCAGTCGATGCTCTCTTGCGATTCCTGATATTTAGAATACAGTTCCAAATCATTATACTTTATCGCAGAAAAGAGAGTTTGAGCCAATTTTTCATGTGTAGAATTATCATCTATCTTATCTGAGCAAGCACTTAAAATGAAAAGAAAAGTCAGCATTCCGAAGATTGGTTTTAATGGCTTTTTCATAATTGATTGATTTGATTTCCAATCAATTTGCTCAACTATTCACGGTAACTGAATTTTCTTTTATGAGAATCCGAACATTTCATGCAAAGCAGTTATTCAATCTTGTGAATGATTATTTCCTGGTTTTAGGATTGATTGAAAATAAGTCACTACGAAAAAAGTAGGGAGGAAAAAGTAGCTTAGTATTTCATATATCATTCTAAATACTTCAAGGCCATTTAAGGTAGAACCAAATTTCATTTTGAGAGACTACTACCTTCTTATAGAAAGACCTACAACTTCATAAGAAGTCCTTTATTAAACAGCATCTTGGATAAATAGATCACCCCTTTGTCTTAATGATCTCAAACTTGCTGAGAATCTCAGAACGCTGAGGCTTGGAGATCGTTATTGGATATTCTTGATTTTTTCCTCTGAGATACAGCATATTGCCATTGATGCGGTCCACCTTAGCCGTATTAATCAAATGCTTTCTAGATACTCTAAAGAAATCTGGATGCTCAAATTGAGCAATAAAGGTTTTTAGGTTAGTAGTGAGTTGGTAGTTTTTGAATTCAGTAACCACTTTGACATAGGCTCCATCGGCCTCCACGTAGATGATATCGTGTTTGTAGACCCGATGATACAAAAACTTATCCGGCACAAAAATGCTATCCTTCACCCGATCTACCTTCACTGAATTGTATTGCTCTTTAAAGTTTTTAATGGCCAGATCAATATTGATAGCAAACTCACTCAGTTTGAAAGGTTTTAGCAAGAAGCTCGCTGGTTGCGTCTCCAAAGCTTTCTTTACAGTGGTAGATTCCGAATTTCCTGTGAGGTAAATCACTGGGCAACGATAAAAATCATAAATACGGTTAATGGTTTCAACACCATCAATGTCACCTTCGATAGTGATATCAGCAATGATCAAATCAGGAGATAAATCTTCCACGAGTTCTATGGCTTCCAGGCCTGTTCTGGCATTGGCCAAAACCCGATAGCCCAGCTGACCTAACTTGGACTGAAGGTCTGCGGCGATCAAAAGATCATCTTCTATGGTCAGTATGGTGTATGACATAATCGTTGATAGTTAACCTTAAATTACTTGATCTATGGCCAGTGAGCAAATGAACTAAATGAACGCTGTGTTTTTCTTATGAAGGACTACATTGTTCTTGTGAATGCTATCCGTTAGTTACCTTTTTAAGGCAAGGATAAACGAAAATCCCTCCGAGTTCTCAACCTTATAATTACCACGCAATTGCTGACATTGGATACGGATCAACTGATTTCCAAAACTGGAAGAGCCTTCCCATGCAGACAAATCAACACCTGGCCCATTGTCATGATAGAAGAGCCTGAGTTCACCTTCAAGCATTTCAATTTCAAGGGTTATTGCCAAATCAATAGTTCCTGATACATGTTTCACGCTATTCGTTATCAGTTCATTGACAATTAATCCCAGACTGGTAGCAGTTTCTATCTCAACCATGACTCTTGCAGGCATCTGATACCTAAGTGTTAATGTTCTGGGCACAGCGTACTTGACCTCCTCTGTTAATGACTTTAAATAATCAACCAGTTCCACCTTGCCCAATTCCTCTCCTTCATATAGCATCCGATGGAGCAGTGCTACCGAATTGATTCGCGCCTGACTTTCTGAAAGCGCACCCTTCGCCTCCAGAGAGGGTAAGCTCTGAGACTGCAGACTCAATAAACTAGAAATCATCTGTAGGTTGTTCTTCACCCGATGGTTTTGCTCCTTGAGCAGAACTTCATTTTTCTTTTTCAGTCGAAGGTTGGTTTTAAAGAGTCGATAGAAAACAATAGCTACCATTAACACAACAAGGGCAGCTATCACAATTAACCACCTGATCAATTGCTCCTGCTTTAATTGTGATTCCTTCAAAGCAATTTGGTCGTCTTTCTTCTGCAAGTCATAAGAAGCCTTCAATTTATTGACAGCCAATTTTTCTGTGTTGAAGCGATGGGTTCTTAGAGAATCCAAAATCTCCATGGCAGATAAAGCTTTTTTATAATCTCTTGCATGCTGATGATAGTTTTTCAGTACTTCGTAGGACTCCAGCAGATGCTCCAGGTTGCCTTGCTCTTTTCCTAGCAAAATTGCTTCATTCAGAAAACCATAAGCCTTCTGATAATCTGCCAAACTTACATATAGGCTGGCCAGTGCGTTGTAGGTAGAGGGCAATCGGCTCTGAGCATGACTAATCTTCAAATCCAAAGCCTTTAACAAGTAGAATTCTGCACTATCCCATTCACCTTTTTGAAGATAGCTTTTCCCTAAGTTATTGGAGGTATAAGCCAACCTCAAGCTGTCGCCAGCGACAATGGACGCCTTATGTGCACGGAAATAGTAACC
Organism: Rickettsiales bacterium; assembly: GCA_002729235.1. Classification (GTDB taxonomy): domain Bacteria; phylum Bacteroidota; class Bacteroidia; order Cytophagales; family Cyclobacteriaceae; genus Marinoscillum. The sequence goes on along the minus strand of PBTY01000098.1, from coordinate 34,638 downwards.
CATCGCACTATCTAATTGAACCCGTGCTAGAAAAACATTCCCGATATTGATTAGTGATTCATTGAAATTCTTAACTAAATCATTGTTAAATGCAATTTTATTGGCAGTGACATAACTTTTTAAAGCTTCATCATATTCTTTCAATTCTTCATAAACCCTACCAATTGAAATATTTAACAAATACTGAAGCGATGGATCTTCCAAATCATTCAAAACTAATTCTGCATTGTGCAAATAGTCAAGTGAAATATGATAGAGACCCAATCCATTATAGTTTAATGCAACATTTCGGAGGCAATGAAAGATCTTCACCGTATTTTCACTTAACTCAAAATAGTTTTTTGCAAGAATATTTTCCTCTATTGATGCATAGTAATCTCCTTTTACACTAAAAATATTTGCCATATTTAGATGTGCTTGTCCTTTAATTCGATCTGATGCTTTTGAGTCTATTGCAACCTTTCTATACCATATTAAAGAAGAGTCAGTTATACCTCTTTTTTGAAAATACCATCCACTATCAAGCATTTTTTCAGGTGAAATGAATCCAGAATTTGCTTTTAGCAAATGACTTGTCAGAATTACTAGAATAAAACAACTTACATAACCTAATTTCATTTAAAATTGAAGATAATAAAAGGCATCGGATAAATCGATGCCTTATACATTATCAACCTGGGTCTTCTGAGCCAGACCCACCAGAACCGCCTCCTGATCCATCATCTCCACCTCCATCAGTTCCACCATCCAGTTTAACTTCCTGATCCACTCTTGTGGAGATTTCATCATATGGATCACTACAAGATGCCATCATTGTCCCAAGCACTATTAGTGCAATTACAATACCTTTCATAAGTTTATAGGTTTTGAAATTTGCGGTCAGATGAGCCAGTAGTGATCAGCTACCGATCATCATCATGTGACCTGATTATTGGGAAGGGTCTTCAGGGTCACTATGATGGTCGCTTACCTTCCACTTTAGAAGCATTCATCATAGATCGCCAGTAGTGCACTTGTTATTCAGAATTCTTGGGGCTAATTTGAGCCAATAAACCCGTCGGATCTGTCGGCCGATATCGGAATAAGAAAAAGTGAGAAAAGAAGCACCTTATGTGTATTATGCACTGATTTCAGGGTTTGAGAAAGCTGGAGTCAAGCAGGATTTAAGAGGAAAAATCGCAACTGATAAAAACAAAAAGTTGAGTCAGAAAATGCTTGAGAGCGGATTTCACTTAAGACCCAACACCATCCGAGATTATTGCTTCTATTGTACTGGTAGACCACTCAAGAGCAAACCCTCAATCACATATCTGGAAGAATTAACCCGTTATGCCTTTGGACTCACATGGGAAGAATTTGTTGACCAAAAAGGAGCTATTGCTCTTGAATCTTTCAAGGACTTTGGGGGTGAGGTCGATACTGATGGAAATTCAAAATTTGATCAGGTATTGCTTGACCTTCCTTTAAAAGATAAAATGTATTTGAAAGTCAGAGGGGTAGAGTTCAAAATAGAAAATCAAAGAGTCATTGTGATCTCCATGCTGGTGTTGACATTTTTTATCGCAAGCACGGTTTATTTAATGTGGCCCTCATCACCCGAAATCGATGTTACCTCTTATCTAGAAACACCATATCCAAATTCATTTACTTCTCGAAGTGATGGAGATAATTGGATATCGGCTTATGACACTGGAAATTATGTCATGGCAATTCGGCAGCTAAAAGCAAAAGATACTTTAAGCAATCAGAAACAATTTTATCTTGGATTATCCTATTTGTACGCTGGAAAGTACCAAACTGCAATAGATGTCCTTGATGGTTTGTATCAAGATGAGCTTGTTGGCTCCCAATCTCTTTGGTATTCAGCTATAGGGCATCTAGCGCTCGATGATCCTGAAAGCGCTGAGGCCCTACTGATCAGATTAATGAACCAGTCAGATTTCAAGAAAGCCGAAGCCTCGTCGATAATGGAGAAGTTATGAGAACGAAGCTTGTCATTGCCGTTTTTCTTCTCACAAGCTATTACCAAACATTTTCATGTCCAGAATTAAAAACAGCTAAACAATTTATTTACGCCGGACAGCTGATTGAAGCGGAGGATATTCTTACCCGACTTAGTTGTAAATCCACTGATAAACGTATTGAAATTAATGCACTTCTTACAGTTTGCTATTCAGGACTTAAAATGAAAGAATTAGCCACAACTGCTTTCCAGAAAAATCAAGCCTATGCCGAAATAAGTGATAATCCCTGGGTGCCGATAGCGGCATTTGCTTATTACTCCAGCTTACATCGGGGAAGTGATTTAGGTCTTGATTCAATTGAAAAAAGTGGCAACTTAGTTCCTTCTGCAAACCAAGATGTAGCACGTTTTTTTCTTCTTTTGTATTCTGAGGTCTTAATAACCGAACAGTCTGATTTCAAAGAAGCTCAAAGGTTTCTAGATCCTTTGGTAGACTCATACTCTCTAAATAGTGCCTCTTACCATGAATTGAAAATCCTCAACGCACGAGCGCTTGATCTTACAGGAAATGTCCTGCTTAGTTTACATCAATATGACAAGGCAATATTGAAGCTTCGTAGAGCAGAACTCCTGTACAAAAAGCTGGGAATCAGCTCAGGTATTTATTGGTTCTGGAATCAGGTAACATTGGCAACTGCATTAGAAAGTATCAATGATAATACTGAAGCAGATAACCACTACCATAATGCTTTTCATACTGCTGAAAACCTACCACTCTATTATGCTGCTGTTATCGAAAACTTTGCCGGATTGCACCTATGTTACATCGGAAAACGTGAGAAGGGTTTGGAAATGATGAACTCAGCTGAAGAAATCATTACAACCTATTATCCTGATGACCCATTTTTATGGCACATCTACTTCTACCGAAGCAATGCACTTTCTGTAACAAATGAGTATGACACAGCTGCGTATTACATCAACAAATCGTTAGACATAAAAGGACTTTCACCTGAACGTTTTGCACTTAGTGCAGCGAGCGCAATACATACCATGATCTCTTATGATGTAGCAGTTGAGGACCTGGTTTTGGAGCAATCAAAGACCACTCTAGACCGAATAAATGGATTATCTCATGGGAAAATGGATCTTACCATTGCACTGGCTGACAATTATCGGGAGACTCATCAATTTGAAAAAGCCATAGAGGCTTACGATGATATTTTTGACATTATAAAAACACCGGAGGTCGACAATTCCTTCGATTATCAAGCGATAAAGTGTTTGCTACTGAGATCAAGAACCTACTATCAATGGTTCGAACACTCACAATCAATAGATCATTTCGATCGTGCATTTGCTGACTTAGATGAAGCCATTCATCGTGCTCTGTTATCAAAGCAGACAGGCATACTTAGTAATATGCTCACTTTTGAAACGCTCATTCGTGAAAATTTAGATAGGCTTCTCGATGCTTTGACAAATTCTCCAGACATACCTCAGAAATATCATGAATTAGCAATTGGAAACCTGGCTTTAATTAACGGATTAGGCTCGTTAAACCTTGGAATTTCTAATCTTAAAAACCCATCACTTATTGCGTTGCCAAGAATTGACTTAAAGAATTTTCAACAACAACTGAATCCTGAAGAACTGATTATCCAATATTTTCAGTGGATTAATTTATATGCATTCTCCATTTCTAAATCCACAATTACACTCCACAAACTTGTTAATGCCCAAGACAGCAAGCAATTAGAGAAGTTTGCAAATTGGTACCATGCAATGGAATTCCAACTAAATCCTGAACTAGCGAATAGGAAGGATTTTCAAAAAACTTTCCGCGAAGCATACCTCTCCCTACTCAACCCCATTGTTGAGCCCTTCTCATCTCAAATAAATAAGCTAACAATCATTCCTTCTGGCAATCTTCACAGTGTTCCATTTAACATTTTATTATTCAATGATGAAGGTGACTCCTATTCTAACATGTCTTATCTCATTAAAAAGTATCGAGTCACACATCAGTTCTCTCTTTTACATGAAGTTTATTACAGAGAAAACAACTCTCCTACCATAAAAATCAACAACCTAGGTATTTATAGCAATTCACATAAAAACTACCACTCATCTGCAATAAAGTTAGGTCCACTCTCTTTGAGTAAAGAAATAGACTACTTAAAAAACCAGTTTATAATTGATAAAATAGCCAGCGAATTCAATGATAAGAGTGAGTTTTTTGAAAAATTTGAAGATTCGGATGTCATTCATATTGCAACTCACAGTATATCATATGACGATAATCCTATGAACAGTTTTATTTCGTTAGGAAATGCAGGTATTATTACCGTTGCTGATATTATAAGTAGTCAAATATCCCCAGAAATGGTCGTACTCAGTAGTTGCAAATCTGGTGCAGGAAATTTTGTTGGCGGAGATGGCTACCTCTCTCTAGCCAAAGCTTTTTCAATCTCCGGATGTCCAACGACTATTTTAAGTCAATGGAATGTTTCCGATAAGAGCAATGCAGACATTATCAACGGATTTTATACTGGAATTAATCGAAACCAAACGATTTCTGAGGCTATACGAACTGCTCAATTGACTTACTTGTCTAATCAATCTGATCCTCTCTGGCAGCATCCATATTTCTGGGCGATGTATCAGGTTAATGGTTTTGATCGAAAATTAAGAATGCCCTCAAAATAGATTTACCTCTATCATTAAATTCAATAGGACGTAATTCTAGGCACCTCTATTCAATATGTGGCATAAGTTAGGTCAAAGTACAATTGACTAATGCTCTATGCATACCATAAATTAAAACAGAAAGCTTACGCCAATTATTACTGGATTTTTATGAAAACGCATACAGTAAATTCAAGCACTCAATTTTCTTTTGGATAGATCTAAGATGACTTTTTCACTAAATTCTCTAACTATCAAGCAGGGATTCTCAATTGGTATTTGAAACCAGGTATACCATCAATGTTATAAATTCCCTTCAACTGTAGTGATTGAATCCTCACCAACTGATTACCAAAAGAAGTAGATCGCTCCCATACTTCTGAAGAGACTCCAGGACCATTATCTTCATAGGTCAATACCAGCTGTTCATCTTCATTTCCAAGATGAATTCTTACAGTCAACTTATTCAGTCCTTCTGTATGCTTTACACTGTTGGTTACTAACTCATTTACAATCAAAGCTATACTTGTGGACTTTTCCACAGGAAGGTTCACTTCTTTCTGAACTTTTAACTCGTAATGAAAGTCTCTATGCACCGAATAGGTAATTTCTTCGATAAGCGTTTCCAGATATAGTTTCATATTCACGATTCCAATTTGCTCACCTTGATAGAGCATTCGATGTAACAAGGCCACAGAGTTTACGCGAGATTGGCTGTCGCTAAGTGCTTCCTTTGCGTCACTTGACATCAGCTTTTGTGATTGTAAGCTGAGTAAACTAGAAATCATTTGCAGATTGTTCTTCACACGATGATTTTGTTCTTTTAATAGCACTTCATTCTTACCGGAAAGTGCCTTATTCAAGCGAAATAAATAATAGAGATAAACAGCCAAAGCGATAATCAATACCAATAAAACACCGAATATCACGAACATTTTCTTCTGCCATGCTATGGTCTTATTTTTCATCGCTAATTCTTCCTCTTTCCGACTAACTTGATACTCGGTTTCTAACTTGGCAAGTTCATCCTGAAAATTTTTATTCATTCGTTGATTAGACAGATTCCTCATCTGCAATACCATTTTTCCGATTTCATGAACAACTTCATTCTCAGATGAGTCTGCAGATTGCATGATCCGTATTTTATGTTGTAAAAGTTGTTCCAACGACCATTTATCACCAATTTTTCTAGCAAGCGGAATACCCATATCAAAATACGCTATCGCATCTTCTAGCCGATTATTTCTTTTAGCCCACAAGCCCAGAGAAATAGAATTTTCAACTAGTCCCCAATCAAAACCACTTTGAAGAGATAATTGATATGCTTGCTCAAAATACTGATGGGGATTACCGAGTGAACGATTTAATCTGCGATTAATAAAATAGTATGCCTGACCAAGATTAGAAATGGAAACAATTTTCTGATACACATTTGGAGCCCATTTGATCGCCTTTTTTAAATAAAAAACAGAAGAATCTATGTTTTCCACATGTTCAAGTGTATCCTTTTTCCATCCCATTGAATAAAATGCGGTACCTAAATAATGATATGAGATAGATATCTGCATGCTATCTGAAATATGCTGTGAAAGGTTTACAGCTTTTCTTGCATAGTTAAAGGTTAACTCTTTATTCCCCGTTTTGAGGAAATAGTAACTAAGAAACGCAAATGCCATCGGGAGATTATCGCTTGAATTTCTATGAAGAATATCAACCGCATTCATAATCTTGGTATATCCAGAATAGTTATCGAAATGAAAGGCATCATTGAATCCCTCAAAGACCAAAGCTTCCGCATACAAACTAGAATCTTGTTCGATTTCACTTAGACGCTTCATCTGGTTAGAATAATATCGACATGTATCCATTAAATCATATCTCTTAGCCATCAACTCTGACCGAAGCATGTTGATATTTTTATTTGATCCATGAAGACTAAACATGGTTAAAATAAGAACCGAGAAGCATATTGTTTTCATATGGCGGATGTATGACTCTTTAAATTAATCAAATAACCTCTTGATACTCCGCATTTTATAAAATTCATTTTGCAAACTAAATTTTCCGTGTTACGTTTGCTCTCTCAAATCGGTAATAGATCGATTTATAAAGAAGCGCTGAGAGACAGGCTCTGAGAAGCGCTAGCAACCCCCACCCTAAACGGGAAGGTGCTAATCCCTGAACGATAAATTGATAGTTATGAAATTCAACAAAATCTCGTTCGCGAAAGCAAACGTTTCATTGCAAGGCAGTGAAACCAATCACTCTATTGTTTCTGATTACATCAGCAATGCTTGCTGTATGTGTTGCATGAGCTAATCCCGCAAGTTTGATTCAAGCAGCTTGATCAATCCTGCCGGCCAGGTCATCTTGACTGTCTCCGGTCAGAAAAGCACACATACTCATTTTTTCAATTCAAAAATTTTAAAGCAATGTCTGATTATAAATTCGAAACACTACAACTACACGCAGGTCAAGAAGTCGATCCAACTACCTGTTCCCGAGCAGTACCTATTTATCAAACTACCTCTTATGTATTCAAAAATGCAGAGCACGGCGCTAACCTGTTCGCATTGAAAGAGTTTGGCAACATCTATACCAGGATCATGAATCCTACTACTGATGTTTTCGAACAAAGAATAGCAGCATTAGAAGGTGGTGTGGCTGCAGTGGCAACCGGTTCTGGACAAGCAGCACAATTCCTGGCACTCAACAACATTCTTCAAGCTGGAGACAACTTCGTCTCTACTTCATTCCTTTATGGAGGTACTTACAATCAGTTCAAAGTAGCCTTCAAAAGACTAGGAATAGAAGCTCGCTTTGCAGAAAGTGATCAAGCTGAAGAGTTTGAAAAACTCATTGACGATAATACTAAAGCGATCTACCTGGAAACACTTGGGAATCCGGGATTCAATGTACCAGATTTTGAAGCGATTGCGGCTGTAGCGGATAAACACAACATTCCATTGGTAGTCGATAACACTTTTGGCGCTGGCGGATATTTATTTAGACCAATCGAGCACGGAGCTGCAGTAGTTACTGCCTCTGCTACTAAATGGATTGGTGGACATGGTACCAGTGTTGGTGGAGTAATCATCGACAGTGGTAAATTCAACTGGGCGAATGGTAAGTTCCCTCAGTTCACCGAACCATCTGAAGGTTATCACGGTCTGGTATTCTGGGATGTATTTGGCGAAGGAAATCCGCTTGGACTCCCAAATATCGCTTTCGCTATCAGAGCCAGAGTGGAAGGTTTACGTGATTTTGGTCCTGCTTTAAGTCCATTTAATAGCTTCTTATTAACTCAAGGACTGGAAACACTATCCTTAAGAGTACAAAGAACAGTGGACAATGCATTGGAACTTGCTCAATGGCTGGAATCTCATCCACTGGTAGAATCAGTAAACTATCCAGGACTGGAAAGTAGTAGCTACCATGATCTAGCTAAAAAATACCTTAGAAACGGATTTGGAGGAGTATTGTCATTCACAATCAAAGGTGAAAAAGAAGAAGCAACTGGATTGATTGACAATCTTCAATTAGTCAGTCACCTGGCCAATGTTGGTGATGCCAAAACGTTGATCATTCAACCATCAGCTACTACTCACCAGCAGTTAACCAGTGAGGAACAGCTTCATGCTGGAGTATTACCAAATTTATTAAGAGTCTCTGTTGGGATAGAGCACATAGATGACATCAAGGTGGACTTCCAACAGGCATTTGAAAAAATATACGCTCAGAAATTAGACAATGAGTAAAACAACACAAATAGAGCCTAAATCGATAATCCTTAAGGCTAAAGATCCAATCGTTCTGGAGTGTGGTGACACACTTCAGAATGTGCGGATTGCTTACACCACGTGGGGCACACTTAATGATACCAGAACCAATGTGGTTTGGGTATTTCATGCGCTTACAGCGAATGGTAATCCTCAGGAATGGTGGCCAGAAATGGTAGGATACGATCAGGTAATTAACCCGGAAGAACACTTTATCATTTGTGCCAACATGCTGGGTTCCTGTTATGGAACGACAGGCCCGACCAACATGAATTTCCCTTTGGTCACTATCAATGATATGGTAAAAGCTCATAAGATTTTGAAAAATCACCTGGAGCTTGACAAAATATTTCTTGGAATTGGCGGCTCTATGGGTGGCCAACAGCTTCTAGAATGGGCTGTTCAGGAACCTGAACTTTTTGAGAACATCGTCCCACTTGCTACGAATGCTTTTCATTCACCATGGGGAATTGCGTTCAATGAAGCCCAGCGCATGGCATTGGAGAACATTGATTCTGCTAAAGGCCTGGAAGCAGCTAGAGCAATCGCCATGCTATCGTATCGCCATTATGACACCTACAATAGCACACAAAAGGATGTGGATCAGCGTTGGGATGATTTTTCAGCTTCTTCTTACCAGAAATATCAGGGTGAGAAACTAAGAAAGCGATTCTCTGTTCCTAGCTATTACTACTTATCCAAAGCAATGGACAGCCACCATTTGGGAAGACACTTTGGCTCTGCTGAAGCGGCTTTGAAAAGAATTAAGTCTCGAGCCTTAGTCATCGGTATTAGCAGCGACATGTTGTTTCCTCCGCATGAACAGAAATTTATAGCGGACAATATCACAAATGCTTCACTAGAAATCATTAACTCTCATTTTGGTCATGATGGATTTCTAACAGAAGCAGCAACAATTTCCCAACTACTAAAAGAATTTTTAAAATGACAAAGGTCCTTGGATTGTTTGGTTTTGGAGAAGTAGCAAGGGGTTTTTATCAAACCTTGCAAACCAATACTCACCTTGACATACGTATCAAATCAGTATGCATTAAAAACCGTGACAAGCTCCGGAATCTGGATCCTGTCGTTTTCACAACGGAAGCAAGCGATTTGTTAAATGATCCAGAGATTGACATCATAGTAGAGCTTACTGACGATGCTGAAGCGAGCTATGAGATCGTCAAAACTGCCTTAACCTCTGGAAAAGGTGTAATCTCTGCCAACAAAAAGATGATTGCTGAACACATAGAGGAAGTAGCTACATGGCATGAGCAATATGAAGCTCCTTTCTTATACGAGGCGGCAGTTGCAGGATCAATACCTATTTTACATAACCTGGAGCAGTTTTTCAAGCAGCAAGAAATCTCATCTATCAGAGCCATTCTCAATGGATCAACCAATTACATTCTTTCAAAAATGAGAGAAGAGGGTTTATCTTTTTATGAGGCATTAAAGTTAGCTCAAGACAAAGGCTTCGCAGAAAGTGATCCTGAATTGGATATTTCTGGAAAAGATGCCTTGTACAAATTGATCATATTGACTTATCACGCTTTTGGCGAAATCATAACCGACCTTCAGCAAGTAAGACTGGAAGCTATTACCAATATGGAGGATCATTTTTATGAATTAGCAAAAAGCCAGGGCTTGAAAATCAAGTCTATTGCAACTGCTACTCGAAAAAATGGTAAAACAAGCATCAAAGTGCAGCCTGAGCTGATAAACTCCAATGATGACCTGTTTGAAATAGAGTATGAGAACAATGCTATCGTTGTAGATGCCAGCTATTCAGGTAAGCAAACATTCATTGGAAAAGGCGCTGGAAGTCTTCCAACTGGTTCAGCTGTCATCAACGATTTGGCACTGCTTTTATCCGGGTTCAGATATAAAAAACACCCTCGTAACAGCATCTTAAAATCAGCGTAATCCTGTAATTGTTTGGACAAACTCAAACAATACAAGGTTTAAAACGTTCATATAATAGAACTTTTTACTAATTAGAACTTAAAATTTTATAGATATGAGCGCAGGTAAAACAATTTTAACATTCGTAGCAGGTATCGCTTCAGGACTTGCAGTTGCTTATTATGCAGACCCAAAAGGAAGCAAGCAAAAGCTCAAAAAAATTGAGAAAGACATCAAAAAGACAAGAAAAAATCTTGACAAGAAACTTGATGCCTACAAGGGTTCATACAATGAGGTTGTGGACAAGTATGCGTCCAAATCAAAAGCCTTGATTGATGAAGCAAAAGGTATTGTAGAGAATGCCAAAGCGAAAGCTAAAGCATAAAAATCTGTTTGATTTATTTACAAACCTCAACCTCGAATTGGTTGAGGTTTTTTTATGCGAAAATTAATGCTGTGATAATGGCGGCACCAAAAGCATAACCAAACAGCTTGAACATCAGGATCAACTTCTCCTTTCTTAATTCCTGATTGAAACGTTCCCAATTCTGAATATAAATGACAAGAGGATGTTTATTGCTTTCCATAAAATTAATGTTTGAAGTTAGTACTTGCGATAATTACGTCCTTAACTAATTACCCAGATTCGCAACTGCAGTGAGATTAGGTGTAAACCCTATCAAATTGGGTAATTCTATTAGAAAGGTTACTCACCAGGTAACATAGGAAATCAGCAGCATGGTTGAGATGCATGCACCAAGTAACTTAAGCATGAAAATATGAAAGAGCTTCCTATCAATAGCGTTGAATGCCTCCCAGTTTCTTATATAAGATACGAGTGGGTGCAAGTTGGTGGATTTTGAAAACATAGGGCGTCGGTTTAGATATCAAATGTATCAATCTTCTTGATTACGATCTCGCCAAAAAACTCGAAATTCTCGCCAATCACATGACTACCTCTTCCAAAAGGGTCTTGGAATCAAAGAAGGAACCTGTTTTTTATATTCCAAATAAGAATCACCGAATTCTTCAATCAATTTTTGCTCTTCCCACATGATTCCAAAAGGTAGATAAATGAAAATAATCAAATCGCTCACCAGGATAAGATCGGTTGGGTGATAAAGAAACATACCCATTAAAATAAGTATAGTGCCAGTGTAAATTGGATGTCTCATGTACCCGTGAAGCCCTTCAGTAACTAACCCTTTATCCTCTTCTTTTTTAATACCAAGAAAAGCCAACCCTGATAAGTGACGAAAAGAAACGACCAGAATAATCACACCCCAGGACGCAATTGTCATACTAACGTATTTCAACCAACCAGTAGAAACAAAAAGCTCTTCACTTGGCATAACCAACAATTCAAGGAATACATAGCCAATACCCACTGTACTAATTACACTATATAGAAATCGATACCATCTATTATTCAAACTCAAACCATTCTGCACTTTGGCTTTAATAAAACCAGAAGCCAGGGCACTGTGTATCAATAAATAAAGCACCCAAAGCAATGCCACCCATAGATATGTATTCCAGCTCATCAAAATGTTTAGATTTGCGGGCGTCAAGATACTATAAACAACACTATGGCAGCAGTTAAGATTGGAATAATTAAAGAAGGAAAAGTACCTATAGATCGTCGTGTACCTCTCACCCCTTTTCAGGCACGTCAAGTGAAGGAGCGATTTAAGGATGTGGAGCTAGTTGTCCAATCGTCTGACATACGTTGTTTCTCTGATGAGGATTATCAAAACGAAGACATTCATATTGTCGATAGTGTTGATGATTGTGACATTTTACTCGGTGTAAAAGAAGTTCCTATCCCCTCGTTGCTAGAAGGTAAAACTTACTTCTTCTTTTCCCATACAATCAAGAAACAACCATACAACCAAAAACTGATGCGTGAGCTTCTGGACAAAAAGATCCGAATGGTTGACTATGAAACATTGACTGATCAATCAGGAAAGAGAATCATTGCATTTGGAAGATGGGCAGGAATAGTAGGAGCGTATAATGGAGTGCTTACATATGGAAACAGATACAACCTCTTCCACTTACGCCCTGCGCATGAATGCTTTGATTTGGAGGATCTAAAAACTGAATATAGAAAAGTCAAACTACCAGCAATCAAAATTGCTATAACTGGTGGTGGAAGAGTAGCCAAAGGTTCGATGGAGGTGATGCATGGTATGGGTATCCGTAAAGTATCACCTGCCGAGTTTATTTCGAAAGAGTTTAATGAACCGGTGTTTACACAGTTAAATACTCGAGATTATCATATTCGAAAAGATGGTGGTGAATTCAGCAGACATGAGTTCTATAAAAATCCAGAAAACTACGATTCAGACTTTTTGAAATATGCACATGCTGCAGATTTGTTAATTGCTGCTGCTTATTGGGATCCACATTCCCCAGTATTGTTCAAAAGAGAAGATATTGTAAAGAATGATTTCAAGATTCATGTAATAGCAGACATCACTTGCGATATAGAAGGGTCTATTCCAAGCACCAAGCAGCCAAGTACCATTGAAGACCCAGTATATGACTACAATCCAAGCGACGATCAGATAGAGGCAGCATTTACTGATGAAGGTAACATCACCGTGATGGCTGTAGATAACTTACCCTGTGAATTACCACGCGATGCTTCTGAGAGTTTCGGAAATGAGTTATTGAATAACGTGCTACCAGAATTGCTTGGTAATGATAGTAAGGAAGTGATCAAACGCGCTACTATCACAGATGCGGGTGATCTAACCGATCGTTATGAATATTTAAGAGATTACGCAGAAGGAACAGAGATATGAAAATCTTAGTAACAGGTAGTGGAGGTCAATTGGGCTCAGAAATACAGGATCTAATAAGCCAATTTCCATCTTTCAAATTCACATTTTCAGATTATCCCGAGATGGATATTACGGACAAAGAAAGCCTTGGTGTTGCATTTGCAGAAGGTCAATTTGACTACTGCATCAATTGTGCAGCTTACACTGCTGTTGACAAGGCCGAAGAAGACAAAGAAAGATGTGATGCCATTAATGTGACAGGGTCTAAGAATCTGGCAGAGCTATGTCAGGAACATAACGTAACGCTCTTCCACATATCAACCGATTTTGTTTTTGACGGAACCTCCTGCAAACCATTGAAAGAGGATCAACCTACTGCGCCTGTCAATTACTATGGTGTATCCAAACTGAATGGAGAGCATGAAGTAACAAGTGCTCTTACCAAATATTTCATTTTCAGAACTTCCTGGCTGTACTCCACTTTTGGTAATAATTTCGTCAAAACAATGATTAAGCTGTCCGAAAGTAGAGATGAGCTAAACATCATTGCTGATCAGATTGGCTCACCTACCTATGCGAGAGACATGGCACTATCGATTTTGGAAATCATTGATTCAGGAAGTGAAGAGTACGGCTTATATCATTATAGCAATCAAGGCGTTGCTTCATGGTATGATTTCACTTGTGCCATTTTTGAATACAAATCAATTGGCACTAAGGTTCACCCAATTCCAACGGAGAAATACCCTACTCTAGCGGCGCGTCCTCACTATAGTGTGATGGATAAATCAAAATTTGAAGAAATATTTCAAAAAAATATTCCTCACTGGAGAGATAGTTTGAAATCTTGTCTTCAAGCACTTTGATCAATGAACATAATCTATCAATCAACCAACAATTTGATCTATTCAACCAATAAGATTGACTAGTTTTTAAAAGCGTTTTCAATAAACTCTGATCACAAAAAACTTCTAAATAATTAAGCAAATCAAGTATCGTTATACCAATATATCCCTTTATATTGTTAAGGGAATGTTAAGTAAAACGGATGCTCGAATCACTAACTAAAGAAACTTTGTATGAGTACCCCTCATTCAAAGTGGCCTTATTTTCTATACTATTATCGTTCATATTAAGCTCGGCAATAGCCTTCACTTATTATCTCACCAACAAGGAAATGGCCTTTTCCAGGAATTTCTTTCAGGCCATGATATTGAGTGCTGTGGTGAGTTGCATGGTCATCATGGCAGTTGGAAACAATGTAGCTGCTGGATTTGGGATCATTGGAGCCATCGCAATTATCCGCTTTCGTGTCAACATTAAAAACCCACGTAACATTATCTTCATATTCTCCACGCTATCAGTAGGAGTGGCTGCCGGAGTATATGGCTATTCCATAGCACTTGCTGGCACAGTGGTATTTTGCTTCATCGCCATGCTACTCCATTTTTCAAAATTTGGTGAGACAACTATATCTCGAGAAAGTGCCTTACAGCTCACACTCGACAACCAATATGACGAGGGAAATCTCACAAATATTCTCAACGAATATTGTGATTTTATCAGGTTAACAAACCTCAACAGTACCAAAACTGGGACACGTCTAGGATACTTTATAATCCTGAAACAAGGAACTGACAGAAACCAATTATTTGTGAGGCTCAAGGAAGAAGAGGGATTATCTAACATTAGAATAGAGCGCGACGATAATCTAGATAAGATCTAACATGAAAAATTACTTGTTATTTGTCTTTTGGATTTGTCTCGCTATCGTCCTAGCATTCATCGCCTTCAACTCTGAAGATTCATCAGCCATTCTAGCTGAAGTAGAGCCTAATAGCTACACAGTCAGCTTTCAAAAAACGGTTCGGGTGAAAGAAATATATGTAGTGCCCGGTCAGCAAGTAAATGTTGGGGATCGGCTATTGAAAGTGGAACGTCCAGACCTTTTGTTGGAAAAGGAAAATATTGAAAACAAAATTACTTTGTTGAGAAGTAATCAAAACAAAAGAGAGCTCCAAAAGGAGAATAAACAATTCCTCAATGACCTGGAGTACGACCTCAAAAAGAAGCAGCTAGCCGCCGAAATTGAGGAAATCAAAATTACCCTGGACCAAAGAGATAAAATCCTCGGAGATTTTACGCAGTTAAATGTCGCCTACAAGTCTACTCCTGACTCAATCTTGCAAAACAAATTAGCCTTATTGGAAGAAGAAAAAGGTTTGCTTGACCGAGAATATCGACTAAAACTAAGCGAAATCAATTCCGTATTTGAGCTGGAACAAACCAATACTAATGCAGAAATCAAACTGCTTGAAAAAGAAATCAAACTGCTCAAGGAAGAGGAGTCCGAGCTAATTCAATTTGCCAGAGTAGATGGAGCAATTGGCAGTATCCAGGTAGAAATTGATCAGTTGGTCCCCTCCTATACGAGTATGCTGTCAGTTTATGAAAACAATCCAACCATTATCCGGGCCTTTACTAATGAACATAATAACATTGATTTGGTGAGTGGCACAGAAGTGCTGGTGGAATCCACAAACCGACAATACAAGATCAAAGGCACTATCGTAGAGATTGGTAGTAGAATTATTGAATATCCAGATCGGTTAAGAACTTTTGATCAACTACCATCCTGGGGTAGAGAGATATTTATACAAATACCAGAAGAAAGCAAGTTTTTAAATGGAGAGAAAGTATTTGTCATATTGGATTATTAAAAGCATTGGTCTCAGTCTTGCAATTAGTTGCTTCGGATTATCACACATAGCTTTCAGCCAACAAAGTTCCTTTGTTGACGAATTTCTGAGTGGAGCATTTGAAGTAACCAGAGTAAAACGATTCGAACAGGAAAAAACCTTCCTGGCAGACGACCCGATAAAGTCATCCTGGATAAGAGAAGTTGAGGTGAGAGCCAGAGCTCAACATTATGACGAAACGATTGATGATTATCGCTTTCGTGTTTCACCAACCAATCCGTGGGAAATTCGAGCAAATAAATCTTATCAAAATCAATTAAAAGAAGTTAGTGAGATCAATTATACACTGGCCATTGGAAAGGAACTGAAAAGAAGGTATCTCCTGCTCATCAATAGTTTTTATCAGTATCAAAGACTTCAGTGGCTAGATAAAGAGCTGGAATTAAAGAGCCTATCCATCAATAATGAATTGACTAAAAGCAAAAACATTGACCCTATCGACTTAATCGATATTGAGTCTAATGTAACGGAGCTAGAGGTTAAAAAAGCCAACCTCATATTGGAACACCAGGAGACCAATACACCCATCCAAAAGGAATCTACTGGAGAGCTCAACTGGGATAAGTGGGAAATGATTGCTCCAGAAAAAATTCTTCAGCTCGTATTTTCTCAGGACACTGGGAGCTTACAGAACATTCACAAGGCGTTGGCTGATTCAAAACTTGATCTAAAAAGAAGAGAATATCAGGTCAGTAAATCAGAGTCGTTCGGCAATATTGGTTTTATACAAGCTAATATGGACCTGGATCAGGGGTCTACATTCAATGATCACATGGGGTTTCAACTAGGAGTTTCCATACCTATTGTCAACAAAAAGAAAGCTGATTTGGCCCGAGATCGTTTTGATCTTATTGAGAGTGAAAACGATGTTACTCAAACATATGAGGAAGTTGATTTTGAATTAGAATCAATCAGAACAAGGATTAATTCCCATTATCAACTATTTGAACTCATTCAAGACAAAATGATCCGATCGGAAGTAATCCTGGAAAGAATCAAACAAAACCCAAGTCCAGAAGGGATTCTAAAATTCGAACAGTATAAAATTGAATTAAGTAATCAAAAAATATCTACGTACAATGAGTTACTCATCTCATTTATCGAGTTTCTCGATGTAAGTGGAGCCTTAGCCTACGACAGAGAACAAAATTATTTATCTCCGAATCTGTCGTCCATTTATTAGCTAACTCACCAGCTCTTATTGCCTAACTTTCGCTCAAGACATTGACTAATAAAAAAGGCTCTCTGAAAATTCAGAGAGCCTTTTTTGTATCATTTCAATGATCTCCTAACCATTCATAGAGATTAAGAACTCATCATTATTTCTAGTTCCTTTCATTCTGCTTAGCAAGAATTCCATCGCTTCGTTGCTGTTCATGTCAGACATAAACTTACGAAGGATCCATACTCTCTGAAGCTCTTCTTTATCCATAAGAAGGTCTTCACGACGAGTACCAGATGCAGGCACATCAATAGCAGGGTAAACTCTCTTATTAGATAGTTTTCTATCCAATTGAAGTTCCATGTTACCTGTTCCTTTGAATTCTTCGAAGATTACTTCATCCATCTTAGATCCAGTCTCAATCAAAGCTGTAGCGATGATAGTCAATGACCCACCATTCTCAACATTTCTTGCTGCACCAAAGAATCTCTTAGGTTTGTGAAGAGCATTCGCATCCACACCACCAGATAAGATCTTACCTGAAGATGGAGCTACCGTATTGTACGCTCTAGCTAATCTAGTGATTGAGTCAAGAAGGATTACTACATCGTGACCACACTCTACCATTCTCTTAGCTTTCTCAAGTACGATGCTTGATACTTTCACATGTTTGTCAGCCTGCTCATCAAATGTAGATGCAATAACTTCTGCCTTTACAGATCTAGCCATGTCAGTTACCTCTTCCGGACGCTCATCGATCAACAAGATCATCAAGTAAACCTCTGGATGGTTTTCTGCGATAGCATTAGCTATATTTTTCAAAAGAACTGTCTTACCAGTCTTAGGCTGCGCCACAATCATCCCTCTTTGACCTTTACCAATCGGTGCAAATAGGTCAACAATTCGAGTAGAATAATTGTCAGGCTTAGAGCTTAAATTTAACTTTTGATCTGGGAAAAGTGGAGTCAGGTATTCAAATGCCACACGGTCTCTGATTTCCTCAGTCGTTTTGCCGTTCACACTTTCTACTCTTAGAAGAGCAAAATACTTTTCACCATCTTTTGGAGGTCTGATTTGACCTTTTACTGTGTCACCCGTTTTCAAACCAAACAATTTGATCTGAGATGGCGAAACATAAATATCATCTGGACTAGCCAGGTAGTGATAGTCACTTGATCTCAAGAATCCGTAACCATCCTGCATGATTTCAAGAACACCTTCGCTCTCAATCATGCCATCAAATTCTTTTACATCCTCATTGAACTGAGCTTTTTTACTTCTCTGATCGTTGCGGTTGTCTTTTCTTTGATCTCTGTTATTATCGCGAGATTCACCTCTGTTTTCACGAGACTCTCCTCCTTTATTATTATTGCTATCGTCGTTGTTAGACTCTTTGTTAGCACGAGGATCGTTCTCTCTTCTCTTACGAGGACCTCTGTCATCAGATTTTTCTGACTTCTCTGCAGGCTTATCGTCCTTCACAGGCTTATCGTCAGAGTTTTCAATTTCAATGTCAAGAGATTTCAACAAATCGTCAGCACTCTTTTCTTCTTTCTTAGGTGCCTCCTTTACATTTTCTCTTTTCTTGTGAGTTGGTTTTTTCTTAGGCTTTTCTTCTTTCTCCTTAGCTGGAGCTGCCTTTTGATCTTCTGGCTTGTCTTTTTTCAACTTTTTCAATTCGCCATCAGGTAATGTTGCTTGCTTGTCAAGGATTTCGTAGATCAAGTCCTTCTTAGCAGTTTTCTTGGCGTTCTTAATACCAAGATCTTCGGCAATATCTCTCAACTCGGAAAGAAGCCTTACACTCAAATCATCTAAAGTGTACATAAATTAATACGTGGGTTTTAATACTGGTTCCGCTGGTCAGAAACGTGCGGAGAGTTAGATAAAATATCGAATAGGAATAAAAATTAAGTGGAGTCCACTTGAATTGCTCCACAATTATAGGTGAACCACTAGTATTTCACAAATAAAGTCGATTAATTTCTGTTAAGGGTCAAAAACCAATATTTTGACGGTTCACTTCCTTTATTGACGGAATGCCAGTTACTTTGCACCCTCATTTGACATAGCCAGAAAGCTTAAAAACATGCTACAAGTAAATAACATTCAGGAAAACCTAGAAACTTATGTGACCGGATTAGGCAAAAGAGGCATTCAAAATGCACAAGAATTGCTCGATGAAGTGATTGACCTTGACAATCAAAGGAAAAAGACACAACAAGAACTGGATGAAGTAAAAGCAAAGTCGAATCAACTGGCAAAACAGATTGGACAGCTATTCAAAGAAGGCAAACGTGAGGAAGCTGATGCTGCAAAAGCTGAAACTTCTCAACTCAAAGAAAAGGACAAGGAACTTTCAGAGCAATTGAGTTCGATTCAGGATCAGTTGCAAACCAAGCTATATAATATCCCAAACATCCCGAATGCCATCGTACCAGCTGGAAAGAGTGAAGATGACAATGAAGTAGTTAAGCTGGATGACAGTGCAACTCCAAAGCTTGGAGAAGATGCTAAACCTCACTGGGACTTGATAAGTGAATATGACATCATCGACTTTGAGCTTGGCAATAAAGTGACTGGAGCAGGTTTCCCGTTCTATAAAGGGGCCGGTGCTCGAATGGTACGTGCAATGATCAACTATTTCCTTGATGAAGCACAGAAGGCAGGATACATCGAAGTACAACCACCAATCCTAATCAATGAGGATTCTGGCTATGGAACTGGACAACTACCAGACAAAGAAGGTCAGATGTATGGGATCACAGATTCCAACTTGTTTTTGATCCCGACTGCCGAAGTACCAATTACCAATATTTACAGAGATGTGATTGTAAATGAAGCTGATCTTCCAATTAAGCATGTGGGATATACTCCATGTTTTAGGAGAGAAGCAGGGTCTTGGGGAGCGCATGTCAGAGGACTCAACAGATTACATCAGTTCGACAAGGTTGAAATTGTACAGATTGCTAATCCGGAGAATTCCTATGAGTTACTGGATGAAATGGTAGCTCATGTCGAGCAGCTAGTGAAAAGCCTGGGATTACCTTATAGAATACTGAGACTTTGCGGTGGAGATTTAGGATTTACATCAGCAATCACTTATGATTTTGAGGTATTCTCTGCAGCACAGCAAAAATGGCTGGAAGTTAGTTCTGTTTCTAACTTTGAAACGTATCAGGCCAATAGACTAAAACTGAGATACAAGAATGCTGACAACAAAAAACAGCTCGCACATACGCTGAATGGATCGGCTCTGGCTATTCCTAGAATCTTAGCGGCGTTGTTAGAAAACAATCAAACACCAGATGGAATCAAAGTACCTGAAGTACTTCAGCCATACACTGGAATGACGATGATTACGAAATAATCAACCATTCATGTAAAGTTCTTTTAAGGGGTCTCATTATGGGATCCCTTTTTTATAACTTCATGTTAGCAAACAACTTACAACATGAAGAAACTAATAATCCCCCTCTGTCTGGGTACACTACTAGCATGTGGTCCCCAGAAAAATGAGGAAACTACAGCAGTGGACTTAACCTATCCACAAACAGCTAAGGTTGACACTGTGGACACCTATTTTGGCACCGAAGTTCCAGATCCTTACAGATGGCTCGAGGATGATCTATCTCAAGAAACTGGTCAATGGGTCAAAGATCAAAATAAAGTGACCTTTGCTTACCTCAACAATATCCCTTTCAGAGATCAATTGAAAGATCGATTACAAACATTGTTTGACTATGAGCGCGTTTCGGCACCAACCAAGCATGGAGACTGGGAATACTACTATAAAAATGATGGGCTCCAAAACCAGAGTGTATTGTACAGACGAAAAGATGCCGACTCTGAAGGAGAAGTATTTCTGGATCCAAATAAATTTAAAGAAGATGGTACCATTTCTCTAGCCTCAACAAGCTTTACTGATGATGGATCATTGTTTGGTTATCTGATTTCCATTGGCGGCTCTGATTGGAGAAAAGCGTTGGTCATGAACACCGAAACCATGGAAATCGTGGAAGACACCCTACACAACATTAAGTTCAGTGGAATGAGTTGGAAGGGCAATGAAGGATTCTACTATAGCTCCTACGACAAACCAAAGGATGGTAGCGAGCTTTCTGCCAAAACACAGTATCACAAGTTATACTATCATAAGTTAGGCACTCCTCAGTCATCAGACGAACTCATTTTTGGTGGAGAGGCGCAGCCATATCGCTACATTTTTGGAGGAGTATCAGAGGACGATCGTTATCTGGTAATAGGAGCCTCCGTGAGCACTAGTGGAAATATCCTATTCATAAAAGACCTGAACGATCCAAATTCGAAAATCATCCCTGTTGATGAAAGCATGGAGACAGAAGAATCATTATTAACCACAGTAGGTGATCGTCTGATTCTACAAACCAACACCAATGCTCCAAATAACCGTGTAGTAACAACAACGATTGACAATCCATCCACAGAAACGTGGTTGGACTTGATTCCTGAATCAGAAAACGTGCTAAGTGCAAGCACTGCTGGCGGTTATATTTTCGCGAATTACCTGGAAGATGCCAAAACTGCGATTAAACAATATGACCTGGATGGTCAATTAGTGAGAGATGTAGAACTCCCTGCTATTGGATCCGCTTATGGATTTGGTGGTAAAATGGATGACAAGTCACTTTATTACACCTTTACTTCTTTCACCTATCCGAGTTCCATATTCACTTATGATATCGCATCTGGTAAATCTGAATTGTACGAACAACCTGATATTGATTTCAATCCAGAAGACTATGAAACCGAGCAGATCTTCTACAAAAGTAAGGATGGCACAGAAGTACCAATGTTCATTACCTACAAGAAGGGTATTAAGAAAAATGGAAAGAACCCCACCTACTTGTATGCCTATGGCGGATTTAATGTCAGCCTAAGACCTTCATTCAGTACGAGCAGGATTCTATGGTTGGAAAATGGTGGAATCTATGCACAACCTAATTTAAGAGGTGGAGGCGAATATGGTGAAGAATGGCATTTGGCAGGCACCAAAATGCAAAAACAAAATGTATTCGATGATTTCATCGCTGCAGGAGAATACCTGATCTCTGAGAAATATACATCAAGTGATTATCTGGCAATTGCTGGCGGATCTAATGGTGGTTTGTTAATTGGCGCTACCATGACACAACGTCCAGATTTGGCTAGGGTAGCATTTCCTGCAGTTGGAGTAATGGACATGCTCCGATATCATAAATTCACTGCTGGAGCAGGTTGGGCCTATGATTATGGAACTTCTGAAGAATCAAAAGAAATGTTTGAATACTTAATGAACTATTCTCCTGTCCATAATTTAGATCCAGCAGATTATCCAGCTACCATGGTGACCACTGCGGATCATGATGACCGGGTGGTACCCGCACATTCGTTCAAATTTGCAGCAGGTCTGCAGGAAGCACATACTGGAAGCACGCCAGTATTGATTAGAATAGAAACGGATGCTGGACATGGTGCCGGAACTCCAATATCGAAAAGCATAGAGCAAGCTGCTGATGCTTATGCATTCGCCTGGTACAATATGGGGATCATCCCGGAAATAGCTAAGAAAGATATGTAAATGAAAAAGCCTCCGTACGGAGGCTCTTTTTATTCTTATTGTTCCTGTTCTACTGATTCAGAAACACTTTCATTCTTTTCATTTGGTATTTCCACGAGATGCTTCACAAGCTTATTATATAAATGCTCTGGATGGAAAGGTTTCACCACTAAATCATCTAATCCAGCAGCTTTAATATTTAACTCGATATCTGAAAGAGCCGCAGCAGTCAAAGCCAAAATAGGAAGTTTACAACCTTGAGCTCTCAGCTCTTTAGTAGCGGTATAACCATCCATGATCGGCATCTGAAGATCCATAAGAATCAAATCAAACTTATTCTCCTCATATACCTCCAGGGCTTCTTCTCCATTCTTGGCATAGTCAATACGACAATGCCATTTTTCCAGGAATCTCTGAGCCACCATCACATTTACGTCATTATCCTCCACCAAAAGAATTCGCTTATCCAATAATGGATCCACTAACTGACTCGGTTTTGATACCGTCTTCCTCACTCCTTTAGCAATTTTGAAACGCTGCTCAAAGAAAAACTTAGATCCTTTGCCCAACTCACTCTCCAGGTTAATTTGAACACCTTGGAGCTCTAAAATTTTCTTACTGATTGCCAGACCTAATCCAGTTCCCCCATACGTTCTATTGATGGATGTATTGGCCTGATTGAATTTCTCAAATATTTTCTCCTGGTGTGCTTTCGAAATACCTATTCCAGTATCCTCTACGTCAAAAGCCACTAATATACTCTCTGGCTCACGCTCACGTTGCCTTATCCGCAAGGTTACCGTACCATTTTTGGTGAACTTGATGGCATTATTAATGAGATTAGACAACACCTGTGTAAGACGTGCAGCATCTCCTAAATACATTGCTGGTAAATCTTCGTCGTACTCAAAAACCACTTGCGTTTTAACTTCCTCAGCAGTTGTTTTGAATCCATCCACCAGATTTTGACCAAGCTCCTTGATATTGAATACCGCTTCTTCAATAATAAGCTTCCCAGACTCAAGCTTGTTGAAATCAAGAATATCATTAATCAAACGAAGCAAGTTCTCTGAGGAAAACTTCAGTGTATCCAAAGTCTTTTTCTGATCATTTCTTGGATGACTATAGAGCAAATGATGTGTCAATCCAATTACCGCATTCATTGGGGTTCTGATTTCATGTGACATAGTGGACAAGAAATCAGACTTAGCACGCATACTCGCCTCCGCTTCTTCCTTTGCTTTGATCCATGCAAGTGCTACTTGCTGAGAAGTTGTAATTGACTGCAAAAAGAAGAAAATCATATAGCCGAATGGCACAAGGAATGCCGGCAAGTTCACAAATGTCATTCTATTCAATACCTGCAGAAATAAAACCAACAGAATGACACTGGCAGAAATCATTGCAAACTTAGATCCAGGTCGCTTTTTTAGAAGGGCGTTCAAATAGATATAGAATCCCAATCCCATTACTCCAAAAACAAATATCAGGAAGAAGTTTTGAAGAAATGTGAAAATAGATGGGGGAAGTACCACTGCTGCGACCAGGAATGCGAGACTCACATACACCACAATCTTCTCAAGGTACTTAGGTCCATCCTCTGGATAAGTGGCGTAAGTATATTTTAACAATAGTATCGTTAGCAGATAAACTGAAACGTATTCCAACTTAATGGATAATAACCATGGAATCCCTGGAAACAACCAATGCATGATGTAATTGCCACTTCCAAAGACGTAATAGCTGAAAGTAATACAGAACAGGGCGAAATACAGTATGTTTCTTTGTCTCCTTCCATAGAGATAGAGGCCCAGGAAGAACATACCTCCCATGATTAATGCACCTGTGAGAATAGCATCCATGGTGAACACATAATTCTTAAAACTGGTGAGTTCGTCTCTATCTCCAAACAAAATACTATCGACTGGCCCACCCCGAGAATGTCTGAAATTAGAAACCTGAAGTGTAAATACATTGGTTTCTTTCAGTATATCCTGGTCCACAGGACTCGTAAGTTGTATCCATTTTGGTTCGGATGTCTCTTTAGTTGTACCAACCTCACCATTGGAAGAAATTAGGATTCCATTGATATAAAATCGATAGGCATTGTAGACCGCAGGAGTATAAACAGCAAATTTCTGATCCGGATTTAGTAATACCTTTAACTGGTAGGTGGCATATCCTTCCGATGAATTACCGGTAAGGGGCTCATCGTTCCAAATTCGTGGAAAAGGAACCAATTCTCCTCCTGGCTCCATATCAGATCCAGAAACTAATTTATTCCAATGAAGATACCAGTCTCCATCTAGTTCTACCCAAGAGAAATCCTCTCCTACGTTTCGAAGATCCAAAACACCATTAACAGGTTTTTGTGAAAACCCTAAAAGAGGGATTGCATTAAGGAATACAACTAACCAAAATAATTTGATCATTGGATATTTCAAAGGCGGTAGAATTTGACTATCAACGAAAGTTAACGAAGATTTTGGTAAAATAAAGTCAAATTTAATGCATTTAAAGGCTTTTTCACCATTCATCACTAATTGGATTAATCAAATGCTATGAAAACAATGGTAATTCCTACTTTCCTTATCTTCACCGAATGAAAATTAGAAAAGGCACAAAAGAGGATTTACCAAGAGCATTGGAACTTATTAAAGAGTTGGCGCTATATGAAAAAGCCCCTGATGAAGTAACCAATACACTCAAGATGATGGAGGAAGATGGCTTTGGAAAAAATCCTGTGTTTGGATACATCGTTGCAGAAGAAAACGGAGAGATTCATGGAATGTCCATGTATTATTGGAGATATTCTACATGGAAAGGAAAGCGTATTTACCTGGAAGATCTGATTGTTACCGAATCGAAAAGAGGCTCCGGAATAGGTAAACTACTCTTTGAAGAAACAATCGAAATTGGGAAAAGAGAGGGTGCAACTGGAATGATGTGGCAGGTATTGGATTGGAATGAACCAGCCATCAATTTCTACAAGAAATATGATTCGATTATTGAAGATGGATGGCTCAACTGTAACATCAACTTTTAAATTTCCTCCAGTACAGTTCTAAAAGAAACACATCGATTCATATATCGCTGAATATGTTTTTGAGCAATGGCTGGAGCGTGATTTTGTAAATAATCATTGACTAAGCCCATACTCTTGGCATAATACTGAACAGCAAAAGTCTGACCCTGAGCCTCAGGGTCTTCGTTGATCAGACGCAAGATCTTATATTCTTCAAAACACCCCGTAGACATGATCTCCGGAATATGATGGGATTTCATCCAATTGAGCCAGTCTTCCAGTACTCCACTCTCCACATTGACAGTGACATTGTATAAAATCATATAGATTTATTCATTTTTTGTAAACCGAACTCAAACGTACGTAGTTTCTCACGCAATGACCTACAATAAAGACAAGATTGTATCTTTAGTGATCATCATATTACACCTGGTGGGAGCAATTGGTAGTGCCATTCCGGCAACTCGAGAAATCGTCACCTCACTAACTCCAGTCAATCTGTTAATTACAGCAGGCTTACTCATTTATACACATAGAGAATCGTACCCAAAATTAGCTGTATTCTTACCCTTTTCTATGATTACAGGTTTTCTAATTGAAGTGGTTGGAGTTGCAACTGGTTTTCCTTTTGGTGAGTACGCTTATGGAAACACCTTAGGTTTTCAAATTATGAATGTGCCACTCCTAATAGGTGTCAACTGGTTTATTCTATCCTACAGCTTTGGTATGATGACAGCTAATCTTCGGATCAATTGGCTTTTGAAAAGTATTTTGTCTGCTACAGGAATGGTATTGTTGGATGTTTTTATCGAACCCATTGCTATCCGTTTTGATTACTGGCACTGGGCATTAGAACAAATCCCGATGAGTAATTATGTCGGTTGGTTTTTCGTTGCTCTATTCATTCAACTTGTTTTCCATCAATTATTTAAAGAAAATTTAAACAAACAATCTGCTTTAACTGTTGGTTGTCAAGCTTTCTATTTCAGTTTTCTTCAAATTTTCTTCAAATTTTAAACACTTTTGAAAGCTATGGAGTTAACAAAGCAACCCGAATGTTCTTTGGAGAAAGGTTGGTAAAGCATAAGATATAACGGATGAGTACGTTTTCGATTAGAGATTTAGAACATCTATCAGGCATCAAAGCCCACACTATACGGATTTGGGAGCAACGCTATGAGTTGATACAACCGAAGCGTACAGACACCAACATAAGATTCTATGATGATCAGGATCTGAAACTCATATTGAATGTAGCGTTGCTAAAAGAAAATGGTGTTAAAATCTCGAAGATCGCCGAAATGACCGAAGGCGAAATGCAACGTGAAGTGATTAAACTCACCGAACGCAATCTCCGATATCCTGAACAAATTCATTCCCTGACCATCGCTATGGTCGATTTGGATGAAGAGCGTTTCGAAAAAATTATTTCCTCGAATATTTTGAAATTGGGTTTCGAGAAAACAATGATCAACATCATCTACCCTTTCCTATCCAAAATCGGAATCCTTTGGCAAACTGGGGCGATCAATCCCGCACAAGAACATTTCATCTCAAACCTGGTCCGACAAAAGCTAATTGCAGCTATTGATGGACAATACTTTGTTAGTAACGAAAAAGCACGGAAGTATATATTGTACCTTCCAGAGGGTGAGTTGCATGAGCTTAGTTTGCTTTTCGCCGACTACATTATCAAATCACGCAACAATCGCACAGTATATCTAGGTCAATCACTTCCATTTATGGATCTATCTGCTGTATATGATATCCATCAATCCGATTACATCTTATCAGTAATTACTACAACTCCAGGACCAAGTGAAATTCAGGCCTATGTGGACCGCCTGGCAGCATCATTTCCCAATGCACACATTCTTCTGACAGGGTTCCAGGTAGTAGGACAAGATGTAGAAGCTCCTGATAATGTAACTATCTTCACCAGACTAGATCAATTGATACAGTTCGTAGAAGAGAACACCATGTCTGTAGCGTCTTAAAGGTTACCCGGTTTTAAAAGCCATCCTAACTAGTACTTCACATTCTCTATTCAGGAAGCTGATTGTTTCCTACCTCTACTTACTACTTGCCTAATCTATCAACACAGAGCGAATAAGATTCTGAGCTACCTCCTGTTCAACACAATATTTATTGACAAGACACTTTTGTGGAAGATATATGTCTGTTTACTGCATTTTTCATGAAATAGGCTTTTGTGAAGTTTTGTTCAACAAAATATTATTAAACAACCACACTTTAATTAATAAAAGTGGTTTAAAGCCGTTTTAACAGGATTTAACACAACTTTTCAATGTATAGACACGTATTATTGTTTATGTTATAATCATAAAGATTAAACAAAATTTTGTTTTTCTGTTTAACCTTTTATATCTTTGAATTAAACAAAAATAAATTCCACAACCATGACAGCACTTGAATTCAGTTATAAAGTAGATCAATTAACAAGCTCTTTAAAACCATTCGCTCTGAAGCTGACTAAGGATATGGAGGATGCAAACGACCTTCTTCAAGAAACTATTCTTAAGGCTTTTACCAATAGAGATAAATTCGCGGAAGGCACAAATCTTAAAGCATGGATGTACACGATTATGAAAAATACATTCATCACAAACTATCAGAGAATGATGCGTAGAAATACGTTCATCGATACTACTGAAAATCTACATTACATCAATTCTACAGATAGCACTATTCAAAACGGAGCTTATACAAACTTCGCCATGAAGGACATTAATTATGCTATTGAGAAACTACAAGACGCATACAAAGTACCATTCATGATGCATTTCAGAGGCTTCAAATATCATGAGATCGCTGATAAATTGGAGATTCCAATAGGTACTGTAAAAAATAGAATACATATTGCTAGAAAAGAGCTTAAGACAAAACTCAAAGTATACGGCAAGAAAAGCTAATGAGTAAAAAAATAGCAGTTATTGGCAGCGGATTCGCTGGACTCTCGGCCGCATGCCATTTAGCCAAACAAGGCTACAAGGTTACTGTAATAGAAAAAAACAATACACCGGGAGGACGAGCCAGACAACTCGAAATGTCTGGCTTTTCTTTTGATATGGGGCCGAGTTGGTACTGGATGCCAGATGTTTTTGAGCACTTCTTTAACCAATTCGGAAAAAAACCTTCAGACTATTATGACCTAATCCGTCTGGATCCAAGTTACCGGGTCAAATTTCAGGATGACTATGTCGATCTACCTGCATCCATGAGTGAAATGGAAGCATTATTCGAAAGTATCGAACCAGGATCCGCAAAAGGGCTTAGAAAATTCCTTGAACAGGCCAAATTCAAATACGAAGTTGGCATCAATGATCTCGTATATAAACCAAGCAGATCCTTAACGGAGTTTGTTGATCCACGACTATTGACTGGATTACTCAAAATGGATGTATTTACCTCCATGAGCAAACATATCAGGAGATTTTTCAAGAACGACAAACTCATTCAATTGCTTGAGTTTCCAGTACTGTTCCTGGGAAGCACTCCAGAAAATACACCTGCCTTATACAGCTTGATGAACTATGCTGATATTTCGTTAGGCACCTGGTATCCGCAAGGTGGGATGCACAAAGTTGTCGAAGCAATGGTTTCATTAGCAGAAGAACTCGGAGTAAAAATTCTTTTGGATGAAGCAGTAACTGGCTTTACATACTCCAACAAACGAATAGATAAAGTTTTAACCACCAAAGACGAGTACTCTTTTGATGTGGTCGTTGGAGGAGCTGATTATCATCACATCGAATCAAAGCTTCTACCTGAAGAATATCGAAATTATTCCAATAAGTATTGGGACACTCGAGTGATGGCCCCTTCTTCTCTACTCTTTTATATAGGAGTGGACAAAGAGTTGCCAAACATGCTTCACCATGTGTTGTTCTTTGATGAAGACTTCAAACAGCATGCTAAAGAAATTTATCAAGACCCAAAATGGCCAAGCAAACCCCTGCTTTACACCTCAGCAACTTCTAAGACCGACCCATCGGTTGCCCCGAAAGGTCATGAGAATCTGGTGGTACTAATTCCAGTAGCTCCAGATCTGAGAGACACAGAAGAGACTAGAGAGCATTACTTCAATTTGGTCATGGATCGGCTGGAGGCATTTACCGGAACCAATATTAGAGATCATATCGTATGTAAAAAGAGTTTTGCTCATCAGGACTTTATCAATGACTACAACTCATTTAAAGGAAATGCCTACGGTTTAGCTAATACATTGACACAAACAGCAATTCTGAAGCCTTCTTTAAAAAATAAGAAATTAAAAAATCTTTACTTCACTGGTCAATTGACGGTACCTGGACCTGGAGTACCTCCTTCCATCATTTCGGGAGAAGTCGTAGCTAGAGAAATCAAAAAAGATTTTAAGTAAATTTATATATGGACCTATTTAGTGAAACAACCCTCGAGTGCAGTAAGCTTATCACTCAACGATACAGCACTTCGTTTACATTAGGCATCAAGACCCTTGATAAACGATTTCATTTACCCATATATGCCATCTATGGATTTGTAAGGTATGCAGATGAGATTGTGGATACCTTCCATAATCACGATAAAAAAGATCTGCTTGACAGGTTTGAAGCAGATACCTACAAAGCAATAGAAGAAAAAATCAGCCTCAATCCAGTTCTTCATAGCTTTCAACTGGTCGTAAACCAATACAAGATCCCACATCATTTAATTGATGCCTTCCTTTATAGCATGAGAATGGACCTTGACAATGACACATACAATCAGGCTGGCTATGAGAAATACATCTATGGCTCCGCAGAAGTTGTAGGCTTGATGTGTCTACGAGTTTTCTGTGAAGGTGATTCTAAAGAATACAACAAGCTGGAACCACCCGCCAAGAAACTTGGAGCTGCTTTTCAAAAGGTTAATTTCCTAAGAGACCTTAGGAGCGACTTTAAAGACAGAGGTAGAGTCTATTTCCCTGGTGTGAATTTTGAACAGTTCACTGAAGAGGACAAAGCAACTATCGAAGCGGATATCGCCGCAGATTTTGACGCAGCTCTTGAAGGTATCAAACAGCTACCAAAAGGAGCCAAAGCAGGCGTATACCTGGCTTACATTTATTATCTCCAGCTGTTCAAAAAAATCAAGAACCTACCGTGCACAAGAATCATGTCTGAACGTGTGCGTGTTCCTGATATGAAAAAAATGCTGTTACTAAGTAAGACGCTATTGCTGGACCGATTAAACGTTCTTGCTTGAAATACCTCTATTTCATATTGCACCTATTCACCATTTCTTTCCCACTGGTTCGCTCATTCGAGCCAAGGATTCAATATGCTAAAAAGTGGAAAGCATTATTCACAGGCATAGCAATAAGCGGAGGCTTCTTTATTATCTGGGACATCATTTTCACTCGACTGGGTGTTTGGGGCTTCAACCCCAGATACCTTATGGGAATCTACCTTTTCAATCTTCCGATTGAAGAAATCCTCTTTTTCATAACCGTTCCTTTCGCGAGCGTTTTTATCTACGAGTGTGTGATCTATTTCTTGCCACGCATTCAAACGAGCGGACTGATCAAGTTGGTGACAGGTGTACTCGGATTCAGCTTACTAATCATTTCGGCACTTCATTTTAGCCAATTGTATACTTTCTGGAATTTTCTCTTTGCTGGGATTTTCCTGGTGTTCACTGCGATAATTAATCCACATTGGTTAGGTAAGTTCTGGACAGCCTATCTCATACACTTAATCCCATTCATCATAGTTAATGGCATCTTGACAGGCTATCAACTAGATGAGCCAATTGTGTGGTACAACAACGCAGAGAATCTATCAATCAGAATTATTACCATCCCAATAGAAGACACCATGTATGCCTTGCTTCTTCTATTGATGAATGTAACCTTTTACGAAAAATTTAAAGTATCCATCAAACAAAATCCTTAGACATGAATTTATGCGTACATCAAATCTAAATGACCAGTGACTCATGATGCAACTTAACGTAACTATAGACGAAAATTCAGGATTTTGTTTTGGAGTGGTCTATGCCATTGAAATGGCCGAGGACATTCTGGAGCAGCAAGGTCATCTATACTGTCTTGGCGACATTGTTCATAACGACGAAGAAGTAAAACGTCTTCAAGACAAAGGTCTAGAAATCATCTGCCATGAAGATCTCAAAAGCATAAAAGATGCGCATGTACTCATTCGCGCACATGGAGAGCCGCCAAGCACCTATAAACTGGCTATAGAAAATAATCTCACCCTCGTAGATGCAAGCTGTCCGGTGGTTTTGAAGCTTCAAAACCGAATCAAGAACTCCTTTGACAAAGGAGAGAAAATCTATATCTATGGCAAACATGGACATGCTGAAGTAATTGGTCTATTGGGGCAAACCAACAATGAGGCGGTGGTATTCCAGGACATCAATGAACTGGACATGACTTCATTGCCACAAAACATCACCTTATATAGTCAAACAACCAAAAGCACAGACAGCTTTTACAACATCAAGGATACGCTTACCAGCTCTGGCATTGAAGTTAATGCCAACGACACTATCTGTAGACAGGTGAGCAATAGAGACAAAGAACTTCGTGAATTTGCCAAGCGATTCGATAAAATCATATTCGTCTCCGGCACTAAGTCATCTAACGGTAAAGTATTGTACAATATTTGCAAAGAGAACAACACAAACACTTTCTTTGTATCAAACAAAAGCGAACTGGACAAAACCTGGTTTGGACCAAATGACTCTATCGGTATCTGTGGGGCTACTTCCACCCCGATGTGGCTTATGGAACAAGTGCGGGACGAGTTAAGATCCTATTAAAATGCAATACCTCATCAACTCAGCTTTGATTATTGGCACCTTTCTATTTATGGAAGGGGTAGCCTGGTTTACCCACAAATACATCATGCATGGCTTTATGTGGATGTGGCATCGATCTCATCATGTAAAACATCCTCATCCCCTGGAACGAAACGATTTATTCGCATTGGTCTTTAGCATTCCATCTATTGCCCTAATAGTAGCTGGATATGAGATTTCAGAACTTGATTGGCTAAAGTTTGTAGGGTTTGGTATCCTTGGCTATGGAATCTTCTACTTTGTGTTTCACGATGTGATTGTACACAGAAGAATCAAGATACCATTCGTTGCCAAAAGCAAGTACATGAAGCGCATTATGAACGCTCACTATGTGCATCATACCGTTCACACCAAAGAAGGAGCCGAGGCCTTTGGCTTTTTATACGCACCCAAGAAATATGAAAAGGGAGCTTCGCCTAAAAACAAACAAAAATCTTAGTCCAAGACTCTTCTCCACTCATCTAATATTCTATAGAGTTTATCGTTTGATTCAGTCCGATTAACCAAAATCGAGAATGCAAAGTAGTTAGCTAATATTAAATGAGCTATATTTAACCATTCATCGCAGCTAATACCTCATTAAGAATCAGCTTGTTTTAGTTAAATGCAAAAACAAGCGAACATGGCACAGCAAACAGAAGAAGTATGGGAGCCTATCGAAGGCTTCAGCAACTATGAAATTTCCAGTCGTGGAAAGATCAGAAGTAAAACAAGAAAGACATGGCATAAGGGTAGCAAAACCAATATGACCATCAAAGGAAAAATGATGAAGCAACGTTGGAACAAGACGTGCAAATGTTATTTCCTGGATTTGATCGATGATGAAAAGCGCAGAAGAACTGTGTATCCTCACAAAGAGGTTGCTAAGGCTTTTGTAGCGTGTGAAGATCCAGAGGAAATGAACATGATCATTCATTTGGACAACAACCCTAGAAACAACAAGGCTGATAACCTGAAATGGGTTAGCTCTTCAGAACACATGAAGTGGCAGTTTGAAGTTGGAAACAAAAACAACTTCAAAGTGTGGAAGACAAGAAAGAAACGCTATAAGAACGGATTCAAACCAGAAACCGTACTACCAGGTAGACCTAAGAAGAAAAAGGAACCTGAATTGGTAGCATCTTAAAAAAAGAAAAGCCCTGACAGAAATGTCAGGGCTTTTTTAATGCTTTATTCACAGCGATTGCACGCCGTTTGTATTTCTTATTCAGCGATAGGATCTATGTGAACGTATGAACGATCTTGTCTTCCTTTTCTGAATCTTACAGTCCCATCGATCAAAGCAAACAAAGTATGGTCTTTACCAATACCCACGTTATCACCTGGGTGATGCTTAGTTCCTCTTTGACGCACGATGATGTTTCCAGCGATAGCTTTTTGGCCACCATAGATTTTTACGCCAAGACGTTTACTTTCTGATTCTCTACCGTTTTTAGAACTACCTACACCTTTCTTATGTGCCATGAGATTATCCTTTAATGTCTTCGATTAATACTTTTGAGAAATTCTGACGGTGACCGTTTTTCTTCTTGTAACCTTTTCTTCTTTTTTTCTTGAAGACGATTACTTTATCACCTTTTACATGCTCTAATATCTTTCCGGATACAGATGCACCTTTAACTGTAGGAGCTCCTACCTTTACTTTACCGTCATTGTCTACCAACAGCACGTGATCAAAACTTACAGCTGATCCTGCTTCTCCTTCTAATAATGGTGCATATACAAAGTTGTCTTTTTCAACCTTGAATTGCTTACCGGCTATATCTACTATTGCGTACATGCTTTTCAGTTTGCTTTTTCAAAAAGGAATGCAAAGATATGGGTTGTTATTTAATTTTCAAACAAACCCTTAGCATAAATCCTTCATAAAAAAAAATTCATCTTTTTTTCACTTTTTTTTCACATTGGAAAAAGCGTATCTACGCCGTTTTTTAATGAAGTGATCATTAGACAAATCTAATGTAATCTCCTTCATTACAGAAGGTTATAACTTTTTTTCAAGATTTTTTTACTCAGCATTTCACCTACTTTTCAAGCTTGATTTTTCCACAGACTTTTTACACATTTGTAAACGCAGCTAGAGAAAAATAAACCACTTTTCGCTTCAGGCTGTATCCCAAATCTTA
>PBTY01000097.1 GCA_002729235.1 Rickettsiales bacterium | reverse complement strand
TTTTTCATGATTTCTCTGTTTTAATGATGTGAGTCAAAAGCTTAAGTCACCCTGAATTCAGTTCAGGATCTTTCTGAATAGATTCCTGAATGATCGTTGCTAGATTCTGACATTCCATGCGGAACAAATTCAGAATGACCATCACTTTGCTTTTAACATTTTACTTCAAAATAATTTTGTGTGATTGTTCTCCGTCGGTGACGATGTAGACACCGGCAGGCAAATTCGTTTCGATTTTCGCCGACTCTGAGAGCTGTCTGCTTAATACTCGCTGACCGTCCAGACTAATCAGCTCAAAGGTTCTCTCGGCACCTCCTTCTGGCATGTTGATGTAGATGGTCTGCTCATGAGCGTAAACCTGAACATCATTAACTTCCAGTCCAAGTACTCTTGCACCACTCACTAATTCGAAGCGGTTTCCAAACTGACCTGCCGCCGAGCTGAAACTATAGCTTTCTGTACTCAAATCGATGGTCTCACCTGTTAGCTTATCTAGCAAGTAGAAGCTTTCTCCTTGAGCGTTCGTCAGGTCTAGGGCAATGGTGTACACACCGGCTTCAGCTACATTGTATGCCAACTGAACTGCCTCGCGCTCGTAGCTCACACCCTGGATAGCCAATGCTTGCTCACCCTTGAGAGTGTAGATCAGATCCCCAGCTTTTGAGCTGAACACTTTTGCATCGAAGCTTCTATCTACCGACTCATCATTGATGCCGGCTATTCGGCCAACAATTGCTTGTTTGAAAAGTCCTGCTTCATTGGTCAGATTCACCCTTATGTAAGCTGGAGTACCAGCTGTACGGAAGAAGTTGTCATCAGCATTATTACCCGCTACACGCATACCTGGTGTGAAAGTGATTTCAGTATCCACGTCATCTGCGAGTTTGACGAAGAACCCTTGAGCTGAACCTAGATAACCCTCGTACCTATCCTGACCTCCTGCCGCAGTAGTATTGGTAGCGACCGTACCATTTGCAATGACGTAATCAGAGTTAGTACCACGACCATTGTCCGAACCATTGTCATCCCAGATGTACACAGCTCCTTCAATATTGGTCTGAGCGAGGAAGTCTCCCACTTCAATGGCCGTTGCGTATGGATTGGAAACGAATACCCATCCTTCATTCTCTTCGTTGATACCATCATCGTAGGTTCCGGTATAAGTACCGTTCACATTGACTGTGGTTACATTCGGCAAACCGGTAAAGATGATCTCCTGCTGCATGGCCTGAGTATATCCTACACCAGGTACCAACTCCCCACTCATGGCTATCCATCTATCTGCTCCATCATTTGGATCGTACGCCTGGCTTTCATCATAAGTGTACACATGAGACCCAATTGTGCTGTTGGTCACATTAGTTGTCTGCTGCATTGGTGTTCCCACAAAGCTGTACTTGCCATCGGCATAGCGTGTATTTCGCTTGATGATCACATCATTTCCAGTGAAATCACCAACTTCATGTGTCATCAGGTCAGCACCTGATTCTACTACTAGTGAACCATTGTTGGTGATGTCTCCCACCACATACAGGTAGTTATCTGGAGCTACGGTCAAGGTCTTTCCTGAGTTGATCACTAAACTATTTACTTCAAGTAAACCATCGTCTGCCGTATTGTAGTCTCCGTCGATGATCACATCATCAGAACCTGCACCAGGAGTACCATTAATCCAAACTGTACCTGTCCAAATTAATGATTCATCGGTATCGTCGGTAATAGTAATGGTGAATTCCTCAGAGTATGTGAAACTTCCATCACTCACCTGCACATTGATCGTGTATGAATTTTGCGTTTCATAGTCAAACATTTCACTAGCAAGAAGCTCTCCATCTACAATCTCAAACGAGGTATTGTCTGGATACGTAGCATCGTCCTCAAGCGTGAACGTGTACGATTCGCCGGCATCTTCATCTGTGGCAGTGAATACCCCGATTACCGAGTCAACACTGTTATTTTCGGCAATAGAAGTTTCATCTAAATCGATATCAGTTGGTGCTTCGGTAATGTCATTAACTGAGATCACCACAGCCTTTTCAAACGTGCCTCCAGCTCCATCATCAGTCTGTAAGTAGATATTGAAAGATGACTTAGTTTCGAAATCAAACACTGCAGAAGTGCGCAATTCTTCATCTACGATGGCAAATGATCCATTGTCTGCATCATTGGTACCATCGCCTGTAACCAAGGCGTAGCTATAAGCACCTGTTATTTCTTCTCCGATGGTGGACAAAGTTCCAACCACAGTTCCAGAAGACTCGTTTTCATTTACATTAGAACCAGTCAATCCAATATCAGTAATAGATGCAGGTACGTCTGTAATGCTGATCGTAAATGGCTCAGCATGAAGTCCACCATTTCCATCAGACACCTGAATTCGCACAGAGTAACTATTCTTGGTTTCAAAATCAAAAATTTCAGCAGAACGTAATTCATCACCAACGATCTCAAAAGAGTTATTATCCGTATCGCCTGTGCCAGTCACCAAAGTGTATGAGTAAACTTCACCAGCATCCTCGTCTGTATTAGACAAAGTGCCTACTACTGTTCCTGCCGCTAAACTCTCACTGATCGACGAATTATCTAAGGCCACATCTGTTGGAGCTTCGCTGACATCATTGATCGTGATATCAAATTGCTTAACAAAAGACCCACCATTACCATCAGATGTAGAAACCAGAATTGAATAACTCGATTTGGTCTCAAAATCAAACAGTTCACCTACTCTTAGTTCACCACCAGAAATACTAAATAATCCATTATCAGCATCACCTTCACCAGTTGCAAAATCGTAAGAATAAACTTCAGCAGCATCCTGATCTTCTGTAGTGAAGGTACCAACTGGAGTATCAACACCACTATTTTCATCAACTGTTGATGCACTTAAGAAAATATTGGTTGGTTCCTCAAACTGATTGATAATCGAGATGACAAAGTTCTTTAGATATGCTTTACCACTCGCATCAGTGGTCTGAACCTGGATGGAATAAGTTGACTTCACTTCAAAGTCAAATGCTACCTTAGCCTGCAATTCATTCCCACTAATTGCAAAGTAGTTGTTGTCTGGATATGATGGTGTATTCCCCAAAGAATAGGTGTGAGAATCACCTGCATCTTGATCCGTTGTACTAAATACTCCTACAACATCATCAATTCCATTGTTCTCAACAATCGACTCATTATCAAGGGTGATATTGGTAGGGAAGTCTGATGCATCCGTAATAGCAATGTCAAATTGCACATCAAGTGTTCCTTCTTTGCCATCATCCGTTCTGACCAAAATAGAATAAGAACTCTTGGTTTCATAGTCAAACACTTCGTTCGAAATCAATGAGTTACCATCTATTGTGAAAGATGCATTGTCTGTATCCCCAGTTCCAGAAACAAGCGAATAGCTATGCGTATCTCCAGCATCAGGATCAGTGGTCGAGAAAGCACCAATTAAAGTCCCCGAATCAGCATTCTCTGCTATTGAGGAGTTATCAATGTCAAGTGCAGTTGGTGCACTATTTATGGCAATTGAGACGATCCAGTCCTGGGTATTACCTGCCTCTGAGGTTACAGTATAGGTAACATCTGAACTGAAATTTTGGCTCTGGCCAGACAGTGGACTCACAGAAGCACCTGCTGACACTTCCACCGTTGGTGATACAGCAGTAATGTCTCCAGCAGCACTTAGCTCCGCAGTAACTGTATGAGCATCCGGATCAATTACGGAAGATCCAATTTGACTTGCAAACGTCAGTGATAAGATTTCCGTAATAGTGTTTGGCGTTTCATCAGCTCCCTTAGATGGGGATGACAAACTTCTACTTGTTCCAAAATAATCCTCGGTAATACCTGCGATTGGAGTTCCTCGCATATCAGTATCATCCAAGGATACTCCTGTCAAAGTCAGGTCATCATTGGCTATATCAGTGAATACTGGTTGACTATTGGTCAGACCATCAGTCATTGACATAAGAGTACCAAAATTGGTGCCGTCGTAGGTAGTAGTTCCATCATATACATAAGTCAGTGATCCACTATTATTCTCCAGATAAATATTGTTGTACTCAATATTAGCAGGGTAATTACTTGTCAACTTCATACCTGTTTTAGAACCGGACAAACCTGGATCTCGTGAGATATAAATCAAATTGTTGTGAATATCTTCAGAAACACCACCAGCACTACTTTCTTCTATTCCAATAAGTGTTTCAGTACCTGTTGACGTCCCATCCATAACAATCGTATTGTGATGTATAGCAACTGGATATAAAGCCGAGTAAACGATGCCTTTGGCAGAGCTGACAGCCGTTGGACTCAAATGAATAAAGTTGTTGTAAACCTCACCCCCTGACAGTGTATAGAAACCATACATATTCAAAGTAGATTTATCAACTGCACTTCCAAAAAAGACCTTGTTATTTCTAATCAAGGCATTGGCACCTGTCAAACTAAAGGCATAGATCGTAGAATTGAGATTATCTTCCATGAAGAATGTACAATTCTCAATGGTCGTATTATCAATAGAAGAGCTATTATAACCCTCTAATTCTACGTTCTTAATT
Organism: Rickettsiales bacterium; assembly: GCA_002729235.1. Lineage (GTDB taxonomy): Bacteria > Bacteroidota > Bacteroidia > Cytophagales > Cyclobacteriaceae > Marinoscillum. The sequence continues at coordinate 34,248 of PBTY01000097.1, read as the reverse complement.
ACTGCAAACTCTCCTGCATCAGCATTTGAATTAGACAATGAGATGGTCTGCCCTTGAGCTGGGTTAGCTATACGAGTCACATTCTTTCCATCAATGATAATTTTTTGCCAATTGATGGATATTGATTGCGCAGAAGTAGAACGCCCCATCATGAGGTTAGTAACTCCATCTGCAGGCATGATCGTCAAAGTATGCCCTAAGTATTCTTCACTTTCATTCAATTGAGCAGTATAGGATGTTTGATTCTCCAAAATTTCTAATGTGACATCTCCCAATACACCGATATTACTCAATCGCTGGAACGCGGTGGCTAAATTCTCAAAATCACCAGCATCGCCCACTTGATACGTACCTCCTTCAATGGGTTCATAGTGTACTCTAATCGCCCAACTATTCTCCGTTAGACCATCTTCTGAGGTTACTGTATAGGTTACGGAAGATCCAGGTCCGGCTGACATCAAACTAGTCCCTAAAGGACTTACTGTAGCACCTGGACTTAATCCGATTGATGGATAAAACTTGAATGTCTGAACTCCACCAAATGGACTTTTACCAGCAAGACCATTCACTGTAACATCCACAGTAAAGGCATCTGTATCGATCACAGCATCACCTATTTGGCCTTCCAGAGTCCAGCTTGTAATCAAGGCCTCTGTGTTTGGAGCTACAGTAACAGTGACTGTGTAATCCTGAGTAGTCCCATCCTCGGCAGTTACGGTATACACTACAGGATTTGTGAAATCTGTGGTAACCTCGCTATTTGGAGAAATGGAAGCTCCTGTATAAATGGAGATTGTAGGAGTTAATGAGGAAACATCTGTCAAAGCAGCCACTTCTATTGCTATGGTGCCCGCACCAACATCAATGGTAGCATCACCAGTTTGCTCAGATAGTACAAAAGACAAAACTTCAGTGATATTGTTAGGACTTTCGTATGCTCCTTTGCTAGCTGCCAAAGTACTACGAGTTGTCCCTTCAATATCTTCCAAAACTCCTGCCAGAGGCGTAACTCTTAGGGATTTACTGGAAGCTGAGGTACCTGAAAGGGATAAATCACCTGTAGCCTCATCCGTAAAAAACACTTCTTCAAATGTGGTAGATGGCTCAAGTGCCAACACATCTTCCTGAGTAATATTAGGAGAGCCTCCATAAGATGAAGGGCTTACACCATCATCATAGATATAGATGTTATTTCCTGTATCTTCAGCGCTCATTCCATTGATACCATACCGATATGTCGTTGCGGAACTAGAAATTTGTACAATGTTATTCTGTGCTAACTGAGGGGTATAAATACCGTAAGCAATTGCACCCTCATTATCGCCATAAATGTGAATCGTATTGTGAAGAACGTTTACTGCCCTGTTGATTCCATAAACTGTAGAACCACGCATTGCCAATGAATTATTGATCACATTATTAAGACCTGTAGCACCAGCGGCATCTGACATAATTCCGTAAAAAGTACTAGGATCAGGAGTTCCTGGAGCATTGTAGATTTCATTATTAATCACACTACAATCCGTGTAATAACTGTTATTAAAATCAAATGCGCCAACGTAGGTACTCGTGGTATTATTAGCAACAAACTCACAATTCTGAACGGTCAAACCCGTGATATTGTAATATCCTGATGAACTATAGAATGCTGTACCAGTCACAATGTCAAAAATGACATTCTGTACCGTCACATCAGCCACAGTTCCAGAACCAGCATTGCTAATGGTAAACCCACGATGATCTGACTGATCGATCACAATACTCAGAACCTTATCTCCTGTAAGTGGATCAGCCCCATCGATTACCACATTTTCCACATCTTGACCGATACCGAAAGCTGCTTGAGATGAGGCATCTTGCACTCGAATTTTCACATCAGTCGCTCCACTTTGAGGACGCACGGTCAACTGGTATGTTGGATCTGGATTGGCTAGTGCCAGTAATTGCTCCTGATCATATCCATCTTCTATTTCCAGGGTTACATCCCCTGAAATCCCTACAAAATCAATTTGATCGAAACCCTTCTGAAGAGTGGCAAAGTCACCATTGTCTCCAATCGAGTAAGTCCCATCCAGGGTTTGATGATTTAATGTAATAGACCAGACTTGATCCACTCCGCTCTCTGAGCGAATGGTTACATCTGCACTCGAACCATTTGGGAAAAACTTGTAGGTATTGTTATAAAAAACATATGGAACAGCTCCATCTGAAAGGTCGAATGTTACTAATTCTGTAAGAACTCCATTAGGTGTAATTTCTTCTACAGTGGCTACCACCGTATGATTTACAGGATCAATCACCGGATCACCAACGACCAGGTTTTCAATGTCAAAACCCAAAATATCATTTTCATCACTTGCTGCTCTTGTCGTGAAGCTTATTGCGCCAGTGGAGGAAGTATTACCAGCGTAATCAGAAATAGTGAAACTTTCTAAAGTGTAGGTTGTCGCAAACGCCAAATCAACACCTGTCTCCAGTGTAAGTGTTCCTCCTGAAAAGGAAGCGTCAACAGGATATGTGCCAGTTACTGGATTAATTGTCCACGACTTGGTAGTAACACCCCCCGTTTTTAAGAAGATGGTAGTGCTCGTTCCATCCTGAACTTTTACGCTCTCATCAAAGTCAAGAACAATATTGGTGTATGGCGAAACGTCTGTATCAGTGTCTCCTGGATCACTGCTTAAAAGCGTTGGAGGGGTGTCATCCACATCAGTAACAGATATACTCAAAACTTTATCAAAAGTGGACCCAGCACCATCTGTTACACGAACTCTGATGCTGTAACTAGTCTGTGTTTCATAATCCACAGCAGCGGCAGTATATAATTCATTTCCTGATATTGAAAACTTCGCGTTATCGGTACTCCCTGTACCAGAAACCAAACTAAATGTAAAACTTTCGTTGGTATCTGCATCTGTCGCACTAAGATCTCCTACATACGTACTAGCCCCATCACCATCGGTAACTGTGCTACCTGATAAAGCAATGTTCGTAGGAACTCTATTTGCAGTGAAGCTCCAGGTCGACGAGGTTGTCCCTTCGAAAAAGTTGAGCTGAGAATCAGCAAAAACATTATTAGGAATTTCAATAAAGTAAGTAGTTCCAGGAGTTAATGAGACGGTACCAAAATTGATAGAATGTCCAAATTTGCTTGAGTAAGTTATGTCTGTTGAAGGTGACGCAGTTGCTACTGTTACCACAGACAATTTGGTACCAGTTCTCAACAAAATATTGCTTGCAGACTTTGAGATAGTTACTGTTTCATCCAATCTTATAGTATAAACACCAGTGCTCGTAGCCACTCCATCCTCGCCATGTGCTGGGGATAATGACAAAATTTGTGGAGGAGTAGTATCTGCTGCGGAAACTGTTACTGCTTTGCTTACCGTGGTAGTATTATTTCCACAATCGTCAGTTGCATATACTGATACGTTTCCACTAGTAGACCCGAACTGAACAATAATACTGTTTCCATTATCAGTATCAATAGTCGCCCCAGTTGGTACAGACCAGGTATAGCTGGCAGCACCATCAATTGCCGTAATGCTATAAGATTTTAAGCTATTTTCGATAACCGAACTTAGTCCAGTTATACTTCCCGGGTTGCTGATATTGGAACTTGAAATACTCAGTTCAGAATTATTCGCACTTGAGCCACAAGCAGTTCCTCCATTGGCAATCACATCTAAAGTGACTGTACCGGTATTAACACCATTATAATTCACCTGAACTGAACTACCCGTTGTTTTGGAAGTAGTCCCATCCGTAAAAGTAGCGATACTGGCATCTGTCAATGTCCAGGTATAATTAGAAGCTCCAGATACTGCACTAATAGAGTAAGTCACAGATGATTCCCCTGGGCATACTTCTACACTACCAGTGATCACCCCTGGATCGTCAATACAAAGTTCATGTCGATAAGCATTGATATGATATTGAAGGGGAGAATCAGTGGCCTTTACGGTCTTCACAAAAGAGGAGTACTCAGTATCTGCACGATTGATTGCCATTTCGGTAGTAGTACCGCCTGAACTGACAGTTGTGGCTGTACCCATATCATTATCATCCCAATCAAATCGCCTGGTATAAATACCGTTACTGGAGTTGCTGAACATTAAGACATAGTTCAAATTAGCGTCTATACCAATGTCTCTAATGTAAATAGATGAAGAAATTGGGTCTGTTAATTGAGCATATCCAATTGACGTTCCATTGGATTCATATTTTCTGAAATAAGTATCTGTACCGTCATTATAAGAAATGATGAATTCACCAGAGTTGGCCATTCCCACATTTCCTCCATTTTGATAACCAGAGGTAATATGATTGACTAAAAATGTAGCATTTTGAACGGTTCCATTTGCATTAAACTTTTTGGCAAAAAGTCCTCCGCTGGTATCTTCTGGTCGAGCATCGTACCACGATACCACAAACTCTCCAGCAGCATCCATGGCCACGTCTAACGCATATATTGTGCCGACATATATATCATCCACCGAAATCACTGAACCTTGTTTGGTTCCTGCAGAATTCAAACGCTGGGCATAGATCTTGTCATCCACATCATCATGCCAAACCACCACAAAATCTCCATTGGCATCCATGGCAATTTTCATCAACCCAGAGCTAATAGCATTGGTATTAAGCTTAATCTCAGAACTACCTGAATAACTAGGACCATCCACGTCCCCATATACTTTTACGAATACATCACTGGTTGATGTAGCCGCCGTTTGACTAAGCCAGGCGATGGCAAATGTTGTCCCATCTGCACTTACAGCTACCTTTGGTTTAGTTTGATTATACGTTTTGGTAGTATTCACTACACCTTGTTCGGTGTAGCCTCCTGCAACGGTAGAGACACCAAATAGTATTTCAGTGTCACTTCCACCAGATTCTTTCTGCTGAAATGCCACCACATAAGTGCCATTATCAGCCATTGCAATGGAACCATTATTCGCACTTAAATTATACAAGACATTGTTAGATCCTTCTATTACAGAAGTCTCCTGGCTTGTAGAACTAATTGCCTGTGCACTCAATTCGGAGTGAAACAAGAAGAGTATTAAGCAAAAAAGAGGCATCAGCAATTGATGACTCCAGGTTATTGTTTTACGGGAAACCTGATGTATCCCCGGCGGTTTGTAAAATTTCATAGCATAAATTTTTAGAGCGTTACTGCTCCTTAGTAGCTATGAATTGAAAAGGTAAACACCTGTCCAGGATTTTTTATCCTATGCTCTAAAAACAGGGCATAAAAAAAGCACTCCACCTGGGGAGTGCTTATGGAATGACTAGAACGTTATAGTCATTACCGCCTTAGTTTATCTTAATGATCTTTTTACGAACTATTGTTTTTCCATTGTAAAGTTTGATGAAATAGATGCCCTTCTGAAGCTCTTGCATATCCAATCGGTGACTAACACCCTTGGACTCTTTCAGAATGGTTCCTTTGATATCAATTAGTTGCAAATGAGTATCCTCAGTACCAGAAACTATCACATAGGATACAACTGGATTTGGGTAAATTTTAACTTCTGTAGAAATGGACCCAAGAGGTGTAACAACTTCTGCTGCTTCAATGGTCACTTCAAACGAAACCGCAGTGCTAGCTCCACGAGGATCGGTCGCCACCAGTTCAATTTGCGTAACTCCTAATCCTACCTCAGAGATTGTGAGCATCGATCCTTCCAGACTCACTGTAGCCACGCTCTGGTCGCTGCTGCTTACACTATATGATAGTTCTTCTCCATCGGCATCAGCAAAAACACCAGAAATATCAATCTCTTCCTCTGCAAAACCTTCCTCAATTGTTAGGTTATCTAAAGCTGACACTACGGTAGGGGCGCTGTTAGGCACGATAGTCAATGTAAATTCATCTGATACTGTTCCTCCATTGCCATCAGTGGCAGTCAAAGTGATGATTGCCGATCCAGTACCTATTTCGGTTATTTTGATAAGGTCACCAGCAATCAATTCAACAGTGGCAACACTCGTTTCGCTGCTACTAACCTGAACGGTAAGGGCGTCATTGTCAGCATCGGAAAACACACCTGCATAGCTGATTTCCACAAAGCCAAATCCTTCGTCTTGCACCTGATCCGCAATTGGTGCTTCAACTACTGGTGATGAATTACCTGCCTTTGATACACTAAAGATAAATTCATCTGTCACTGCGCCACCTTTACCATCAATTGCAGTTAATGAAATGGTGCTTGTACCAACTCCCACCTCCGTTAACTGAAGTATGTCACCTTCAAGAATTTCAACGCTCACCACGTTCACATCTCCACTACTAGCCGATATGGTGAGTGGATCACCATCTTCATCTTCGAATACTCCGGCAAAACTGATTTCCATGATACCAAAACCTTCTTCCTGAGTTTGATCTGCTATTGGGTTGACAATCTCCGGTACAATATTTCCTTGCTCAACAATACTGAATGCAAACGCATCTGAAACCAAACCTCCATTGCCATCATCGGCAGTTACAGTAACTTCTGCAGTACCAGTGGCTACTTCAGTTAAAACCAACTGATTTCCAGATTCAATAGAGACGGTAACCACCTGATCATTAGTGCTTGTAGCGGATAAGGTAAGCTCATCACCATCAGCATCAGTAAACACTCCAGATAAATCCACCTGTAGCATTCCAAAACCCTCCTCTTGAGATTGATCCGATAGACTAACAGCAACAACAGGATCAGTATTTGGAATCTCTGTCACCTCGAAACTAAATGATTGATCGACAGAGAAATCTCCTGAAGGATCTGATGCTGTAACGGTTATCTCTGATGTTCCTAAACCAATCTCTGTTATCAAAATGCTGGTACCGGCATCATTGAGTGATACCTCCACCACGTTTAGATCCGAACTAACAACTGTGAATGATAACTCATCACCATCCTCGTCTTCAAAGACATTACTTAGATCAATTTCATAGCTTGAGAACCCTTCCTCTCGACTTACATCTTCAATCGCATTGGCAATACTTACTCCTTCATTTTCATTAGATATAGTAATAGTGAAGTTTTGCTCAAATTGATTGTTAGTAGCATCCGTAGTTGAAAGTCTAATTTCGAACGTATTCTTCGATTCAAAATCAAACAAAGTATTAGCTATCAAGCTAGCTCCATCAATTTCGAACATTGAATTGTCTGTACTACCATCACCTTCGATCAAAGCATAGGTGTGGGTATCATCAGCATCTTCATCTGTAGTGGATAGTGCTCCAATAACAGCTCCAATCTTATTGTTTTCAGTAATGGATGAATTACTTAATGCAATAGCAGTTGGTGTTTCTGCGATATCAACAATCGTCAGCGTAAATATTCTTTCTAATGTATTCTCATTTCCGTCATCAGTTAGCACTCGGATAGTGTAATTGCTTTTGGACTCGAAATTGAATATCTCAGCAGAAAGCAACTGTGTTCCATCAATGTTGAATGAAGCATTATCCGTGTCACCATCTCCTTCGATTAATGAATAGCTAAATGTTCCCGATAGGTCAGTACCTTCTGTGGTAAAAGCTCCTACAGCCGTACCAACAGCCTCATTTTCTTCAATTTCACTCACACTCAAAGCAAAAGTGGATACGATAGAAGACACGTCATTTACAAAAACATCAAAGGTCTCTTCAAATGAAGCACCACCCTGATCCGTCACGCTTACTCTGATGTTGTAAGCAGTTTTTGTTTCATAATCAAAAACCTCATTGCTTAGCAACTCACCATCAGATATGGTGAACGAACTATTGTCTAGCTCACCTTCCACTAAGGCATAGGTAAACGTGTCTTCCGCATCTTCGTCTGTCACACTGAAAGAACCAATCAAAGTACTTAGCTCAGCTCCTTCATCTATGGTATTTGCAGATAGCGCAATATCAGTAGGAGCATCATTAACATCAGAGATGGTAATACTAAGTTGCTTTGCAAATACTCCTGATTCACCATCATTCACATTCACTCGAATAGAATAGGAACTTTTCGTTTCAAAATCAAATACCTCTAAAGCCAGTAGTTCCTCTCCTGAAATTGTGAAGGATGCATTATCAGTGTCCCCTTCGCCACTTACCAGCTCATATGTGTGCGTATTATCAAAACTTGGATCTACTGCCGAAAGCGTCCCTACCACATCATTGATACTTCCATTTTCATCTATTGAAGTACTGGAAAGCTCAATATCCGTCGGATCTGCTAACTGCTCTATCACAAAAACCTCCCAATCCTGGGTACCACCATCTTCTGCAGTAACTGTATAGACAACTGTAGAAGTGAAATCCTGAAGAACACCACTATTTGGAGAGACACTTGCCTCAGAAGAGAGTGTGATGGAAGGAGACAAGGAAGAAATATCTGTCCCTGCGACTACTTCGATAACAATCTGATGTGTTTCAGCATCAACACTTGCAGCTGCCACCTCCTCAGTAAATGAAAAAGTTAATATATCAGTCCCAGTCTTATAGCAATTCTCATCAAAGGTCAATCCCTCATCATAACTATAGTTGGCAGTAGCATAAGCTACATCTGTTGTTTGCGCACAAGTAAGGTTCGGGTTTTGATCTAACGTCAATGATTGAATTAGTCCAACATTGATCTCTTCAAGCAAGTTGTCATATAAGGAAACATAACGATATTTATCATTTGCCATAAAGGTGAGATCAATGGATCTCAAACTATTTCCATCAAGCTCCATATACTCGATTAGGCTATTCTCGCCAAAAGTGAGCACCTCCAGGGCAGACCTTATCAACATTCCTGATTCCTCATCTTCTTCAGCATATACTCTTACATCCTCCAAAAGAATATTATTGGAAAGATCCATTTCCGTAAATTGAACATTAACCAGCTCAAGGTTCACCAGGTTAACGAGAGTAGAAACATCCATTGAAGTATACTCACCTGCCAGATACAAATCTGTAAGCCCTGTCAACATGGATAGATCTATCGCCGTGATAGGATCTTCATACAAACTCAGGCTAACCAATTGCGTGTTATTGGACAAATCGATTGCAGTTAGTGGATTGTACGATAATGACAAGTGAGTGAGCTCTGTATTTTGACTCAGATCTACTGATGATAGTTCACAAGTATTACAACCTAAATCCACTAGATTCGGATATAGTGTGAGATCCAAATCAGGCACCGCCACTCGACTTATGGATATAGTCTCTAACAACAAATTCTGGCTTAGATCTAATGATCCAAGAGGCCCATCTATGTTTTGAACCACCCTTACACTTGTCAACTCACTGAACCCAGTCAAATCCAATTCACTAATTGTGTTACCATTACCCGATTCAAAACCTGTAATGTTTTCAAAGGCTTCAATACCTGTCACATCAGCTATATGAATGTTTAACTGATCAAGATCAAGGTTTCCTGTAAAGGTTAAAGCCTCGCTGTAGCTCACCTCATCATCTCCACTGGTATCAACATGCAAGTAGTCCAATAAAACCTTTTTCAAGTCTGCATCTGGAATGTAAATGATCTCATCAGGATCACAATATGCTGAGAAGGTTACTCCAGCTTCCACATTACTCCAGTTGGCTTCAGAATAGATCGGATTATCTACTTTGATACAAGTCAGATCAACATTACCGGTAGCATCAAATAGAGTGAAATTCTCATTATTACCATTTTTGATATCCAGGTCGGTCAGCGAGTTATCGCTAATATCCAATCCTGTTAGGTTGCTGAAATAAATTAGTCCAGTTGCGTCTGCAATACCTAAACTACTAACATCAAGCACACCCGTAAACGCTTCAGCTTCATCCAATCGAATGTCCCCATCACTATTCAAATCGATAACGGGATCATAAGTCAGCAAAGCACTCTCTAAGTTGGTATCGGGAAAATCAATAATGAAATTATCACAATCAGGATCGTAACTTGTTGTGGCATCTTTATTGGTAAAATTGGCCTCCGCATAAGTCACATCATCTACGGTCACGCAACTCAAGTCAGGATTATTGCTGATATTGAATCCCGGGCCATATATGAGGTCATTATTGCCGTTCTTTAAATTCAGGTATGTAAGTTCATTATTATCGGCACGGAAGTATTTCAATTGGGAGTGATTTCTCAGATCCAAACTTGTGAGATTGTTATTGTTCACATATAAAGTTTGTATCTGCTTACATTGACTCAAATCAATATCTTCAAATGGAGCCCCAGGTGTTCTTAGAGTGACTAATGATTGATTATTTGAAAGGTCCAGTGTTTTAAAATTAGTGTTTGTTACAGATGTTAGATCGAGTTCTTTCAAACGAGAATTACATGACAGGTCCAATGATGAAATCTTGCTACTAGCCAGTTTCAAGGTTATCAATTGAGCATTTTGAGTTACATCGATCGAATTCAATCCTAGAGTAGGAGAAGCATCTCCAAAATTTAGTGAAGAAACATTTACAAATGCCTCAAGACCACCTACATAACTAATGTAACTAGCATAGTAATTCAATTCTCCAGTGACTGCTTCTGCTTCACTCACCTGGATTTCGCCATCAGCATTCAGGTCATAACCATCATTGATCAAAGCTGTCTTGAATTGAGAAGAAACAGTCACCTCACAATCCGTACTGAACCCTACCCCTGAAGGAATCCCGGTCCAATTGGTTTCAGAATACGTTGGATCATCCACCGTGATACACTTCAATGGATATGAACCCGCCCAGGTAATAGATGAGATGGCCTCATTATTTCCATTATCCAGACTTAGTATTGTCAACTCCGTGATGTACGAAAGATCAAGATCATTTAGTGATGTATTACCAGAAAGATCAAGATTTCTTACTTCAGTAGCGTAGAGATCAAGACCGGTAATGTTGGTGAAAAACTCAATACCACTTACGTTCTTGACAGCCTTTTGTCTCAAACTTAGTGTTCCTGTTAAAGCAGCAGCTTCATCTTCAGTAATGTAGCCATCATCATTGGTATCAATTACTGGATCATGGTCCAATAAGGCCTGCTTAAAAACCGGATCTACAAAAACGATGCTTCCCGAAATACACTCTTCTGCAAAATTGGAAAACCCATCGAAGTTGGAGTTCAGAAGATTTGGAAAAGGATTTGAGGAATCATCGACTTTGATACATGATAGATCAGAGTTATTACTCAAATAGAAATATTCTATTTTATCATTATTGCCATTAGCCAGGTTTATGGTTTGAATTTTACTTGGCAAATACGAAATGGGGGTGGAAAAATTCACATTTGAAAGGTTGGGATTCTGCGACAAATCCAAATCAGTAATTGAGGTACCTCCAACTACTAATGATGTTAAAGCTGTATTTTGCGAAACATCCAATGTGGTGATCGGATTATTATTACAGATCAACCATTCCAATTGAGTCAACGAAGACACATCCAATGAAGTCAAGTCACTGGAACCTACATACAGCCTGGTCAGGTTGGGAAACTGTGTAAAATCAAATGCATTGGCCAAAGGATTATCCCCATAGCCCAAACCTATTAAGTCAGTCTTTAAGCTTTCAGGAAAAGTAAAGGTCGTGATATCATTTTGATCAATATATAATTGCTTCAAAGCAGTGTTAATCGTCACATCGATGGATGTCAAATTGTTGTCGCGAACATCCAGATAGATCAAGTTTGTTAAATCACTTATATCCAAAGTACTTAGTTCATTTCTGAGCATCACCAAAGTATCAATGGAGGTATTTGCAGAGAGATCAATGGAAGTAATTGGTAAGACACCAGTATTTAAGTAAGTCAAACTGGTATTGGCTGATACATCTAAAGAGGTAAGCGATGCATTGCCTCCGATTAATAATCTGGTAATGTTGGTGAAAGCCTCCAGACCTGTATGATCTGCGATACTTTTGTAGGAGAGATTCACAGTACCAGTAAAAGCTTCGGCCTCCGCTACAGATATTTCTGAATCTGCATTGGTGTTAATTTCTGTGTCAGCTACCAGAGCTGCCTTCATGTTTGCGTCAGGAATGTTTACATTTTGAGCAAATGCAATACTTCCTGAAACTGTGATTAATAAAAGTAAAAAATACTTCATAGCATAAATTTTTAGAGCGTTACTGCTCCTTAGTAGCTATGATGAAAAAAGGTAAACAGCTCAATGTGATTTTTTTTAGAAAAAATGTGATTGTCAAAATTTTATACTGGCGTAAGTTTACCTTTAGAGATTAAGGCTACTAACACTGTGACAAGCAATAAAGACCAAGCTATAGTAACAGGACTCCTGAACGGAGATTATAAAGGATTTAAAGAGTTTTACCTGGGTGAGAGGCAGCAGTTTTATGATTGGTGCAAGTCCAACTCAAGTATCACTCAGGAAGAGATCAATGATCTTTATCAATCTTCACAGATGTACCTCTACGAGAACATACTTCAGCGTAGAGTCAATCTATCCAGTAGTCTGAGAACTTATTTGTATGGGATTGCCAAAAACCAATTGAGTACCAAGTATCGAAAGAACGTTACTCAATCCAATAATGAAGCTGCAGTAATGGAGCATCTACGGTTTCTGGCAGAAACAGAATCATTCGAAAGTCAGGAGCAGCAACTGATTCAAAAAATCCGGCATGCACTTCAAGACTTGAAGGAACCCTGTAAATCCATACTCAAGTTGTTCTACTATGAATTGCTTTCAATGAAAGAAATAGCTGAAAAGCTGGGATACAAAAATGACAGTGTAGTGAAATCACAAAAGAACAGGTGCATCGAGCAACTAAGAAATAGCTACAAGAAAGGAGGTAATGATGAGTGATGAAGAATTGATAAGGGCCTTTTATTCTGAATCTGCAACTGCAGAGCAGATAGAGCAATTCAATCAACAATATCAGGAAAATGGTGCGTTTAAGAACCAGGCGGACCAGATGAAATTGGAGCTTGCAGCATTTCGAGAAGAGGAAAGAGCGGCCATCCGATCTACCTTTAGTAATTGGGAAGCAGAGGAGAAACCAACCAAACACATCCAGCTCAGCACTTACTGGAAAATGAGCATTGCAGCATCTATTGTAATAGCTTCTTTTATTGGATATCAATCCTGGTCCGACAAGGATCTCTACAGCGAGTATTATTCAGCTTATCCAAACTATGAATACACCGCCACAAGAGGTGAAGATGAGGCGACACTAAAAAGCAAAGCCTTTGCCGCCTATGACAGCAAAGCATATGAGCTGGCTAACGACTTGTTCACGGAGTTGATCAGTCAATCAGATCAACCAGAGTACCACTTTTTCCGAGGAATAACGAGGCTGGAAACTAACAATCCGGAATCTGCCTTTGAAGATTTTGGAAAACTAACCAATGATGGCAATTCCTATTACCAGGCTAGTTTATGGTACAGTGCTTTGGCTTATATCAAACTGGAGAAAACAGATAAAGCTCGTCAGCTATTAGATGAACTTGCACAACTGGATGAATACCGAAAAGAGGCTGGGGATTTGCTAGAGGAACTGGACTAATCACTGAAGAATCATTAGACATTTGGTTATGTGCTATATTCTTTGTTGTTTGATGTTATGAAACATTTCAAATTACTTACAATCGTCTGTACTTTCTTCCTAGCCCTTGCATTTATAAGTTGTAATGAAGAGTCAGATGTTCTTAGTGAAATAGAAAATTCTAAAGCTTTGAAAGAGCAACATGCAGTGACTCCAGCATCAAATTACAACACAAATGGTCAGATTGAGACGAGCAATTGATTCCACAAAGACAGAAGATATACTGTGAATTCTAGCTGAAAGCTCTACATCATTTCTCTGTAGAGCTTAAAACCAATTGGAATTACCAAAATAAGAATTACTATTAATATCAACCAATACGTCTTCCCAATAGTCCTATTTACAATAGGGCTCTCATCACCGATCAACACAAAGCCTCCCCAGTAAAATGGGTGTCTCGCTTTGCCTTTTGCTGTGGATAGGTATTGCTTTCTAGCATTGTTGAGCGCTACATCTTTTGATTTACCATCTTTCAGGTTTTGATAAAAATACTTCATCAATTCTGGAGTGGATTTATCAGATGCCGGCCAAAGGCTCATTACAACGCTTGGCACCCCAACAGCACTAAAAGTACGAGCAATACTTATAACCCCCTCACCTTCAGCTATTTGACCAAATCCAGTATTACAAGCACTTAGCGTAACCAAACTGGCTGATAGATTCAGATTTCCCAATTCATAAGCATGAAGCAATCCGTCATCATCCTCTGTTTTCCCAAGATATAATCTGGAATAATCGGGATTGTATGGAGCAACAATAGAATGTGTTGCCAAATGAATGATATCATATGAAGACATCTCTTTCTTGAATCTACTTTCAGTAGCTTCGGCTCCAGCAACCAACGTCCCATTCATTAGGTCCGCCAACATTTGAGCCTCCCTCTGAGCCCCTGGTAGGTCATATAAATCCTCACTCCTCAATAACTCGAGCTTACTTTCATTATTCTCAAATTTGGAAGCATAAGCAATAAACCGTGCACTTTTCTTCTGATTGGTAATTCTATTTGAAAATATGGTAGCAGAAAACTCATAATTAATTCGATGGCTTTCAAACAAATACCCATCTTCAAATGGAAGTGCATCAAACGGGACATAAGAGAGTATCCCATCAGGGACAATCACCAGTCGATTATCTGGATTCAAATATTCTTTTATTGGATCTATCAGTAGCTTCGAAAGCTGAAATGAAAGCTCTTGATATCCCGTATCGCTTTGCTCTATAATAGATTCTCTCAAATTGGAAATTAATCCATTAACATCATGTGTTTCCTCTTTTTTAACAACATGATTGTGGTCGTTAATAAAATGAATCATTAAGTTTTTGGAGCTGCTGATGTGATAAATAACAAAATCGACTCCTTTAAGCTTAGATTTCAATTTGGTTAACTCAACTGGGTCTACCCCATATTTTTGCTCCGCATAAGCAGGATAATCCTGTTCCAATTGGTTTATTAATTCATGGTGATCATTACTTATTCGTAATAATTCATTTCTTAAATCGGCCATTCTAGAAACGTCATTCTCCAACAAAAGAGTCTTCAATGAGTCTTGCTGTACTCGATATCTATAATCTAACAACAGCATTGAATCTGGAATATCTGATTCAAGTTTTGCTTTTTCCCCGACCATTGTTGTTAAAAGCGCAACACTCTTGGAATATTCAGTCCATTTGAATAACTCATCAATTCCTTCTCCTGTTAATTCATATTTACGCCAAACTAACTCTAGTGCTGCATCTGCTAAATCTTTCCCATACTTCTGAAATGTAATTCTATCAGACTCGTTGATAAATGTCTGCCTTAGATTATCCAGAACTATTCTCGCAGTGTTTATAAAATGTAATCCTTGCTCTATATCCGATGGTTTGGAATGGATAGTATTGAAAGTCTTAGATAAACCAATCAAAGCCATTGAAACCTCAGCAAATCTCAGATATGCATCTATTGTAGGAGGGTTTAACTCACCTTGCCACTCAAAATCAGGCAGTATCTCCTCAAGTGATTTATAGAAATACCATCGTGAAGAATCGATTTGCCCCAATAACCTATAGGATTCACCGATACCAATATAGTTAGTTGCCTGATCAGCATTTTTACTCTCGTAAACAACCTCACCAATTTTCTTTGCAAATGAAAAATGCTTTATTGCCTCATTGTAATTAGCTTGTTTCAAATAAGTTTCTCCTATGTTGTACTCAGTGAGTAACACATAATGATTATTGTATCCCAATTCTTCTACACGACCCTCCAGGGTCTTTTCAAAGCCAGAAAGGGCCTCATCATACTGTCCTATGTTTGCCTGGACATTGGCTATCCATTCTAGCAAATCCAGTGTTCTGGTATTTCCTTCCCCTAAAACAGCCACTTTGATTTCGAGTGCTTTGTTGAATGCTTTTAAAGCCAACTCATAGCTACCTTTTTCAAAAAGTACTCCTCCAATGTTCTGATAAGATGTGGCCACATCTGGATGATTTTCACCCAACTTAAGTATTAAATTTTCGAGCTCATATCCGTAATACTCCAGCGCCTTATCGTATTGAAGTTTATTCTTATACATAACCCCTGTGTTTCCAAAAAGGGATAGCACTTCAGGGTTTTGATCCGAATAAATTTTCCGCTTATTATCAATAGCCTCTTCAAACTTATCAATTGCCTGATCATAATCACCTCTGAAATAGGCCAGAATCCCATCTACATTGGCAATATCACCTAAGAGGATATAATCTTTGACCTCTAAAGAGCTTGCGATAAGAAATGCTTGATGATTAAAACCAATTGCTTTATCAATAAAACCAGCCCAAATCAAACTCTTTGCTTTAATATTCAAAGCTCTCGCATTATGTTCGCGATTTGTCAAGTCACCCAATGAATCAATCAAATCAATGGACTGTTGAGGCTCTCCCATTTGGAAGAACAGCTTGGCTTTTAGTAGAGTAAAATCTATTTTTCCAGAATCATATGTAGTTAAAGCTTCATTGATCCATTGTATGGACTTTTGATATTCTCCTAGTTCAATGTAGGCACGACTCTTCAGAAATGCTGTTTCCCATGTTGTCTGTGTTAGCTGATCTAAATGCCAGATGGTGCTATCGTATTTGCCATCATTGAAATTGTAACTAGCTAGTGTAAAGTGACTCTCCCCGTTAGCATATGAAATTATACGCACTAGCAAGAAAATGAAAGTTAGTTTGGCGGTGAGCGGATTCATTCAGTCAATATAACCACACTACAGGAGATTATTATCGTTTCCTTATCCACATAGCACCAACTATTACAACCAAGAGAAATATTGGCAAAGCCCAGATAATCATATTTCCTCCAGAGACAATCGGTCGTTCATCACCAATCAGCACAAATCCGCCCCAGTAGAATGGATGTCTCGCTTTTCCTTTGGCTGTAGCTAGATACTGTTTTCTGGCATTATTAAGAGCAACATCTTTTGATTGACCATCCTTCAAATTCTGATAAAAATACTTCATCAATTCAGGAGTAGATTTATCAGAGGCAGGCCATAGACTCACTACCGATGCAGGCACCCCAGCATAGGCAAAAGCCCAGGACAAACTCACCACACCTTCTCCATTTTGAATTTTGCCATAACCAGTATTGCAAGCACTCAGTGTAACCAATTGCGCATTGAGGTCCATATTCATGATCTCATAAGCATGTAGGTATCCATCATTGAGTGAATCCGTGGAGAGATTGAAAACCAATTTTGATAATTCTGGATTTGCATCATCCACCAGTGCATGAGTAGCCATGTGAATAATCCCATAATCTGAGGCCACATTCTTGAAACTTGACTCAGTAGCATCACTCTTCAACTGAATGGTCCCTCCATAAATCTCATTCACCCCATTCACCTCATTGAATGCGCCGGGTATTGAAGCCAAGTCACCACGGACAACATCTGAGTATGCCAACAGCTGATCATCACCAAAATCTGGAGCGTAGCTTATAAGTTTCTGGTTGTTGTTGATAATTGGGTCAGCTTCGTCCAGATAGTTCAGATAAGAGATGTCCATACTTTCAAATAAGTACTCATCCTTTTCACCTAATAATTCGAATGGCAAATAGTGCAATGGACCATCAGGTATGATGGTCAATTTTGATACTTCCATCAATTGTTCGCTAAAGGGAGCAATTAAGGCTCTAAACAGCTCATTACGCGTTGTAAAAGTGTCACTTACATTCATCAACTCTTCCCTAAAGCCTAACACCGACTCTGTGAGATGACGGGAAGAATCTCTGGCAATTTGAACTTCAGTAGAAGTTATCAACACACTCAATAGCACATCCTCCTGATAGATAAACTCCATTAAAGCCTCGTCCGGTTGAATACCAGACTGTAGCGCTGAAATGGACTTATTTTGATAGCCTAATCCAGAATCTATGTACTTGCCAATCTCATGATTCACTTTTTCTATTTCCTCGCGAACCAGAATTAAAGAATCCCAATTGATTGCTTGATGCGCATTAGCATTGCTAACTGCCTTAGCCAGTAATTCCTCTCTCACAACCCTCAAATTCACATCCTTTTCTATTAAACTATCAGGAACATTGGATCGTCCAATTGCATCATCTTTGATCATTTTATTCCGAAGCAAATTACTCTTACTCCGTTCTGCAAGATTGATTACCCCTTCAAGATAGATTGGATCTCCAGACACTTGATATTGAAAATAATTAACCTCTGCTGCGATATAATATCCAAATCCAAGTTCTTCACTAATCATCAATCTGGATTCGTCATTGTAGGAATTCTGCTTGTCATGAAGCAGTTCCAAACTTAAATCAGCATCTTCTCTGGCCTTTTGTAAATAAGCATTGTCAGAAGTCTCTAAAAATTTCTTGATGTAAACTCTGGATCGATTGCCTAAAACCAAGGTAAAAGTCAGGAGATCTAGCACTTCGGTTTTTGAATCAAGTACACTCACATCTTCCTTTATGACAATTGACTTGAGTGCGTTTTCCAGTAACTGAAGTGATTGGTCAAGCTGATGGGTATCCTCATATACAAAGGAGAGATAAAGACTCGACTCAGCAATGGACTGTGCTTTAGGGCCATAAACACGTTTCCCATAGTCAATAGCTTTCATTAATAGCTTTTCGCCTAATTCATACTTTCCCACTTTGTAATAGTTGATCCCTAAGTTCATAGAAACGATATGCACTCCAATATCAAATGTTGGAAAGTACTTGATCATGTCGTCATAGACCTCCTCCAGATAGGGTAACGACAAATCGTACCGGTCAATATTCATGAAGCCAAAACCCATATTGTTATTGACTGCTAAATAACCATAGGTCCCTTTTTGGTATTTAGAGATTCCAATGTCGTAGCTGGCTTTGTAGTGATCAATAATCTTCTCCTGTTCATCCAAACCGATGTAAACATCGGCTAATGCATCGTGCAAATCCACCAAAATTGGATGACTGGGATCATATATCTGCTCTGCGATACCAAGAGCAAGCAATAGATTGGCCTCAGCGTTTTTGAAATCACTTTGTATGCGATAATGGGTAGCCAAGCCTGATAGTACAAGCTGCTTAAGACGAATGGATCGATTATCAGAGTGGTCAAACAATCTTTTGGCTTCCAAATAATCCTGGCTAGCTTCAGAATAATTTTCAAGAATGTATTTTATATCCCCTAAATCAATCAAAGTTTGAATGTATAAATCATCACTCCGATCTAAAAACTCCAATGCCCTGGTATAATAAGAAACGGCTGTATCATAATTCCGCTCACTATATTGGATAATGGCTTTCCCTTTCCAAAAGAACGCGGTTTTCTTAGAATTTGGATAAGTAAGCCCGAGATCAAAATCCTCTAATGCTGATTGAATATCTCCCATTTGGTATTTCGCAAAACCCCGATAATAAAGGATTTCCAGATATTCCTCGCTACCAACTGGCTCCTCATTAATTGATTCCTCAGCCAGCAAAAGCGCCTCTTCATTCTTTTGATGATTAAAGAGATACTCCAACGAATCAACTGGTGATTGACTAAACGCCACAAGTTGTACGATTCCCAATAAAAGAGTTAGGGGAAGTTTCATTATGACAAATTAATAGACTCAAAAATGAGAACCAATCTTAGCTAGTTCTATTTGACATGCATTTTCGGGAATAATGTATTAAACTGACTTCCGCCTTCTGAGGAATACAACACCAATCAACACCAACAAACCAGCAAAAGTGGTAACTGGCAAAAGCCATTTATTTTCACCAACAATCGGTCGCTCATCGCCTATCAGCACAAATCCGCCCCAGTAGAAAGGATGCCTTGCTTTGCCTTTAGCTGTTGCTAAGTATTGTTTTCTTGCGTTGTTTAAAGCCACATCTTTTGACTGACCATCTTTCAAATTTTGATAGAAATACTTCATTAATTCGGGAGTAGATTTGTCTGAGGCAGGCCATAGACTTACGACGGTGGCAGGAACCCCAGCATATGCAAAAGCTCTGGATAGGGACATTACTCCTTCTCCTCTTTTAATCTTCCCAAATCCTGTATTACAAGCACTGAGCGTTACTATTTGTGCATTCAAATCTAAAGATACAATTTCATGTACATGCAAATAGCCGTCATTCAGGGAGTCACCTACCAGGTTAAATACCAGTCTTGATTGTTTGGGGTCTTTGTCATCTACCAACGCATGAGTGGCCAAATGAATCATTCCAAATTGGCCAGCGGCCTCTCGAAAGTTGGACTCTGTAGCCATTTCTTTTAGGTATTGTTTGCCATTAAATAACTCTGAAATACCCATTACCTCCTCAAATGCTCCAGGAATGGAGGATAATTCATTTCTAACAATATCTGCTGATGCAAGGGTATTGCTGGTTTCAAAATTGGGAGCGAAGCTG
This sequence comes from Rickettsiales bacterium, assembly GCA_002729235.1. GTDB lineage: Bacteria > Bacteroidota > Bacteroidia > Cytophagales > Cyclobacteriaceae > Marinoscillum. The sequence goes on along the minus strand of PBTY01000097.1, from coordinate 13,903 downwards.
ATCAAGTCAAAAGAAGTAGTAGGTTGCTTCTTTTGTTTATCGTCAATTATTCGAAAAAAACTGTTTCGATAGTTTATGTTGAACCGATCCATCAAAAAGGCAGTAGAATCCGAACGCATAAAAAGCTCAAAGGGAATATAGTTAAGCACTCCATCAGGGATAATAGTTATTCCATCTGAGCTTAGTTGCTCAACAAAGCTCATTAATTCATCCGCTATAGATAGTTGCCTTATTGGTTTGCTCGGATCGGATAATGCCTCGCGTATATCGAGAACCTCCTCATGAAATGAAGAGTCCAACTCAATTTTGGCATAGGTCAACATCCCTGCATCCAATAAAAAAGTATAAAGGAATTTTTGTCCGGCATGCATTGTCCAAATGGGTGCTCCTGCCAGCCTATTGATATCCTGATCGCTAACTTGCCTGAAATGGCTGTATTGTGCTACTTGATCAATTTCACCCTGAATGGAATCAAGTGCCTCGAAATAATCATAAAGTAATGTAGACCCTTCTTTAATGGCATGAATACTCACAAGACTTTTAAGCCTTGCTTTTTCCGCTATCAAATCCTGATACTTTTCGCTTCTACTTAGGGAGGCTTCACCACTTATTTCATTGAGGAGGAATGATTTATTATTTTCACTAAATGAGAAGGCCATTCTTAAGTCTTCGGGATTTTGAGACTGCTCAAATTTTTCTACATAGAAGAATACCGCGTGATCATAAAAATCATAAGCAATTTCCAAACGACTGTTATCTCCTCTAATCGATTTTCGTGCCTGATCAATTGTTTCATTGGTTTGCTCAATGGCAGAAAGCGCTGATGCCATAATCTCGTCTGATGGGTTTTCGCTCCACATCTCTCTTAAAAACTCAAGTTTAGTATTAAGTAGTTCTATTTGCCACCTCACTGCTCTGTAACGCATCACTTTAGTTGACTCATAAGGCTCATAATGCTGATTCATTAATATGGCACTGTCCATGTATATCATGGCTGAATCATAGGCCTTCAAACCAAAATATGCCTCCGCTATATTTCCGAGGATCGGTATACCATCGGGACCCCTCAGTTGGTCTGTAGATCTCTGCAATTCAAGTGACTCCAGCAGATATCCCAATGCTTGTCTATGTTGCTCCAGACCGATTTTAGCCATACCCACCTCTAGATAAGTTCTTAATAATGGTGCACGGTTAAATTCCAAATTTTGCTGATAATCGATAACTTGATCAAAAATTTGCTGAGCCTCATCAACTCGCTTAAGACCTGCCAGAGCCCTTCCTGTTGTTTTCAGTGAGCTATAATAATAAGGTGTTTTGTAATCTGCATTTTGCTCTCGATATGCCGACAACTGCGCATTGGAAGCTTCCAGGGCCTTCTCATATTCCTCCATATCGAGGTAGCAAGCAGCTAAGAAAAGCATGTTCTGATAATATCCGTATGTAGCTGTTTGTCCATTCTTACGATGCATTTCGGTCACAGCCAAAATATACTCTTCAGCTCTTTCATAGTCCCCTAGCATCATGTAGTTCAGTGCAATGTTTCCAGCAATTACTGACTGAGCAGGCTCCAAATTACTCAAGTTCTTATTTTTTGCTTCGAAAGGAACCTTAATGGTCTCTATAGCTTTTTCAAAGTCCCCTAAACGAAAGTAGAGCCATGAATTAGTTCGGAAGGTGGATGGAAGCAATAGACCAGTGCTGTCAGCCTCTGCATGAGTATTCATCTGCTCAATCATCATATATGCACTATCAAACTGATTTCGAAGAATATAAGACTCCCCCAAAGACTTATAACCCAAACCCATGTAATAATTTCCCATAAAGTCATTGGTTGACCACATGGATAGACCTTCCCTTATCAGTTGATTACTCTCCTCAAGCTTCCTATCCCGCTGGAGCATATACCCCTTAAGAATAAGCGCCATTTTTAAAGGTTCCGGCTCGGTAAGCCTTCTCGCAAGGGGATCTAACAAATCATAATAAAAGGCAACAGAGTCCATTTTTTCAGTTGATTCATATATTCTAGCCCTTAGAAGCCAGTTGTAGGCAATTTCAAGAGAATCATTAGTCATCATCAAACTTGAATCGAGGTACTGAATAGCCAGATCATATTTACCGCTAATCTGCAAAGTGTCCGCAGCTTTGTAGTATTCTGATAGGGCAGACTGTGTTGGACTAATCTGAGCACTGACACTAGTACTCAGGATGAACAAGAGCATACCGGTAAGCTTAATGAGTGCAAAGGAATAAGTAGGTTTCATTCTTCCAAATTAAACAACCTTCCGATGACAAGCAATTGGTAAAGTTCAAGTGAGTAAAGAGTGTACCAACATGCGCAGCACTAACTTCTAATTCAGCTTATTAACTCACTTTAACACAGATTAACAGCACTTAACATCTAGTCTTCATAATCTTGTAGTGTCTAACAAACTGATCAATGAAAAGCATCATCTTCACCATTATAGCGCTTTCTGGATCCATCTACATTGCCAATCAGCCGCCAGAGCATGTGGTGAAATTGATTGATTTAGCTGATCAACTAAAAACGAGATTTACTAGTGATTACTGGTCTGAATGGGGACAGATGGAAATGCCATTACTGCTGGTTGATGATGAGCGTGAGTTCGTATTTAACTCAGAGGTTACGGATTCTACTTTTGAAGTGAGTAACGAAAATCATGCCTCTCGAGCTACCACTTTCAATAAACATTTCTTAGCCACATTTCCTCTCCTCAATTCCGAACCAACAATTGTAGTAGGAACACCCGAAAACACAAATAAAAGTCCCGGATCGTGGACAGTTACCTTACTTCATGAGCACTTTCATCAGTTGCAGATGAATCACCCAAACTATTACACAGCACAAAAAGCGCTGAATCTGGACAAGGGAGATCAAACTGGTATGTGGATGCTCAATCATCCATTTCCGTATGAAGACGAGGAAGTGAACCTGCAAATGAAAAAATTAGCAATCAACTTGACCAGTTCAGATTCGATAGACCCAACAATTACCCTACAAAATCACAAAAGAGAGAAAGCTGCTCTTTATGAGATCATTGGAGATGAACACTACAAGTACCTCAACATGCAATTATGGCAAGAAGGGTATGCTCGATTTGTTGAGATGGAAATAACTAATGATTGGTTGGCTCGTTTCGATGAGATTGAACAAGATCAATTCACCAAAATAGAAATTGAAAATTTAGCCAATGAGCAGCAAGAACAAATAATCATTCACCTCAAACAAAGTTCACCAAAAGAACTAAAACGGGTTTATTTCTATGCGCTGGGAGCTGCTGAAGCAAATTTGATCTCCAAAACAAACAAAAACTGGAAACAAGAGTACTTTGAGAATCTGTTCACAACAGATTCACTATTAAAAATCAAACCTTAGCTATTACTCTTCATACAGTTCTAGTGGTAGATCATCAGGATCTGCAAAAAACGTAAATTTTCTTCCGGTATATGGATCTGTACGGATATCCTCTACTGTTATTCCATTTTGCTCAATCCAACTTTTACATTTTTCAATATCCTCAACGGAAAACGCCAAATGTCTTAAACCTGCAGCTTCAGGTTGTGAAGTCCGCTTTGGAGGATTTGGGAAGGAGAATAGTTCAATCACATACTGATCGCCCAAAGAAAGATCCAACTTGTAAGAGTCTCGATCTTCCCGATATACTTCTTTGATAATATTTAAACCTAGAATCTGCGTATAGAAATATTTGGACTTCTGATAGTCAGAGCATATGATCGCTATGTGATGTATTGTCTTGAGTTGTAACATATGAGGAGCAACTAAAAAGCCACTCGAAAGTGGCCTTTATTTGAATATTCTAAATCAGTATTTCTGAATGTTCGGGTCAATCTCATCAGCCCAGGCAAGAATTCCGCCTTCAAGGTTATACAGGTTATCAAACCCATGCTGTTGCTCCAAAAACTGAATGGCGTTAGCACTTCTTTTACCGCTACGGCAGTGCACCACCACTTTTTTATCTTTTGCTATTTTGTCAGCATTGTCAGGAATAGTTGCCAATGGAATCAATTCACCACCGATTTCTGCTACTTCAAATTCATTAGGCTCACGAACATCAATCAGTTGAAAATCTTCACCGCTATCCATCCATGCTTTCAACTCTTTTACATTAATTTCTTTCATGTGTTAACTTATAGTTGTTGGCTTTAATTCGATTTATACTTTAAAACTAGTCTACTAAATGCAATTTGTTGTTTTTATCATCACTTTGCTGATTTAGCTTTGACCTCTGGTGAATCATTTTGAATTCACTTTGTGGCCTTAAAGATAAATGCGATGAGTGATAAAAAGTTCGAAACAGCAGCAATAAGACATCAAATAGAACGATCCGGACATAAAGAGCACTCTGTGCCTATCTATGCAACCTCTAGTTTTAAGTTTGATGACGCAGAAGATGCACGCTCACTTTTCGCAGAAGAAAAGGAAGGAAATATCTATTCTCGCTATTCCAATCCCAACAATGACGAGTTCATTGAGAAGCTATGTCTATTAGAAGGTGGAGAAACAGGAATGGCCATGGCATCTGGTATGGCCGCCATGTTTACGAGTATGGCTGCATTTCTAAGTAGTGGAGATCATGTAGTTGCTTCCCGTTCACTTTTTGGATCAACACATCAGATTCTTACCAAACTATTGCCAAAATGGGGAATCACGTCCACTTACGTAGACATCAAAGACGATGAAGGTTGGGAGAAGGCCATCACTCCAAAAACCAAAATGATCTTTTTGGAAACGCCTAGCAATCCGGCACTGGACCTTATTGACCTGGAAAAAATCTGTAAACTGGCTAAATCAAAAGGAATCATTGTCAATGTAGACAACTGTTTTGCGACTCCTTACATCCAGAATCCAATCAAATGGGGAGCGGATATTGTCACACACTCTGCCACTAAATTCATTGATGGACAAGGAAGAGTCATTGGTGGGGCAATTATCACTTCCAAAGAGCTTTTCCCTGAAATCAAGTTCATGGCGAGACATACTGGTCCTTCTATGTCTCCATTCCACGGGTGGATCCTATCCAAAAGCTTAGAGACTCTTGCCGTGCGGATGGATAAGCATTGCGACAATGCCCTCAAACTGGCTTCACATCTTGAAGGAAATGATGCTTTGAGTCAGGTTCGATACCCATTTCTACCTAGTTTTCCTCAATATGAGCTCGCAAAAAAGCAAATGCGCTTAGGTGGAGGAATCGTCACCTTCGAGTTGAAAGGTGGAATAGAACAGGGACGAAAATTCCTGGATGCTTTGAAGATGATTTCACTATCTGCCAACCTCGGCGACACCAGAACCATAGCTACTCATCCAGCGTCGACTACCCACAGTAAACTTTCGGAGGAAGAAAGATTAGCTGTTGGTATCACTCCGGGATTAGTTCGTGTATCAGTAGGCTTGGAACATATAGATGATATCATTGAGGATATTGAGCAGGCGTTAGCCAACTCAAAATAGCGAGGCTCTGATTCCCACAGTAAATGATCGATAGGGAAACATTCTGTTCGCCCGATCCATTCCTGTAACGTCAATGTTTAAATCACCCATTCGTCCTGCGTCTATACCATAGGGATGACTCGCCAAACTATAATCTGGACTATTGCCCGGATATGAGCTTAAGGTTACCAGGTCATTAGCTACCAAGTACAATGTTGCCTGCTTGATCTTTCCATTTGGTTTCAATCCGAGCTGATAAGAAAACTCAATATTGGACAACCTCACATAAGACGCTTTTTGCACAAAGTAATCTACGAGGTACCGATCGGTTACAGGATCTATTTCTGAATAAGACTCTAGGAAATTCATCTGACTAAACCAGGATAAATTTGGCTGTTGAAAAATGGCCGTTTCATTGAATAGACTATGCCCAAACGCTCCAGTGATAAGCAATCTTAATCCCAGACGATTCATCTTGAAGTTGTTCATCCACCCAAATGTTAATCGAGGCACACCTTGACCAACTATTTGCAAATCATCATAATCACCTGCAAGACCATCGCCATTGCTGTCAACTATATTCCAGTTTCCCTGAGCATCATACCCGTTCGCTTTTAGTGCCGTAAGGGTCCCAAAGGATTCATTCTCCTGGAAGAAGTTGGTTGTGGGGATAGACGCCAGATAAAAGACCAAACCCTGGTAGGTGCTGTCTAAATTTAATTTATTGTCTCCGGTAAGGCTTTTCCATTCAGATGAAAAGGTGGTAGCCACAAGAGCTGAGCTCCACTGAACGCGCTCAGTAATGTTGCCTTCATAATTAATTGAAAGCTCAATACCACGATTATTCAACTTCCCAAAGTTACTGTACATTCTTCCAGACAAGGAATTGTCTAGCTCGTTCACCATGTAGTGTTCTGAGAGCATTTTCGAAGCTGTTTTCCAATACCAACTGATCTCAATACCAAAATTCTTCCCTGATGACTCCCAGTCCAGCCCTATCTCAGTGTTCTTGACCACTTCATTTTGCAACGAAGAATTAGCTAGCCTTTGAACAAATCCATCTTCTTCATATCTGCTAGACAAACCCTCAGTATAAGGTGTAAGGCCAGATTTTCCATGACTGAAAGAAATAAAATTACTACCCCCAAACCCGATTAACCTGGATACATTGACCCGTGAATCAATCCATGGAAAATGTTGCGTTCTATTGGAGGCGTGCACCGCAGAACTTCCCTCCAACCGATCTCCTACGCTTAGATACAACTTTTTACCTACTTGGAGATCTGCACTAATAGTAGCTCCTAGCAATACAACCTTATTGAAATCCGTTTGTGTGCGCAGAAAGACTTCATCTATTGATCCGAAGGGTTCAGTCGTACTAGACTCTGCATCATATATCTGATTATCAAAACTCAATTTCGGTTCCAAAACCCAATTATCAGATTCAGCTTTCATGGATATTGCACCACCTATCTGAGTATGTTTTAAGTAATCGGTCTCCCGGTAGATATTGTAAAAAGGCAGACCTCTATACCCTGCTTCATTCTGATAGCTTTCATTTAGGGTTCTATCTGAGGTAGACCGGCCCACATAAACATTCGCATGTAGTTTCCCGAAATTACCAGATAACTGGACCCTGTTCAGAATATTCAAATTATCTGATTCTTTGGTGCTCAATCCTATGATAGAGCTAGGATTGTAACTATCAAAAGCCAGATACTGAAAGTAATCTCCTGTTTCAAAATAAATCGGCATGGTGGGGTTAGCAAAATGAGCAAAACGGGTTAACTGAACAAAACCGGGATTGGTAGATTGATCATTAACTGACCCAAAATAATCTAACTCTAAAAACCTGGACAATTCCCAATTCAAATTAAGAGAGCCGTTAATTCGTTCATAACCTGTGCTCTTCTGTACCCCTTGTACATTCCTGTAATTAATACTCGCTCGGTAATCTACGGGACCAAAAGCCTGACCAAATGAAACATTGTGAGAATGTGATAAGGCTTCTTGAGTTGTCTCGTCAATCCAATCAGTCTTCGCCCCTAAATTTTGTCCTCCAGCTAATAGAAAGGCATCAGCATCAAGCACTTTCTGCTTATATATTTTAGTATCTACTGTTCCAAACCCATGGTAATTAAGCTGAAATTTCTGGGTGGTTGATTTACTAGTGACCTCAATGACGCCAGATGCTCCCTGCATTCCATACTTAGCTGTTTCAGCACCTCGCAAAACTTTTATTGACCGGATATCATTTGGGTCTATAAAATCAAAACTTGGAACAACCATGCCGTTCCAAACAATTAAAGGATTAGCTCTTCCGGAAACCGTATTGAATCCCCTGATCCGAATTTCATAATCATTGAGATCGGTGCTATTTGTTTTTGAAACCAACATACCTGGGACCAGTCCATTAATTAATTGAATTGGTGTTTGGATATTGCCAGACAAAAATGTTGAGTCTAATAATTCAGTTTGAGTTGATTGGGCAAAGTTGGTACCATTGAACAGCAGTAACAGTCCACAGGCATAAAGCTGAAGTTTCATCATTATTGAGTTTTAGGGTTCTATGAAGATAACAAAAAACCGTCATTACACACACCTGACTTGATTGAAATTATTCGATTACCACCAATAAACATTAAGGTAAACTCATGCCAAATAGTTGATGCATCTAGATCACCATCTCTTTAAATCAGTCTTCTAGTAGTTGTTTATCCCGTAAGAGTACCATTAATCAAAAATCTGGTATATCAAGCCACTTGATCCATGACATGAGAAAACAAAACGCCCTAATTTGTAGATTACTTATTGACAAAAATTGACTTAGCCATGAAAATAAATCTACTTTTCAGTTTCCTGGTAATTGGGCTGACTACTTATGCTCAACCACTAATCCTAACCCCTAGTATCAGCCCCGATGGGAGCACCATTGCATTCTCATATCAGGGTGACATCTGGACAGTTCCCAGTTCAGGCGGTAGAGCTGATCGACTGACCATCCATGAGGCATACGATGTAAGTCCCGTTTGGAGTAAAGACGGATCACAATTAGCATTCAATAGCGACCGATATGGCAACTTTGACGTATTCACCATTAGTGCTAAAGGTGGCATACCTAAAAGATTGACTTTTCACTCCAGCAATGATCATGTAACTGATTTCACCACAAAAGGAGAAGTACTATTCCTAACTCGTAGACTATATGCTCAGGTAGAAAGAGAATATGAAATACAGAAGGTCTCCACTTCTGGAGGCACTCCTTCGCTTGCACTTGACGCACTTGGATTCGACGCCACTTTATCTCCTGATGGGTCAAAAATTGCATTTGTAAGAGGAACATGTAGATTAGAAAGAGAGGCTTACAGAGGTCCTGCTAATAGAGATGTTTGGGTATATGACATCAGTGCAGATGAGTACACACAACTGACAGATTTTGATGGCAATGATTATAGCCCAAAATGGAAGGACAACAATACCTTATATTATGTGACTCCTCAAAGCGGAAGATATAACATTCATGAGCTATCCCTTGATGGAAATTCTTCACCAATCACTTCGGAAACAGAATTTGGAATTAATTCATTTGACCTAAGCGCTGATGGCACCATCGTCTATCAATTAGCTGACCAAGTGAAGATTCTTAAGGCAGGATCAAGTGTTGAGGTAATTACCATTGATGTAGCTAGCGATATTCGTTTTGACCAGACCGTTTCCAAGTCTATCAACAATAGCCTGGAAGACTTTGCTGTTTCACCAAATGGTAAGTATACTGCCTACATTACTAGAGGCGAAGTATTTGTGAGAATGAATGACAAGGAGTTCAATAGAAGTGTCAGAATCACTGATTCACCTTCAAGAGAACGTGATATTCAATGGCTAAATAACGAAACCTTGCTATTTACATCAGATCGCAATGGACAATATGACATTTACACGGCAACTTCCGCTGATGCTAACGAAAAAGATCTTTTCAAATCACTAAAACACAAGCTCACACGAATTACTTCCACTGATGAGGATGAATCCAACCTGGTAATTAGTCCTGACCAGAAAAAAATCGCTTATCAGCAAAATCGTGGTAAACTCCTAGTTGCTGATATTTCCAGCACTGGAACCCTATCCAATCAACTGACCATGCAAGACGGCTGGGATTCTCCAGGAGGGCTGAGTTGGTCACCGGATAGTAAATGGTTAGCTTATTCACTTTCTGATTTGAACTTCAACGACGAGGTATTTATCCAACCGGCAGACAAGTCCAAAGAGCCAGTTAACGTTACCATGCACCCAAAAAGAGATAGCAATCCTACCTGGAGTAAAGATGGGTCTAAACTTGGATTCTTATCTGCTAGAAACAATGGCGATGTTGACATCTGGTTTGTATGGTTGAAGAAAGAAGATTGGGAAAAAACAAAACTTCAACGGGACTGGTATCCTGAAGATGAGGGGAAAGACAAGAAAGATTCGGACAAGTCTAAAGACAAAGACGAAGAGTCCTCTTCTGAGCCAATGATCCAAATAGACTTTGACAAAATCTACGAGCGACTTAGCCAGGTGACATCCTTTGCAGGCAATGAATCTGATTTCACATTTGATAAGAAAGGAGAGTTCATTTATTACACTCTTGGCTCCGCTGGCAGACAGGATTATGAAGTTGAGCGAAATCTTTACAAAATCAAATGGGACGGCTCGGATAACAAAGAACTTGCTGGTGGCAATCTAAGTCCAAACGGTTTTACATTGGATAATGATGGTAAGTATGTCTATATCGTGTCCAGAGGGGGCAAGCTCGAACGAATTAAAACCAGTGACGATAAGAAAGAAACGCTTTCCACATCCTCTTCTGTCAATATCGACTATGTCGCGGAACACGAGCAAATCTTTGAGGAAGGATGGCGTGCTCTGGATCAGGGATTCTATGATCCAAACTTCCATGGCAATGACTGGAAAGCACTAAAAGCAAAGTACAAACCTCTCGCACTAAAAGCTAGCACCAAAGAAGACTTCACCTACATCTACAACCAAATGCTGGGTCAACTCAACTCAAGTCATATGGGCTATCGCGGTGGAGAAAATCAAAAAGAAACCCAGGACCAAACAACAGGACTTCTTGGTATTTCTGGAACCAATACTTCTTCCGGTTTTCAAGTAGAAAAAATACTTCCAGGAAGTCCAGCATCTAGAACCGAAAGTAAATTGATGGTTGGTGATATTATACTTTCTGTAAACCAACAGTCTGTTACACAAACTACCAATTTCTACTCCTTGCTGACAAACGAAAACAAAAATCCGATCCTATTGGAAGTTTCACGAAAAGGTAAGTCAATGGAGACGGTCATTTGGCCAATGAGTTCCCTGAGAGGAGAATTGTATGATGACTGGGTAGAAACCAGAAGAGCATTGGTTGAGAAATACTCTAATGGTAAGCTTGGTTACTTGCATATCCAAGGAATGAATTGGACTAGTTTTGAACGGTTTGAGCGAGAGTTGATGGCAGCTGGATATGGAAAAGACGGTATTGTGATTGATGTACGCTACAACGGAGGCGGTTGGACTACTGACTACTTGATGGCCGTGCTTACCGTAAGACAACATGCCTATACCATTCCAAGAGGAGCAGCTGAAAATCTGGACGCAGAGCATTTGAAGTTCAGAGACACCTATCCATTTGGAGAGCGCTTACCGTTGGCAGCCTGGACCAAACCATCTATTGCTCTTTGTAATGCCAACAGTTACTCCAATGCTGAGATTTTTTCACATGCTTACAAAGGTTTAGACCTGGGCACACTTGTTGGTCAACCAACATTTGGTGCGGTAATCTCAACTGGAGGATATGGACTAATTGATGGCTCCTATGTACGAATGCCATTTAGAGCCTGGTATGTAAAAGACACTGAAAAGAATATGGAACATGGTCCTGCAGTACCAGACATATTAGTTGAAAATCCACCAGCATACAAAGTGAAAGGAATTGATCCTCAGCTAAAAGCTGCTGTAGATCAGCTACTGAGTGAAATAGGCGAGTAAGTCAAAAAATAAATGATCATAAAAAAGGCCTCCAAATTGGAGGCCTTTCTAAATTTTAGGCTAACGCCCTTGTAAAACATTTATCTAATATTGATTCGTAGATTTGACCGAATTGATCGTAACACCAGTCCCGTAAGGTCCTTATTTCATCCGGGACGAGAGACTTAATTGCTTTCTTCAGCTCTTTCTCAAAGAGCCACCGGTCAAAACTCACTTTTGAAAGGATGGTTTTGAAATACTCTAACATAAATCTAAAATTTTGTTAAAGGGTTAACTAATGATGTAAATTTGACGTTTTCCTTTGAAAACGCAGTTAAGGAAAAGTTAAACAATTTTTAGCTTTACTGCTAAAGATTGAACGACATTTTGCAATCGTTTTCATTATAACTTATGATAAATACGAGGGTTTTAGGGTTAGGTTGTTTTTTTATCTTGGTTTTACTATCAAGTGCTTTCGCACAGGATAAGAAAATCGCTATCGGATCAACAGATGTAGCTGTAAATCAATATTTTAAGATTACACTTACCGTTGAAAATGAGCGACTAAAAAATTACAGTCCATTTCCAGACATAGAGGGATTTGTGAAACGAGGAACTTCTTCGTCCTCATCGACCAGTTTTGTTAACGGGAAGATGACCTCTTCACAAAGTATCACACAAAACTACCAGCCAACAAGAGAAGGAAATTTCAACGTTCCAGGCTTTGCCATGGAGGTTAACGGAGAAAATATTTCCGTCTCAGGTTTTACCATTAAAGTGGGGGAAGCTCAGCAGCAACAGCGAAGATCAAACGACCCTTTTGGAGATCCGTTTGACATGTTTAGGAACAGAGAGTCTCAGCCTACAGAGTTTATAGACGTGGAAGCTGACGCATTCCTGGCTTTAACTACTGACAAATCTGAAGTATATGTTGGTGAAGGATTCACCACATCACTTGCGTTTTATGTAGCTGAATCGAACCGAGCAGATATGCGTTTTTATGATCTGGGTAAGCAAATCACAGACATTGTTAAAGACATCAAACCATCCAGTTGCTGGGAGGAGAATTTCAACATTGACAACATCAACGGACAGCCGGTTACTATTAACAACAGAGCCTATACACAATATAAAATCTACCAGGCAGCATTCTATCCTCTGAACCTGCAAGACATTTCTTTCCCGTCAGTAGGATTGAAATTGATCAAGTATAAAGTAGCTAAAAACCCATCCTTCTTCGGTAGAAACAGAATGGAAGACTATGAAACCTTCTACTCCAAGCCAAAGGCAGTGAAAGTACGAGAGCTACCTCCTCACCCACTCAAAGAGCGTGTAGCAGTAGGGGACTATAGACTAGCGGAGAAAATCAACAGCCTGGAAGTGAAAACTGGAGAGAGCTTCAACTATTCCTTCAACATTATTGGAGAAGGAAATATCAGTGCGATGGAAGAACCTGTCCTTCCCGAAACAGACGCTTTTGACTTGTATGCTCCGAATGTTAAACAAGATATCAATCGTTCATCTGGACGGGTAACAGGCACTAAAAGCTTCAACTATTACGGCATTCCAAATGAACCTGGAGAATACAAATTAGGTGACCTTTTCCAATGGATCTACTTCAATCCAGATGAGGAGAAATATGACACCTTGAAGTCTCAGCAAACTCTTGTAGTTACAGGATCTAGCCGAAAAAATGAATACATCTTAGCCAATGACATGGGGTCATTCTATGACGGCATAGAATTTAAAGACAACACGCTGGCCGGAATGAATGAAAGTTCCTGGCTGAAGATCCTAATGAACGTTTTTATCGTCATTATGATAGGCTTGACAGGATATATGGTATTCAAAAAATAAGAAAGCCAAATTTTATAGAAGCAAGCAGCTTAAAATCCTACGAAACATAGCTGATCGCAAGCAAATGCGAATATCTTTGCCCGTTTGGTTGATATAGAATCAAAGAAGAGATGGGAAATATATTCGGAAAGATTTTTAGCATAACTACATTCGGGGAATCACATGGTGCCGCAATAGGCGTTACCATCAATGGTTGTCCTGCAGGAATTCCAATAGATATGGAATTCATTCAAAATGAACTTGCCAGAAGAAAGCCAGGTCAATCTAAAATCGTTACGCAACGACAAGAAGAAGATCAGGTAGAAATACTAAGTGGTGTCTTTGAAGACAAAACCACTGGTACACCTATTGGCATGGTCATTAGAAATAAGGATCAAAAGAGCAAAGATTACGGTCATATCGCTGAGAAGTTTAGACCTTCTCATGCGGACTACACCTACGAAACCAAATATGGCATTCGTGACTATCGTGGCGGAGGAAGAAGCTCAGCAAGAGAAACAGCAGCCAGAGTTGCAGCAGGTGCTATTGCCAAATTAATGCTCAAAGAATTTGGCATCTCATTTCATGCATATG
>PBTY01000096.1 GCA_002729235.1 Rickettsiales bacterium | reverse complement strand
TGTAAATGGTATTTCTGATGAGGTTTATTTACATTACATGTGATGTACATGGCAACCGGATGTGTTTGACATGTAATGTAATGTAAATGTAATTTGGATCTTCGAAACTGGAAAATGGAAAGCACTGTACTTTTTTGTACCCGGATTTCCGATACCTGCTGTTTTTATCGATTTGATTTCTCTCTTGGATCTGAATTACGATACCTTTTTTCTTGATGCATATTGATGATTAGTTCGAGAACATATAAATAATGATTATAAATGATACTGAAGTTTTCGTACATAATAAAGATGAACAATAAATAGTAATAATCACAATAAAAGACTTTTTGTTGCACTTTTTCATAAAGTAAGTGATAAAGGTTTTGGTACATTCAAAAAACAAAGCAACTATTTTAGAGTTAATATAAACAAAACAAATTATTTCTTTTTTCCAGCCTTTTTCGCAGCAGGTTTCTTGGAATCCTTTTTCGCCGCAGGTTGCTTGGCACGTTGCTTTCGAGGCTTCGCGGCAGAGGAGATATTGACCTTGCGAACAGTTTTCTTCTTTTGAGAACCCTTGACGGCCGTCTCGACAGCTTCATCATCGTCTAGCATATCGGATAAACCTTCATCATCATCCGATGACGCATCGCTTTCTTCATCTTCTTCGCTTTCTTCTTCTTCTTCTTCAACATTGAGAACTTGACTTGAATCCGTTTGTGCCTGTTCGTTTTGTTGATCGCCATTGTTGTTATCATCACCATCGCCATCACCATCACCATCATCATCGTCATCATCATCATCATCGATGAGCGAGATGCCAGCATCCTTTTCGAGGTCGATGGGTTGGTCGTCGTTAATGTCGTGGTAATCAAGTAACTCAACAAGATTCCTGAAATCTTCTAGCGATTTGAATCTCATGCAGAGACTCCTGTCACCAGTCAACCGTCCAACAATATGACCGAGAAATTCGTCCATACGAAGCCGGAGCAAAAATTTCTGATCCAAAACACTATTGTATTGATGGATGGCTGTGATAGTCGGGTATTTGCCAAGTCTTATTTCCGCATCAAGCTCAAGCCGAACATCCACTCTCACAGTCTGCATGGACTGGAGAACATCAGAAAGCAACAGGCTTCGAGTGTTTGCGGGTGAAGCTTCGGAAACTGGTTGTTTCGCAGTAGAGCGGGCGCGGCGACGAGAAAGCTGATGAGGATTTTCAGGAGAGAAGTGAGCTTTGGCGCAGCTGAGTGGATTGATCTTTTTGTGGCGGATTGTGTTCACAGCTTCAAACGCTTCAATGATGGTCTTCGCGTCTTGTTGAGGGACAGGGTCGCCTGCAAAAAACGAAAAAGTGCTCTTGGGGAGAAGCCACGGATTCCATGGATCGTCGAAGTTAGAAAAAGAACGGAAGACAGTGGTTACTTGAACGTATTGTGCAGTTGGAAAAAGACCCTCGACAACAGCTCCGCCTCGAGTAATTACAGTCTTGTTGTAGTCTCGATTAACTAGATACTGACGACGGATCTCGTGATAGGGGCTTGTAGATAAGGTGGCTCCATCAATGACGTTTTTCACTTGCAACGCGAGGTATTTTTGAATGTCGGTGGTGCAAGATTTGAAAAACGTTTCATTTTCAGTCTTATCTTCAATAATCTTGGCGATGCGTTCGTTGAGGGGTGTGACGCGGTCCATGGGTTCACCAGTGCGCGCGGACTCTGCACGGGCAGCTTTGACTTCTTCGATTTCCTTCTTAGCGAGGTCTCCAAGTTTTTTGGCGGGATTGAGAAAGTGAACGAAAAATGACTCGGGGGTGGCTTCACGCATCTTGACGATCACTTTCAATTTACGGACCTCGGATGATGAGGAGTTCCTCTTCTTGATAAGCTGCGCCAAACGCGACAACATCGCGTCAGTAGGCTTTTTCTTTCTCGCTTCAGCCACGCGTCTGTCGAGCAACTCCTCTTGAGTGAGACCAGGGGAAACGTCGTCGAGGCCAGTGTGCGGGTTGGTCTTGAGCTCGTAACTAATTGCCTGGTCGATCAAGGAGTTGAACACCTTTTCGACGTCGTCCTTCGTAGTTTCCTGCTTCTTGGCTGTCTTCGGAGGGGCAGCTTTTTTAGCAGGGGCAGCAGCTGAGTTGGGGGGAGGAGTGGGGCCGGTGGAAGAGGTCCTCATCATCATCATCATATCCTGTTGTTGATTGTCGGTGGAATCCGTCATCATCGTAGTATTGTTGTTTTGTTGTTCCTGATTGGTGGAGGAAAGGATCGTTGTCTTTTTTAGTGGAAAGCGTAATAATCCATCATCATCCTCATCAGAGTAGGTGGACATTTTTAGTATTGCCCTCCCTTTTTTTTTTCCCCTTAATATAATATTTTGCTTTTATATTGTTTCGAACACTGTATTTCTAAAAATGTTAAAATAAACAATGTTGCGCTTCTGCTCTAAACTAGTTATTTCTCTTGAAGAAAGTAATTAAATGATGATTCAGTTGATTTCTGTATGTACAGCATTTTAAAAAGAGAGACACACAAAAAGAAAATAAAAATAAAAGGTAATATAATAAAAGTAAAAGATAATAAAGTTTGAATACATTCGGATACTATGGAGGCGGAACTTCAATTTGCTCCAGTTTATTTCTCATTTTGAGCTTTTTAACTTTGAGAGCAGCTCGTAGTTGCTTCGTAGTCTCATTGCTCTCAGCCTGTTGTTTAGCCCTAAGGAAATAATTTTGAACTTGAATGTGGGTTTTGTCCATGATGAACCAACCGAGTGGTTTCAATACTTCGTTTGCACGTTGAATGTACAATCCACATTTAATTCTATTCCCGTTAGAATCTTTTGTAACATCAAAGTTTTTGGCAAGAGCTAATACTTTAGGATCACGAAGAAAAACTGTGTCGTTGACCACATTTTTTAGGTTCGCGATATGTTCACCCTTGGCCTTGCGAGTGAAGCTGTTGGAAGACGTGGGAGGGTTCTCCTGTTGTTGTTGTTGTTGTTGTAGTAGCTGTTGTTGTTGTTCCTGTTGTTGTTGATTGTCATCATCGTCAGCGAATAGCGCAACAGCGCTGTTGTTTTGTTGGGATTGATCATCATCATCATTATCATGTCGCTCGCGTCTAGTTGAAGGGTGATGTTGGGTGTTGGCACGGCTTGGTGGCGACGAGGGAGTTGCAGCAGCAGCAGCAGCAGCTGCTGGGGCGGCATCTTGTTGAGTTGCAACTTCTTGTCTTCTCCTACCGTTCTTTGGCGCTTGAGGGTGCAACTTGTCGAAGACAACGTCGAGAGCGCCAAGAACTTTAACCCTGCTGTTGTGCTTCCCTAAGATTGAAAGAGAACAGAGAACAAGTTGGCGCGGGGGTGTTCGATGCTGAACCAGAGCGGCGTCTCGAGGAACGAAGAAGGGAATATCGTCATCGAAATCAATGTTGCAAGCCGTGAGCCCAGCGACAAGCCTAGACCCGTTGGGGCCTTTTCTTGGAACGTGCCCAACACGGAACAAGGCAATGACGACGTTTAGAATTTCAGCGGCGCGTTGGAGGACGTAACAAAGTTTCACCTCCTTCCAAAAGATGTTGACTCTTGTCTTGACCTCGTTTGAATCGAGTTCCGCGTTGATGATTTCACTCCAGAGGGAGGCGTCATATTCGTCGACCTGTCGATCTCCGAGAAGTGGTTCGAGAGCCGGAGGAGGTTGAGGGAAGACCCCGATTTCAACAACATCGGCTAACTTGGAGAACAAAGTGTTGACTGACGTTGTGTTGTTTTCTACGAAGTCACATGTTGCAAAACTTGTGGGAGGTAGTTCGGAGATCATGTCGCTGATAGCTTGGGACAAGCACACTTTTTCACCGAGGAGAAGCTTTTGAGGATGCCAGTGACCTTTGAAGGAAGGGGCCCCGCTCGGAAAACCGAAAGCATCGTAGAACGCTCTCATTTTCGAGTCTGCACCTTTGCGGATGCAGCGAGGTGAAATGGGGTGGAAGTCAGCAACTTTGAGATCAGCGGTAAGAGTTGAGACGACGATCCTGCGGTAAGCCTCTTCATCGAGCCACCCAACAATAGGAATCAATGATGATGTGGCAATTTCGCCTTGGGCTGGGGCGTTCGGCTCAAGGGAGTCAAAGTAGAAGTGATCGGGAGTATGAGAAGGACAGCGAATCAAAGGGCCGTGGAACTTGGTGTAGAGGGGGTTGGACTCATTGCCATCGAGGTTGAGAGTCATATGGAAAAGATCCGCGGTGTCGAAGAACAGAAGAGGATTCGAGTGTGCAAAATACTCTCTCTCTCCAGGAACCCAACGCACAGAGTTCTCGTAGTTGTGGCGGTAGACGAAGTAGGCGAGAAGTTCAGCGCAGAACTGCTGTGACATTCGACCGGTTGATGGAATCAACGCATTGATTTGCTTGTGGATGTTTTCATTGACGTTCGTTCCTCGAAGAGCATGGTGAAACGATTTGTACTTTCCGTCTCCGGATGAAACATACCGGGTGTAGTACATGTCAGTCCCCCTGAAGGGGTCAGAGAGGCAGCCCTTTTTCACATGAACCATTTGCAACTCCCAGCGCTTCTTGAACTTGTCAGTTGTCACAATTCGCTTTAAATCGCCTTCAGTTTCAACCCAAGAGGCATACAAATTATCAAACGCTTTTGCGAGAATCCCTGCTTCTGGAATGTAACATCGAGTTTCTCCCTTTTCGCTGCTAAGCTTCTCGAAAAGAGTTTCGCGAATCCCTTTCATGATTAGTTCGTGGAGATGACGGTCAGCGATGTTATTCTTCGGCAATGTGTTGTGATAGTAAAAGCGACTGAGCCAGTGCCATGGGTCTAAACGAAGAGAACACGAATCACCGTACATTTGCTGGAAGGAGTTGGCGTCGGCGCAGCAGCGATCGGTGTAGATGACGAAGTGGCCGTCGGGGGAATCAATTGAATTGATTCGCTTGAAGATTGGACTGAGGCACATTATCGAGTCGCTAAGCATGAAGTTCATTGTGACGATTTGCTTGTTGCAGTTCACGACCGCAGCGGCTGAGCGGTAGGCAACGCCTCCTCCCGACTTCTGATAGATCTGACCTGATGCAAAGTACGTCGAGTCGAGTGCGAGAATTCGAGTGCGCGGAACAAGATCCATCAGCCGTTCACAGGTTGGGCGAATTTCCTGTAGATGCGGTCTGAGAACAGTTGTGCGAAGGAATTCGTCAGATGGGGAGCGAAACGGGCTTTGAACCATAGAGGGGTACGCCTGCCATTTGCCATTCTTGATTTCACCGAAAAGGTCACGGGACCAGTTCTCCCATCTGATTGGTGGGGCAAAAGTGCCGTGGAGGGATCCCCGGGCTGCTTTTAGCTGACAGTAGGCGTAGTAGTCTCGAGAATCGGTTTGATGAGATTGCATGAAGGACAACAAGAGAGCGACACGCGTAAGATGCGAGTCGGCGTAGCGGCGCTGAATCATCTTCGATTGTTCATTTGTGTTGGAGCGAGAGATCGCAGCTTCTCGAACGTGGTCGCGGAGACGATGAGTGAAGCAGAGTTTCGACGAGCAAATGACAGGACACATGCGTCGAACGTACTCTGGGCACGCGTTCTGGAGGAAGACTCTCAAGCGGATACTGTGGACGAAGTCGTTGGAGTTAGCGGTAGGACGAATCGCCTTTTCTTCATCAGGGGCATCATCCGTATTTGAATAAACGTTCATCAACTCAATCATGTTACAGTTGCACTCATAGATTCGGTAGATAAAGATGAATGGAGTGTCAACGTCGTACCCCATGCGGATACCCCAGTGGCCGGTTGAGCGACACATTTGGTTACATCGTTTGCAGAAATATCTTCCAAATCTCTCTCCCGTGGCAAGGTTGTTTGAATCGATGTCGCGGAAGTTGTTGGAAAGAGGAAGAAGTTTTTCTGCGTTGAAGACACGGACGGGAAGAACCAGGCTCTCAGCGAGAATCGGAGCAGTTGTTTCACTTTCGAAGGCGTTGGAATTCTGAAGTTTGCCAGAAACAAGATCATAGGGAAGGGAAGGCTCGACAACAGCTGCAGCATGACGATGAGACACGAAGGAGTTTCGAACAGCTCTCATAATGACTTCGAGTTGAGCTGTGCGCCAGAAGCTGGGAAGATGTTTGAAAGCAGCATCAACGAATCGAGAGGCCTCAGTCCTGCAAGTGTTCAGATTTTCGCCAAGACCTGCTGAAGCAGCATTGTTTCTAGTAGTAGGGACTGCGCTTTGATCAAGAGTTCTCTGCAGTTCGGTGGTTTTGTTCATTAACTTGGAAATTTGTCTCTGGAGGTTTGCGATTTCTGTATCTGCGGAAGCCTTCATGCGGACAAGAAGATCATTCATCTGGTTCACTGGTCCTTGGACTTTTTGCATTTCCAAGGCTTGGTTCATGATGTTCTGTCGCTCTTCTGCAGGGTCAATTTTTCTGATTCCGAAATTCTCGAGAGGCGGAGTGCCCTGAGCAGATTGGGGGAGCATATAGACGTTGGCTTTTTTTGGCATTTTTTTTTTTTCCCTTTTTTTTTTTTTTTTTTTTTTTTTTTTTTTTTTTTTCGCTAAGTCCAGAAAAACACTTATTTTTCCCTTGTCAAGTCCAGAAAAGTAATTGTCAAAGCCATATATCAAGTACATATCATGTAAGGTAAATGTAATTTTTAAAGAACATATTTACATTACATGTAAAGTAAATGTAAAATTTTACCATAGTACTTACCTTACATGTAAGGTAAATGTGAACCAAATATTTTCATTTTACATGACATGTAATGTAAATGTCATTTACACGTACCATTTACATTACATGTCGAGTACATATAGCTCATTTTAGGTGTTTTTTTTCGTTTATGCCAATGGAGGACGAGTCCACTCGGGCTCTGCCAGGGTTATAACAATATTAAATAAAATAAAATTTCACATTTTCGAGCACTTCTACCTTACATGTAAAGGAAATGGTAAAGTGTTCACTTCGTCCATCTACTTAGCATTACAAGCTATGTAAATGGACAAAAATAACCACATTTACATTACCTAAGATGGAAAATACTTAAAAAATGACACCATCAGGAACATGACATGTCATGTAAATGTAAAATTTTACGACGTGCATTTACATTACATGTAAAGACAATGGACAAAGATAACACACGACTTACATTACATGATAAGATAATGGACGAAGTTAAACGACTGGTTACATTACATGTAATGTAAATGTAAACGTTAACATTAACCATTTACATTACATGTAAGGATGATGGACGAAGTTAAGTTTTGACGTACATGACATGTAAAGTTGATGGACGAAGTTGCGTTTTGACTTTCATTACATGTAATGTAAATGTGTTTTTGATTGTGACTCGATGTGTTTTACATGTAATGTAAATGGTATTTCTGATGAGGTTTATTTACATTACATGTGATGTACATGGCAACCGGATGTGTTTGACATGTAATGTAAATGTAATTTGGATCTTCGAAACTGGAAAATGGAAAGCACTGTACTTTTTTGTACCCGGATTTCCGATACCTGC
>PBTY01000095.1 GCA_002729235.1 Rickettsiales bacterium | reverse complement strand
TCTACCTTTTTGAGGGCGATCTGCTCGCCACACTGGTTGTATCTGAAATCTTTTGAAAGGGAAAGTGATCTCATTTTGGTTCATCACTACGAATCGTGCAAAAGGAACGGTGAGATCATATTTCAGTCCTTTTTCTGAAATTTTCGGCAACAAGTGAGCACTTCCTTTCTCAAAATCTGCTTGATCTGCTTTTTTTAAGTAGTCACCAGAGTTCACTATTTTAAATAATAATTGATCTCCTTCGTCTCCATATTTGCCTGTCAAAACAGACAATTGCTCCATTGCAGGGGTCTCAATTTGGCTGAAACCGTACTTTATGAAGTTATTTTTAATGGTTTCAATGATATATGATCTTTTCGCAGATTGCTCTGGTCCGAAATCTCTAGTTCCTTTTGGTAAAGAAGGTTTTGAAGTTGCCATAGAATAATTTTGGACAAAACTAACTAATACTCTAAATTTGCACCTCGTTAAAACGAAATGTTCAGAAAATGGCTGTTACAAGATTAGAAAGAAAAGGCAAAAGAAATAAGTCAAGAGCTAAAAACCGTGTAAACGCAATCAAAAGATTGAACACGGTTCCGACTATCAAAAAAGTAGATGTAGAGGAGATCAAAAAGAGTTTTGAGAAAGCTCCTGCTAAAAAAGCATCTGCTAAGAAAGAAGAGGCTCCTGCAGTAGAAGAGAAGGCTGAAGCAAAGAAAGCTGCTCCAAAAGCAAAAGCTAAAAAAGAGGAAGCACCAGCTGAAAAAGAAGCTGAAGCTCCAAAAGGAGAGGAATAACAGCCCTTATCTTAAAAATATAGCAGCCCTGGCTTGATTGTCAGGGCTTTTTTTATGCATATCCAGTAATTCTGTAGATCAGAGAGCCGGCAAACTCCTTAATCATCAATTGCCAGGAGACTAGAGCATTAGCACTGGGAACTATCCAATCTAAAGACCAATCCAATTCGTCACTTTTGTAGTCAACAGGAAAAGGAATATTTTCAATGCCTTGTTTGTTGAAGCATCTCACTGCTCGTTTCATATGAAAGGCAGACGTGATGAGTAAGATTGGTTGATCTGAGATATCTAAGGAATCTAGAATTTTTTTGGACTCTACAGCATTCTGATAGGTATTGCGAGATTTGTGATCAAGAATGAGATCTCTTTTTTTTACTCCTCTTGCGAGGATAAAGTCTTTCAATACCAAACTTTCCAAATGGTCTGGGTCAAGCAAGCTTCCAGAGCCACCAGAGAGGATGATTTGCCCAATTAATCCTTCGTGATACAGATTAATTGCTTCTTCGATACGTTCTACACTGCCATTGAAGTTGATCAGGTCTGTTTGATCCTTAAACTCAACCATGCCACCAAGGACTATTCCGGTGTGGACAAGAGGAATTTCATCTTTTGCTTTCGGTGTCCACTCCAGCCTGGACATTGCCAGATTGGTAATAAAGGGGTTGGTCATAATGACCAATAAACCGAACCCACCGTACAAACCAATTTTTCTCCTGACTGGAGCTGAGGTTATGAATCCGAATAGCAACAATGCAACAATCCATACTACCGGATTCAATAGGAATACAAGCAGTTTTGACAGTACGAAAAACATCAGCCAAAAATTGAAATCAGACGTTTAAATCCGTCAAAATACAGGATCACCAAAAGGATAATCGACATTAACCAGATCATGATAATATTGAACACCAATGTATCTATCCACATCCCCGCAAAGTGTTTGGTCGGTTGATAGAATTGTGCTCGGAAATCCAAAGGACCTGATGGGTGCTCTGGATCATGATAGATAGGATATATTTTTTGAATGTACTCATTATTATGTTCCAATAACCGGTGCTTGGTACCCATGTTTTTAACCAGCAGATTAAGAGCATCATTGGTATATGCCTGCTTTTTTGCTTCATAGGCTTCTATCGCTTCTTCACTGGAGACATAATCCGCCATGATGGCACGTTTCTCTTCATTTGCCTTTTTGTAGCGTAGGTTGTAATAGGTTTGCAGTTTTTGAATGAAGAACTCAGTCTCTTCATACACTGTGTTATTCCAATCATCAATGTTTAGTTGGTTAATATGTGGAAATTTATCTGCACCAATTTTACTTAATTCTTTTCGTAGTTCGTTTCTGAGTGTATTTAGGTTGTAAGCTAGCTTGTCTCTTTCTTCTCCTTCAGCAGAACCAACGGAATGGTGTACTTCTTCCAGTTCATCTAACATTCTTGGGAAAAGATATCCTGTTTTAAACTCAGATTGAGCCATAACTTTGTCAAATGGATAGACTTCCCTTTCATATTCGTTGCCTTTGAATTGAGTAACAGCCATGGCCTCAAAAGCCCATCGAGAGGCCATTATTTCTCCTATAACCGGGACTTTGTCCTCTGTGGTGATAGCAGGATTAAGTTTGTCGAAACTGACTACAACTCCACTCAAGATCAATTGTGGGATTACCAGTAATGGGATAAGGATATATACCGTGATGGCTGACTTAAACGCAGAACTGACATTTAGACCAAGGGAATTGGCAAAACAGGATACAGAGAATAGTACTAGCCAAAACGGTAATAGCATTCCTTTAATCTCAAGGATCCAGTTTCCAATAATTGCAAATGTTAATGTCTGAAATGCTGATATTCCAAATAGAATAAGGACTTTGGAAATTATATAGCTTGATTTGCTAAGATTGAGGAATGCCTCACGTTTCAAGATTTTCCGATCCTTGATGATTTCTTCAGCACTAACAGTTAATCCCATAAACAGCGCAACGATCACACTCATGAAAAAGAATACTGGGATATTCAGGTTTTCACTGAAATGATAAGTAGTGGTGTCCTCTGGCATGTATCTGACGATAAATGCCAATAAGAAGGCCAGGATAGGAGCCTCCAGTAGGTTAATAATCAGATATTGTTTATTACTTAGTTTGCTCTTTAAATCCCGGATACTAAATACTCCAAGTTGTTTTAGCTTGTTTGGAATGTGGAGCGTCTTAGGAGGTACCGTGTCGGTTTCTTTGATTTGTTTGATTTCAATTCGCTGCTTGAAATGTTGGTGCCACTCGTATGGTGAAGTCTTTCGCTCTTTAGTGAAATTGCCATATTCATTGACCACCTTCGTTTCAATGATATTGAAAATCTGTTCAGGATTGGCGCCAGAGCTCTGATCCACCATTTTAACAATGTCTTTGAAGTAGTTGATGGCTTCTACGGGATTGCCATAGTAGATCTGATACCCTCCGACATCAAGAATCAACAAACGATCAAACATTTTGAAGATGTCTTCTGAAGGCTGGTGTATAACCACGAAAATCATTTTTCCTTTCAAGGAAAGTTCCTTCAAAAGGTCCATGATGTTTTCAGAGTCCCTGGAAGATAATCCACTGGTTGGTTCATCTACAAAGAGTACAGATGGTTCTCTTAGAAGTTCTAAGCCAATATTTAGTCGCTTTCTCTGACCTCCAGAGATCGTTTTGTCTAAAGGCGATCCAACTCTAAGGTCTTTGGTTTCATACAGTCCAAGCGCCTCTAACGTTTTGGTAACCAAATTTTGAAGCTCACCATCATTGAGGTCCTTAAAACAAAGCTTCGCAGCATAGAAGAGGTTGTCAAATACCGTCAGTTCCTCAATCAGTAGGTCATCCTGTGGAACATATCCGATTACACCTTCAATTTTACTTTTATTAAGATGAATGTCTACGCCGTTAATACGCACGGCACCTTCAGCAGGCTTCTCGTTGCCATTAAGCACATTTAGGAGGGTAGATTTTCCGGCACCACTTCCGCCCATTAAGGCGATTAAGTGTCCTGATTCTTCCTCAATGTTGATATTACGTAAGCCGATTTTACCATTTTTGAACTTAAAGGTGACATCTCGGGCAACAAACGATAATTGATGCTCGGAAGCGATTTTTCTGAAATTGTTAACAATCTCACTGTGATAGATCGCTGTAGCATTTTTAAACTTAAATGCACTCCCAATAGGAATGGTGTAAATCTGATTGGTGCGCATAGGCACATCATTCATGGTAACCACTTCTTCACCTATATGCTTTGCCAGATACACTTCAACTTCAGGAATTCTCAATACAAGAATGAAGTCTTGGAAGGTGTCTCTTACAATTCGCTGACATTTTTCTGGTATTGAGTGTTTGCCATCATCTATGATCAATAAGTTTCTAGAACTTATTTTACTACGCTCCTGGAAAACGACAAATGCTTTGATTAGATCAGTGATGCTGGTAGAGATGTTGATCTCTTCGGAGATTAAGTAGAGTAGTTCTTTTTCTCTGGACGATATTTTACCATCTGCAGCAATAAGAACAATTAGGTTGAGGATGATCACAACCTTTTGTTGTGCCGTTTGATCATGGTTGATCTTATGGCAGATTTCTTTTATTTTCTCCTTTTCGCTGACTGAAGATGATCTGTCAGAAGCAATATCATCAAACAGCTTTAAGTAAGTGAGTGCGGTTTGTTCATTGAGATTATTTCGAAGGAAATTTTCAATAGAAGCTCGTTCATCAGTCGTAACATCGTCCTCTCTCGCTACAATAGCGAGAAGGTTGATGATGGCATTGAGTATCTCTTCACTCATCAGCGGCTATGTTTTATTAGGTTAGGAAAGGCTAAAAATACGAAAAGCATTGGAATTGCTCCAATGCTTTTGCTTTTGTTAGGTTAGGTAATAAGTCTATTTAAATTCGACTATATCGGTTCTGATTCTTTTTACTTCACCGCGAATACCGCTCAAAGTAGCTTCTGTAAGTACAAAATCACCAGTATTGTTAGCGATCTTTTCTTGAACTTCAGCTAAATCAGTTTCATAAAGAACTTTCAAAATTTCTAATTCAGTAATCATATGATTGATGATGTCATCTTCAGGTAGATCCTTAAGTAGTCCAATTACGTCTAGAAGAGGCTTCTCCTGATCCAATACTACTTTTACAAGTGGCTCAAGAATCAAGTTTCTTGTGTCCTCATCAAGAACATCAGTAGGGTAGGTTTCGATCACCTCTATAGCCAGGTATAAACCTTCTATGAAAGATCCTGAAAGAATAAGCGCTGCAACAGATACTCTGTCAGCACTTTCCAGTCGATCTTCAACATCAGTGATTGATTGCGTAAGGATTTTATTCAAAGAATCTGGGTCATCAAGGTTGTTCTGGAATTTCTCAACAGTAGCAACACTAAACACAGAGGCTACACCTAAACTCTCTGCTAACTTCTGAGCAGATTCCAGGTAATCAGTAGCTTCCTCTAATTGCTTGTAAGAAATCAAGTAACCCATATCAGTAGCATAGATACCAAGATTCAAAGCTGACTCATCCTCATTTGTTAAGTACTTCTGAAGATTATCCAGGCTGTTGATGATGTCGGAATTGAAATCAGCTCCTGTTGCTTGCAGCATGTATGGAACTTCAGTTGGTGATGGTAGATCATGAATCACCTGATCCATATCTGTTACGATTTTCTTTTCAGCTTCTTCAAAAGCTACTTCATCAGCAGACGATTTTGAAGAGCCACCACCACAGCTCACCAAAGCTGATAGGAATAAGGCTGAAACAAGAAGGTTAAGGGTAAATCGTAATGACTTATTCATTTTTACAATGGTTAGGTTTTATTTCAACTCAATTTTAATCTTTTTTGAGCCGGAATAGAATAGACGTTTGAAATTTAACTCAATAATACCAAAAAACTAGGAAAGTTTAAATGGCCGGGATCAGTTATAGTAGCTTAAGAGCAGGACAGAAATATTGGTTAGTCAATTATGGGGAGCGTTATGAATTTGAAATCCTCGAAGTGTTACCACCCGAGGATTTCAAATTAAAAGATTTAAACTCATTAGAAAGCTATCTTATGTCTGATCTTACCCGCTATGGAAAAGGGGAAGATTTCGAGATAAGAGAATTATACTAATTCGTAAAACGATTTAGATTTAGATGGTAGGTTAGAGGATCCCATCAGGAATTCATCCACAGCTTTTGCAGCTTCTCTTCCTTCAGAAATAGCCCAAACTACCAAAGATTGACCTCTTCTCATATCTCCTGCACTGAAAATAGCCTTTTGGTTCGTTGCATAATTTGTAGTAGCTACATTGCCTCTGTTATCCAACTCAAGATCTAATTGCTCGATCATTCCTGCTTTTTGAGGATGAACAAAGCCAGCAGCCAATAGAGCCAAATCGCAAGGTATGATTCGGTCTGTGCCACGAATTTCCTCCATGCCATTGTCTCCCCATTTGATGTCCACGATTTTTAAGCCAGTCAACTTGCCATTCTTTCCAACAAACTCTTTTGTTAGGACTGACCAGTCTCTTTCACATCCTTCCACATGAGAAGAAGAGGTCTTTAGTGTCATAGGCCACTCTGGCCATGGATTTAACTTGGTTCTACCTTCTGGAGGCTTAGACAATAGCTCGATTTGAGTTATTGATTTCGCTTTATGTCTGTTAGAGGTGCCAACACAGTCTGAACCTGTGTCTCCACCACCAATTACCACCACGTTTTTATCTGTTGCCCAAAGGTCTTTCTCTAATGATTCCCCTTTGTGGTTAAACATTATGTCAGAATCTGAAGCTACTCGTTTGTTTTGCTGAGAGAGGAAGTCCATCGCAAAATAGATACCATCCAGATCTCTACCAGGGATTGGTAGATCTCTTGGAACTGTAGATCCGCCACATAAGAGAATGGCATCAAAGTTTGACTTCAAATCATCCACTGCCACATTCTCACCAACATTGGAGTTGGTTTTGAAGACAATACCTTCGGCTTCCATTACCTCAAGTCGTCTGTCAATGGTCCATTTCTCCAATTTGAAATCTGGAATACCGTAGCGAAGTAAGCCTCCTGCTTTATCAGCTCTCTCAAAAACAGTCACATTGTGACCAGCTTTATTTAGTTGAGAAGCGGCTGCAAGTCCTGCAGGTCCAGAACCAATAACTGCCACAGATTTGCCAGTTCTATGTGCTGGTGGGTTAGCTTTTACCAATCCAAGCTCGAAGGCTTTCTCGATGATCGATTTCTCGATGAGCTCAATAGCAACTGGATCTTTATTGATACCTAAAACGCATGACCCTTCACAAGGAGCCGGGCATATACGTCCAGTGAACTCTGGGAAATTGTTAGTCGAAGTAAGTATGCTGTAAGCTGTTTCCCAGTCTTTGTTATAAACTGCGTCATTGAAGTCAGGAATTTGATTGCCCAAAGGACAACCACTATGACAAAAAGGTATGCCACAGTCCATACATCTGGCAGCTTGTTGGTTCTTCTTATCGTCTGAGAACGGTTCGTAGATTTCTTGATAATCCTCAATTCTGGTTTGAGGGTCTCTGCTCTTTGGTAGTTCTCTCTTGTAATTTAAAAATCCGTCTACTGCTCCCATTATGCTACTTTTTCTTTAAGTTTTCTTTCATCTAATACTCGCTTCAAGTCATTCGGCATCACTTTCACAAAGAACTGCGACATGTGATCCCAATCATTCAGGATGTTGGCTGCCAATTTACTGCCTGTAAGCTCCTGATGTGCCTTTATTTCTGCTTTCAAATAGTCAATGTCTTCCTGATCTAGTGCATCCAATCCGACCATCTCAGTATTGACTCGGTCTTTGAAAGTATCTCCTGTATCAAATACGTATGCGATACCTCCACTCATACCAGCAGCAAAGTTGTTTCCTGTTTCTCCTAGAATAATTACACGACCACCTGTCATGTATTCACATCCGTGATCACCGACACCTTCTACTACTGCCTGAACGCCAGAGTTTCTCACACAGAAACGCTCTCCAGCAGTTCCATGTATGTAAGCTTTACCTGAGGTAGCTCCATAAAATGCGACATTACCAATGATGATGTTTTGATCTGGTTGGAATGTTGCTTCTTCTGGAACTTTTACTACAATCTGCCCACCGGATAATCCTTTACCGCAATAATCGTTTGCCTCACCTGTAAGTTCGAAGTTGATTCCTGGTGCCAGGAATGCACCAAAGCTTTGTCCTGCCGAACCAGTGAATCGTACATTAAACTCGTTCAATTGAACTCCCTTGCTACCATACAACTTGGATACTTCATGACTCAACATGGCTCCAACAGATCGGTCCACATTGACAATCTTGTACTCTTTGTTGTTGTAACCTTTCTTGATATAATCTTCGATGAGTTTTCTATCCAGAACTTTCTCCAATCCATGGATTTGATCTATCTGCTTGTACTGCCCAAATGATGTTGGCACACTTACTTGATTCAAAATAGGAGAGAAGTCTATGTTTTTCAGTTTCCAGTGATTCAATTCTGATTTCACTTTCAATACCTGAGACTGACCTACCATCTCATTGATTGTTCTGAATCCTAGTTCGGCCATAAACTCTCTTAGCTCCTCAGCAAGGAATTTGAAGAAGTTTACTACATGATCAGGATTGCCTGTGAATAGTTTTCTTAATTCCGGTTTCTGAGTAGCAATACCAACTGGACACGTGTTCAGGTGACATTTTCTCATCATGATACAACCTTCCACAATCAATGCGGTGGTACTAAATCCAAATTCTTCAGCGCCTAGTAAACAAGCTACGGCAATGTCTCTACCTGTCATTAATTTACCGTCCGTCTGAAGGGTAACTCTACTTCTAAGGTTATTCTTCAAAAGCGTTTGATGTGCTTCTGAAAGACCGATTTCCCATGGAAGTCCTGCGTGTCTAATTGAACTCAATGGAGATGCACCAGTACCACCATCGGCACCTGAAACTAAGATGACATCTGCTTTGGCTTTTGCAACACCAGAAGCAATAGTTCCAACACCGGCTTCAGACACTAGCTTTACATTGATGCGGGCATGTCTGTTGGCATTCTTTAAATCGTAGATCAATTGCTTTAGATCTTCGATCGAATAGATATCATGGTGTGGAGGAGGAGAGATCAATCCAACACCCGGAGTGGAGTGTCTTACCTTGGCGATCCATTCATCCACCTTGTGACCAGGCAACTGACCACCTTCACCAGGTTTTGCGCCTTGTGCTATCTTAATTTGTAATTCTTCTGCTTCTTTTAAGTAATTACTCGTTACACCAAATCGGCCAGAAGCCACTTGCTTAATGGCAGAACGTTCCCAATCACCATTTGGCTTACGCTCAAATCGAATTTCATCTTCTCCACCTTCTCCACTGTTACTTTTTCCACCAATACGGTTCATCGCAATGGCCAATGTGGAGTGTGCCTCATGAGAAATTGATCCAAATGACATTGCTCCGGTAGCAAAACGTTTCATGATACTGCTTGCTGGCTCTACGTCTTCTATTGGAATGGAGGTTCTCTTTCGGAAGTCAAATAAGCTTCTGAGCGTGATATTGTTTTCCTGGTGTACATTCACTGCATCAGAGTATTTCTTCCAAAGACTATAATCACCAAGAGAAGTTGATTTCTGAAGTAAGTGAATAGTTTCCGGGTTCAATAAGTGAGCTTCACCGTTTCGTTTCCACTGGAAGTATCCACCAATTTCTAATAACTTATTATCTGAATCGTATCCAGCATGATGCTTGATAAGACATTCCTTTTCCAAGTCTTCAAAAGTCAGTCCTTCGATTCTGCTAACAGTTCCTTTGAAACACTTGTTGACAATCTCAGAACTTAATCCTACACACTCAAAGATTTGTGCTGACTGGTACGACTGAAGAGTAGAAATACCCATCTTGGAAAGGATCTTCAATAAACCTCCACCAATTCCTTTGGCATAATTGTCAAAATACTTTTGAGCAGGATAATCCGTATCAAGCTTCTCTTCTTCTAAAAGATTTTCTATTATTTCATAAACCTTGAATGGGTAAACAGCACTGGCCCCATAACCAATCACGGTTGCAAAGTGATGTGTTTCCCATACATCTCCAGACTCAGTGATCAATCCTGCCTTGGTTCTTATATTGTGTTTTACCAGGTGATGATGAACACCACCAATAGCTAATAGTGTAGGTAGAGGCACTCTGTCTTCTCCAATGTTTCTATTAGAAATGATGATGATTTTTTTGCCTTCCTCAACAGCTACCTTTGCTTCTTCACAAACCTGATCAAGGGCTGATTTCAAATCGAGCTCACTTGGTTTGTATGTAGCATCTACGACAGCATAATCAAAGCCAAGTTCTTTTTGATTGGTCAACTTGTAAAAGTCTTCTCTTGATAATACTGGTTGAGAAATGTGAATTTGTTTGGTGTGTTCAGGACTCTCTCCGAGAATATTCAAAGAGTCACCAACTCGTGTAAACAACGACATCACCAACCGCTCTCTGATCGAATCGATAGGAGGGTTACTCACCTGAGCAAAGTATTGCTTGAAGTAGTTGGCTATGTGCTGGCTTTGCTTTGAAAGTACTGCAAGCGGAGAGTCAGCACCCATAGATCCAATAGGTTCCTTTCCCTGTTTAGCAAGTTCGGAAACCGTTAGTTTCAGATCTTCCTGGGTGTAACCGTAAGCTTTAAGCTGTTTTAGATGAACATCTTTGGCTACTTTTTCTTCCTTGATTTCTGGATCTGGAAGAAGTCTTAGTTTAATCCTTTCTTGCTTGATCCAGTCGAAGTATGGTTTGTTCTCAACTATTTGTTTCTTGATCTCATCATCCTTATAAAGTCTATTCTTAGGAAGGTCTAACCAGAGCATTTTACCAGGTTGAAGTCGTCCATTTTCTAAGACGTTCTCAGGCTTGATTGGTAGTGCACCTGTTTCCGATGCCATGATTAAACGATTGTCCTTAGTGATGCAGTATCTTACCGGACGCAGACCATTTCTGTCAAGAGTCGCACCTAATTGCTTTCCGTTAGTAAAGAAAAGCGCTGCTGGTCCATCCCAAGGCTCCATCATAGCTGCATGGTACTTGTAGAATGCTTTCTTCAATGGATCCATGTGGGTGTTGTCCTGCCATGCTTCCGGAACAAGCATCATCATTACATGAGGTAATGGTCTACCACCTAGTACCAATAATTCGATTAAAGCGTCAAGGTTGGCTGAATCAGAATTGGATGGATCTGTTACTGGCATTAGCCACTGTAGTTCCTTCTCTGAGAAAAGAGGAGAGGACATGTTTGCCTCCTTAGATTTCATTTTAGTGACATTACCACGTATGGTATTGATTTCTCCATTGTGAGCCAGGTATCTAAACGGCTGAGCTAGTTTCCAGTTAGGGAAAGTATTGGTAGAGAATCGCGAGTGAACTATTGCAAACGCTGATTTGAATTCTTTATTCTGAAGGTCATGGTAGTATTGCTGAACCTGTTCAGTTTTTAGCTGACCTTTATAGATGATTGTTCGGGCAGAGAAACTACAGATATAGAAATCTCCATTTTGGCTGGCAACCTTGTTTTTAATTTCGTGAGTAGCATAATTATTTAATACAAACAGCTTTCTTTCCAGCTCTTCTTCAGTGAGATCTTCTATTACCTTGATGAAAATCTGTTCGATATATGGTTCGGCTGCTTTGGATTCATGTCCGGGTACTTGTTCGTTGACCGGGACTAATCGATAACCGATCAACTCCAATCCAAGGTCTCTCAAACAATTGTTCAGTACTTTTCTACATTCCTCTCGAACTTGATAATGCTTTGGGAAAAATATCATCCCTACACCATATGAACCACGTTCTGGAAGATCGATCCCGAAGTTACCTAATTCGGTTTTGTAGAATTGGTGAGGAATCTGAACCAAGATACCAGCTCCATCCCCTGTATTTTCATCACTTCCGGTAGCACCTCTATGCTCCATATTTTCCAACATGGTCAAGGCATCCTTCACAGTCTTGTGTGAAGGCTTGTTAGTGATATCAGCTACACAACCTACTCCACATGAATCATGCTCTAACTCTTTGGTATACAGTCCTTTACTTGACATGAATAATTATGCTTTAAACGTTAAACCAACCTTAAAAATACTGAAAATTACGGCAGAGATAAAATAAAAAGTATTAAAATCAATAATACGCCAAACATTATTTTAATTTTATCAAAACTCGTGTCCTAAAATTGAATTTTATCAAATTGTAGAAAAAATAGGCTAGGTATTTTAAGAATAATTCAATAAAACATTAAAAATGTTAAGAAAACAGTAAAAAATACTGTGTTTTTCTGGCTGATTGCAAATCTTTTAAAAATCAGTTCGTTTTACCAATTTATCTTTGGGTCTATATGAGACATGCCGTAATTGTTTTGGTTTTGATTCTGCTGAGCCTGAAAGCTGTAAATGGGCAGGAATATCTTTCTGAAGTCGATTTTAAAATTGATGGCTATACAGATTCGACGATTTATGTGGGGTATCATTTTGGTAATCAAAAATATCTTTTAGATACTTTGCCTGTTAAAAAGGGACAATTTCATTTATCCACAAATGCTACGAATGGGGTCTATTTTTTGTATTCTCCAGAATATTATTTTGAATTCATACTCGAAAACGGTCAGTATTCGCTAAAAACAACCAGGGATAATTCTTTTCAAAATCTTGTAGTTTCTGGTAGTTCAGAGAATGAACTGTTTCGTGAGTTTCAGGATAAAATGATTTCATTGCAAACCAAGCAACGTGAGCTGGCTGAGCAATTAAAACAGGTATCAGGTAATGACTCATTGAGTATGATAAATGAAATGAAAACTCTGGGGGAGGAAATGACTGAGTTTAGAAAGGGATTAATCTCAAATAATCAAGACTCTTTCGTGGCTCGATTTCTCAGTCTGATGGGTTCAGTTACTCCACCGGCATTTGAGGAGTTACCAAAAGAGGAACGTAATCTCAAGTCATACCTTTATATAAAAGATCATTATTTCGATGATATAGACTTGTCCAGTCCGGAGTTGCTTCGAACTCCTTTGTTGCATGCCAAGGTGATGGAGTACTTCAATCGAGTATTGGTACAACATCCAGATTCCATTAATGCAGGGATTGATTTGCTGTTTGAAGGAATAGGAGACAGTGATGAGCTATATCGATACTGGTTGGTAACCTTGTTTAAGAAATATGCTGAATCTAAGATCATGGGTATGGATGCTGTGATGGTTCATTTGGCCAAAGATTATTACTTGTCTGGTAAAGCAGATTGGATATCTGATGAATACAGAAAGCAATTACAAGAAGAGGTGGCATATATTCAGCACGGGTTAATAGGAAAAACAGCACCTCCAATAGGTGAGGTGATTGATACATTGATGCAACCTGTATATATGGAGCAAATTGCATCTCCTTATACACTCTTATTTATTTACGATCCGGATTGTGGTCATTGCAAGAAAGCTATTAAGCAGATGGAGCAAAGGAATGAGGAGCTTTATGATTTGGGAATACAGGTGTTTGCTTTATGTACCACAACTGATGTGGACCGTTGGAAGAAGTTTGTGCGAACTTCGGACCCAGATTGGTTACATGCCATTGATCCAACTGGTAAGAACTACTTTAGGGTCTATTATAATGTGAGAAGTACCCCTCAGGTTTATCTCTTGGATGAAAGTAAAACCATTATAGCCAAAAAATTGGAATTTGATCAATTCATTGATCTGGTTAAAGATCTGGAGAATGTCCCTAATCAGGATTAACGGAACATTATTTAAACGTTATTAAGCTTAATTTTTTTATAAAAGTTTATTTGTATAACTATTTGTAAATCAGTTATATAAATTGATTTTGACTGTTTAGATGAAAAATCGAATGATAAAAATGTATTTGAAGGCTTTTTTCGTTTGCCTGAAATGATTACCTTTTCTAAACCTTACCGCCAATAAGTGTCCATTTTGTTTCAACCTAACCAGCTAATATTATGAAGCAACGTTACAATTATTTGGAGTACCTGGCGGAAGTAAATAATCTATCAACAAAAGAACATAAAGAGTACCTAAAGTGTATCTCTGTTATCCGCAAACATGTTCAGAAGCAAATTGATTCTTTAGAAGCCGATTTAGATATACTTAAGGGAAGACTTACGAAATTAGAAAGCATGGGCAGTATTCATCAGATGATGATCAGACGATTGCAGTCAGGCATGTCTGCAAGAGAGCTGGCCGGCTTGAATTAAAGATAATTACATGTATGAAGAGGATAGAAGAACCTGGCTTTTGGCCGGGTTTTTCTTTTTTTGATGACCTGATAAAATAAAGAGCCGATCATTTTTCAATAATCGGCTTCAATTGATGTTTAAGGGGTGCCCCGATAGCTATCGGGGACTTGGGCTCGTTACTTATACTTTTCTAAAAGCTTCACAATCATCTCTGGGTATTGTTTGAGATTGGAGATGTATTTTGAGCTTTTCATTTTCTTGATGTGCTTCTCAATCGCCATAGCTTGACTCTTATTGTCGCATTCAATCACCAGAAACAGTGTCCAATCATCTGCTTTAGCGGTGAATTTATCCTTGCCGTAGTACTTGCCGAGGTGTAGGTCAAGTCTATCTAAAGCGTCTAACTCAGTTGATCCGGTGTAAAACCGATTAAGTTTTTTACTATGAAGAATGTAGGCTATTGCATGCATAACAAAAAAGCCGATCATTTTTCAATAATCGGCTTCAATTGATGTTTAAGGGGTGGGCCCACCTGGGCTCGAATGCTGTTTGTAACTAATTGATAATCAATGCAATGCGCTATATTTTTAAAACAGGTTACCACTTAGGTTACTTCGAAATAGGTCTGGTGATGTCTAACTAACTGATAATCAATGTTTAAATATGATCATTTAATGTGGGCGTATTTGAATATGTACAGTCGCCCAAATTGCATTATTAATAGATCAAAGAATTTCTCACTTCTGACTCCTGGAGACCTGTAAACTCACAGAACTCATTTAAAGAAACAAACTGATTCTGTCCTTTACCTAAGGCCATTTTAATATCAGATAGTATTCTACGGGCTGTGCGCTCACTTTTACCTGTTACAAGCTGAATGTCTTTGGGATATATGCAGATTCTATTTGTACTCATACTTTATCTATACTCTTAACACCACTATTATACGAGTGACATATACTGTTAGTTCTTGTCATGTCGGCCATAGTGGCGCTGTAAAGATACTAATAATCAGTCACTTGTGGCTTGTGTTCGTACATTTGTATAGGTTCAAAATGCAATAAAAATGGCTAGACAAGTAGGTACATTCAAGATTGACGGAACGATTGGTGATTTAACCTTTTATCGTTCTGGTGGTGATTATTTGATACGTTCTAAAGGTGGTGTTGATGGAGATAGAATCAAGAATGATCCTAACTTCCAACGAACCAGAGAAAACGGTAGTGAGTTTGGGGAGGCGGCTGTCCAGGGTAAACTGATCAGACAGGCTTTCAGAACTTTGGTTGATAAAGTGGCTGATTCGAGAGTTACTTCTCGATTGACTTCTTTACTTGTAAAAGTGGTTCAATCAGACACCACAAATGAGAGAGGTTCCAGAAAAGTGAAGGATGGAAACTTAGCACTGTTGAAAGACTTTGAGTTTAACAAAAAGCTATCCTTTTCAAGTACAGTATTGGCCTCAATTACAAGTTCGGTTGATAAATCTTCGGGATCTTCTTCTGCATCATTTACAATCATTCCAAAAAATGATGTAGTGTATCCAAATGGAGCAACCCATTATAAGGTTTCTCTTGCTGCCGGATTGGTTGATTTTGATGGAGCTATTTATGAGGTTGATGTTGCTGAGTCTGAGATCAGCCCTATTGATAGTAATAGTCAGGAGATAACGCTTAGCAATGAGTATACTGGTGGAACAGAAAGCCCTTTGTTTTTACTCTTGGCTATAGAGTTTTATCAGGCAGTAAATGAAAGTATGTATCCAATGAATAGCCGGGCAATGAAGGTATTGGGCGTTGATGTGAGTGTTCCGGCTATTGTTGAGACCTAAAGAAGAATAAGTGTGCAATTTGAAAGAGGCTGCCAAATGGTGGCCTTTTTTTATGAATACACTCCAAAAGAAAAAAAGAGAAAAAAAAGAAAGCTCCTTTAAAAAGCGGTGGGGGTAAAAAGCAAGGCTTTGGTATGCGGGGAGCATGAGCTGGCCTTGCTTTTTAAATGGTGTGAAGGATTGTGGGGAACCGCTTAATTTTGATTGATTTTTTAGATTTTCATACGAAACTCCTTGTATGGCCGTGTTATTTCAAGGGCTGAATCAACCACTGAAGCAATACCTTCACTTGAACCAATCAATCGAACCCTATCTTTTAAGTAAAGTATTTGTTCTTTGTGCTCCTTCGATACAGACCTTCTTTTAATGAACTGGTCAAGCCCTCGTTCTAACTTTTGCTTAGTCTTAGAAAGTAAACTCTCAATTGACCCTGAAATGTAGTTGTGACCAGCTTCTTTGTTGCAAAGGCCAGCATAAGCATTAATACCCCAAGTATCTCTACCTGTTTCCGGTTTCTGATATGCTCTTTGCATAAGAATCCGATAATTTGAAATTTGATTGTAATTACTCATTTGATATAATATTTATTTGAGATAAAGCTATTGGCGCATAGTTAATTCTAGTAGGACACAATAAATAGGACAAGAAATTGAGGGTTGAAAGGCAGGTAAAACAGCCTTGAGCGAGCGTTGGAATTGAGCGGCGACTAGCCGTCCGCGGGCCGTAGCGGGTGCCACCACCAGCCTGCCAGGAGAGAACGTAGTGGCCTGGCAGTGCGTGTCGCCTATGATACCTATAAAAGTTGAAACGTAATATCAAAGGCGTATACGGTACTGGTGGTGGCCGCAGGCCCGCAGTAACACTGGTAGCGGCTGGACTGGCATGTGGTCTAGCATTGGATACATGAGGATTTATTAAGGGCTAAGAAGGGCTTGGTAAGGGGTTGGTAAGCCCTTATGAATAACCATGTGCGGGATGGGTAGAAAGACCTCATGCAAGGGCAGAGAGAGCTACCGTGAGAAAGAAGGCAGCCAAAGCATAGGGCATGACAGACTCGTTAGACCCAAAGGGCATATAGTGGGGTAAAACCTCTCTGTATGGTCTGGCGTGACTTATGCTGGCAACTGATGCCGAACACCGCTTTACCTGCGTGGGGGAGCGTTGGGAAAAGCAAGTGTGGCACGTTATGAAATGGAGCTTGCGGAATGGAGTAACGGGCTACTCTTGCTGTGGGGTGATGATGTGGATGCATGTGTGTGAGGTATGAGCACACGGCATCTACAATCAGCACATGGGTTAGGGGTGGATAGTTTAGGTATTGATGTTTGGGTTTTGGAAGTATCTATCACGCATTAAATCATAAAGACATTTTATGAAATCTAAATCATCTCCAGAACCTGTTAAGTATCGTTTTTTTGATTGTGAATCAAAGCGTGGGTTGTATTCACAGAACAGACACTTCGTGATTTGTGGGGAACGCATCACAGGGCAACCAATGACCCAATTTTCGTTGACTCTTTTAAAAATGGAGTAGTTGTACTTGTCTTCAACAGCTTTTAATTCAAAGCTGTTTTTTGAACTAATCCACTTCTTAGCTTTATCGAGATATTGCTGTTTGTGCTGTTTTCTCCATCTCTTTTTTTCAATTAAGCTAAACTCTTTATCACGTCTCTCTTGCTCTTCTAATACCAATTCATTGATTTCCTCTTGGATGACTTCCCTAGTGCTTTCTATTGCTGGATGATGTATCCACTGAGATTGTGCTGCGGATTGAAATATATCAGATAAAAGATTACCGTCAATTTGTCGGTTTGTCTTGTGCAGGTCTATCTCAATAGCAGCTATTTTCTTGTTTTTTATCTTGATGAGTTTTTCCTGATCAATTTTATGTGATACATAAACCTCAATAAGAATTGGCTCACTCCTGACCCAAACGATTAAGTCAGGCCGAATATCATCCAGATATTTCTCAATCTCAACTTTTTCGATTGAGACCAATTCGGATAACAAAAATTCTTTTTCTTCATCAAACAATGGTCCCCACCCGCGATACTTTTTATCCTTGATGGTAAATCTTTCCTTGTATGAAGGTAATCTGAGTTGTCTATTTTCCTCAATGATATGTTTAGCTAATAAATGAAGGGAAGTTTCTACAGCATAAGAGCACTCTGGTGACTGATAATGCTGGAAATGTGGAGATACCTTATTTGTGCTTTTATTTTTAGCTATCAGCCTGGCGTGACAATTGGGACATGTACAATCACAAGCTAAGCCAGATTCTACTTCTGTAACATGCACCAGAGTAGATTGACTATTCAGCGCATATTCCAGTTTTACAGCCATTTGTTGGGTTGTTATTTTTGAATAGAGTCCAACATATATTCCACGCTATCGTATTCATTAGCACAAGTTAGGATGACCTGATTCAGTGTGTTAGGGAAACCAGAAATGTTGTATTCTATCAATTTTCCGTCAATCAATTCTCGAATTGCATTTGGATCATAGTCAAATTCCACTTCAAGCTGATTATTTTCAATGTTTTCATTTATAGAATGGCAATGTTTTTTTAGTCCTGCAACCAGTAATTTATAAAGGTATCTATCACTTGGTATATTTTTAATAATTGCTAATTTCCAATACTTGCCATCCTGCCCTCTAGGGGAAGTATTGTATTCATATACTGTTATTGATAGCTTGAATAGAAATGATAAAGCATTAGTAATATCAATTCGTGATTTACTTCCAAAAACAACATGTTTATCAAAGTATTTCAATTTACCTTCATGAAGCTGATCAATATTAAAACCTCTGTGCACATATTCATTAAGCGTGTTGATAAATTCAGTTAACATTGCATGACCTGGAAGAGAATACTTGTCATTTTCCACTTTCAGTGTTCTATAATCACTAAAATCTTGGTTATAGATTCTGAATAATACTTCCCACTTATCCTGCTGGTACGATTTCTTTCTTATGTATAATGTATGGGAAATAATTTCTATGTACCCCACAAGTATAGGCGATCTGTAAAATTGCCATTCAATGTCAAAAAATCCAGGAAACTGTTGAATTATCTCAGCATAATTTGGGTCATCGTAAGTTTCAGAAAGGCATTCTAACCCTAATTTAGGTTTATGACCATAATTTCGAAGTTTAAAGTCATTAAACCCATAATGAAGGTTGTATTTGCCGGAGTTAGAATCACAATCAACTACACGGTAACTTTTTGTCTCATTCATAATGATTCATTAAATCAAAAATACTTCTTCATTCTATTGGTTAGATAATAACCACCAGTTTTAGGAGCACCTTTAAATTCTACAATCATTGCATCTCTAGCTATTTTTAGATACCGTTCTATTGTTGGTTTTGATTTTCCTATATGCTCAACTATATCATCAGTATTGCTCCCTTCAGCATCATCTAAATACTTTGCTATCTCAATTATCTCCTTTTTAACACCATCACTTATACCATCAATAACTCCATCACTTACACCATCAGCTAAAAGTTTATTTACACCATCACTTACACCATCACTTACACCATCATGCTTTATTCTATGACCTATGCTATTAAGTGTTAGTTCTAAACTATTTCCTTTGGTTTTCCATTCTGGTATTGGATAATCATGATCTTTACAATCTTCTATCATTCTCTGAGTACCGGTACCAATCATTTCGATATACTTTCTGACATATAATACATACGCCATGTCTGGGTTCCTTAAAATAGAATCATGATCTTTTTTTAAATCTCTAACTGTTATATCATCTGGTAATTTACCTGTGTTAGTAATTACTAGTTTCTCCGGGTAAACTGATATATTGACAGTACTTGATATTTTGGAGTAATCTCTATGTATCAACGCATTTAGTAACCCTTCTCTTAAAGCTAAAATCGGAATGTCTTTTGTTCTTCTTTGTAAACTGTTGATGCTACTTGATCTGGCTAACTGGGTATCGAAGAAATCCCAAATCATTTGAATGTTCCTAAACATATTACCATCATAAACACGATCAAAAAGAATGGTCTTCCCTCCTTTAATAGAACTATAAATTGTAGCTCTAATCTTGCTTTGAGGAACGAATCTGACAGGCATCTTTCCAAATAAAACAATTGCAGCATTTGTGAGACTACCTCCAAAAACCAAACCCATTCTGGACAAAAATTCATCTTCTGTTAAATGATGATTGTTCGGGTTTAATTTCACATATTCCCTAATGGTATTATTGATTTCCTGGTAATCCAGATCATCAACAGTAGCACCTAATACAGGTTGTCGTTCCCAATGAAATTCTGAATCCTTTCTGACTTGATTCAGTGTCTTCAGTTCACGGACACTTGCTGCCCTGGCTTCACCATTTAGATACACATAAATTTTTCCATTGAAACTATAAGGTTTCTTAGCTCCAGGCCATGCGCTAAGCAGTAAAACCTCTCTATTCTTGTAGTTTATACTGGTACACGAAATAGGTGCTGCTGGCCTTATAGTTGTGATAACTTCATGCTCAATAATATTTGACCATTGAGGTTCTATACCCGTGATTTCAGACTTTGAAGTCATACCAAGTATAACATCACCTCCCTGGCCATTCAAAAAGCCACACAGTATTTGACCTAAGTACTGAAATTCCAGCGAGGGTTGGAATACCAGATTCTTGGACTTTTTTGAACTAAGCAGGTTCTCTATTATCGCTGAATTATTCATTGACTCCTCCCTTTATAACACTTTCAACGAAAGATTGATCTTCAAACTGTGCAGTAACATATGTTAATGCTTCATCTAACCTATAAAACTCCTGTGCCCAATTGCCTGTTCTGGTTGCAATGGGTTTTCCTTCTTTCAGCACGTGATTGTATATGTCCAATGTCCTTTCATCAAATACAGGACTTTTTCTTATTCTAACATCTGATTGATCATTTCCAGCGGAATCTTTGTAGTACAGATGCTTTTTGAGCTGTCTTGTGAAAACAACATCACGATGAACCAAAAACCAATAAGGCTTACCCAATTCAATGGCTAATTTCATTTCTTCAAAAGTGATATTCATTTCACCAATATTTCCAGTACCATAGTATGGCCTGATAATACCGATGAAAGCATCGCACTGACGTACAGCATCAAGGCAATTGGCCAGATTAGATCTGGATGGATTTACCCGAACTGTACCAATGTGTGAGTTAATTACTGTATAGTCAAGAGTAGAAAGGGTAGCACAAATAGTAGTGAGCTGATCTTCAAAACCATAAACTGTTGATGCTACCATCACCTCTATATTTCCATCTATTGTCATTAGTCAAACCTTTTTCTATTGGCCGTTGACCTTATAAGGCTCATTACTGATAATCCTTAAAAAAGTCCTTATTCACTTCGTAAGTCATCTTTGGCTTTAAACCCAACTCCAGGCTCTCAAACATCTCCACAAGCTTTTCTCCATCTACTAGTTCAATGGGAGGTGCTCCTTCACGTATTGCTTCTGTTTTAGC
Organism: Rickettsiales bacterium; assembly: GCA_002729235.1. Classification (GTDB taxonomy): domain Bacteria; phylum Bacteroidota; class Bacteroidia; order Cytophagales; family Cyclobacteriaceae; genus Marinoscillum. Next base: position 9,221 of record PBTY01000095.1, on the reverse strand, counting down.
TTCATTGGTGAATCTACCTGTAGTAAGAATGATACCTTTATCTGCTCTTCCTGTCATGGCACCTCTAAAATCCCTGACATGTGATGGTGTTACTGGTGTGGTCAAGGCATATTTTTTACACTGAAAGATCACTTTAAAACTTACCAATGGATTCACCTGTAGAATACCTATTCCATCAATGCCTTGATCTCCTTTTCTACCTGTAACTTCCACATTTTGAAATCCGGATTCTCGAAGCAGTCGTTTACATATCTTTTCAAATCCTTCCGGTGAAAGGCTTCTCAGAATTTGAAGTAATGTCTGCGCATGATCTTCTTCTTCCAGGCTCTCATCCCCATCTTCGTCTACTTCCGATTTTTTCTCTTTCTTTTCATCCAGAAAAACCTGATGTACTTGTTTCCAGAGCTTGTAAGTATCAAATTCTTTATTCCATCCGTCATCAGTCAGTGCCCAAAACCCATATTTGGAAGAGTCAATCATTCCAGCTTTCACCAAATAGAATCTTGCCCAGTTAATTCTGTTCTTGACTTTTGAACCTCCATTTTTATTAGTCACCTGGATTTCTTCATCAGGAATCTTCAAGAGTTCAATCACTTCATCGATTACTTCCGAACTTTTTCCTGCACCACCCATCTCTTTCAAAACATTGATGATTGGTTTCATATAGAGGATAAATTGTGGTCCTTTTCCTGCCATTTCAAGTTACAATTTGGCTATTAACTCTTTCGCTTTAGTTCTGTTATATGCGTCATCAGGTGAAATCTTATCGTACACCATGAAATAATGAAACTGCTTTCCAGAGAGGTCAGCCCATTTATTGCCTAACCTTCGCTTGGAGGCACTATCAGGATTGTCCCGATCATCTCCTTTGGTTTCCAATAGGATGACGTTTCCTGATTTGGTGACTACAATAAAGTCAGGGTAATGATTGGATTTGAACCCATTGATGGCAAACCCTTTTCCTCTACCGAGGTTTCTGTGCCAAAATGCAATGTTGGGGAGGCTGGCAATATCTGTGATAACCGTAGTTTCAAAGTTGTTCATAGAGCCTTCTCTCTCGTATAAGGAGTTGCTAATAGAACCTCCTAACATTCCTGGCACAATAGCATCCGAAAATTGCCATGTTGGTTTGGTAACTACCTTGCCAATCTTAACCATGTCATTGAACTGTTCCTCTGCGTAAGCATCAGCATGCAACCTAATTTTAGCCTTGATCTTATCTGCATAACTCCATTTTCTAACCAAAATATCCTGAAGTTGCTCAGGATTCAGACTGGCTAAAATGCGCTCGATGTATTTACGTATTTCCTGATCGGAGATAGGATACATATTACCAACTATTTGAATGATCTGATGAGCAATATCCTTTACCTGATTTTCTTTTGGTTTGGATAAAATATACTCTACCATTGGTTCTTTGACCTGCATATCCTCAATTTTAGTAAAGCGAGGAGTGTACTCATCTTTCCCTACTTTCTCTATATCCACTTTGTACAGGTCTGAGGATATTTGCTCAAAATCAATCTTAGTGTCCTCATTTGAAAGTTTGAAGTTCTTTAGCAGAGCTTCCTGATTCAACAATTCTTCACCTGTTCCGAATATGTCACCTTGAGGTGTTTCTAAATAGAATTGATGAAGCTGGATATTATTGGCTGTCTCTTTGTATTTATCGAGAAGCCTATAGCGTTTTACTTTTTCACCCATTTCCATGAATTGGTTTTCGTCTATTGGTTGGCTTTGTTGACGGTCAATTTCAGCCTCCATTTCTTTGTTTTGCTCTTCCGCCATTGATTCAATCTCTACAACAACGGCATCTTCAGAAGGAGATTCTGATGGCATTTCGGGATTGAATGAAATTCTATCCTTGTCAATTTCTTCTTCCTGAGATTCCTCTTTTTCCTGTTGTTCCGGGAAAAGGAAAGACTCCATAGGATCGCCACCTGAGGTCTTTTTGACCTCTTCTGGCATTATGTCTTTTTGGCGGTAGTCTTTCTCACTAAAACCAGATGCTTGCAGACCTTCCACGATATTCTGTAGGGTCTCATTGAACTTGGCAGAAGCGGTCAATACGTATGAAACGTTGAGCAAAGAAGCAGCATGTTTCATTACATAAGGTTGACGTAATACCCGCCCTAAGATTTGCTCAACATCCACTGCTGAGGATTTATCTGCCAGAGATGCCAGGATATAGGCAAATGGACAATCCCAACCTTCTTTTAAAGCATTGATGGTAATGATGTAGCGAACTGGGCAAGACTCATCCATCAGGTCAATTCCTTTCAATTCATCTTTATCCGCTGTTTTGATCTTGATCTGTTCTTCAGGTATGCCAATTTTTAAAAGCTGTTCTTTGAGCTTATCAAATGTGGTATTATCGTCATTTGTTCGTGGCTGTGCCTGAAACAAGACAATTGGCCGAATGTATTTTCCGCCCTTTTTATGCTGGTCTGTTGCCAACACTTCTAATTTCCTTTGCAGGTGCAAGGCACTATTGATTACTTCCGTTTTGTCATGGTGGTTGTACACAATAACAGGCAGTTTAACCATGTGCTCTTTCTTCAACTCTATGGCAGGTACTAAGCTGATGATATTGCTGTTGTCTTTTGGCGTAGCGGTGAGGTCGAGAATGAAAGAGGGGTTGAGGTTTTTGAGCATGTCAATGCTCAGACTACTTTCTGCATTGTGGCTCTCGTCCACGACCAAAACAGGGTTTAAACTCCTAATTACATTGATTAGAGCCGTTTCGTCTGTTTCCTCCAAAACATGGGAGCGGTCTTTGTATTGACTGGCAAATGGAGCAAGCTGACCATTTTCCTGATAGACTTTGCGATCTTCCTTGTTTGACGCCCGTAAACTGGCAAAGCTCATTACAATTATGGATAGCTGGTCTTGAACCACCGTAGGGTTGAAGTTGGAGCCTTGTAGTAAGTCCTTTTTCTCATAAACCTCCACTCGATGGTTGAAAAGTGTATCGAGTTTTTGGCGGTAGGGGTGTCCCGGGTTATTGAGGTTGGTAACTGTCTGATCCAATAAATTACTCCACGGGACTAACCATACCACTGCTTTTGGCAGGTCACTGCCGTAAGCATTGAAAATGGTATGCAGCGCATTGCAGGCAATAAATGTTTTACCTCCTGCTGTTGGCACTTTTACGCATACATGAGCTGCATTGGGGATGTTATTTTTATAAGGCTCCATACCTTCTCCTGAAAGGGGGTTGTATGGTCCAATCTTATCTTCCCAGTATTTATTGAAAGCCACATTGATTTTCTTGTGTTCCTGTACATATTGCAGGTACTGCTCCAAATCTTGAATGACTTTATGTTGGTAGCTTTTTAATTCCATATTAGAAGCGTGTTATATCACGAGGGATTTTCTTGAAAATGATGTTATGCTTAGCCATAAACTCTTTAGAAAGCAGGCAATTGTCTGCATAGATCACGTATTGCTCCGCTTTGGTTTTGATGGTGGCTAAAAAGTCATGATCGAGCGTGGTGATTTCATCCGGCTCATAATAGAAGTAATAGGCAGTTTGGTCTTGCTTACCCAGAAAATGTTCACTTTCTGTTTTATCATTAGGCTTAGAGAATGCAGTTCTTGTCTCACTATACCAGATATATTGTCTTATTTTATCTACCCCTACAGCTTCATTGAGATGCTCTTTGTTTTCTCCAATGAATAAAGATTTACCTAATTGGAAAAGGTCGAAACTACCTCCTGTGCCTTCCATCTTTTCATCCCCATTTCCATATCCAGTTATTGCGTTTTTAACTCTTTGAGAAGTTGTTGTTTTAGCATAATCCTCCATTTCGACAATTATAAATCGTCTTTTGCCTTGATCTTCCTTATTCAAATTGAGAACCGCATGTGCTGTAGTACCAGAACCTGCAAATGAGTCTAAGACAATCGAATTTTTCTTTGTTATTGCTCTCAGAACCTCAGAAATGAGTTCAATTGGTTTGGGATAGTTAAATGACTTACGTCCCATTATTTGTTTCAACAAAGTTGTTCCCTTAACGGTATAAAAGGACTTGTCTGCCCAAATGGTAGGCACTTGACCGCCTACCGTTTTATTATCGCCAAAAACTAATGTTGGGCAATTCTCTTCTGTTCCTGAAACTTCCAATTCACCAGTTTGAATTTTTTGGATAACACCGCTAGGCAGGTATTGTATGCTATATCGGTTTTTACTCTTTTTCGATTTATTCGGGCTTATTTTTATATATCCTTTTTTCCAGTCAGCCTCAAGTCTTTCTGAGATCAATCTCCAAACACATTCATCACCTTTACTTGTTATAGGCCAAATGGCTACAGTGCCTTCTGGAGCTTCTGAAAAATCGTAATCAAAAGAATCAGGTTCACCATCGTATTCACCATCCTTTATCCTTTCAGTTAGAGATTTTCCGCAACTATGGAGCTGTCCATTTGAGGTATTGATGAAGATTGGATATGCTTGATTTGGTCGTTGAACCTTATTGAATGTAGCCAAGGTTAGCCCTTCATAAGGTGACCTATCATTTCCACCGAAAGATTTTAAAGGATTTGCAGTGAAATTTTTGGGTACTATGAAAATTAAGTACTCATGTTGGTAATTAAAGCCACCAGAAGGTTTGCCTCCTGATGTTTGAACGGTGACAGGAACAATCTGTCTCGAACCGAAAATTTCTTTGCAAGCCAGAACTAGATTAAAAAATTCTTGATGACCAATACTGATAATCATTGCACCTTCTGGGGAGAGTAGCCTTTGTAGCAATCTTAATCTTGGATATATCATGCATAACCACTTATCATGTCTCGTTAAATCATCTCCTTCTTTTCCAACGATCTGGCCAAGCCACTTTTGAATTTTTGGGTGATTTACATTGTCATTATACACCCATTCTTCATTTCCTGTATTGTATGGGGGATCTATATAAATTGAATCTATTTTGCCTTCATATTCAGGAAGAAGTGCCTTCAATGCTTCTAAGTTGTCACCATGAATAATCATGTTGCCGCTTCCGGTTGGCTCTTTGGTTTCTCCAGTCTCAGCGGAGAATCCGTATTGATGTTCTAAAACCCGAAAAGGCACATCCCTGTGATGATTGACTACCTTTTCTTTTCCTATCCAATTGAGTGTAGGCATATATCTGTTTATCTCTTAAATTCTCTTTCTACATACTTTAAAGCATCCATGCCCAGGATTTCTCCCTCAATGCTGTCTGCGATTCTATCTGCAAGCCAAAGCAGCATCAAATCCTTTTCCTCTACCTCTAAAAACTCAGCAATTCGGGTCACCTGCTCTTTGTGGGCTTTTCGTTCTCCACGCTCCAATTTGCTCACCAATGCTGTATCAACCTCAATATGGGCGGCTACCTGTCTAAGGAGTAAACCTTTGGATTCTCGTAGCTCCCGGATCTTATTGCCCAAATAGTTCATTGTTCACGAAGGTTTATTTTATCTGAGTTCACGAAACTTCGTTTTGCCGTATATTTGACTTGTCAAATTTTGTCTAAGATAAGCATAAAAGAAGTTTAAGAGAAGCCCTTCTTCCTGTACACTACGCCACTCTGATTCCTGGGTTGAGGTAGGGGTATTCCTTCAGTAGGTTTTCCTCATTCCAATACTCCAATTTGATGCTTGGAGGTAAGCCAATATGGAAGGTTAGCTCTTCTTCCATTATGCGTTTAAGATGATGCTCATGACCTTCTGTTGTCACTAAGCAGTCATGAATGGTAAATATAGGAATGCCAGGGAACTCCTTAGTGAATCGCTTTGCTATCACATCTATGATCAGGTAGGATTCCAGTGATTGTAATGCGGACGCAAGTAATTCGCTATTCTTGGATGGTTTCCAGAATTTGACCACCTCGTACACTCCTGGAAACATTTGTTGAAATATCCTTTTGGGCAGGGCATCATCCTGAGCAAAGAATCTGTTGTCAGAAAACAAGACCTGAAACATCATGACTTTCATGTAGTTTCTATCCAACTCTCTACCACCTGGTAGCATGTCGATTTTGGACTTGCATTCCTCCTGCATTCCTTCATAAAAAGTACCCTCTGAAACCAACTTAGAGAAACGTTCAACTTCCTGATTATCAGTATTATACATTACCCATTGCCACTTAATGAGAGATTGTGGTGTTGTTAGATGTGGATTGTTTATGCTCTTTAGAGTATGTGATTTCACTCTTTTAGACTCCTTTTCTAAAGAAAAAGAGAAAGAAAGAGAAAATTGTTCGCCAAAATCCGGGTGGGTCGTTACTGATTGGGCATTCGTTAAAAATTTTTCAAGATGTTGATCGGTCAGGGAAGCGTTGGATTTACCAAAAGGGCTTCTGACAAATTTTTTTCGATCTTCTGAATGTGTTTGCGTAAAGTAGAAACTTGGCTGCAAGAATCGGCACAGCAAATAGGGTTGTGAATTTTTGATGTCACATGCTACCAGATTTTTACCATTGTAAGTAAGCAAGTTTCTGAATGGTCCAGGCATTTGAGTGAGTGTGGAATGGAAGCGATTTACTGTTGGGTCTCTGTAAAGGTTCCACTCGCCTCGGGTAACCTTGTCTAAAGATGCCAAAGTGTGATTATGCTGGACAAAAGGATTTTTAAAGTGAATCACTCCATTTCGATCATTCCTGGTCTTTTCGAAGTTAATATCTCGATTGTCCTTTGAGGCACTTTTGTATTCGTAGATCGCATTTGCATAATGAAGTGCTTGCTCCTCATCAATCATCAAATTTTGGTCAAAATATTGGGTGATATACCTGAGGTGATTGGTAGTCTTTGTTCGTTTGTTCTTCTTCTTCCGTGCGGTTTGCCGCATCCTTTTATTAAGTATTTCAGAACGTACGATTGGCTTACGATACTTTTCGGTGAATTTATAGCCAATGCTTTTTTGTCCTTCAATCCATTGATGGTCTGAGAATATGATTCCCTGTTCAATAGCATACTCAAAATAGCTTAGGTAATTGGCTGCTTTATTTTTGAGTTTTCTTGAATGTAAAGGGGTAAACCCATTTTTTAACTCAATGTCTTTATTGTTAGCAGGCAATAAATCGATCAAACCCAAAAAGTATTTGAGTTTTTCGAGATCAAATTTCTCTATGCCAGATGGTGGGTTTTGTTGGACAATTTGAAATAAATCCAAATTCTCTGGTAAATATGTGTGCAATGGAGTGAAACTTTACAAGCGATAAAACAAAAAACCTCTCCGAGTTTTTAAGCTGCAGAGAGGTTTTGATGAGTGATTTTATTCTGATCCAGTACTTTAAGCACATCTCCTAATTCGTAAAAGATGGTGCCTTGTACTTTGCTAAACGGCAAAACGCCGTTGATGCGCATGTTTTGCAAACTGGAACTGGATATTCCCAGCATGTCCTGAACATCTTTGGAGCGTAACCACTTCTTTTTTAGTGGTCCTGACTGTGTAATAAGGTTCTCAAACTTTTCGAGTATCCTTTTTTCTAGCTCTTCTAAATCGTTTTTGGTGGTTAATTCTTCGAAGCTCATTGGCATTATATTAAGTATTTGACCTTAACAAATTTAATCAAAAACAACTGCATTGCCAATGAAATACTACCATATTTAGTAATAAATACTAAATATAATAGTAAATACTTTCTATTTAACCTTCTGTTTTATAGATACTTCCAATGTTTGGGCTGTTGTTTTTGCTCTGAGCCTTTGAAAATCCTGACTAACTTTTTTGTCAACGATTTCAGCATATGAATCTTGTGTTATTTTAATACTAGAATGACCTAACAGCCTGGAGACTGTTTCCATCGGCACATCATTAAGTAGTGTAACTGTAGTGGCAAAGGTTCTTCTAGCCATGTGATGGGTGATATTCTTATTTATGCCACAGAAATCACCTATCTCCTTTAAGTATGAATTGACCTTTTGATTGGCGTAGACTGGAAGTAAAGTTCCTTTACTGTTGGCAACAGGGTGGTCTTTGTATTTTTGAATGATCTCTAGTGCTTTAGGTAGTAGGGGAACCCGTACAGGTCTGGAAGTTTTCTCACGAGTGGTAATGATCCATTTTTCGCCATCAATACCCAATTGGATGTTTTCATTGGTAAGACTGGCAGCTTCTGCGTATCCAAGTCCAGTATAGCATGAGAAAACAAAGAAATCTCTGATAAGGTCAAGTCTGGGAAGATCAAACACTTTACCTTCAATAGCTGCAAGCTCCTCTTCACTTAGAAATGTGATTTCTGTCTTTGCCTTTTTCTTTCTGTATGTACGGAATGGATCTTTCTCAATCCAGTCATTGGCCTCTGCAATTTTGGTAATAGCCTGGAGTCTTTGTAATTGTTTGTATATGGTGTTTACCGAGTGATTCTTTTTGATTTTAAGATAATACTCAAAGTCTGATATGAATTTGAGTTTGAGCTCGTGCAATGGGATGTCATTTCTTTTATGATCGTGCTGTAGAAACGCCTGAAGGTTTTGTTTGGTTGATTTGAATTTGTTGTAGGTAGCCAGCTTGTAATCTTTTCCGATAAGGCTCTGAATCTTTGCCATGTGAAAATCAAAGACCTGGATAAGTGTTTTTCTTGTGTCGTCCTTACCAGATAGTTTGGCTTTGATCATCTCTGCGGTAAAGGTTTGATCATGTAGGTTGAAAGAGTCTATAATTTTTAGAGTCTTTGTATGAATCACGCTTAGGACTCCATTGATTCGCTGTGCTTCGGACGCTCTGGCCTTGACCATTCCATTTGTGCTATCCCATTTTTCGGGTTCAATACTTTGGCCTGTGGCGTATTCTGTCTTACGACCATCAACGGTAATTCTCAGGTACAAAGGCGCAAGTCCTTTCTTGTTGATTTTGGATTTATACTGCCAGAATAATAAGTGTGTTTGCATGGTAAAAATGGTTACTGAAACCTTCTTAACTATACTATAAATATAGCAAATTTTACCCTGAAAAGCAAAGTTAACTAACTGATATACAGTTATTTAATTAGTCAAAAATAGGTTACCAGTTGTACTATTCTAGGTTACCAGATAGGTTAAGTAAAAGGTGGTTTTGATGGTAAAATATGGGGGAGGTATAAAAACAAAAACCCCCTAAAAGTAAATTTTAGAGGGTTTTGTAAACTTTGATGTTTAAGGGGTGGGCCCACCTGGGCTCGAACCAGGGACCCCTTGATTATGAGTCAAGTGCTCTAACCAGCTGAGCTATGGGCCCTGCTTAAAAAAGCAATGCAAAACTATCAAAATTGTTCAATAAT
>PBTY01000094.1 GCA_002729235.1 Rickettsiales bacterium | reverse complement strand
CCAATGAGTAGCGAAGATTGAAGTTATCATTAACCCCTAAATCAGCATTTAGCCAGGTGATATCAATTGTTTCCGCAAACTTGCGCTCCTCAACTCCTGTGGGGGAGACGATCACCACATCTGGCTCGAAATAAACGCGCATTGCTTCACTTGTATCTGAGACAGTTAGCGTGGTGTTTCTCACAATAAACTGGATATTTTGATCAAGGGCAGAACCAAAGTCAGGCATCGTGAAGGTATAAGTGGAGGTGTCTCCATTATTAGCCAATGAACTGTAACTGACTGTATTGATATTGGTGGAGGTGACACCACCGTCTAGACTATATCTTAAATTAAATTGGTCTGTACCTGATATGGTCCCATTTTTCCAACTGATGTCAATTGACTCAGAAAACTTTCTTTCGTCAGAAGCTGTCGGTGTGACAATGGTAACCGATTGGGCATTGGCAGCAAACCCAATTAAAATCAATAAAGAGGCAATTAGAATGTGTCTTAGCGGATTCATATTCACAGTTTTTCAATCTGATAAAATTAGACTGGACATGTGCCGCTTGTAATACCGTGCTCACGGTATATTCCAATACCTCCTTGAAATTTTATTAATTTGAAAAAACCCAATTTTAACCCTCTAAATAGTAGATTCATCTATCTAATTAGGAATAAGGTTTCTAAAAATTTATTTTGGAGTGTTTATTCTAGCTATTTTTATACGCCTACTAAATAAATCTAATCGAATGAGAATATTTATCGCCTGCCTTACCATCCTGCTAAGCATAAGCTCTGCACTAGCACAGGGAACGGTTATTAAAGGCAAGATCATTGATCAAAACACCAATGAACCAATTGCCGGAGCCACTGTGTCCGCAGGTTCTGATAACACTACTATAACCAATGTTAACGGTGAATTCCAATTGACCGTAGATGATACCTATCAAAACATCACGATAGTGGCTGAGGGATTTGCCAGTCAGACCATCTTCCTGGGAGGAAAAACGACATTGGATGTTTCTATGAATTCTTCAAAAGGAACTCAGAGTGGTGGAAGCGTATTGAGTAATGATGACCTGGGTAGTCAACCGGTCACAGACCTTGAGCAATCTGCACAGGGTCGTGCAGCTGGAGTTTTCATCCAAAACAGTGGGGGTAAATTAGGTCAAGGTGCAAAAGTTAGAATTCGTGGTGGGTCGTCACTGACAGGATCCAACGAACCTCTTTATGTAGTAGACGGTGTTCCGCTTACATCCGGAAACCAATCCGATATAGATCCTAGCACGATCGAATCAATGGAAATCTTGAAAGATGCCGCTGCCACGGCTCTTTATGGATCCAGAGCGGCTAATGGTGTGGTTATCATTACTACTAAAAAAGGAAAGAAAGGTTTCAAAGCTGACGTGGAGCTACAATATGGAGTGAGTGAGGTTCCTAAAAAGCTTGATCTGATGTCTCCAGATGAATATCGGGTATTATTTTTCGAATACACTATGCGAGCACTACTTGCAGGCATCCCAGTGGATGGTGCAGGAGTGTCAGCAACCAACCTGGGCAACTTACTCTCAGAAGAAAATCTGGAAACATGGTATACTGATTTGGTTGAATTAAGAAATACTGCAGTTAGTAATGGCGAAACGCAGGTGAGTTATACCTTTCCAAACAATGATGAGTTGACCATGTCAACCAATAACCCCATTTTTAGGAATACTTACAACACGGATTGGCAAGATTTGGCCTTCAGAAGAGGTGATTCCAAACGGGCTAACATCAACTTATCAGGAGGTAGTGAAAAGCAGAATGCACTATTAAACCTTAATTTCCTGGATCAGGAAGGTATACTTATAGGAAACGATTTTCAGCGATTTGGTAGCAGGTTAAACCTCAACAGCCAATGGAGTGACAAAGTGAGCTCAAGTATCAGTTTCGGATATGCGCACACTGGAAACAATCAGGTAAATGAGGACGGAAACGATGGTAACCCGGTACAGATGATTTTGTTGCCTCCTGGAGATGCACCAGATCCTGACAATAATTATGTACTGCTGGTTAGAAGCTCCGAATACAATCCGCAAACAGAAATATATGGATCTACTTACTTTGAGACCACAGATAGAATAAATGGAAGTGCTTCGGTCTCATTAGAATTGACAGATCAACTTTCCCTCAATATTGATGGTGGATTGGATTTATTGGATCTATCCAATGAAAGAAGACAGGGGCCTGCCACTCAAGAAGGTACACCAACAGGATTTTCACAACTATCAACTTCCAAAGTGACCAACTACCTTTTCAACGGTACTTTGAATTATAGCAAACCAGTTGGGGATAATAGCCTATCTGCATTGGTTGGAACAGCCTATCAGAGTTCTCAATCAGAATTTACTTACAAGTCTGCACGAATCAATTCCATCTCTGAGCTGGAAGCTTTGAGTGAAAATGATCCATCCTTACTAAATGTATTGGTTCCGGGATCTGCTTTTGACTTCTTGTCATTCTTTGGGTCTGTAGGCTATGATATTGCAGATAAATACTCTTTCACATTGAATGCCCGAGCTGACGGATCTACCAAGGTGAGCGAAGACAATCGCTTCGGAATCTTTCCAGCATTAGCTTTCTCCTGGACACTGTCAAACGAAAGCTTCCTGGCAGGAGTGGCTCCTGTGAGTTTCCTTCAATTGAACCTAAGCGGTGGATTGATTGGTAATACTCCAGAGGATGATTTCTTATACCGAACCAATTACTATAACATAATCTATGGAGATCTGGATGGCTATCGTTTGAGTAACCTTGGTAATGCTGGTTTGAAATGGGAAACTACGCAACAATTTGACTTTTCATTGGCATATGGCTTATTTGATAATCGGCTTTCTGGATCAATAGGAGGGTATTACAAGTATACTTATGACCTCTTGTTTCCAACACCAATTTCTCAATTGTCTGGTTTATCTAGCGCCATTGATAATGCTGGAGAAATGGTGAATATGGGGATAGAATTTGATGTTACGGGTTTGATTGTGGATGCTGGAGATTTCAGCTGGGATGCCAGCTTCAATATTTCCAACAACAAGAACGAAATCAAAAACATAGGTGGTCAACCGTTGATCTCAGGAAATAATGCCTTCATTGAAGGAGAAGCTGCTGGTGCTTTTTATATGCCTAAATACCTGGGGGTAGATAGAATTTCCGGAGAGGCACTTTACGACGATGGAAATGGCCTTCCAACTTCAGATTACGACTTGGCGGTTAGTCAGGGAAGACAAGTAGTTGGAAACCCTAATCCGAAGTTTTATGGTGGACTTACCAACAATTTGACTTACAAGAACTTCAACTTCAATTTCATGTTCCAATTTGTAGAGGGAATTGACCTCTATTGGGAAAGTGGTGAAATCATTGCTAATAGTGGCTATGGTTTGTACAATCAAACTTCTGACCAGTTGGATAGATGGTATGCTCCGGGAGATGAGTCTAGTAATCCGAAATTGAATCCTGCATTAGAAACACCAAACCCATCTAGCAGGTGGATTGTGGATGGTAGCTACATCCGATTGAAAACGGTAACCTTATCCTATAACATCCCTGTGAATTTTGGAAGTCTGTCCGTTTATGTCGGAGGTCAAAACTTATTGACATTTAGTGACTATCCTGGCTACGATCCAGACGTATCCTATTCGGATCCAGCAGGAGGAACTTTTGCAGCCAATATCAACAGAGGTATCGCATTCTTTACAGCACCTCAACCAAGAATTTTTACAACAGGAGTTAAAATCGGATTTTAATCATGAGAAAGTTATTAACCTACATCATCATTGGATCAGCAGTAACGATAAGCTCTTGTGATAGCTTGTTGGATGCGGAGGCTGAAAACACCATTAGCGGAAACATTTATGCAGACGCGGAAGGCATCGCAAAAGCTTTGAATGGAGCTTACTATACCATGTGCGGGATATCAGATGGTTCCTCGGGAGGTGAACTCTTAGGAGGTGATTTTATCATCATTCCAGAACTATTAGCTAGAGTTTCACCTACATCCAGTGCGCAGGAATACAGATGGGAAACCGTTCTAGCACCGACTGCCTATAGAGACTTTGTTAATAAGGATATTTTGGAAGCAAATGGTAGAGTAGAAGCCAACTGGGGACGCGCTTTTGAGGCAATCAATACAGTGAATAATATTTTGGCAAACATCAGTGTGATCACTGATTCGAATGAACGAAATAGAATTCAAGGTGAGGCTTTGGCCATCCGAGGCATTTTACTTTTTGAAATGGTATTGTTATGGGCTCCTCAATATGATGCGCCAGATGTGAATCCAGCTACGACTGGAGCATTTCCTTTCACAACAGAACCAATTACTGATATTAAAGAAGTTCCAAAACTTTCCTCCAGCGATATTAATTCGATTGATGAGGTTTATAATCAGGCTGAGGCTGATTTAACGCAGGCGTCTGGCTTACTTCAAAGTTTAGGTAAGAATGGAACTAGTTTATCTTATTACGCTTGCCAGGCTTATTTAGCAAAACTAAGTCTGCAAAAAGGAGAGTTTGGCGATGCTTATGATTATGCGGATGAGGTCATTAGTGGACCTTACAGCTTGACGGCTTCTCCATTGGATGCTTTTAACAATACGAGCAATAGCACGGAGGATATTTTTGCCATCCAACAGACACTGGCCAATAATGTAGGAGACAGAAGTTCTAGATTTGGCTTAACGGCTTACTTCTCATCTCTTACTGAAAGCGGGTTGGGTGTTTTTAGACCTTTCTCTGGAACATTTACCAGTGACAGTTGGTACAACTCTCCATTGTTTAGTGATGCTGATGTCCGTGGAAGTATAGATGGTACAGCCGATGAGAATACAACAAACACTCAGATCAACACCGCTTTCTACAAAAGTGTGGTAGATGAGTTTGATGGTATCGTGTCAACTTCCAAATACACTAGTAGTGCATATGTTTTACCTGTTCTTCGATTAGCCGAAATGTATCTAATCAGATGTGAAGCGGAATATATGGATGCCGGAGAAATCGTTACTAGTCAAGCTATTGAAGACCTGAACGCTATTCGTACCAGAGCCGGTATCTCTGCACTGACCATTGCCGATTTTCCTGACCAAAGCGTCTTCTTTGATAGCCTGGTACTAGAAAGAACCAGAGAGTTTATGTTTGAAGGCATGTTACTTGAAGACCTTAAAAGATGGGGTGGGTTTATTGGAAGAGCATCCAATGAATACGATCCATGGGACAACCAATTTGTATTACCAATTCCAAGATCTGAAACAGATACCTGGACAGATTAAGAAACACTCAAAACTATTCATCCTCACATGCTCGTGAAGATGAATAGTTTTATTTACGCCGAGACTTTATCAGTTCATTGGCATATCTAACCCCTTCAATTAGCGGCACTTTATTGCCATCTTCATCAAGGAAAGAAATTCTCTTTTCGGTCAATAATTGCAATCTCTGAGTCAGCGACATCTCTATAAATTTTTCAATCTCCATGAGATTGTGTCCACCCTCAGAGACTTTGATACTTACGTGCTTTATCATTTGAGTAAGTGTTGTCATTTTCTTTATTCTTTCATCAATGCTTTTAGGGCTTCTATATCTATATCTTCTTCTGGTTCTTCTTCCATCATTCCAGGAATGGACAATCCAGCCTTTTCTTCTTCCGGAGACAAACGGAGGCCAATGGTTTTTTCTATTACTTTAAAAACGATGACGCCCATGACTACCGTCCAAACCAAACAAACAACTACACCTAAAAGCTGAATTCCTAATTGAAGTAAAAAAGGATTCTCCAATGTCCCCTCTTTCGCAAAGAATACCAGGCTGATCGTACCCACTGCTCCAGATACTCCATGAACCGGGACAGCACCTACTGCATCGTCTATTTTAAATTTCCTGATAATAAGATTGTAGCTGACATTGTGAAGAACTCCTGCGATAGCACCAATGGCCATGGCACCTTCAATGGTCACGATATGACAACCAGCTGTAATGGCCACAAGTCCACTAAGAATTCCTCCAATCAGTTTCTCATAGATATCTTCTTTCTTTTGGAAAAAGAAGCTGTGGAAAAAAGCGACCAAACCACCTACTACTGCAGCCATGGTCGTATTCACTATAATGTCATCCACATCTGCACTAAAGGCCAATGTGCTTCCTCCATTAAAGCCAAACCAACCTAACCAAAGAATGAAAACTCCTAAAAATGCAATTCCAATATTGCTGGGTTTAAAGAAAGCCATGCTGCCATCGCTTTTGTATCTCCCAAGTCTAGGTCCAAGGATGATTGCCCCGACTAGAGCCATCCACCCACCAACAGAGTGAACTACAGTAGATCCGGCAAAATCGATGAAGCCCAGGTCCCCGAGCCATCCACTATTGCCATCATAAAATCCACTTCCCCACACCCAATGTCCAAATACTGGATAGATCAATAAACCCATCATCAATGAAGTAAGTAGATACGATATGAATCCAACTCTAGCAGCCAATGCGCCTGAGACAATTGTAATAGCCGTAACTGCGAAGCCTAATTGAAATATGAAAAAGGTAAACCCAAGATTACTGCCTCCTTCATTGGTCTCGATTCCGTTGAGGAAGAAGGTATCAGTCCCAATAAACCCTGATGCTGAATGCCCAAACATCAAAGCAAACCCGACCATGTAAAATCCTAAAGCACCAACCACAAAATCAATTCCATTCTTGATTCCTATGGATGTAGCTGTTTGAGATCTGACCAGACCAAGTTCCAGGGTAAGAAACCCTGCCTGCATAAAGAAGACTAATGCCGCGGCAATAAGTACCCATAACTTGTCTATTTGAAAAGACAAATTGACCATTTCATCAGTACTTTGCGCGAATAAAAACAGAGGAAGGCCTAATAAAGCCAATAGAGCAAACCCTTTTCGCATCGCTAAATCTTTTGGTAGTGAATTTCGTACGTCTATTTTACGAAAATATTTTTGCAAACTACCGATTTAGAAAAGATTTTCTACAGCTCTGTTTTATGATTTAGCTCATAGTCTGTTAGGATAGATATTAGCTATTTTAGTTAGCAAATAACTGGCATTCATCTCTTACTAGCCGTTGGCACTAAACGTGTAATTGATCACCGCCCAGCCACTACCTAGTGCACGAAGGGTAAGTGTCGTCATTTCTCCAAAATTGGATGACATTATGATTGGGGTGGTTATCGTTCTCCCTTCCATGATATAGACATCTCCTGATGCCAATTCAATTGAGTGATTAAGACTGGTTAGGTCTACATTTTCGACAATAAATATCAATTCTCTCCCGATATAATCCGAAGAGAGGGGAAGTGTAATTATTTGATTTATTGTGCCAATTAATGATATAATATGATCAGTGTCCAGTATAGTTCTATGGAACTCAACAGAAGCCACATCTGAATAAACTGCACCACCTAATTTAGTGTCTCCGGCAATTGATACTGACCCATGAAACTCAGCAGAAAGGTCTCCAGCCAATCTTAAACTTGTGCTCAATTCACCAAAACGATCAGTATCAGCGGTAGAAGAATCTGCATGTATGAATTCAATATCCCCATAACTGGACATATATATTAGCCCTCCAGTTCCATCTTGCACGTTTCGTAAAGTAGTACCATCACTATACAAATTATCGGCAATAAATCGACCGTCAATTCCTTGTGTCTCCTCCTGAAAATGGTAGAAATGTAATTTATCCTGTACCTGTAAAGGAGAAATTGGAGCGTCAGTACCTACTCCAACATTTCCAAGGTTATAACTTATGTTTGATGCTGAGATTGACCAGGGAGCGTTATTCGATACAACAGTATCTACATAAATTTTCGTAACCGCATCTAAATCATCTACCGGCGATCCCAAATTAGTGATGCTAAATCCACCGGCATCAGTATTGTCCGCAAGTAGATCAGCCATGGTCCTATTGGAAGGAGCAATCCAGACACCATTGTACCAAAAATACAACGCACCTTCATCTGTATCGAATACCATCAGACCATTTTCTGCATCTGTTAAATTATCTGTGAAAGTTGTAGCTGTACGCTCTGCGGTAGTATACCTTGGAATCAGAATCCCCTGATTGCCACCAGGAGAAACAATTTCTAATACAGCATTGGGATTAGGGGTTTCTGTTCCTATGCCCATGGAGTTTTGAGCATAGATACTTACCGAACCAATCAGTAAGATGATGAGTAGTTGAAGTTTTTTCATGAGTTTATACGTGTGGGAGTATGTTCTTGTGATTCGCGACCACCAAAAACTATTGGTTACATGTTGATTGATGAAGAGGGCGTCATAAGATCATAGCGGTTAATTAAAAATAATGAAAAACTGACCTGTACCAAGACAGGCATTCATTGAATATTAAAATTATATCATTATTTAATACAATTCAAACAATTTAACATAAACCTCTGATTTTGACTGACTTCCTATTATCTCACGTATACTTTGAAGGTAGTAATCTTATCTGATCCTTCACTGGTGTCGATGAAGTTGAGTAGGTAGATACCCCCACTGATGCCACTTACATCTAGTTGTAGTTCTTTGTCATAGCCTTTTTCTATCAGTTGCCCGGCCACCACATTGCCTTCCAGGTCTATCAATCGCACTTTCACCGTTTCACTCATCAGCTTGCTGTAGGTGATTTTCACGTAGTTGTCTGCAGGATTAGGGTATACATTCAGATCCTTAAAGTATTTGCGGTAGAACCCCAGTCGCTCGATCTTTTGAACGATAATGCCATCCTCAGTCACCGTAGCTTCAAGTATGAGTGTTTCATCCTCAATTCCACCTTCACCAAAGGTGAATTCAACATAAGAATCTTCATCCATTGGAATCCCTGGATATTCAATATTGAAACGATAGGTTCCTTCCTGGATATTGGTGAACTCAAATCGACCTTCGTCATCTGACTGTACATACGCATACAGTTCATAGGTTCCTTCTTCATCCTGATCTGTACGGCCTTTAGGCACAAAGCGTCTCACCGAACAACCTGCTCGTTTTACTTTTCTCCTTGCGTCGATCCTACCATTATTTTCATCAAAATCAGACTCAACAGTTCCAGATAACTGAGACTCTCCAACTGAAGGAGGAGGCACTTGGGCCATTAGCAATGTGTCTGACAAGTCTGTTCTCAGCTCCAGAGTATCGGCCTCTGTCCATAAGTCTGTGCTTTCAAAGTAGGTTGGTAAGAACTCTAATAAATTATCAGGTGATACAGCAATCAAGTAATCTCCAAGAATCAGGTCATTGAACGCAAATCCATTGCCCGCACCTCGAACCGTCTGAATCGTATCAAACTCTTCTCCTATTACCACCTTAATGGCATAGCCATCTCCAGCAACAAATGGTTCATTGCCCAGATCCAATGCCTTGAACTCCAGATCTGCACTTGCCAGTACCTGCATCTCTTCGCTTTCAAGTGTTAGGCCAGGTACCAGTGAACTGGTCACCTGCAAGGTGTAGGTACCCATCGTCTCATAACTTAATGATTCTATCACCACCTCGGATGTTGTCAGGCTTGATATTACTGCAGTATCCAGATCATTGGCCAACGTCCACTCATAAGTGTTTGATGTCCCTCCAACAACGACCCCTAGGGTATACGCTGTGCCAACTGGCACTACCTCGGAGCTTGCTACTCCAATCAACTGCTGTGTGCTGTAATCAAGTGCAGCAACTCCCACATTCGCCTCCAGGTCTTCAAACGTCAGCTTGTTACCCGTCACATCAAAGCTTGTCAGATTTGGTAACGATCCACTCAGATCAGTCAAACCAACTATATCATTATCTGAAAAGTCTGCTGTCACCAAGCTTCTGATATCCAGTATGTCTGATGGAATGCTACCTGACAACCCTTGGGATGTCAAGTCTATGTTCGTCACTCGTGAGTTAGTTATCGTTACTTCACTCCACTGATCGATTGGAAGAGACTTCCAATCCGAGACAGTAGAACTACTGCCATTCAATGAATCATAAATCGCTATCAAGGAAACAGAATCTCTTTCCAAACTCGATACTCTTAGCTCTACTGGTGTGGTAGTCAGTGTTAAACCAGGAATAGCTGTACTGGTAACACTAGCCACATAGTTGCCATCGGCAGAAAAATTACTGATCGTTATGTCAAAGCTAGCGCCAGTCTCAGCGATGCTGGTTCCGTTCTTTGTCCAGCTATACGCATTAGCGCTACCGGTCACTGTTCGATCCACCGTATATACATTGCCTATTTCTTCCAGCACTCTTATTCTGGACAACACTGCTTTCTGTGGTCCATAAACCGTGGCGGGTACTTGAGCAACTACTGGCTCGATACTTCCAAACTGAAGTCTATTGTCTGAAATATCAATCGTTGCAAGAGAGGTTAAATTACTTAGGTCTCCTATGGCATTTAGCTCATTGCTACTAACATTTAGATCTGCTAACAGATCCAAACCACTACTGATCGTTGGAAACTTGCCTACCAAATTATTGGAACTCAGATCTAATCCGGTAACTCGATCATTGGTCAATGTTACGCCACTCCAGTCCTGTAGGTTGGCTCCAGATTTCCAGTT
>PBTY01000093.1 GCA_002729235.1 Rickettsiales bacterium | reverse complement strand
CTGCCACCGAAATCTCATTACCATGCCGAATTGGTACATTCTCCTTTTTATCCATTTTGATTTACATCGATTGTGTAAACCTATTTCAGGACAAGACAATTGACCTAGGATTTAGCGTCACTCTCCGAATCATTTTGGTCATTGTAATTATTAAAAGGAATAAACAATGATTCTAGGGGAGTCTCAATCAAACAGTATCATGGCAACTAAAAAATTCGAATTATTATCCACAGGAGTACTGTAGTTATATGAAATATTCTTTATCCGGTTGTATTCTTTAAGGATAAATCATGTAACTGCGATCTATTTTTTAAAATGATTCATGAAAGTGATATATTTCTTACAAATCACTGCCAATCATGAAGTTACTTAGTATTCTTACATTGCAATTCTTGTTGACATGCTCCCTGATTCATGCCCAACATAAGAAAATTGGAGTTTTATATCTTGATAACCATAGTTATACAAGAGAAACTCAGAAATGGATAGATTCAGTAGACGTACCCTCGAATCTTGAGGTCATAACGCTGGGATACAATGCCAATAATCGATTAGAAGTCTTCAACAGTTTAATGGAGGAAAATGTTGATGTTGTCATTGGTCCATCAGACTCAGAAACGCTAAAGGAAATTGATGCCTTAATATCTCGAGATTTCTCAAATTCAACTTTCGAGAGTAAACCCTATTTTATTTGTCCCACAATAAGCACTCCACAATCAAGTTTTAGCAATGTCGACTTTTTAAAAATTACGTCAACCAATGCGGAGAAAGCATCATTCCTTTATAGTAAATTGATTGACAAATTCGGTATCAATGAAATTGGTCTTTACTACGAAAACAACACCTGGGGGCTTGATATTTTTGCAAGGTTTGATGAGAACCCTGATTTAAAAATCATTGGAAAACCGTTTCCGGCTTTTGATTCAGATAGAGGTGGGAATTATCCTGAAATTAATAAGTTTATTGAAAGTTTAGCTTATAATGATATTAAACTGATAGTGTTGGCACCTTGGAAGGAAGATATGATTAAGTTCTTTCTTCAAAGTTTAAAAGAGTACAATCGAGATAATATTTCTACGTATCATCCCATATTAGTTCTATTTAGCAATTATCCACTGAGTAACGTTGATATTGAATTATTCCGCTATTTAAAGATCTTTGGAATAACCGAGTTGATTAACCCCAATAATGAAAAGGTCAGCGAAGAAATTGCCAATACGGTAGATGCATTTAAGCTTACCGTATCCATCCTTGAAGAAACAGAAACGCTAGATGAGTTTATCACAAGATTTACCGAATATCAGGAAAGACTGAATAGGCAGGTTGATTTAACTCAATCTTCCTTTCACACCATTCGATATTTGCAAGAAAGTGATGACAATCTGTTGTTATACTCAGGGAATAGAATAGACAATGCTCTTCAAAAGACCTCCTTGTTAGGATTTTCAGATTATACCTTAATCCGAATTTGGGAAACTAAAGTAGAGCCTTTTTTGGCTTATCAAAACTTCGTAAGAAACCCGATAATTCTTCTTATTTTTCTAACCTTGACTTTCCTATCATTCGCTGTATTCATGCACAATGAATACTATACTCCCTTTAGAACTTTATTTCAACTAAAATCCTTCTGGTACTGGTTTATTGTTTATTCATTCACCACGATGATGGTGATCATATTTTTTCTTTACTCAGGATATATTAAATCAAATCAGATCATAGTTATCGTTACAGCTGGATTAGCGTGTCCATTAATTATGAATTATGTTTTCAAACAATTATCTAATATTAACATACCGGTTCCGCTCTTTTCATCTTATGTTCAGGACTTTATTCGAAGGCTAAAAGAAAACCTTGAACTTGCATTTGAAAAGACCGCTCCAACCATAAAGTTTAATCGCGTAGTAGACCATATAAATGATGTAGCCTCTTTTCACGACATCCGAATGAATGTTTACAATTTGATTTTAGACTTACGATCTAATGCTTTGACCAAAAAATTTGCTGAAGAGCTTAAGATAAAGATGGATCAAGTAGATGAAAACTTTCCAGATGAGGTTATCGAAATCAGAGATGGTTTGAGAAAAAAGTTATTAATTGACTTTTATGTTAAAATCCTTTATTTCACTTCAATTGGTGAAAAATCCTTCAAAAGGAGACTCTATAATAGTGGATTAGTGAGGAAAGAAGAAGTCAAACAAATAATGGAATCTATTGAGGAGCTTGAAGAGAACTGAAATTGCCGGAAGTATACGAGGCACTTGAATATGCTCGTTTTGTATCAAGAGACATTCAGAGGTGCCCGAGGGAATGACCTGGGCAATCGTCACCCCTTAAGCCAGGCGCCCCCGAATCACTTGATAAATCAATCAAACTTAGGATGCTTTTTGTTGTGATTCTAGGGGAGTCTCTTTGTGATTCGTTAATGAGATTCCCTTAGAATGCATTTTAGTAGGATTAAAGTAGCGAAAATATGGTAAGCATTCAGGGGTGCCCGACCAGGGAATGACTTATTACATCCAAGGGAAAATGTCCGATAGGACAAAGGGGTTGATCTTGGATATCGTCACTCCCCGAATCTTATGAATATTTTATATGTTCAGAAAGACTAAAATAGATTCTAGGGGAGTCTTTCTCAACTGAAATCACTTGTCAACAACTGAGATTCCCTTAGAATAACATACTAATTAAATATTTGATTTTGAAATCTTCATGTGATTCAGGGAATGACCTTGGATATCGTCACTCACCGAATCTATGGAGCATAGACATGGGGATAAAACTTAAAATAGATTCTATGGGAGTCTCTTTTTGATACGTTACTGAGGCTCCATTACAAACCCAATAAGTCAGGCTTTTCCAGAGCCATTCAAAGGGACCAAACTTGAAAATTGGACTTGAAACGAATTCTTTTACTATTTTGAATGGCAATATGGTTACAATGATCTCCACTTACGTCAAACAGGCATGGATTGTCCTACTGGTCATGTCCACAAGTGTATTTGGTCAGGATGTCTGTGACTCTTTGAATCAAAAATACAATCGCTATCAATTCAGCAATCCCAGTGAAGAACAGGTGGAGTCCCTAATCGATGAAATAGTGCATTGCATTGAAGGAATGGAAGATCAAAAGGAACAGGTAATCTGGACCTACAATGTACTGAAACTGCACCTCGATATACAGAACTATTCCGAAGCCTTGAATGCTTGTAATCAATGTGTTGCACTGGCAGGAAAGGCTTATCCAAAGTATGCAACCAATTGTTCCGCAATCCAACATGCCTTGAATAGCTCTGCCGCTTGGAGTAGTGTAGGAGTAGGTCTAACGTATACCGATAAAGGAGATACCATAGAAACCGTATTCAATGCTGCTAAATTAGATAACTCTGAAATTCAACCTTATAAAGGTGCTGATTATGAGCGATTGATCGCACGACGATTATCTTATCCATCTGGTCAATTGGATGAATACACGGATTATTTTAAGGACCTGATCAATACGTCCAAATCCATCACACAAGGGCCTTTTATTCTTATTGGTTATGATGGGATGCCTAAAAAAGACACGGTAGTCAAATCACAAAAACAAGAGCTGTTCCCGATTGAGGAAGAGATTCAGGAAGATTCCATCCCAGCAGAACCAATGCTTCCGAAGGAGCTGAATGAATTAATCAGTTTTCTTAAAAACCAATACGAGATCAGCAATCCCAATTATTACATTCCGATCTATCTGTACGAATCAGATTTAACAAATGAAGGATACCAGGGCTTCTCGCGGTTTACAAAGAAGGTGCATGGAAGAGGCGCTGGTGGTCGCATCGCCTATTTTAATCCACTTGACTTCAGTGTAGTCAGCTGGATGGCAGTAAATAATGGACCTCTTTATCACCAAATCGTTCACGCCATGCTTTTGCAAGATTATCCTCAGATCCCAGTGTGGTTGAGTGAAGGATTTGCTTCGATGTTTGAGGAGAGTGGACATCAATTCATGCCTATGGACAATTATCGATTGCTCTATCTTCAACAAGCAACAAAATATCGTAAAATGCTTTCGTTGCAAGACTTAATCACCTCATCTAAAGATGATTATGAGAGTGGATCACAATCCATGCTCTATGGAGCTACTGCACGCTATTTCACGATGTTCTTGCGTGAAAAGGGTTGGCTTGAAACCATTTACTCCGAGCTCAAAAAGAGCAATTCCAATGATCCAGAGATTGTTAACCATGTGTTGGTGCAGAAAACGGGATATGGTCTATCTGCTCTGGATATTCAGTTTAATAGCTGGCTGAAATACCGGCGTTTACCTACTAAATGGTCAGTGTTGCAAACTGAGATCAAAGCTTACATCAAAGGAATTTAATAGCATCGTTAGAAGTCGTCAAAAAGTGACTTCAGTTAGAGCTATTGCTATGAGTAAGTTGGAAGGTGGACTTATTATTTTTTTAGGTGTATCTCAGTACTCATTGAAACGATTGAGTCAGGATCAATATGTTCACAGAAAATATTCTGATAATCACCTTCTACCGCATCAGTTAATTATTGTCTGGTTTGCCAGGACCTGTAGTATCTTCAAGGACATAAGGTCCACCATTACCAGTACCCTATAAATCAATATCTCAGCAACTTGACAAGAAGAAAAGTGAACCTATTAGCCCGAAGAATAACTTGAATTTCATTGCTTTGAAAGGTCTGCATAACAATAGAATTCATATCACTTCGGTTTAATTCATGTAAGACTACTGATTATCAGTTGATGATCTCCTGAACAAACCTTTATTTTCACAGTTTAAAAAGAATAGGGAGCATCATTTGAGTTTCTATCGCTTGACCTCTAAGTCTTCCAGGAGTGAAGTAATCGCACATATCGATCATACGTTCGGCCACTTCATCACATTCATATCCAATTCCTTTCACCGTTTTCACATTTTCTGTTTTACCCGCTTTGCTTACAATGAATGAGACATATACACTTCCTTCAATTTTATTGCGCCTAGCCTCAAAAGGGTAATAAATGTATTTAGAAATGAATCCATAAAATCCAGGGATTCCTCCATCAATGTATTGAGGAGTCGTTTTAATTGCTTTGTAAGAAAAGGTCGCCCCGGTAGAATCAACACTAGTTCCTCCTTCAAACTCGCCATGATCGGAATAGGTTTCCTTAAAAGTTGACATTCCATTTAAAAATGATCCGGTCCATAGACCTATCTTTAATCCATTGCTTATTTTTCCATTTGCTTTATATCCTTTTTTAACTTCATGATAAAATCCATTTCCATTAGTAACTAATGGTTTACCTAGACTATCGAAATAATTGATAACCATGTAATCCTGTTCTTCAGGTAATAATTCCTTAAATAATAACTCACTTTTTAATGTTCCATTTGCATACCACTG
Source organism: Rickettsiales bacterium (assembly GCA_002729235.1). GTDB lineage: Bacteria > Bacteroidota > Bacteroidia > Cytophagales > Cyclobacteriaceae > Marinoscillum. Next base: position 77,459 of record PBTY01000093.1, on the reverse strand, counting down.
CTTGAAAGTCCCAATGGGCTTATTCAAATCATAATTACCAGAAGATTTTTGATTACCATTTGGGTGAAAATCGATATAATCTCCTTGATACAAATGAGTTGGCATGATTGCGCTATCGAGAAAACTCCAGGGAAGTTTGGAGGATTTAAACAACTTTTCCTCGCTACCTTCAGCATCAAAGTATTTTATTCGGATAGTTGATTTTCGACTTAGAGTGCTATCTGGAAATGAATAATCCTCAACCTGAAAAAGTGAATCCATATCGACCACAACATGTCTAATGTATAGGGTGTCTTCATCTTTTGCTGGATTTTGTTTTGAATTCAAGTAAAAAACTTCCTGTGTCTGAGCCAAAGCTGATAAACCAGCAAAACATAAGTATAGCTGTATGATTGTCCGAATAGATCTCATCATTGCCTTTTTTGATGCAAATAATTTTGGATGCATAGTACCACCACAGGTTAATTATTTGATATCACCTCAACCTTCAATATCCTCACATCTTCTAAAGGCCGATCTAGAGGATTTGTTGCTACAGCTGCTATTGAGTCAACGACCTCAAGACCAGAAACAACCTCTCCAAATACGGTGTAGTTCTGATCCAGGTGAGGGGAACCACCGATGGTTTTATACACATCTCTTTGTGATTCAGGGATGATATGTGGGTCAAACTCCTCTTTTGTCTCCGCTTCTGTTTTCAAATAGTTAGAGAATCGAAAATAGGTCTCACGATCGCCACTCATTAGAGCCACATTCATAGAATCAATGTAAGGCAGGTAAGCACTATCTTGTCTCAAGAAACTCTCCGCTAACCAACCATTAATACGATTCTGTGCAGCATCAATCAGACTGTCAGTGAACACTTTTCCTTGCACAATATAGAATTGTGTACTACTAGAAGCCTTCTCTGGGTTGTTGTCTCTCGCAGCTCCTAATGCTCCTTTCTTGTGAAACAAGTCGGGGTGAAACTCTGCTGGAACAGTGTATAGTAGCCCTCCATTGCCTAAAGTATCTTCTGGACCTGCTAATTTGCTGTCAGGGTCTCCGCTTTGTATCATAAAGGTTTCGATCACCCGATGAAATAAGACACTGTCTAAGACGCCATCTTCCACAATTCTGATAAAGTTGTCTCGATGCTGAGGTGTCTCATTGTATAATTTGAGTGTAATATCCCCTTTGGAAGTAGTCAGTTTCACCTGGGTTTCTTAAGGTTGTTTTTCATGCTCAGCAGGTTTAGGACTGCAGGCAACGATCAATAGCGTCAATAGGATTGGTGCAATGGATCGGTTCATAGGTTATGGTTATGGATAGGTTCTCAAGATAGGGATTTTACAAATCCGGCACAATTACATTATTTGTAAAGAAAAGTTAGATTTACAGTATGCGCGATAAAGACGATTTTTTACGCTGGGGATATCAAGCAGGGATCATACTGGCATTTCTTGGTATCATAGGCTCAGCTGTTTATCTGTTTGTTTTCATCTACACAGGCCCTCAGGCGGTTGATTTTGATACAGAAATACGTTTAGTGGGATTGACGGCTGATAGAAGGCTTCGGCTGCTTTCCACCGCCATTTTCGTGGGTATGTCATTTGGCTTTTTAGGATTCTCATTGTTCTTGATACAGGCAAAAGGCGATGTTGATGTGGAAGGATCCAAGGGAGATTATAAAATCAATATTGCTCGTCTATCCCCTGGGTTGTTTGTTATTCTTTGTGCTACTGTCATTATTGTGGTCTGCGCCACCTTCCGCATTGGATATGAGTTGCAGTCTTCTTCGGTTCCGCCATTGCCTGAGTTACCTGACATTGATACAAGTCTTCCGGCATTCGAACCAGATTCACTTTCAGCATTGCCACCTATCAACCCTTGATCACTTACCTAATCTATTACCGCTATGAAATACTCACTTCTTTTATTCACATTCCTTATTGTTCATTCACTTTCCGCCCAGGTAGATTGTGAGACCGTACGTGCGCAGCATGAGGCCTACAAATCCAGTGACAAGAATCCAGCAATCGCGAAGCAATTGGCATCCAATATGGCCACTTGTGTCAATTCGATGGGAGCAGGGGAAGCTAAGTTGACCTGGACTTATGCATTGCTCAAGCTTTATGTGGATGCGAATGATATTTCGGGAGCCTTCCGAGCCTGTGATAATTGCATGCAGCTATCTGGTAGTAATTATCCTCAGTACTATACCAATTGCGCTGCTTACAAGCAATCATTGAATGGCTATTCTTCATCTGCAAATCGAATTGGCAGAGTTCGCTATTCTGGTAAAGGGGCTTATTTGGATGAGATAATCAATGCGGCAGATTTATCCAAGGAAAGCAACGCGCCTTACACTGGTGATGACTTTGAGATTCTCATTAATAGAAGATTACCGTACCCCTCAAACCATCTATCTCAATATGTCCAATCCTATACTTCCTTTATCAACACCGATGAATACATGGTGGAAGGTCCGTTCATATTGGTAGGATACAAATACCATGAGCGAGATCGATCGTATGATGGCGGTCAACAGCAGATATCACAACGACCAGTGGATTTCCCTATGCAGACCAAGGGACAACCTAGAATAAGTCAACGAAATAGTTCAGAACCTGTTGCTACAGGTTATCACAATCAGCTGAAGGCACTACTGACTCACCTTAAATCAACTTATGGAGTCAGCGATCCAGATTATTACATTCCCGTATATTTCTCTTTTGCCGAATTGGATGCAGGTGGATATGAGGAGTTTTCGGACTTTGCGACATCCATTCATGGAAGAGGAGCGGGAGGTAGAGTTGCTTATTTCAACCCTATTGATCTGAGTGTGGTTTGTTGGATTGAGACGGGTACCGGTACCTTAAGCCATGAGACAGTTCATTCTGTGATTTTGCAGGATTATCCTGATATTCCAGGATGGCTCAATGAAGGTTTTGCGGCCATGTTTGAAGAAAGTGATGGTGGTTATGAACCGGCAGACAACTATCGGTTGATTTATGTGAATGAAGCTAAAAAATACAACAAGAGCATCTCTATTGAGGGATTGATAACGGCAACAAGAGATCAGTTTGATGCATCGAAGGAAACCATGTTATATGCTGCTACGGCTCGATATTTTGTAATGTTCCTTCGTGATAAAAAATGGTTACCATCTATATATGGAAATCTGAAATACTATGAAGTTAGTGATCCTACCAATGTGGGGAAAACCATCGTTCAGGTAACTGGATATAATTTAACTGATCTGAACCGCTTGTTTAATGCTTGGTTGAGCGATCAAAACGTTCCCTATAAATGGAGTTCATTGCAACCAGACGTGGAGCAGTACATCAGACAATTATAGCGATAGTTCTTCTAGTAGAATCTCAGGGTCTATTTTATCACTGTACATGTATAATAATCCATCTTCATTTGTTGGCCAGTTCTCCTTCGGTCTGTCCCAATAGAGCTCGATACCATTCTTATCTGGATCATCTAAATAGAGTGCTTCTGATACTCCATGGTCATAAGCAGAAGTAAGCGGATAGTTAGCATCTTTAAGCTGCTTGTATAACCTGGCAAGGTCTTTTCTAGTGGGTAGCAAAATGGCTGTATGAAATAAACCGACAGACTTCTTTGGTGAGGGAGGAAGGTTTTCACTATACCAGACATTTAACCCAATATGATGATGATAGCCACCAGCAGAAACAAAAGCCGCTCTACCGTCCTGGATAAAAGTTAGTTCAAAGCCCAGAACACCACAATAAAAGTCAATAGACTGCTGTAGATTAGACACTTTCAAGTGAACATGTCCTATTTTGGTTTCAGGTGGTAATTGATAAGTTAATTCTGCCATATAAGTATGCTTATGATAATTTTGGAGGAAATGTAAGAAGATTAAGATTAATATGTACCTACATAGAATCTTTTTCAGGTTAAATTGGTTCACTAGTTTATCATATAACTTTTGCACGATTATATATGCATTTAAAGAATGCTTCTTACCAAAGAAGAAAGTTAGCGATCATTCTTACTTTTTTGACCATACCTTTTTCAGGGTTTTTAACGGACATCTATCTACCTTCATTTCCATCGATGGCCAGAAGTTTGAATGTTACAGAACAAAGCGTTCAATACACACTTACCGCATTCTTTTTAAGTTATGGTTTTGCGCAATTGTTGGTTGGTTCTATTCTGGATAGTGTAGGGCGTCAAAAACCAGTAGTCTTTTCATTGATTGTTTTAGTGGCTAGTAGTGTTGGAATTGCATTGACTCAGGATGTTGGTGTCATTATCATCCTTCGAATTGTACAAGGAATTACCACTGCATTTATCGTTGTGGCTAAAAGGGCCTTCTTTGTAGACCTATTTGAGGCCGAAGAGCGCAAAGGTTACCTCAGTTATTTCACTATTGTTTGGTCGGCCGGCCCAATTGTAGCTCCATTTCTTGGAGGATACCTGGAAGAACTTATTGGATGGAAAGCAAACTTCTGGTTTTTAGCAATTTATTCCAGTGTATTGCTTATAGGTGAGTTAACAGTTGGTGGCGAGACCATTCTAGAGAAGTCCAGGTTTCATCTTAAGACCATTACCAGTCTTTATGTGTCCATGCTCGGCAATAGTGGATTCCTTCTAGGAATATTGGTTTTGGGATTGTCCTATTCGGTGACCATGGTGTTTAATATTGCCGGGCCTTTCATAGTGGAAGAGCATTTTGAGTTTAATGCGGTAGTGATTGGATATTGCACGCTTGTTCTTGGTGTGGCTTGGATGCTCGGTGGTATCATCAGTAAGCAAGTAAAAAGTTTTCGATTCAACGCTAAAACATTGATTGGATCTATGGCTCAAGTAGGATTGGTGATTCTATTAGTCCTGATAGGTTATCAATATGATTACCTAGTCTCATTGGTTTCATTTGGGTTCTTGATTCATATCTGCTCGGGGTATCTATTCACCAATTTCTTCACCTACAATCTGTTGTTTTTTCCTAAAAATGCGGGAATTGCCGGGGGTTTGATGGGAGGACTATTATACGTCATTACCTCACTAAGTAGCTTTGTCATCGCTTCATCTGGAGATATCAATAGTACATTTGATATGGGGATCAGGTATCTTATGGTTTCGGTCATACTCTTCCTAATAGTGTTAGTAATTATCCGCCGGCCGTTCAACTAATATTTTTGGCTTTCCCCATGTTAGAACTTTATCTTTGAATTCTATCAACCATTAAAGATTATGAAACTCATTCCGGTATTTGTGTTGTCCCTGCTTCTTATTTCTCCTTCTTTCGGTCAAAAAGATCAAACGGAAAAGAAACTGGTTAAATGGGTGGATGACCACAATGAGGAAGCAATGGTTTTGCTAAAAGATCTGGTAAACATCAATTCAGGAACGATGAATTTCGTGGGTGTCAAAGCAGTAGCAGACGCATTGATGCCAAGGTTCAAAGAATTGGGAATGGAAGTTGAGTTTACCGATGGAAGTTCGTTTAATCGAGCAGGTCATTTAGTTGCCAAAATACAAGGCGGCAAGGGACCTAGAATTTTAATGATTGGTCATTTAGATACCGTGTTCGAACCGAACAGTCCATTTCAAAAGTGGGAGGAAGTTGATGATGAAACCATTAAAGGCCCCGGGATTGCAGATATGAAAGGTGGTGATGTAATCATCCTTCAATCCTTGAGTGCCCTTCATTCACTAGGGTTGCTAAAAGACATGAACATCTGGGTAGTCATGACTGGTGATGAAGAATTGAGTGGTAGTCCATTGTCTGCCTCAAAGGCAGAATTGATCAAAGCAGCCAAATGGGCAGATATTGCTTTAGGATTTGAGAATGCTGATGGCAACTTTAATACGGTTAATGTGGCCCGCAGAAGTTCGTCTAGTTGGAAATTGGAGGTTACAGGTAAGGCAGGTCATTCCTCTCAGGTTTTTAAGCCAGAAAGAGGAGTAGGGGCCATTTATGAAACCTCCAGAATACTATACCAGTTTTATCAGGAGCTTTCAGGTGAAGAGTTTTTGACCTTTAATCCTGGAGTAATAGTCGGTGGTACCGAAACGACTTATGATGCTAAAACCAAATCAGGGGAAGCCTTTGGGAAAAACAACGTCATTGCTCAATCTGCCATCGTCACTGGAGACATTCGTTGTTTGAGCCAGGAGCAGTTAAAGCGAACTCAAAGAAAGATGACTGAAATTGTGGAGAGAAACTTACCGCATACAACTGCAAAAATTACCTTCAATGAAGGATATCCTCCATTCCCGCCGAAGGAAGGCAATTATGAACTCATGAAACAATTCAGTCAGGTTAGCCAGGATTTAGGTTACGGTGAAGTCACAGCTGTGAATCCAGCGGATGCAGGGGCCGCTGATATTTCATTCACAGCTGAGTATATCAATCAAGGGATTGATGGAATGGGCTTGAGTGGTGCTAATGACCACTCGATCGACGAGATTGGATATACCTGGGCACTACCAATGCAGTCTAAGCGCACTGCTGTCTTACTCTATAGACTATTGAAACAATAGTTGATCAACTAGCTTTCTTCACTTTGGGGTGATTCTTTTGAATGTAGTTGTAGGCTTCGTCGAAGGTATTGACAAATTTGACATCCCGAATCATGAACCCTGCAATGATCTTCTGGATTCCAGATATGCCGATGGTTATAGCCATTGAATCTTTATTATTTTCTTTATAATCAGCTCCAAAATGCCGGATCATTGCCTCATCCATTTCTTTAAGAGCCTTCTTCACATCATCATTCATCCGTGAGCCGGTGTTGTCAGAAATGGTCACATCAAAATTGTATCCTTGAGGTTGACTTAGAATGAAATTTGTAGTGTTTCTAAGCTCTGTGACGAATTCGTCACCTTTCAGATTAGAATAGTCCAGTATCAGAATATCCAGACCATACTTTTGGGTTGTTTTGATTCGGTTGCTCATCTTTTTTTAAGGACCAATCAACGGATTTTCAAAGAGAAACCCATACAAATTTAGACCAATAGGAGCTAGCAATTGATCAATGAATCTCTTTCACTGTCTGATAATGTTCAGATCAGGATCACAGAATTTCAAAGCCTCGTTTTTATACAGGTAACGGTCATTTTATGAAAAGATAATTGATTATTTTCGTCTACAAACATTCACCCAATGGCAGACCTATCGACCACCTTCAACGATTCTAAAAAGCACTACATGATTCTGGACGGTTTGCGAGGAATCGCAGCAATCATGGTGGTCATGTTTCACATCCTGGAAACCTTCGCTATAGGAGATCCCTACAAACAATTAGTGAATCATGGATATCTGGCAGTAGACTTCTTTTTTATGCTTTCAGGTTTTGTAATTGCCTATGCATATGACGATAGATGGGGCAAGATGACCATGAGGGACTTCTTCAGAAGAAGACTCATTCGTTTGCATCCAATGATTATTATGGGAATGCTCTTTGGAGCCGTATTGTTTTATTTCCAGGATAGTCCTATGTTTCTCCCAATAGGAGACACGCCTGTGAGTCAGATGCTTTTGGTTACGTTGATAGGCTTCACGCTGATTCCACTACCTCCATCTATGGATATAAGGGGTTGGCAGGAAATGCATCCATTGAATGGTCCAGCCTGGTCCTTATTCTTCGAATATGTGGCGAATATCTTCTACGCATTGTTTCTACGGAGGATCTCTAAAATGCTTCTGATCGTATTGATCGTTTTGTCCGGAGGAGCGCTTGTTCATATGATTATGAATTCGGGAGGTGATGTGATCGGAGGTTGGTCATTGACTCCTAAGCAGCTATGGGTTGGCTCCGTGCGATTGCTTTATCCTTTTCTTACAGGAATATTGATTTCAAGGGTGATTACACCAGGAAGTATTAAAAACGCTTTTTGGTGGTGTGCACTATTAATTATTGCAGCATTGGCTATGCCTAGATTTGGAACACCTGAAACCGAATGGATCAATGGTGTGTATGAAGCATCAATCATTCTCCTTGTATTTCCAATCATTATTTATATTGGTGCATCAGGTAGTGTTTCTGGGCAGCTATCAAGACTCAATAAGTTTTTAGGAGACATTTCTTATCCCATATACATCACCCATTACACACTGGTTTACACTTACATGGCATGGGTAACTAGAAATTCCATTGAGATCAATTCCACCCAAAATATTCTGATGGCTATAGGGTTGTTTATCATCAGTATTGTCGCCGCCTATATTGTTGCCAGATGGTATGATGCACCAGTGAGAAAATGGCTGACCAGGAAGTTTATTGGGCACTAATCATCATTATTGTTATTCTTGTACCTATTAACTAATATATCTACAATGAAATTTCATAACCTAACCTACGTTGCATTGGCTTTGATCTTTGCATGTTCAACCTCAACCAATGAATCGACAAGTGATTCTGAGGTTACCGAAGAAGTAGTTGAGGAAAAACCTGCCGTCTGTATCTGGGATAATATCTCTGTTCGTGAAACCCCTACAGCAAAAGGAAAGTGGTTGACATCCATCAGTCTCGGAGAATCACTAACTTATTTGGGACTTTCTGCAGTTGACAGTAGCGATAAGAATCGTGAGTATTATAAAATTCAATTAAACGACGGTACTGAAGGTTGGTCTGTTGCTGACTTTATTATTCCAGAGGGCAAAATCGGAGTATTCCTGGAAGAAACATTTATCTACAACCGTCCAGATTTACTGACCAAGAGTGATAAGATGTATGAGCGCCTGGATATCATTGCAGTACAAAATACACAAGATGACTGGCAAGAAATAATTGGTAAAAGAGCTGAGGGTAAATGGATTGATAGGGGTTGGATTAAACAGGGAAAATTGTCTTTCAAAGCAGTAGACGTTGCAGCTTCGAAATTCTTAAAAGATGCATTATCTAAAGAGAATGAAGAAGAAAGGCTGGAGGCTCTAAACATGATTCTTGACAATCCGGATTTGAAAGAATCCTCCATTCTCATAGATGTTCAAGCCGCGATTGATGAGATGAGTGCATCTGAAGAAGTAATAATGCCATCAGACACCTTATCGGAAGTAGGAGAATAATCCAAACTAGAATTTTGAGTAGGAAGCCATCATGACCGAGCATCGTGATGGCTTTTATTATTAACCTCTCTTAAACGCCAACGTATTCTTGTCAGAATTAGCTTCATCAAAGTAGTAACCCTCATAGTTGAAACCTTTAAGATCCTCAACATCAGTGATTTTATTCTTGATGATGTAGCGAGACATTAAACCACGAGCTTTTTTGGCAAAGAAGGAGATGATTTTGTATTCTCCGTTTTTAAAATCCTTAAAATCAACATTGATTACATTGGCTTTAAGTGCTTTTAAATCAACCGCTTTAAAGTACTCTTGTGAAGCTAAGTTGATCAAGGTATTATCACCTTGCTCTCGAAGATCTCTTCTAAGTTTCTTCGCTATTTTATCTCCCCAGTAAGCATACAAGGTGTTTGCATCATTAACCTCTACATGAGTCCCCATTTCCAGGCGATAAGGCTGAATGGTGTCTAGAGGTCGCAACAAACCATATAGACCTGATAATATTCTGAAATGATCTTGTGCAAAAACCACATCTGAATCATCAAATGATGCAGCATCCAATCCCTGATAGACGTCCCCTTGAAAGGCATACATCGCTTGTTTGGAGTTTTTCTCCGTATGTCTAGAAGAAAATGCCTGGAAACGTTCCACGTTCAAAGTAGCAAGCTTATCGCTGATGCTCATCATGTTTTGGAGATCATCTTCCGTTTTTTCTTTCATAGTTGCCAATAAGTCCTTGGCCTCACTAAACAACCGAGGTTTGGTTCGCTCTAGGTCAACTTTTGTTTCAAAATCAAGGGTTTTGGCCGGGGATACAATTGCGATCATCTCTTCAATTAATGTGCTTTCTTTATAAATGTATTTCCTAATGGAATTGTTCAACCGTGCGAAGATAAAGGGCATGAGTTAACTTAATCTTATACCCGATAATGAATTGTTATGAGAGTCATTAGAACTTCCATCCAAATCTCTTCAATCTATTCTCTTTTGTCTTTAGTCTAATTTGTATCTTGCATGTGACTAATGAACCATTCAAAAACACTGTATGCTGTCATCGATACGGAAACTACTGGAGGTACTCCGCGGTTTTCCAAACTGACAGATATTTCCATATTCATTACAGATGGGGAGCAGGTATTGGATGAGTTTTCCTCACTAATAAATCCCGGAATTTCAATCTCCCCATTTATTACCCAACTGACTGGAATAGAGGATGAGATGGTGGCAGGCGCACCAACCTTCGAGGAGATTGCTCGACAAATTGTAGAAATTACCGACAATACCGTTTTTGTAGCTCACAACGCCAATTTTGACTATGGCATGCTCCAACATGAATTTGCAAGCCTGGGATATAGCTACGAACGTAAGAAATTATGTACTGTTCGTTTGGCTAGAAAATTCTTGCCTGGTCATCGAAGTTATGGTTTAGGTAATGTTTGTGCAGATCTCGGGATTCCTATCAATGGACGGCACAGAGCCAGAGGTGATGCAGAGGCAACAGTGGAACTCTTCAAAATGATCTATGCTGAATCTGGAGGACATCCAACCATGGCCAATGAAAAATGGCTCAAGTTTCTTCCAGCTCATATGGATCGAGACTTGATCGATCGTCTACCGGAAGAGCCAGGGTTATATTATCTCAATGATCAGGAAGGAACTCCTTTATATGTTGGAGCTTCCAAAAACCTATTCAAATCAGTTACCAAACACCTCACGAGTCAATCTAAAAAGTCTAAGGAACTTCTATCCTTAATTGCAGATGTGGACTTTGAGATGACAGGCAGCGAGTTGATCGCACAGCTAAGACTTCAGGAAGAAAGGGAGCGTCTGGAACCGCACTTCAACTATGTCAAGTCTAGAACCAAGTGGCAGATCACCACTCATCCGGACTTGTTTGGTTACCTCAATTTGACTGTTATTCCTGGAGCAAATGGCAGTGGCCAGACCTTTGGCTCGAAGAAAGATGCTTTGACTTTTTTAGAAAAAATTACTCAAAATTACCCCCTGTGCAAGCCACTGGTAGGTTTGGGTTCAGCTTGTGAAGGAGCTTGTTTGGGTGCGTGTAAGCAATTGGAAAAGTCAGACACCTACAATGATCGGGTAGAGTCTGCACTCAAATCCAGAAACTTTGATCGAAGTAATTTCATCATCCTGGACCAAAGACAGTCGATCAATCATGATCAGCCATTTATCCTGGTTGAAAACGATCAGTATATTGGATATGGACTAGTTGATCTCAATGAAGAAGGTGTTGGAGACTTTTATCAGCTCAAGGATCGTGTCAATCCAGATCAGCAAACACTTGAAAAAATCAGCATTATTCAATCCTATTTATCAAAAAATAAACCTAAGATCATCTATGCGTAAGTCGAATGCATTGGCCTCGATAGCAGTTGCAATATTCTTGGCAACGGGCTGTTCATCAACAAAAAAGGAAGCAACTCAAGAAGAAACAAATTCTATTGTTGCAAAAGGAGCAGAGCTAATTACGGTGTCTGATCAGTTCAAATTCACGGAAGGCCCGGCTAGTGACAAGGCAGGAAATATTTACTTCACCGATCAACCCAATGATGACATCTGGAAATGGTCTCCAGACGGATCTTTGGTTAAGTTCATGGACACCACTGGACGGTCTAATGGACTCTACATCGATGATGAAGGGTTTCTTCTGGCTGCTGCAGATCAGGACAATGAACTATGGAAAATCAATCTACAGGACAAGTCACATGAAGTACTCTTGAAAGGTTGGCAAGGAATGAAATACAATGGTCCAAACGATATGTGGTTGGATAAGAATGGTGGTATTTACTTCACCGATCCTTTGTACAAACGTGTTTACTGGACTGATACTTTGTATGAACAAACCACATGTAATGTATTCTATTTACCACCAGGAGCCGATACACCTGTAGTTCAAGACACCACTTTGATTCGTCCAAATGGGATCATCGGTACTCCGGATCAAAAGTATCTGTATGTTGCTGATAACACAGGTAAGAAACTGTATCGCTATGAAATAGGCGCTGATGGAAATCTCGAAAATAAGACGCTTTTCGCTGATACCGGTTCAGATGGTATGACAATTGACAATCAAGGAAATATCTACGTTACAGGAGATGGGGTGACTGTATACGACAGCACAGGAGTTCAAATTCACCATATTCCTATAGACAGAAGCTGGACTGCCAATGTCACCTTTGGTGGACCTGATCAGGACATTTTATTTATCACAGCCATGAACTCTGTCTTCACTTTAAAGATGAATGTACATGGTGTGAGATGGTAATCAAATGAGCACAAAAGCACCCCAGTAAAAGGGGTGTTTGTACTTTTCTTTGATTTCATCTTGTGCATTCTGAAAAGCTTCTCTTAGTGATTCTCCGTTGATCCAATTGTCATAAAAAGCTGTCATTAGCTCCTGAGTTACCTGATCATTTACCTTCCAAAGCGACATGATCATGAAATGTGCACCGGCCTTCTTAAAGGAGCGCTGTAGTCCATAAACTCCCTGGCCGTTTTCAATCGTTCCGAGCCCTGTTTCACATGCCGACAAGATGACAAGTTCTGTATCATCCAGATTTAAAGCTTGTGCTTCGTAAGAAGTTAAAATGCCATCATCATCTAATTCAGTCCATTTCTCTATGCTCGAATTGAAGGAGTCACCAGCACCGTTTAGTAAGAGCCCACTACCCAATAATGGATCTTTTTTAGCACTATTTACATCAAAATAACCGTGAGTAGCAATATGTAAAATAAGAGGTGACTTTATTTGTTTTAAATTAAGCTCACTGGCTTGCTCCTGAGTAAGTGAGTTTGCATTGTAACCACTGCGTGTTCTAAATAACCCAACTATTGATTTCACCTCTTCCTCTGTACCTGGTAGGTTACTATACTGACTTCCTCTGGTTCCAGTACTATCCATCTGAAAATTGAATATAGGATTGCCTATAACTACTATTTCATTGGATCTTCCATTGAGTTTTCTCAAACTAATAGTTTGCCTATAGTCTTCAATACTATTCACAGAAGGGACATTTATGAATTGAAATCGGTCCATCAAGTAAGTCCCATCTGGATTCATTAGCGTTTGTAAATTGATTTTATGATACGCGCCATCATTGCTGATAAAGATGCGTTTTGTCTTTTCGAGTTCGTTTTCGAATGGCCTCCACATGGTCTCATAACTCATGGATTCTTTTAATTGATATTTCTGTGAGTTTTGATAAATCGTGTTGACAATTTTATCCACTTGATTGCCATCATTAATTATGATCAATTGGTTTTTGTCTGATTTCCTGAACATCAGGATACCTGCGTAAATGGTAGAGTCCGATGATTTCATCCTTGAAAAGTCGAAAATAGGGATCTTGATAAGCTCCAGAACAGCCTCTTTGCGTTTAACCATATCCGAAATCTCCTGTTGAGATTTCAAATCAGGTTTATCTCCATAAATATTGGTGGCAAGCATTAAATACTCCTCCTTGTTGCTCAACAAATCTTTTAGGCTGTCAAGACTAATGTGAAGGTTATCTAGTTCTGTGTCTGATAGTTTCGAGTAATTGCCAATATCCGTTTTGAGTTGATTTACATTATTGTACAAATTGAAAATAGCTGTATCCCCGAGTGACTTAATTTTTTGCTTTACCGCCAATTCACTGTTGAGCAAAATGCCCTTGGTCTGCTGCTGGAAATGAAGTAGCTCATCCAAATATTCAGAATCACCAGAAGCCAATTGCGAACCGATGGTTAGGTATCCGGAAATATATTGCTCAAAGGTTTCATAAAACTTCTTCCGTTGATGCTCAGTCATAGACGAGAAGTATTTTCGGATATAGTCAATATAAAATGCATTATCCTCGCTAAACACCTCTTTGGCTTTTTCCATTTGGCCATCCAGGTAGTAACCATAGGAGAGAGGAGAGTAATAACTAAGTAGCATGCGCCAATTATCCTGACTAATACGCTTTACAATATCACGAACCTTTAAAGACAGTTCAATTCCTTCTTTGTATTGACCTTGAGCAATCTTAAGTCTGGACACCTTATTGAGTGTTTGAGCGTACTCATAATCATCTGCACCCATCGTATTTTCCCACTTTGCAAGTGCTATGTTGTAATGGTATAGTGCAGAGTCATTTTGCCCCAACTCAAAATAAATATGTCCCATAGTGTCATGGAATTCTGCGATTTGCGAGGGGACCAAGTCCGTGGTATAAGGTGCTTTCTTAATTACCTCCCGCTGGATGACAAGTGCCTGGTTTAAATTGCCTTGCATTCGATTAATAGCAGCCAGATTATTCATACCTGATATCCAGTACAAATTTTCCCCATGATACTTTCGGATGCCATCCACTGCAGTTTGAATAATGTTGGCAGCCACGTCATAGTCTCCTGAGAATAGATAAAAGTAGCCATGATCCATCTGTGTCATCAGTAAATCCGATTCTGAGCTCTCTAGAATGGATGAATAGATATCCAATCCTTTCTTGTGTAAGTTGAGACCTTCTCTCAATAAGCCCATACTTTGTTTGTTGTGTGCAGTCGCAATCAACGCATCTGCATGTTGTCTGCTTTCTGGACCTATTTGGATTGTTATGGACAACAGTTCGTCAGCTTTTTCAGCAGCCTCTTCATAGCGATGAGCAAAAGTCAAGGAATAAACCATCCGCTTCAATATTTGATAACGGAGTAGTTTATCCTGATCGGCTTCTATGGCTTTTTCATAGTACTTGTTGGCAAGGTATAAGTCTTCCTGGTTTTGATAGGCCAAACCAAGTCGGTAGTAGATAAAAGCATTCGGTTGCTGCCTGGAACTCCCTGGAATTTTAGTAGTTTGATCAAGTGTGGAATAAAGATTGTCAATCAAAGTTTGTCTATTCCATTTTTTCCTGTGTTCGGAATAATACTTGGCATAATAAGCATAAGCTAGATTGACATTGAAAGGTTGATTCAACAACCTGGCCTGATTAATGACTTCTTCTGCAATGTCAATGGCTCTATCTACATGACCCAGGTGAGTTTGTGCACAAGCCATCATGGATTTGGATCTAAGAAATTGATTCCACGATTGTAGGCTATCATAAGTTTCTGCTAACTTTTGATAAATAGCACTTGCCTGTGTGTTATCAATGTTGTAAAAAAATAGGCTATCAGCTAGGATTTGTAATTCTTTAAGAGATTTATCATTCACATCCTGACTATTTGCAAAATTGCACAATACCAAGATGGAAAATAATAAAATAGTGAATGACTTGCTCCGTTTTATGAGACTCATTATCAGCGGCTTATTGGTGAGTTGATTCATCGATTAATACATCTGTATATTAAAGAATTATATTATATTACCGAAATCACCAATGTCTAATTTAACTAATTCATGAAGTATTGTCTTTCCGCAGTTTTGGTACTTTTCCTATTTTTCACGAAAAGCTACTCGCAAGAAACTAATGTTCAAAGTGTAAAACCTAAGATTGATTTCGAGCCTCTTTTGGGCAAAGAATCGGTCGTTAGTCGTCGACCTTCGCCATTTGCCAATAGTCGAATGGCTGCTGTCGCCAATGAACCTGGTTCATTTGTTATTACGTACAATGATGAATTTCCCGAAGAAACAAAAGCTGCTTTTGAGTATGCTATTGAACTATTCGATCAGGAGCTGTATCTGTTAGTAGATATAAACATTGTGGTGAACCAAGCCCCAGCAACTAACCCTAATGCATTGGCCTCGGCTGGGCCCTGGACATATTACACCAGTACGGACACCAGTAACAGGTGGTACCCTGTGGGATTATGGAATCAATTGAGAAACACAGACCAGGAACCCTCCAACCCAGATATCCAGGTAACCATTAACTCAGACTTTACAGATTGGTATTATGCAACAGACGGTCAGGTTCCTTCCAATCAAATTGATTTTGTCTCTGTAGTCATGCACGAGTTTTGTCATGGCCTGGGCTTTTTAGGTTCCAACTCTTATACAGAAGAAACTGACTCTTATTCACTAGGATATGATCTAAGTGGGGAGACTCGTCCAACAGTTTATGACGAATTGATTTTCAGTGGAGATAGTACGGCACTTACTGATTTTATTGGCCTCTCGGCCGACCTGTTTACCCAACTAACAAGCGATGATCTGCATATGCACAGCAGTAGAGTCGCTGAAGATTTTGAGGGAAGACCAAAAGTGTATGCACCAACGGAATATTCGCAAGGTTCAACCTTAGGTCACCTCGATGAAAGTACTTATACACAAGGAGATGCTAATTCCCTTATGTCACCAATCATTAATTATGGAGAGTCCAATCATGACATTGGTCCTGTAGTAAGAGCTTATTTTGACGCTATTGGATATACACTTCAAAACAATGTTTTAACAGCGTCTTTTACAAGTAATCTGACCTCCATTGGAGTAGGGTCATCTGTTAGTTTTACAAGCACTGGTACTGGCGAGGCCACTAGTTATCAATGGATTTTTGAAGGGGGAAACCCAGATACAACAGATGCTGAACAACCGGTTGTGTTGTATAATAGCCCGGGTACTTATGATGTAACATTAATTGTAGGAGACCGAACAACCTTTGACACACTAACTATCGCAGATTATATCACCGTTTCAGAAACTGATCTCGAAACAGGATTGATTTCTTATTTTCCTCTTGATGGAGATTTTTCTGACACCACCTCAAACAATATCATAGAAGCTACAGGTTCAATTGGTTTTTACTCTGATCGTTTCAATAAAAGTCCAAAAGCTGTTTATATAGCACAAACAAATTATTTGGAAATTCCCAACTCCACAACTTTAGAATCTATCACCAATGAAGTTGGGTTCAGTTTCTGGTTTCGAACTTCAAAAACTTCTGGAAACCTGCCGTTTATTAACAGAGCCGATTCAGGTTCAGTAGATCCAGGACAGTTTGGTATTTGGTATAATAGTGATACCGACAGTTTGTATTTAGAACTAGTAACCAATGCAGTCATTAAGTATACATTCAATACCAATGAATGGTACCATTTAGGTGTTTCAATTGATGCGGAATCATACCAAGTTTATATCAATGGTGAATTAGCAGCGGATGGGGCTCTTGATGAAGCGATGGCAAGCTCTACCAGCCCCATCATTATTGGTCAAAAGTGGTTTGGAACCAACTTACATAAGTTTTACGGGTATCTCGACGACCTGTTTTTCTACAATAGACCTCTTACTAGTGCTGAGATTGCCGAACAGTACATCATAGGTACTGAGGTTTTTGCCAACTTTAACGTAAGTAGTACCGAGATCATTGAGGGTAACAAAATATCATTCAATTCGAATTCAACAGGACCTGATGTTAAAGTGAATTGGATCTTTGAGGGAGCAGATACCGAGACATCCTCTAATAATTATGTAGATGTTTTCTACAGTACTCCAGGCGTGTTTGATGTAACCATGATTGCCTACAATGAATACCATTCAGACACCTTATACCACGAAGATTATATTACAGTTTCAGAGGAAACACGTCAGATAACATTTGTAGAAGATTTTGATGCTTCATCGGGGATGTTAATTACAGATGCGAATGGAGACATCAATTATGCAGGAGATGTTAACAATGATGGTCTGATGGACTTCTTTGTGAGAAACTATCTCATTTTTGGAGCTTCAAGTAACCCAGATACGTTAACACTGGCTGATGAGTCTTATGCCAATCAATTAACCTTCTCAGGAGGTAACTTCTATGAAAACGCTGGTGATGTCAATGGTGATGGAATTACGGACATCATTGGAATCAATGGATCAGAAGTAAATGTCATATTTGGTAGTGCTGATCTCGGAAGTACTTTTGACTTGACCACCATAGACGGCACCAACGGATTCGTTATCGCACTAGATGCTGTAACAGGCTTCACACCATCCAAGGCTTCAGGCGTAGGTGATGTAAACAACGATGGGTTCGATGACGTGATAATGAGTGCTCCGGCTTCCAATGCTGCAGGGATTGTATTTATCATCTATGGAAGTGCTTCTCCAACGGCCCGATTCCAATTAGACGCAATTGATGGCTCCAACGGTTTCTATATCAATGGGTTAACTACCACAAGTTCTGCAAAATATGGATATGACGTGGATGATGTTGGTGATGTGAACGGTGATGGTATAGATGATTTTGCGGTGGTTTCGCTTTCCGGAACCTTTGTCGGCTTATTTAATGATTCATATACGACCGTCATTTATGGTCGTGATGGAAACTTTCCTGAGGAACTATTATTGACAGATCTAGATGGAACTAATGGATATATTATGAACAAATCAACAGGAGCCTGGATATATGATGTCGGTTCTATTGGTGATATCAACAATGATGGATTTGATGACATTGCGGTGAAAGAGTCATATAATTATGCCGCACCTGGATACATCTATTTGATCTATGGAACTGGAGATGAGGTTGGTAAGGTGTTGGATTTAGACAGTACCGCCATTTTAAATAGAGGTGTAACAGTTATTGTTAATAACAATGATTATCAATTAAGACCCACAATGTCTGGAGGTTTCGATAGCAACCAGGATGGTATTAATGATTTTACCTTGTCCATTGTCGATCTTGCTGGAGACCCGGTTAATGATGGGGTATATACCATATATGGAAAGACTGATTTCGCGGATACTATTAATTTAGGATCCTTCCAGGAAGATGATGGTTTCATTATCAAATCAAAAACCATCAGCGATCTAACACTATCTGGAACTACATTAGGGGATATCAATGGTGATGATCTTGAAGATTACATCATGTCAGGATTTACCACAGGCTTTGTATATACGGGTGGTTCACCAAATAGTGCTCCAATAGTTGTCAATGAGATTGAAAATCAGGATTTGGATTTATTCTTCAATGAACTGATCATAGATATAAGTGAGGTGTTCTCGGATCCTGATGAGGACGAGCTAACCATCACAGCCTCTGCTTCGAGTTCAGATGTAATCACGGTAGCGATAGACGGTACTAATCTGGTAATCACGGAGCAGGGAATTGAAGGAACTGGGGTAGTGGTAACGCTTACAGCCACTGATCCATTGGGTGCGTCTGTAGAGACTTCATTTGAAGTAAGTGTGACACAGCCACTTCCTGAACCGTACATTGTCAATGCAATAGAAGACCAGTTATTACAGGCAGGGTTCGAGAGTACTACGGTAGATCTGACAGATGTTTTTGGTGAAGATTTGGATGGTAAAGAGAATCTTGCGTTTGTAGTATCCAGCAGTGATGAAACTGTACTTACTACGAGTGTTGATGGTACCACGCTAACGCTTACAGAAGTGGGCTTTGGTATGACCAATATCTCGGTTCAAGCTTCTAATCCAACTCTTGGAGGAACTTCAGTGACGGATGTATTCATGGTGCGTGTAAATGCAAACCCTATCACAACTGACATACCAGATACTGATGTAGACATTGAATTTGGTTCTACTCAGTTTGATCTCATGGATTTCTTCTCTGATCCCAATGGTGACACCATTACCTTCTCCATAACTAATTCCAATACAGGTGCTGTTGACGTAAGCATTTCAGAAGATTCTGTCTTGACGATCACCGAGGTGGCTGAAGGGTCTTCCACTTTAATAATCACCGCGTCAGACGGTTTTGGAGGTTCTGTTGAGGATCAAATCATATTCAGAGTATTAGGTCCTAATAAAGCTCCTACATTGGCTGATGCGTTTGATAATTTGTCTTTCTTTGAAGGATTTGACAATGAAACCATTGATTTGGATGGAGCTTTTGCAGATGAAGATGGTGATGATTTGACCTATTCCGTTAGTGTGTCAGATGAGTCAGTAGTAACAGCTGTAGTAGGCGGAACTTTCCTAATTATTGAAGAAGTTGGACTTGGGACAGCTACCTTCACCATCACCGCAGATGATGGGAGAGGTGGTACTGCAAGTGATGCTTTCTCGGTTACGGTCGAAGAGTTGATTCTGGGATTGGATCTAGTAAATGGTCTGGAGGTTTATCCTAACCCGGTAAAAGAATATCTGACCATCTTTGGCTTTCAAGAGATTAATACCATTACGTTATTCGATCTTGAGGGTAGGATAATTGGTGATTTCACACCAGAGGTACAAGGTGAAGAAGCCGTTATCAATTTGAGTTCTTTAGCGAAGGGTTCCTATCTTTTGAAAATAGAGGCAGATGGAGAAAGCCATCTCAAACGAGTCATAAAGGAATAAGTGAAAAGCCCTGGCAATTGTCAGGGCTTTTTCATTTTAGTTTAATATAAATGCTCCCCAATAATAGGGATGTTCATATTGCTTTTGAATGTGTCTTTGAGCTTTTGAAAAAGCCTTTCTCAAAGACTTACCAGATAACCAATATTGATAAAATGAAGTCATCAATTCTTGTGTCACTTCATCATCCACTTTCCAAAGAGACATCAATATGTGCTCTGCACCGGCTTTCTTGAGTGAATACTGCAATCCGTAAACTCCTTGTCCGTTTTCCAACTCTCCCAAACCTGTTTCGCAAGCAGATAATACCACTAGTTGTGTTTGATTCAGGTTCAATAGCTGTGCTTCAAATGCCGTTAACACACCATCATCTTCGTCAGAAAGAGACCCTAATTCGTTTGTCAGATGAGTTAAGCCAGAATTAGCCCCTTTGAAAAGTAGCCCTGTTCTTAATAATGGGTCTTTCAGATCAGTTCGCTGTGTTTCAAAGAAGCCGTGTGTGGCTATGTGCAATACCATAGGCGAGTTTATTTCTTTCACATCATGTTCTGTGGCGTTTTCTTCAGTAAAAAGAAGCGGTGTAAAAGTGTGATCGGATTCAATTAAATCAACAATATTCATGACTTCTTTTTTCGTCCCCGGAAGAGCTCCCCAGGAACTTCGAGTATCATCATACGATTGATCCGCGTCACCAAAATCAGGGTTCCCAAACAGAACAATATCATTGGATGCCCCTGATAGTGTTTTTAATTTGATTGACTCTCTAAATCCTGGTATATCATTAACAGAAGAGATATTGATAAATTGGTATTCATCGCCAACATATTTACCAGAGTGTGAATTGTAGAGGGTTTGAAGATTCACCCGGTGATAAATACCATCATTGTTGATGAATATTCGCTTCGTTTTGCTTAATTCTTTTTCAATCGGGCCCCATACGATATCAGCAGTTAGATCATCTACCATTTGATACTTTTGACTATTCTGGTAGAGTGTTGAAACGTATTTCTCAATCTGATTTCCATTTTCTAAAACAACTAACCGATTTTTACCAGAATCCTTGAAAATAAGCATCGCCATGTAAGCGACTTCATCACTTACTTTCATAGAGTTGAAGTCGAAAACAGGCACTTTGATGATTTCAACTACTACTTCTTTACCTTTCAGTGACTTGCTTATATCTACTAGTGATTGTACTACAGGTGGCTGGTTGTAAACTCCGGATATTTTGATCAATTCGTTTTCCAGGTTGGATAAGGAATCGGTTAAGTGGTCAAGGTCTAAGTTGAGTTTTGAAAGCTCATCTTCAGATAAAGTTAAATAGCGACCCATCTTAGACTTCAGATTCATGGTTTGATCATATAGGTTTTGTACACTTCTATCATCTATAGCTCTTATACGTTTCTGTACCGCTACCTCACTATTGAGTAGTATGCCTTTTGTCTGTTGCTGGAATGAAAATAGCTGATCAAGATCTACCTTGTCAGCACTCTTCATACAGATAGTCAAATAAGCCGAGATGTACTCTTCAAACATTCCATAGAATTTCTTGCGCTGAAACTCCGTCATCGCAGAAAAATAATCCCTGATGTATTTTAAGTAATAGGCATTATCTTCTTGCAAGATTTCACTGGCAGAATCGTACTTATTGGATAGATAATAGCCATAAGCGAGTGGGCTGTAAAACTGCAACCCAATTCTCCAGTTCTCGCCGTGTTGAGCTTTTAATTGAGACCTAACCTGGCTGGAAGCCTCAATAGAAGTGTTATAATTACCTTGTGCGATTTGTAAACGAGAAATCTTATTTAACGTCTGAATGTATTGCTGATTATTGGTCCCAAAGGATTCTTCCCACAGTTGTAGTGATCGTTTGTAATAAACGGTAGCAGAATCAAACTTGCCCATCTTAAAATAGATTTGTCCCATGGTATCATGGTACTCGGCTATTTGGGATTTTGGTATTTGAGGATTATCCATGGCAGTTTTTAAAACTTCTTTCTCAAGTTGCATTGCCTCTTGTAAATCTCCATTAATCCGGTATGCTGCAGCTAAGTTGTTTGATCCCACAATCCATTCATACCCTTTTTGGTAGTATTTCTCCACCTCAACTAGAGATTCTTTCAATGTCTTAATGGCCTCATCCAACCTTCCAAGAAAAATCAAATCCATTCCATAATCCATTCGCATCAATTGAGTTTCTCCATTGTCTGGTCCATATTCCTTCAAAAGATTCTCATAGTTCATTTTTCTATTTTCAGCAGCTTCCTGGTATTTACCCATCAATTCATAGACATATGCCAATTGCTGCAGTGCATATTTTTCATAATATGATGGTACAGATGGAAGCTGAGAGATTTCATAGTATTCATTCGCCCTTTTTTGTGCCTCTTCAAAGCGAGACATTTGTGCCAAAGCCAGTATCCACTCAGGATATATACCGCTGGATTTCCGATGATCTACATCAACCTTAGCTGCTAATTCAGCCATTTTGATCGCATCAGGTAAATCATCTGTCATCCGATGTTCATAAGCCGCTAAATAGTACAACTCCGTATTGGCAGACAGATCCTTTGATCCGGGAATTTTGGTGGTTTTATCTAACCCATCATAAATTGTTTTGAGAGCCTTTTGACGATCTCTCTCAACGTTATTGTTATATAAAGCGATTAAATAATACGCCTTGGCCAGGTTAACATTAAAAGGCTGATTCATTAATCTGGCCTGATCAATTAGTTCTTCACTGATCGTTTTGGCCATTTCAGAATCACCCATACGCATGAAACTCTCTGCATAATAACCTTTTGCTTTTATAAATCTATTTTCTTCTTGATTAAGCTGATAATAGTCCATCAAAGACTTCCAAAGTACCTGCGATTGCTGGATATCAGTTCGATAGAAAAGCATGGAGTCTGCCAACTCAAAATACTCTTTCTGATTATCAGAGTTAATCGTCTGACCATTTGCCAACTCAAAAGTTAGTATGGCCACCAGGAGGATTAATGCCTTCCACAAACTTGTAAAACTTGGATTAATACAGTTTAGTCTTGATAAATTGATTTGCATGCGGTGAATTAGGTTAATTTTCAGGTAGTTGTGGCTAAAACTATTGAAATAATGTGACAAAACTTCCTTGTAGCAAACGGTAGGGGTTTAGGTGTCATTCAAGCACATTTTCACTCCTTCACATGTAATTAATACCACGGAATGCCTATTACGTGAGATTAATCCCTAACTTTGCATTTCATATAATACATGATCTTTGAATAAATTCAGTCAACTCGGGTTGTCGCAAGTAATTGTTAGCAACCTTGAAAAATTAGGGTTTGAGAACCCAACTCCGGTTCAGGAGAAAGCAATTCCACTTTTATTGAATCAAAACCCAACAGATTTTATTGGTCTGGCGCAAACTGGTACAGGTAAAACTGCAGCATTTGGCTTGCCTCTAATTGATCTGATTGAGGATAACAATAGTACACAAGCACTCGTAATGGCACCTACTCGTGAACTAGGTCAGCAAATTGCCGTGCAGCTAGAGTCCTTTGCAAAGGGTATTAAGTCAGTAAATATTGAAGTGGTATATGGTGGAGCAGCCATTACCAATCAAATGAAAGCATTAAAAAGTCCTACTCAAATCATTGTGGCGACACCAGGTCGTTTAAAAGATTTGATTGGTAGGAGAGCGGTGAAGTTGGAAAAAGTCCAGTACGTGGTATTGGACGAGGCAGATGAGATGCTCAATATGGGTTTTAAGGAGGATATTGATGAAATTCTATCCTACACCAACGAAGACAGGGTAACATGGCTTTTCTCGGCTACTATGCCGAATGAAGTACGCAAGATTGTTTCTAAGTACATGAACAATCCGCTAGAAGTAGCGGTGAATACAGTACAACAGAGTAACACGGATATCACACACCAGTTTGTCATTACCAAAATTAATAACAAGCTGGCAGCTATTAAACGTTTCCTGGATCTGCAACCAGAAATGCGTGCAGTGATGTTCTGTAGAACTAAATGGCAAACACAAGAAATAGCTGACGAATTAGGTCAACTTGGATACGGTGTAGAAGCACTTCATGGTGATTTGTCTCAATCACAGAGAGACGCGGTAATGAAGCGCTTTAAAACACGGTCTATGCAGATGTTGGTAGCAACCGATGTAGCGGCTCGTGGTATTGATGTGAATGATCTGACACACGTGTTTAATCACACCCTTCCTGATCAACTAGAGTCATACACTCACCGTAGTGGAAGAACTGGTAGAGCAGGAAAAAAAGGTGTCTCGATGGTGTTTATTAATCCAAGAGAAGGCAACAAGATCAAAGAACTTGAGAAGAAGCTTAATGTAAGCTTTGAACGAGTAGAGATTCCTACATTGGATGAGCTAAAATCTAAACGAATTCACAACTGGGCAAATATCATCATCAATACCAATGTAGATCCACAGTCAGGAGAGATTCTAAATGAAGTGTCCGATCTATTTGGTCATTTGAGCAAAGAAGACTTGCTTAAAAGATTGATTACTACACAGTTAGATCACCTTACTTCAGGTGGTAGTGAAGAGGATAATCTCAATGAAGCATATGGTGGATCATCTGAAAAGCGTGATCGAAGTAAATTCAATAGATACTTCATTAATGTTGGATCAATTGATGGATTGACCAAAGCTGATTTGGTTCACTACATGTCAGACATTAGCAACATAGATCGCAAGTTCTTTGGGGATATTACCATGCAGAAAAATAGATCCTATGTGGACATTGATTCTTCTAAAGACAGAGGAATTAGTCTCAAATTCGAAGGCATAGAGATCGATGGAAGAGCCATCCGCGTAAACAAAGACGATCAGGGGCCTTCATCTGGAGGTTTCGGCGGAGGATCTGACAAAGGAGGATTCAAAAAGAAAAAGCGCAAAGATCGTCCACGTCCTGACAAAAGGCGTGATGGCGGAAGACGAAGCGGAAGAGGAAGAAGATAATATAAAGGTCAGCATAATTGCTGGCCTTTTTTGTTGCTAAGCCAATGTTATCAAATCTTAATAAGGAGATTGGTTAGTATTCAAGGATATATCGTATTATTGCAATGTAATAAAAGTGGAAATGGGAGTTACCAAAACAGATTTATTCTCAGATGTTCAAAATAACATTGCTGTTGCTGCCAAAGCATTTGCACACCCTGCGCGTGTTGCAATAATTGAGTATTTACTTAGAGCCAATGCATGTATAAATGGTGACTTGGTTCAGGAACTTGGTTTGGCTCAGGCTACTATAAGTCAGCACCTAAGAGAATTAAAAGATATTGGTATTATTCAAGGAACGATTGATGGTGTAAGAGTAAGCTATTGCATAAACCCTGTTCGTTGGGCTGAAATAAAAAACCAGTTCAATCAACTATTTGATCAGCTGGAATCTCCTAATACCAACGATTGTTGTTAAAAAAATTTTATTACATCCATCGTAACATTGCAATAATATAAACATGAAGAAACTAACACTACATCCTGAGCTTTCCAAATTAGTTACTGACATCTTAGAAACCGATATCTCTGAAGAAAGAAATGAAGTACTGGAACCTTTAATTCAATATGTTCAAGATAAAGTACATATGAATAAGGTGGTCAATCTGAATTTTATTTGTACTCATAACTCTCGTAGAAGTCAGTTCTCACAGATCTGGGCTCAAACGGCAGCTGACTATTATGGCATACCAGCCAATTGTTACTCAGGAGGCGTAGAAGTAACCGCATTCAATCAACGTGCCGTCGATTCTATTAAAAGAAGTGGGTTTAGAGTATCATCCAAAGGCATGGAAAACCCTGTGTATTTCATATTTAATTCTGATGACGTTCAGCCAATTATAGCATTCTCAAAGCTTTTTAATGACGCCATTAACAACACCAAGCAATTTGCTGCTGTTATGACCTGTTCACACGCAGATGAGAACTGTCCTTTTATTCCGGGTACTGAACAAAGAATACCTGTGCGTTACGATGATCCGAAGGAATTTGATGACACGCCGTTAGAATCTGAAATGTATTATGAAAGGTCTAAGCAAATAGCCTCTGAAATGTTTTATGTATTCTCTAAAATCAAAACGAAATAGCAATGAAATCCACCAAATCAATTTTAGGTGTCATTCTGATGCTTATCAACTTACAGTCCTATGCCCAATTCCAATTGGAGATCAATAAAGATCTGAAAGTTTATACGAATCAATTGGTTGTCAGCTTTGATGAGATTACTAAGGAAAGAAAGGATCAGCTGACAGAAATCGGTGACTTTCTGGTTAGCAAATTACAAAATGAAGGTACTTTTTCCGTGTTGTTTGTTTGTACACACAATTCACGAAGGAGTCATTTGGCAGATACCTGGTTTAAATATGCATCATTATTTTATGGTGTTGATAGTCTTCAGTCCTTCACAGGTGGGTTAGAAGAAACGGCTTTTAACATAGGCGCAATTAATGCTTTAGAAAGAGCAGGATATACCATTCATTATAACAAAGAGGTTGAAAACCGCGTGGTTTCCATTTCTCCTGGCAAATTTCCTGTTTGGAAAATGAAGTCAAAGCATTTCAGTCATCCAATCAATCCAGCATCAAATTTCATAGCAGTGATGGTCTGTTCTGATGCTGACAATTCTTGTCCTCTAGTTCCTGGGGCATCAGCGAGGTTTGCCTTACCATATGATGATCCAAGATACTATGATGGTACTTATGCTGAAGAGACTAAGTACGACCAGACATCAAGAACAATCGCTGTAGAGATGTTTTACCTGGCAGACTACATTAAGAGTGAGCAGATTATTAATTATGAAGTAACTAAACGATAAGAATAGTGCCTAAAAAGAAATTAAACTTCCTTGATCAATACCTAACATTCTGGATCTTCCTTGCGATGGCCATAGGAGTAGGTATTGGTTATTTTTTTCCTTCTTCTTCCTCTTTTATTGATTCCTTTAGTAGAGGTAGTACCAACATTCCAATTGCCATTGGTTTAATACTGATGATGTATCCTCCACTAGCTAAAGTCAATTATGGGCTTCTGCCAAAAGTGTTTCAAAATGTTAAAATGCTATCCATTTCATTAGTTCTGAATTGGATCATTGGCCCAATTCTTATGTTCGCTTTGGCTGTGATCTTTTTGCAAGATTATCCTGAATACATGGTTGGTTTGATACTCATTGGCCTGGCTCGATGTATCGCCATGGTATTGGTTTGGAATGACCTGGCAGAAGGGAGTGCAGAATATGGAGCGGGATTGGTAGCATTGAACAGTATTTTTCAGGTATTTGGGTATAGTTTCTATGCATGGCTGTTCATTACGGTATTACCACCGTATTTTGGCATAGAGGGAGCCATTGTTGATATTTCGATAGGAACTATCGCTGAAAGTGTGGCTTTATATTTAGGAGTTCCATTCTTGATGGGATTTCTAAGTCGTCTGATTTTGGTTAATCTTAAAGGAGAAGAGTGGTATACGAAACAGTTTCTTCCCACTATATCTCCAATAACTTTGATTGCCCTACTTTTCACTATTGTCGTAATGTTTTCACTAAAAGGAGAGCTCATCGTTGGGATACCGATGGATGTCATTCGAATTACCATTCCTATGCTCATATATTTCGGTGTGATGTTCCTTATTGGTTTCTTCATTAGCAAGGCATTAGGTGCATCATACAATCAAAATGCTGCAATTTCATTTACAGCAGCAGGAAATAATTTTGAGCTAGCTATTGCGGTGGCTATCGCAGTTTTTGGTTTAAACTCAGGGCAGGCGTTTACAGGAGTAATTGGTCCGTTAGTGGAAGTACCAGCCTTAATCCTGTTAGTCCGTGTTGCTTTTTGGTTGAAGGCAAAGTATTATGGGGCTACGAATTAAAACTGGAAGCCAAAGGTCACACTTGGTAAATTTTCTTCTTCGGTGAAAGCGATATTAAATGCAAATACAAATTGATTGAGAGGTGCCAACCATACTCCAGCTCCTTTGCTTTGATGCCATTTGTCTGAGTTTTCACCATCCAGCCACACTCGTCCGATATCATGAAAACCTAATAAACCCACCGTACCAGGGAATAGGTAGGTCCGAAAAGAGAATATCCTTAACCGAATATCTGTATTCTGATAAAAGCTTGTGTTGCCCATGAAACGAGTCCTTCTAAAGCCTCGTAGAGTACTTTTCCCGAGATTGCTTGCATTGAAATATTCCACACCTCCATTGGTGTATTCAAATCCTGTTCTTGAAGCCAGTGTCAATCTGGTTGGTATTCGTGTACTTAGATAAAACCGAAACTCCGCACCGAGCTTGGAAAAATCATCAGAACGATTATTTAACCCATAGTAATGCTGATAACTCGTTTTAGCATACACGCCGTTAGTTGGAATCTGAGGATGGTTTCTGGTATCCACTTTAAGGAGAGTAGATAAGCCTGCAAACTGGTAACTCTCTTTTAGTTCATTGATTGAATCTCCTCTCTCAGTATTGATGAACTTATTCTCGACTTCATCCTCCATTTCAAATGAAAGATGTTCTGGACCAATTTGAAAATAGCCTTTATTCCCAAGTTGATTTCCAATACCAATAAAGCTCTTGGAACGTTCATATCGCACTCTGTAGAAATCAATCGCGTCTTCTTCATTGGAAGCCAAACCAGATCTATCGTAATCGTAAACTGTCTCATTACCTAATCCAAAGTAGTTCAAAACAGCATAGGGACGCTGGAGGTAAAAATCACCCACCAAATCCCATTTACCAATCACATCTGTCAATATCGTATTGTAGTAAAGGTTGATTGCACCCGTTTCGAATGCTGCATTGGCCTTAAATTCATGTCGTTGAGCAAAAGGTTCTTTACGCCATCCTTCTTTGGTGAAAACAAATCCGGCACCGAGAAAAACACCATCATCCACATTGAATTGGGCACTGACTAGAGGCATCAGCTTATTGTATTGAAACGCTGTGCGATTGTATCGATTGACATTGAGGTTATCCTCCAGTTTTGATTTAGTTTCTTTCAAAGTAGTCAATTGAGTACCAGTCTCCAGGTCATAAACTTTGGTCATCTTACTCATTCCATGAACAATGGATTCATCTTTAATTACATCTTCATCCTCACCGCCAATTATCCGAATTTTAAGTCCTTTATTGGTTTCTCCTTTAAGTTCAAAAACGTCTTCACCACCCAATCCATAGAGCCGAACCTCCCTGGTTACCTCATGGTTAAATGTCCGATTGTACAGTTCTTGCAGTAATTCATCATCTTTTTTCCGCTTATAAACTGTTACTCTGGTATGTTGATCATCGAGACGTTCTACTAAAAAGTATTCATGCTTGTCACTACCCACTACTTCTACCTCTCGAGATAAAAATTCGTAATGTATTCTTGCAAAACGCATCATATCATCACGTCGAGCTTTCAATATTCTTGCAGTCTCATTAGCTTCTAATTGCTGAATGGTATCGGGCCATACGGTAAAAGCTTCATAGATGGCCTCATCATTAAGCGCTACTTGTAGCTCATTGATTTGTTCTTTCCAGTCATTCCAATCCAATCCGTTCAAGAAAGTACGGTCAAAGAATCGTGCGCTGGCATTGAATCCAGGAGGGAAATCCATTTGCTCATCAAAGCCTTCGGTATTGGGAAGTGCAAATTTGCGGCTCGCAAACCAACCAAAAAGACCTTCATTCACAAAGAACGCCTGATCTCGATCTCTTGGAATGGGCCTCCAAACATGTCCTTTAGGCTCCTTATCAAAACGAACCCAACGCCACTGATCTTCATGTCGGTCCCAGTCAGCAATAAGCATATCGAACAAGCGGTTTTTCAAAGCAAATTTCTGATCTACTACTTCATCATTGTCTTCATGGAGAAGAGCGATCAAATCAGGTGTTCCTTCTATTTTTTCACCACCACCAAAGTGCATGTCTTCTGCCGCTTCATTATTAGGCCGCTCTTCATACAAAACAGGCAAGCCAGCAAAGATCTGTTGATAATTTCCAAACCTTGGATCGTCCGGAATATAAACCAATTGGGGATTGGCATGATAAATCCCTGCTGCATCTGCGAGAGGTGGAATAGCAAAGGCTCCATACGGATTGGCAGCAGATATTTGATCTTGAAGTACGTCGGCAGCCAATGTACCATAAAGCTCTGATGGCAAGAGCTTTTCGGTGTATTTATCGAGTGATCTAAGCACATATTGACGTCCATCTTTAGCTTCTAACCGAAGTGATTTGGTTTGATTTCCACCTCCAAGTTTGACAATTTCCAACCCACCATGTTCTTTACCAATGTTAAATACGGGCATTTCAACAGGAGTTTCCCAGGCTTCACGATAATTGTCACCTAACCAATATTTATACTGTTTGCTATTGTTGGTATAACGATCTGAAATAGGTTCAAAAACAGTACTGTCCGTGAAATCAAAATCAATTAAGGACTGCATTTCACTTACAGATTTCTGGTAGAGCTCCTCTGAAAATATTTCTGTTTGAAGATCTCCATTATAAAACGTCAATGACGCGGCACCTCCAGAAATAGTTACCTTCCCAAACCCATGAACTGCGCCAGCAAAATGAGAGTATTTCCCAGGTTTCAGAACAGAGCTCTTTGATCCAGCACCAGAGGTTATGAAATGCATAGAATCACGTTGAATGTATTGCAAAGAGTGTTCATGACCATTCACCCAAATGAGATGATCCATTTTACTTGCCGATTCTAAAATGGTTTTTCGAATGAGTTTATACTTAGAATTGGGAATATCTTGTCTGCTGCCTATTAAACTCCTAAACCCGGGATAGATACTCCCAACAACGGGTAGGGGAATCCACAACTTTCTATTGATATCTGTTAATGGAAATACATGTTGCTTTAACGTGTACTTGCCGCCATGTTGACCATCTGAGTATAGAGGGTGATGCGCTGCGACGATTACATGTTTGTGTTTATTTGTTTCGATAATTGCGTCCAATTGAGTCAAAGCATCAGTAGTAGACTTTGCTAAACAATCACTTTCTTCTCCAGGCTTATCCCAGGGATGTAAGAAATACTGGGTGTCGACAATGACTAGAGTAATCGTAGGGCTTAGGTTGATTTCAAGAGGTCCCGGGCATCCATTTCTTGGCAAAAACACCCCTTTGTCTCCTAAATACTCATCTACGAAATCTTGCATGAATTTTAGGGTTTCCCAACCATGCTTTCCACCTTCATCCCAATCATGATTCCCTGGTATGATAAAACTCTTGCCTTTGAAAGACTTCATTACATCCAGACTTGCCGCCAAACGTTGTTCCATGTCAGCCCGAACAGGTGATTCTTTTGATGGCATTCCACTTGGATAAATGTTGTCACCTAAAAAGATCAGAACATCATTTTCGGTAGCCTCCTGGGTAACTTTTTGAAGATAAGTCAGGGTAGGGTCTGGAAACTTTGGTTTACCAGCATCTCCAATAATGTATAAGGAGACCTTTTGAGAAAATGCAGCAAATGCAGCAATTAAGCAAAACAAAGTCAGTAAACCTCTGATCATTTATGTTTTGGTTTGAATTGAATGATATAGCCACGATCTCCTTCACCTTCAGAGCTGATAAGTAGATTTCCTTTGCTGTCAAAAACGATGCCTTCAGGCTGACTTAAAATGCGTGGTGCTATAGGGTAAGTTGCTTTAATCGATCCTTTGTCATCCAGGACGATCAACATTTTACCAACTGAAGCAAGTAAATAGAAGAATCCATCTATCGGGTTGTAAGCGATTCCAGATGGCTCAAATTTGATCCGATCTTTGTCGTAATCATAGGCACGATTTGCTTCAAAGAAATCATTCATGTGTTTCGTGGTGAGTTCATAAAAAGGACTCTTAACTAGCTCTTTCGTTACCAAATCAAATTCATACACGGTTTTACCTTTGGCATTTACACCTTTGATATCTTCTTCCTCTTTGCAGCTAATCATCAAACGACCTGTTTTAGGATTAAGTCCCAGTCCTTCCGTATCATTTTTTCTACTGAGCGGATTTTCATACTTAATAGGGGTGGCATAATCTGCAGTAGTATATCGAAACTCGTACAAGTCACCATCACTCTCCAGTACATAGATCGTATCATTGACTATTTCTACTCCTTCAAAATCCCCAGGGTCACTGAAAGTGATGGCATTGATAATTTTTTTAGTGACTAAATCATATTCATATACCCGTCCTCCTTCATCTTCTACGCAAAGAATCCTGGTATCCTTTAACATAGCTAGACCTGAAACTTCGGTCAACACATAGGGAAGGTAATACTTGGCATCTGGTCGTTTTAAGTCATAATATACATCTACATTATCAGTTATTAAGAACAGGCTATCTGCCTTTTCTCTTAAGGGAATAGTGGAACATCCAGTGGAGATACTGATCGTCAACAACATGCATGCCCAAGACGTTATTATAAAAACCAGAATGCTTTTAATATTGAATAAATACATGAAAGACTTGCCGATTTATCAATGTAAATATGCTATTTTCAAACTCTAAATGCCGGATTCTAAGTCACAAATAATCGATCAGGTTAAGCAATTTGCTGAATCAATACTTGTAGACCTGCCTAAGGAATTAAAATACCATTCCGTAGATCATACGAGAGACGTGGTGAAAGCGACAAAAGAAATTGCTGAAAATAGTCAGGTATCTGCTGAGGATGCTCTTATCGTGGAGATGGCTGCATGGTTTCATGATTTAGGATATAGCAAGTCGCTAGACAATCATGAACAGGCAAGTGCCGAAATCGCCCTGGAATACATG
The DNA here is from genome assembly GCA_002729235.1 of Rickettsiales bacterium. Classification (GTDB taxonomy): domain Bacteria; phylum Bacteroidota; class Bacteroidia; order Cytophagales; family Cyclobacteriaceae; genus Marinoscillum. The sequence continues at coordinate 44,448 of PBTY01000093.1, read as the reverse complement.
TCTACCATCAGTTTCCCAGATGAAGATGCAGCAAGGGTCATTGGTTGCATAATGGCAACAAAAATGCCACAAAATCCACGTAATATTCTAGAAGAGATATTATGTGATGCAGACCTGATTCATTTGGCGAAGGAGAACTATTGCGAAAAATCGGAGCTACTTCAAGAAGAGCTGAAAGTACTCCTGGGTAAGGATATTTCGGATAAAGATTGGTACAAAGGCAACGTCCATTTTATCAACGAGCATAGCTTTTTTACAGATTACGCAAAGAATCGATTCAAAGAAGCAGTGGCAACTAACCTGCAAAAAGTAAACGAACGACTATCAACTATGTCAGACTCACCACAAGACACCAAAAACCTTGAAAAGGAAGTTGAGAAGCTAAAAAGGAAGCTCAATAAAGCCAAAGAGAAAGACAATATACCATCCCGCGGAATAGAAACGATGTTTCGGTTGACTTCTAAAAATCACCTGGATCTAAGTAGTATGGCAGACACCAAGGCTAACATTATGATCTCTGTGAATTCTATTATTCTTTCGGTAGTGGTATCGTTGTTGTTTCGAAAGCTAGAGGAATATCCACATTATACGATCCCAGCTGTCTTACTGACAGTAGTTTGCCTTACGACGATTGTTTTTGCCATACTGGCCACTTTACCAAATGTTTCCAAAGGGACGTTTACGGAAGATGATATCTTGAATAAGAAAACTAACTTGCTGTTCTTTGGCAACTTTCATCAAATGGATTTGGACAAATACCAATGGGGGATGAAAGAGATGATGAAAGATGCAGATTATCTATATACTAGTTTGATCAAGGATATTTACTATCTGGGAGTTGTTTTAGGGAAGAAATATAAGTTGTTACGAATTTCTTATTCCGTCTTCATGTTTGGGTTCGTGATATCAATTCTCGCGTTTGTGATCGCGGAAGTCTTTTTCAAATTGCCAAGTCCTTACTAAAAGACTTTTACCACTTCAATCTCCTCATCAAGACCCTTCATTTTCACATGACCAATAACTTTAAAGTCGTCGACTTCTTCTTTTATTAGATCAAAGAATACTCGTGAGACCAGAACTCTCGTATTTAGTTCTTTATTAAGTTGTTCAATTCGGGAAGCAATAATTACTGGAGTTCCAGATACAGATAATTGCTTTCTTGTCTCCGTTCCGATATTTCCTATAAAAACCTCACCAGAATGGAGTCCAAGGCCAATATCAATAGATTCATATTGTGGGTACTCTTTTTTAAATGCTTCTAAAAAATCCAAAATATTCTTAACAGCCATCCATGCACAGAAGTAGTGCGTTCTGTCCGTTACAGGTGCTCCGAATGTAGCCATGATACCATCACCCATTATTTGATTCACAGTACCCTTAGAATTATTGATGATTTCAATCACCGGAGCAAAGAAGGCATTCTATTCTGGAACTTGTTTACCTCATCTGGTGAGAGGTGTTGTACGCGCTGGGTAAAGTCTCGAATATCTAAGAACATTACAGTAACTTCCATTTTTGCAGTGAAGTCTTTTTCCTGTTTCAATACCCCAACCATTTCTTTAGAGATCTGTTGATTAAACAACCCTTCAATATTCTCCTTCTCTTGAATTTGATCATAGGTACTTCGCATCCTTTTCTTCAATTCATGGGCTACGAAGCCAGCACATATACCAGCCATCAAAAACATGAACGATCGCACCTGATAGATCACAATGGGTAAATGAAACTGAATTGGATATGCATCAGTAACCCAAAGGGTATACCAACTGATAAATATTGACACTAAAATCCCCATCAACACACTGATCCAGAAATCAAGATGAAGTGAAGAGACAATGATTAGCACGAAGTAGATGAAGGTAATGGGAGAGTCCAGGAAAATAGAAGTTTTTTCTATGGATGATTCCATAACCAACCAAATAGACGGTAAAGACACTTCCATTAAAACGGTATAATAAAAATACCATCGCGATAACTTGAGTCCTTTTTTCTCTATCCAAATGACATACTTCTTTCCGATGAAAAACAATCCCATCATTACCAGGACAAAAAACATGATTAAAGGATAAGATGCAGGATTGGAGAACGTATCTCGCAGGATATCCAGGTGCTCTACTTGAAAGATGATCGCGACAACAGAGGCTACAATCAAAAAGGCTATGAAAACATCTAATCGACGCTTTTCGGTTTTGATTAGCTCTGAATTAAAAAATCTATCACGAACAGATAAATCTGTAGCTGGTTTACTTATCATTTAGTTTGGTTGGTCACTTTGCTTTTCCTGGTGCGAAGAAATCTACTAGACGTACGATCTAAATAAAACAATTGTTTTCATTATGACGAATGAAACAGGAAAATGTGTGAAACACCATAAAAAAAGCCGAACAAACGTCCGGCTTTTACCTTTTAGTACTTTAGATTTTGCTGTGGTTCACCTTGTAATATCGTTTCGTCAGATTCATCTCGATATTTATCAAAGTTCCTCTGAAACTTGATAACAAGCTCATTCGCTTTTTTATAGAAAGCTTCATCATCCTTCCAGGTTTCTCTGGGACTTAATATTTCCGAAGGCACTCCGGGACAAGTAGTAGGTATCTCCGCTCCAAATAATGAATGTGTGCGATATCCGACGTTATTCAATACACCATTCAATGCAGCGGTGATCATAGAGCGTGTGTACTTTAGCTTAATTCTACTACCCACACCATATGGCCCATTCGTCCAGCCCGTATTAACAAGCCAAACATTGGTGTTATTTGCATCCAGTTTTTTACCGAGAAGTTCTGCGTATTTAGCAGGGTGAAGTGGCATGAAAGGTGCACCAAAGCATGCTGAAAAGACTGGAACTGGCTCGGTGATTCCGTCTTCTGTACCTGCTACTTTAGATGTATAACCAGATATGAAATGATACATGGCTTGAGAAGTAGAAAGTCGTTGAATAGGCGGTATGACTCCAAAAGCATCACATGTTAAAAAGAAAATGTTCTTTGGAATACCGCCAATCCAGGGAGAAACTGCATTTGGAATGTGTCCAAGAGGATAAGAGACTCTTGTATTCTCGGTGACTGAAGTATTGTCAAAATCTACTTTTCTATCTTCGCTGAAGAATCTGGTATTCTCCAAAATAGCTCCGAACTTGATGGCTTGATAAATCTCAGGCTCATTTTCTTCTGTGAGTCCGATAGTCTTGGCGTAACAGCCACCTTCAAAGTTGAAGACATTGCTATCAGTCCAGCCATGCTCATCATCTCCAATCAATAACCGGTTCGGATCGGCAGAAAGTGTTGTTTTACCAGTTCCTGATAATCCAAAGAATATGGCCGTATCTCGATTCTCTTTTCCGATATTGGCAGAACAATGCATTGGAAAAACTGAATCATTGATAGGCAATAGATAGTTGAGTACAGAAAATATTCCTTTCTTCATCTCTCCAGAGTACCCCGTTCCACCAATTAGAATGATCCTTTTGGTCAAATTGATGATGGCAAAATTAGCTTGCCTGGTTCCATCAGTTTCAGGGTCAGCTTCAAACCCTGGACAATTGATGATTGTGAAATTGGGTTCGAAAGTTTTTAGCTGATATTCTTCTGGACGAATGAACATATTGTAACAAAACAAATTATGCCATGCCTCTGTATTAACGACCCTAAGCTTTATGCGATGGGTCTTGTCGGCACCTGCATAGGCATCTCGTACATAAACCTTTTTGTCTGCCAGGAACCCGAGCATTTTGGCATGCAAGCGTTCAAAGTTCTCTGAAGATATGGGAATATTGATGTCACCCCACCAAACATTTTCAGCAGTGAGTTCATCTTTTACAATGTAACGATCCTTTGGAGATCTCCCAGTAAATCGACCGGTATCACACATCAGAGCACCTGTTTCACTAAGTACACCTTCCATATTCTGAAGTGCCGCTTCTGTCAACTCTGATGGACTGAGGTTCCAGTGAGCCTCTCGCACTTGTTTAATGCCAATAGAAGCCAAGCTGGACTTAGTTGACTTAATTCCAAATTCTATCATTAATGATTGATATGTTATTGATTATTAATACGTTATAACTACTTGATTAAATCAGTTAGTAGGTTTTGAAAAGTCTCTGATTTGTACATTCCTTCACCATCATGGCCTATTGATTGGACGATCACTCTGGCGTGTTGATTATCTGGAAAATATTCGTTCATAAATGCGAACATGTTTTCTCCTCGCTGGTACCTCGTAGATCCCAATAAAGTTGCTTTGCAATTGGTGATATTTAGTGCAGGATCATTGCTTGTATCATTTCCCAGGAGGTAGGTCACGGATCTTGATGCAAATCGGTTATTGAGTGCAGTTTGATCATTTCCTGAAAGGTATGCCGGGTGGTTGATAAACCCATAAGGCCAATTGTTATACCCACTACAGTCATCGGGTGCATAGAAGGTTAGGGTAGCTTCATTGAGTCGATAGTCAAGGGGATAGTAGAAATATTGACTATTGGCTACTACATATTCTACTTCCAGATCAATAGCTTCCTCTGATGAATTGGCTAGCGCGTACATATCGGTAAACATAGCCCCAGATGAGTGCCCAGTGATAATCACCTTTTTCATAGATGGAAAGTGTGTTTTGTTATTTAACAATTGCAGAACACTATCTACGGCAATAAATGAGCTGATATTGTTGTCACCACTAGAATTACCACCTTCTCGCCAGGCAGAGGATGACCAATACAGGTCATTAGTAGAAGTGTTGCTATCATCTCTAAACCACGGTGCAATTAGAAGTGTAGACTCGCTAAGATTTAAATCATTAAGTGTCGTAGAGAGATATTGATAATAGTTGTCTGCATCTCTATTTTGTCCATGAATTACAATAACAGCCTGCTCGAGATCTTCCCAAACAGCATTGTTTATGTCAAAAGGATAATTGGCGTACGTCCAAAATGAGATTTCGGAATCATTCATTTGTAACTCAATCGCTTGAAGGCAGTCTGAAGTGCCGCTGCAAGGAGCCATAGAGCGAATCATCTCGTCTGCTACTGTAGTGAATTGTACTTGAATTGATTTTTTAAGAGATGCACCATCAGTCGTAATCACTTGTGAAGCAATAGTGAATGAATAATCTGTATTGTAAGACAACATCGCTTCAATTGTCGCTTTGGAACCAGCATTTGATAACTGAATGGTAAAATCAATCGGAGAACTACCATTCATTATCGAGGTTGCATCTTTTAATGCATTCAAATCCACTGGCTTTCCAAAGACTAATTCAATTTTAAGACTTGTTGGGATATCGTTCAATTCGCTATCGAGAGAATATCCATTGATAGACGAACTTACTAATTCAATGATTTTGACTTCTTCATCTTCCTTGCATCCATGGATAGAGAATAAAACCAACATTGGCAGGACAATTGAAACTAAAATCTTCATATTAAAGTGAGGGGTTGGATTTCCCAACCCCAAGTTTTGTTTATTCACAAAAGGTGTACACACATTCAGAAGTGGCATTTGTCGTGGCAGTTGCCGCACAATCTACACCGCCATATGTCCAGGTGCTTCCGATCTTAAATGCCCAGGACCCTGAGTAATCCCATGGTTGATCTGTGCCATCTACATCGGCATCACCAAATACTTCGATAATGTCAGTGCCACTAAATAACTCAATAGCATCGTCTCCATTTTGGTTCATGGCGTCCGTTTCAATCACATGGTTAAAACCATCAAAACATCCTTCAAAATATCCAGAAATCGTATTTTGTTCTCGAGCCAACAGGACGTTTTCGCCTTCTGATACCGCAATAGAAGGGAAGGTGAACTCAACCCCATCTGTTCCTCCGCCATTATTAGCTACGCCAAGACCATAAACTGACAAATCCGCAATATCTCTTGTGGCCACTAAATGAACCGCTTTGCCTCCATTAGTTCCAGATCCATCCCATAACAAAGCAAGTACCCCTTTCAATATCAAAGGATTATCACAAATAGGATAGATGCACCCAGAATCATTAGTAGTCGTAGAACCTGCTGTACAATTAACCATTCCACTTGTCCATGTTTCGCCTAATTTATATGCCCACGAACTAGTGTACTCCCAATCCTGATCTGTTCCATCTACGTCGGCATCTCCATAGGTTTCAATGACTGCTGAGCCTTTAAATAATTCGATTGCATCGTCTCCATTCTGGGACATCTCATCGGTTTGGATTACATGCTCAAAGCTATCATAACATCCTCCAAAGTATGCCTGCAGAGCTGAAGGTTCTCTGGCCAAAAGGATATCTTCACCAGCATTAACTGCTATTGCCGGGAAAGTATATTCAATTCCGTCTGTACCACCGCCATTATTTGCTACACCAATGGAGTACTCGCTTAGATCAGCAATGTCTTCTAAAGCCACCAAATGAACAGCTTTCCCACTATTGCCATCAGTCTCTGTTGACCATCGCATGGCCATTACACCTTTTAAGGTTAATGCAGGTAGTTCATCATTAAATGAAAATGTTATTTCCTGAGTACCTGATTCCAAAGCATTGGTGATTGACTCAATGGTTAGAATTAGCGTCTCTTCACCCTCAATTTCGGAATCATTGTTAAGAGAGATGCTAGTAGAAGCGCTGGTTTCACCCATTGGAATGGTAATAGAGCTTGCTAGTGTGTAGTCACTTTCTGGTGTTGCTGATCCAGCTATTGAAAGGTTAACTACAACATCATCGAGCGCTTCTTTATCAATAGATGCCGTAATAGTACTTGATTCTCCTTCAAGTAGATTAGAGTTATCTGTTGATAATGTCACTACAGGTGGAACATATGCGCTAGAAGTGAAATTCAATACCCATGTTTCTGTCAATGGTTCACTATCTACTCCCAGGTCTCCTGCAGTAATAGTAGCTGTATAATCCGTTTCAAATGCTAAACCTTGAAAGGTAATGGTCACAAACGAATTGGTCTCATCATATGAAACACTATAGCTAGCATTATTAGAAACACTGAAAGCACTTTCGAATGCTTCAGAACTCAATGTGTGTGAGAAAACGAGTTCCATTGACACCTGGCCTTCTGCATCAATGGTTGCCACTTCATTTTTCACATTTTCACCATTAATGGTTGCTGTTAAGAGCCTCAAATCATTAGATATCGGCTGGTCTTCTTCTTCACAAGAAGTATTAATTACTATAGAAGTAATTAGGGCAATCAAGATTATTAATTTATACTTTTTCATGGGATCATCAATTTTGGTCAATTAGATAAGTTTAGGTGAGTCTTAAAAGACTCGGGGAATTGATTGGGGTCCATATTCCATAAATGGGGTAAAAGGAAATAGGTAGTGATGGTGATCAATATTATTGATAGAATGTTCATCCACACACCTGCCTTCATCATATCTGGGATTCTTAGATACCCAGATCCAAACACCACCGCATTAGGTGGTGTAGCCACCGGCAACATAAAAGCGCATGAGGCTGCAATCGTCACAGAAACCATAATCATGTAAGGGTGTAGGTCAAAAGACACAGCCATCGGTGCTAAAACCGGAAGAAGCATCGCAGTAGTTGCCAGATTTGAGGTAATTTCCGTGAGAAAATTTACCATAGTGACGAGGATGAGTATCAATAAAAACATTGACAGCCCATCTAACTGGCTCATTTGACCTGCTATCCATTCTGCTAAACCAGTAGACGTAAATCCTTTAGCCAATGCCATACCACCTCCAAATAGAAGGATAATTCCCCAGGGAAGTTTTACAGCTTCATCCCAGTTGATCAGTTTTCTAGTCTTATCTTTATTTGGAATCAAAAACAAAACAACTGCTGCTACCATAGCAATAATGGTATCATCCAAATCTGGAATAACCTTCTCCAACAGTGAGCGGAACATCCACGCAAGAGCTGTGAAAATAAACACAATCAACACCAGCTTTTCTTCATATTGAATCTTACCAAGATCAACAAGCATCTTTTTGATTTCTGATTTTCCACCTGGAAAAGAGACCTGATCAAAAGAAAATGCATGACGAGTAAGGTACCACCAACAGAGAAACAGCAATAGAAGAGAGGTAGGTAAACCAAACATCATCCACTGTACAAAACTAATTTTGACATGATATATCTGTTGTAGAATACCAGCAAGTACTAAGTTGGGAGGCGTGCCAATTAACGTAGCAAATCCACCAATAGAAGCACTATAGGCTATTCCGAGCATCAGTGCTTTACCAAACGAATTGCCTTCATGAATATCACCGTTAGTTCTCTTTTTAAATTGGGATACAATTGCTGTTCCAATTGGAAGCATCATTACTGAAGTGGCTGTATTGGATATCCACATGGACAAGAATGCAGTTGCAATCATAAAGCCAAGTATGATATTGGTGACATTGCTTCCAATAATATTGATAATGTTCAGCGCTATTCGTTTGTGCAAGCCCCAGGTTTCTATGGCTATAGCCAACATGAAACCTCCCATGTATAAGAAAATGTATTTATGGCCAAAAGATTGCGTTGTTTCAGCAATACTCAAAGCTCCAGTTAGTGGGAATAGGATGATGGGCAGTAGGGCAGTTACAGAAATAGGCACTGCCTCCGTAATCCACCATAAGGCTACCCATGAAGTGATGGTCAATACATGATAAGCCTCCAGGCTCAACGTATCTGGCTTACCAATCAACTCCAATACTAGAAATGCAATAGGTCCAGCAAAAATTGATAGTACCTTTCTAACTCTATTTGTCATTAGTACTCAATTCTTCTAGTTCAAATGAATCTACTAACTGTTGCATAAAGGCTACATCTTCCTTACTCATAATTGAGAAGAATAACTCCTCACCATACTTATCAACAGTGGACAGCCTGTTTGGAATGCCTGAAACCTCCTGTCCGGTTAGGGATTTAACAAAAACCAGGGCTGTAAGGTATGTTCCTATAGTTGATGGATGACTTCCGTCTGGGTCATATAACCTAAACCCTGGTTTCAATTGTCTAGCTTGCTCCCAGACTTCACCTACGGGTACTACAAGAACACCTTTTTGTCTTCCAAGCTCTCGATATCCTTTGGAGATTTGAGCTTGCATAAGTGGATTGAATTCTCTGGCCCAGGTCATGTATAAAACTGGTACAGCACCCGATTGACGAACTAGATCAATGAATTTGCTTCCATATTCGGTAAACTCTTGTTCGGCGTTTATTGTACTCATGCTGTGGTTTTGTAGAATCACTACATCCCATCTGCCATTTTTAATCAGTTCTCTCGACTGGAGTCCTTTGTCGCCTTCCCAATGCTGCTTCCAGGTAGTACCACCAACTGTCGACTTCTTAGCCAGAATGGGTGTCCCTTTGGTAGCAGCCATAGTTCGGACCGTTTGTGGAAGGTTCCAGAAGTATGTGTAGCTATTTCCAACAAACAATACCTTCAGCGTATCTTTTTGCTGAGCCTGGATGTCCGTAACGAACATCCAGATCAGTAAAAAACATGCATACTTTAGTTGCTTCAACATATTTCTTATTCTTCGTTATAGATTGGTTTCAGTTAGATCAAATAAACCGGGAATCGGATTCGGAATATTGTCGTTTCTGTCAATTTCAGATTGAGGATAGATGAATCGCTGAGGCAGCTCACTGCCGGTATTAGGTTGAACTGGCACTCTCACAGATTCATCTTGGGTTCGCCTCACGTCAGAGAATCCTTCTATTTGCCCAAACAGGGTAATATATCGCTCTTCCAATATTTCCCTTAGAAGTGCATTGTCTGACGATATATTGTCTGGGTTTTCGATTCCTCCATTGGCAAAGTCAGCTGCTACATATGTATCATACTGAATGTTAGCAGCATCTGCATTGGTTAAATAACCTCCAGCATTCATGTATGCTCTAAAATCATTGAGTGCTGCTAACCCAGTGGCAAATCCTTCAGATCTAAAACCTGCTTCAGCCAAAATCAATAGATTCTCTTGATAAGTCACTATAGGAGCGGAAGCTTGGGGAGCAGCTAAACCATCTACCGTATTAGGCTGTGTGCCCACATCATTGATTTGAAAATAGAAGCCATATCGGCCTGACTCATTGGTTTTGCTATTACCACGATATGCTGTGAAATCAGGACTGGTTTCGGTGCTTGGAGCTACCAAACTTGTCATAAAATCGGAGGTAATCAAATCAGCTCCACGAACCTGAATGGCGAAAAATTGATAACTCAGGTTGTTTTCATCCAAACCACTCCCATGTGGAGCATACATTGAATTGTTAGCGGAAGCAATACCATTTTGAGCGGCAGCATATGCATCAGCATATTGTTTGGTATGCATGAAATATCTTGCCTTTAGAGTATAAGCTACAGCGATCCATGCATCAGGATCTCCATCGAAGTATATCTCAGAGCCACTTGTAGGACGACCTGAGTCAGCTTCTAAGTTTAGAATGGCAGCATCTAACAGAGACTGGATTTTACCATATACCTGGGATTGAGCTTCAAACACAGGATTCTCAATCGTAATGTTTCCCGCTTCATCAAATGGAATAGCTCCAAATAGAGACGTTTCTGTACCATAAGTTAAAGCTTGTAAAACCTGGACAATTCCTATGGATACACCTTCTAATCCTTCTTCCCGTGCTGCTTCTTCAGCGACTTTGGCATTTCTTAGTGCATTGACAAAAGCATCGTCCCACAATTCATCAAAATCACTTGTGGTCACCGTATAGTTGCTAAACCCCTGGTGTTGTCTTTGAATTCCTGTATAGTATCCACAGAAAATACCAGCTCTTCTTGCGGTTTCTCCTGTTTGCAAGATGATTGTACCAACTTCAGCTCCAGTCAAAATATTCTGAAAAGCGGCAGTAGTTGGGCTATTAGGATTGTCATTTAATCCTTCTACCAATTCACTACATGATGAGATGACCAGTAGTGAAAATATGTTTATTGCTATGATTATTTTTTTCATCACTCTGGGTTGTTATAGGTTAAGAATTATCGTGAACACATACGATTTGGTGCCTGGGTTATTGAAGTAATCAATACCACGTGCTGCACTTACACCACTTAAATTGGTGTCGGGATCATTCCCTTCAAATTCAGTCCACAGAATGAGGTTTCTTCCGGTGGCAGATAAGTCTACTGAGCTAACACCCAGGTTATGAATCCATGGTGTGGAAAGTGTGTAAGACAGAACCAATTCCCGTAACCTGGTCCAGGAGCCATCTTCAACATATAATTCATCATTTCCATTTCCAAAGAAACCACCATCACCCAGATACCATGGTTCTGTTAAGGCTACTGGTCCTGCACCAAAGTCATGAATAGTACCACGGAATGTGGTTCCCATAGGTATGACATTTCCGTTGTAATCCAATAGGTTTTGACCAGCGGTAGTTTCAACATCTGTATCTTTCCACCTACCTAGGTCAGAAAGTACAGATTTAGTACCCGCATATATATCAGCTCCTTGATAAGTCTCAAATAGGGCTGATAGCGTAACTCCTTTATAGCTAATAGCTGTACTGAATGAACCCTGCCAATCCGGATTTGGGTTTCCAATGACACCTTCTAATTCGTCTTGTACCGGGAAACCATTTTCGTCAAAGACAATATCTCCATTTTCATCTCGTAGGGTACGTGAACCCCAAAGTACTCCAAGTGGCTGTCCTTCTACTGCTCTTGAATTCACCGCATCTAATCCACCCATAAATAATGATTCCACTCCTGCCAGATCAGTCACTTCATTTCTAATTCTCGTGTAAATCAGATTGGCATTCCACTGAATATCACTAGTGTTAAGGATCTGAAACCCTAAATCAGCCTCAATTCCTTTGTTTTGAATCTCAGCAGCATTTGAATAAATGGAGTTGTAACCACGTGAATTAGCTATTGGGAAATCCATTAATACATCCTGCGTGGTATTTTGGAAATAGGTACCACTCAACGAAACTTTGTCATTAATAAATCTAAGATCAGCTCCTAACTCAAACTCCTTTTTTCTCTCTGGTTTAAGCGCAGGATTTCCCCGAGATGTACTTGGCACAAAACCACCATTACCATATAGTCCTAAACTTAATCCACCTCCGTACTGGTCGGAGTAGGTAGGAGAGACGTAGTTGTTCGTGGTATTGTATCGGGCCGGTTGAACACCAACTTCACCATAAGACACTCTGAGTTTAGCAAAACTGATAGGTTCTATGTCTAACAAGTCTTGAAATTGCCAGGCTAAAGAAGTGGAAGGGAACAAGAACGTGTTGTCTGCCTCATCTCCAAAAGTAGATGCTGACTCAGAACGAATAGTACCTGTTAAAAACAATTGATCGTATGCAGAAAAGGTAACAGAAGAGTATACACCAACTGTTCTTTCGATACCATAGGTGCTTTGGACCACTCGATTCTCAGGAAGAGCATTGTCAATATCCCTGGTAGGACTTGCAACATCCGTGAACTGGATAAAGCCTGAAATTTCACTTCCATCCACTTTTAGAGACTTTTGGTTAAAATTGAAACCTACCAATCCTGAAACACTCAAGTTACCTGTGATGTTATGAGAAGCTTTAGCTATATAATCCATATTGAATACGGTATTGGAAGCTAATTCACTACTAAAAAAACCCGTTCTAAATTCACCAGCAGCAGATCCTGGAGTCATGAATTCCTCTCGAACTTCGCTGTAATGATCCAGACCAAAACGTGCGATTAAATCAATTTTACTGGTCGGAGAGTAAGTCAATTTAAATGTGTTAATGAAACGATTGACAGTCGCTAAATTTTCTTGCTCATTGATGGTCCAAAGTGGATTATTATAGGTAGGAGTAGCATCTGCCCCAAGTGACTCTCTATAACTCCTATGTCTGTTAGAAACAGGAGCAGCATTTGAAGATGCGTAATAATCACCTCTATATCCTGAAATATCAAAATCAGGAGCGTTTCTTAATAAACCAAGATAAAATCCAGATGAACTCGCTCCACGTCTAATTCGATTAGATTCCGAGCGTGTATAGGTGGTGTTTGCATTGACTCTAAACTTTTCAGTCAACATATGCTCACCGTTGAATCGAACGGTAGTTCTTCGATAGTCGGAGTTATTACGAATTATTCCCTGTTGATTGAGGTCTGAAATACTGAAAAATGCAGTACTATTTACATTACCAGCGCTGAGACTGATATTGTTCTCTAGGAAATGTCCATTTTGAAAGACCTGATCAAAGTTGGAATCATCATAGACTTCTTGAGAGTTTTTGGAGATAACCGGGTACCATATATTATTATCCTGGTCTACAAAATATTCACCGGATGTATCAAACTCATCAGCACCACCAGCACGATCTGAAATCTTGTCACCCCATGAATCTCTGGCTCTGCTGTTATAAACACCATTATTACCTTGTCCAAAAGAGGATTGTAATGGATACTTACGGTTGATTTGATCAATAGAATAGCTTGACTTAATGGTAACCTTTAAATCCTGATTGTACTTTCCACTTTTGGTAGTGATCATTATTACACCACCGAGTGCCTGAGTACCCCAAAGCGCAGCAGCTGATGCACCTTTTAGAATGGTGATGTTTTCAATATCGTTTGGATTGATATCATTTAGTCGTGATTGTTGTGCTATTCTGCCAGCACCATTTCCACGAACGTCATTGCTGATCGGTACGCCATCTACAACGATCAATGGTTGAGCATCTCTTGTGATGGAAGACAATCCCCTAATTTGAATATAAGCTCCAGCACCAGGATCCCCTGAGTTTCTTGAAATTCTAACACCAGAAGACTTTCCAGATAGAGAATTGATTAAAGTACTCTCAGCAGCCTTTTTTACCGCCTCTTCATCAACAACTGAATTGGCATAACCCAGATTGTCACGATCTTCTTTGAAGCCTAAAGCAGTGACAACCACTTCATCCAGTTCCTCCAGATCCAACTCCAGGCTCACATCTATTGTTGACCGATTATTGACAGGTTCTCTTTTGGTTGTAAATCCAACGAAGCTATATACGAGTATAGCATCCTCTGGAACAGATAAAGCATATTTTCCGTCAATATCTGTCGTAGTTCCATTGGATGTTCCCTCTACTACAATGGTAGCGCCAATTACCGGCTCATTGTTGTCGTCTCTAACCGTTCCTGATACCCTGACCTGGGCACTCAACTGGTAGGGTATAATTACCAGCGTTAGGAACGTCATCATCATTATTGGTACGTATTTGTTCATAGTTATTTGTTGATGTTTTTAAATTAGGGTCAATCCATTATTTAGGGTGTTTTTAATGAATCAACAATTGTGTTTTAATTAAAATATGTCTTATTAAAAGATTGGTAATTATATGGTTGATAAATTCTAAAATCTTCATTTAATTGGATTATATGCATTTTTATCAAATTTTATTGTGTTTCAAGGGTCGCTAAAAAAGTCTTTGTCTGGTGTGTGTTGAGTAGTGTAATTGAAGACAGTTTATCCTTTAGCTTGAGGGCCTTTTCGTGTAACTCTTCACTTTTATACAAATAGGATTCCATTCCTTTTGCAAACTGATCTGAAGAAGTAGTTAATTCTTCTGCCCCTGAAGCGGTTTGCTCGGCTATGACAATTACTGATTCAGTATTGGTCACTATTTGTCTTGTATCTTCTACTAATTGAGTAGAGGCATTTAAGATTCGTTTAGACAGAAGTGCTGTTTCTCTCGTAGATTGATCTATAGAGTGAAATTTTTCTGATGCAGCTTTGGTAAAGTGTTCGCTTGTTTGAATTCCTGAAGACATACTTTGAATGTATTGCATACTTGTACTGGTGTCCTCTTGAATTCCATGGACTAAATGTTTTATTTCGAGTACAGAATGCTTCGAGTCCTCAGCTAAATTGCGAATCTCGTTGGCCACAACAGCAAATCCTCTGCCAGCATCACCAGCCTGAGCCGCCTCTATGGCAGCATTTAAGGCCAATAAATTAGTCTGTGAGGCGATTTCAGAAATAACCGTGACGATTTTATTAATCTCCAATGAGCGATTTCTCAATTGTTCAAATGACCTGGTGGCATCAATAGACTGATTCAAAACCTTGCCAAACGAATCATTCATCTGCTGCATAATAGTCAGTCCTTGCTCGCTCTCATCTTTACCATTAGCAGCTTTGGATGATATCTTTTCAATTTCTCGACTTAACTCAGCTGAAAAACTGGTGATCTTTTCTATACTCTGCGAGGAAGATTCAATTCTTGATACTTGATTATTGGCACCATTGCTAATCTCTGAGATTGCAGAATTCATTTCATTACTCGCAATTTTCATCTCATGAACAGAAGTGGAATTTTCTTCAGAGACGTTTTCCACATAATCCACCATTTCAGATATGTGATTGATCAGATAGCAGAGTTCGTCAAGTGAGCTATTTAAATTGATAACTATTTGACCAATTTCTCCTGGGTAGGTATTTTCTATTCGACAAGACAGATCTCCACCGGCCATTTTACTAATTACGCCATTCATTGAAAGGAAAGGAGTTCGAATAGCACTGGTCATTTCATTTATGCCTACTGCTAACTCTTTCCATGAATTACTCTTAGCTACTGTTGGTATTTCCATTTGCAAATTGCCTTCCAACACAATGCTCTTAATAACCAGGTTTATTTCTTCAATCACGGTGGAAAGGTTCGTTTGCATCTCTTGCAAGGACCTACCTAACTGGTCTTCCTGATGAAATTGATGATTGCTATCTGATAGCTTACCATCACTAATATCATTGGCCAAATGAATGTACTTGCCAAATTTGATAATCAACTGATTCAGTGAATCAACCATCTCATGGATCTCATCATTACCCTGTAGCTCTAAGCGTTTCACTAGTTTACCTTTGGCTAATTCTCGTAATGATTCCTTGACTTGCAGAATTGTGTTAATGACCTTTCCGCTGAAATAATTGATCGCTAAAAGGGAGCCAAGTAAAATGATCATGGTCAAGCCAATAATCCAATATATCGTGTTGAAAATTTGGTCTTCAATGATCTTTTGTTGAATGGCTACATTGATGGCAATCTGATCCATATAGATTCCCGTATAGACAATTAGGTTCGAATCAGGAATTAGATAGGCATATGCCATCTTAGGAATATACCCTTCAACATCGGGTTTATGCATTTTATAGTTTGCAAAAGCTTGTCCATCCTTTAGACAGTTCTCGACGAGATACTGATAGAGGTTTTTTTCTGGATAATCAATCAATGTGTTGAACTTTTTATCATCCAGAGTCTGTCCAGCATCATTCTTGCGGACACCATGCATAATCATGGTAGGAAAGGGGAGTTTGTTGTCTGTAATCCAGAAATAGCCCTCATTATCATCATAACGAATTGTGGATATTTCTTGAATTGCTAATTGTAATGAAATGGAATCATCTTGCCTGACAGCTTTCTCGAGTAAACTGGCTGCTATCTCTACCGAAGTAATTAGTTTTTCACGAGATGCATTGATTAATGTATCCCTATAGGATTGGACATCAGCTTGTCCTTTTCGATAGATGCTGACAATGCATATGGTACTAATTATTCCTATTGTACCAATTAATAATGCTGTTTGAGAGTATAAAACTTTGCGTTTGAAACTCATTTTTGGTTGTTGGTTAGGGTGTATCTACTTCACCAGTCAATAGCATCTATTAGTGATGCAATCCATTGAATGAAGAAGACCAATCGACATAAAGGGTGTCAAAAAATAGACGATTGGTTCTAGTAAGTATATTGAGGATATTTGAGAAAAGGGGCTTGAAATCAAATTATAAGGGATTTCAACGAATTTTATCAAATTTTATTGAGCCATCTAAAAGAAATGGTTAGACTTACATACTTATGAAAGAGTTGTATTCTGAATTTGTTCTTAAACTCAAGAAGCTTTACGGAAAGTTTGACGAAAGCAATAAGAGATTCGAAAAGCGAAGTAATTCGGAAATTTCGAGAGAGCTAGGATATAGCGATGCACAATTCTCCAGATTAATCAATGAAACAGCGACAGATGGGGAATACCAACGTGCGATTCAAAACGTAGATCGTATCCTAAAAGTAGCTCAACTAGAGCAGCAACTTGAATCTGTAGAAAAGCCAAGATCTGATTGGAAACGAAGTATTGTTTGGTTTTTACTGACTATTCTTCTTGCCTCAGCGGGGTCCTATCTGTATTGGATTAAGAATTCCGAAGACACGATAATAAATGGTGATCAGGTAGATAGAGATAATACATTAAAGTGGTCTTTTGAAACCTCTTTTATCAATCCATACAGTAAACTTGATGAGCTGCCCGATGATTGTGATTTTCCATGTTATAAATACCAGGGCAAATGGACCTTGAAAAAGGGATATAAAATTCCCTTCTTCAGAGAGCGTAATGGCTTTCATTATTTAGCCACGGAAGTGAACATGTATGCACGGTGCATGCCAGAGAAAAGTGAAAATGGAGAAATTCTAGAAGGCTACGAATACCAAAAGCATGAAATATGGTATGATATGCATGAATTGCCATTGGACTCGTTTACTGTGGAGGGCAACCAACTGCAGGAATATTATCAAAACCTGGACTTCAATACCACAAGTAACTTTGTTAAAGTGGCTACTGTTCACACGTTTTTTCGAAATGAATTCACCATTGAAGATAGCTTGATCCAACGTGTTGGGAAGGTTATTGGACGGGATTTGGAGTTTGAAGAAGAAGAAACACTTATTGAACAGCTGGGGAATCGGAACCTGGTCAATGATTTAAAAAATGAGATCAATAGGATAGCAAGTAATCGGTTGGAAGATTTCTCAAGACCAATTTCGTGCAATGCGGCGGTTGTCCCAGATATTGATTTTCACAATATCAAAGATGGTGCGGAAATGAGCTTCAGTTGTCAGTTGACTACTAATCGAGTCTCTTTTCACTACACCAAGACATTTGTGCTTGACAACCAATACATTAAGAATAGGTGCCAAACTCCTACTAACTAAAATCACTGCTTATTTCATATTTTTTTACAGTAGCTGTAAGAATTCCAGGACATCCTGTACTAGTTGACTAAATGTTCGATTGATGACGGAAGCAAAACAGCAAGAAATACTTCAGGATTGGTTGAGTCGCCATAAAGGATTATTCTTCAAAGTGGTACGAGCCTATGCTCGTTCGGAAGAAGATCGAGATGATCTATTCCAGGAAATCACACTACAAGTATGGCGCTCCATACCCAATTTCAGAGGGGAAGCTGCTGAAACTACCTGGATCTATCGAATCGCTTTCAATACCGCAATAAGATGGCATAGTAAAGAGCGTAAACATCGGAAAGGCAGACAATCCATGGAGTCCGCACCTGTCCTGGAAGCTCAGTCAACCCATCAAGATGAACGACTTTCCTGGCTCTATGAGCAGATAGGCCAACTCACTGAGGTAGATAAATCGCTGTGTTTGCTTTTACTGGATGGTTTCAGCTACAAGGAAATGTCCAACATCATTGGGATATCAGAAAGCAATGTTGCGGTGAAGATTCACCGCATCAAAAAGTACTTGCAAGAACAATCAGAAAAATTGACTACTAACAATGGAATTTGAAGACATGCAAAAAATATGGAATGCTGATAGTCAGCAATATGCTTATGCGATCAATGAAGACGCAATGAAAAGGAAGGTGATGGGCAAGAAAATCGGTGCCAGTAGAAAAGTCAACCGAATGGAAATCCTTCTAATGGGTGTGAATCTTTTAGTTGGTTCATTTATACTGGGGAAAAACATGATTATGAGTTTGCATAACCCGTACCTATATGCTCTTACGATCATATTTTATGGTTCTGTAATCTACATGTTTACACAGAGACTAAAACGCCTCAAAGGAGAGAATGATTTTGACCGAACGATGCTGGGAGATATTAATCACGCCATTAGTAACGCTACCTACCAGGAGCGTCTTTCCATCTTTGCCTTTTTCTATGGGATACCTGTTTTCGCCATTGTATGGTTCTCCGTTTATGAGAGTGATAAATCAGCTGGTTTTTTAATTGGTGTAACGGTCTTTTTCATACTTACATTGGCTCTATCTGTTGTAGAACATCGAATGATTCATAGAAGACACAAGAGAAGATTGATTCAACTAAAACAGATGTTGGTTAACGGGGAAAAGTGACGGTTGTGATTATATTAGGGGTTAAATTTCACCACATATGAAGCTTAACCCCAAAAATTGGAATTCGGTAATCACAACCAACGTCTTACAATTTATTTTCATTTTTAGCAGTGTCTACTTTGCCTTCTGGCTAACAGAAAGACGATCCATGAAAGACCTGGAGAATGTTGAAAAAAAAGCCGTGGAAGCAATGATTACTGAACTAAAAAACAACCTGGGAGCGTTAAAAGATTCACAACCATATCATGATACCTTATTTAATAAATTGTTTGTTGTCTATGATAGTCTTGTGGCTAACCCGACAGAGCTTAATGGAATCACTCTGCAGGAAATATTTTCTGGACAGTTAACCAGATCATATAATACTCTTGGGTTACCCTATTTGAGTAGTGTTTCGTGGGATTCCTTTATCAAAACTCAAGCATTTGTCGTAATGGACTATGATATCGTCAATGCGATCAATACACACTTCAGAGGTCAACAAATTGGTGTAGTAACTACTGCGAATAGGTTGTCTGATTTCTTCCTTTCGGAAGCGATGTTTTCAACCGAGAATCAAGAGACTCACCTGTTACAATTAATCTATCTGTTTCGTGAAATTAGTGGGCAAGAGAATTCATTGATTACAAGTACAACCAACGCAATCAAGCTTCTGGAAGAAACCTACTATCCGGATATGGTTGTTAGAGTTGATACGCTCGAAGAATCTAAGCTACAGAAAGCTGATACTCTCTAGGAGTCATTCCAACTTCCTGCTTAAAGCTTTTGGTGAAGTGAGAAACATTCTCAAAACCACTTGCATAACAGACCTCTGAAATACTGGTTTTCAAAGATTTAAGATCTTCTTGAGCTAATTGAATTCTAGACTTTAAAATGAACTGAGCAGGAGTCAGGCCCATTGTTTCTTTAAACTTCTTGAAAAAAGAAGCACGGCTCATGCAAGCCTGATCAGCTAACTTATTCATATCAATTTTACCCCGCAAATTCACTTTAATGTATTGAATGGCATTGGCCAAAGCATTACTCGCCGATAGCATATTGTACGACTCCTCAAATAGGACTCTTGCTTGAGTTTGCATTAGGCGAATGAGCATTTCACGAAGCGTAAGTTCCACCATCAAATCTTTTGCTTTGCCTTGCTCACTCTTGGTAATCTTAATGATCCGATTGACAGTATCCGCCAACTCCATATTGTTGGTCAAATGAAATATCGAGGGATCAATGTTCCAATCACCCCAGGTTTGTTCTTTGGGATTCAGGTCATTGAGCATGTCGATTGTCTTTTTGATCACATCATCAGAGATAGTCAAGGCAATGCATTGTGTAGGACTTTGTCTTTTGGCATCGGGAAAATCAATGTTCATCAATTCTCCGGGAGGTAAAATGACTGATTCTCCAGGTAAATAATCGAATGCCTGTCTCTTGGGTAACTTCATCACCTTTTTACCCGACAACATGCTTGTCAACACAAAGTGATTGAACACGAGATTTACATTTTCAGCACTCTGATGGGTTTCAAACAGGTTGAGTTCACACATGTCAAAAGAGTAAGCCGTACGATTCTCCACCAGGGTGAAAAGAGACCGCTCATCTTTAGGATCAAACGTATCAATCAGGTACTTCTTCATTCTGCGATTGTGTATTTAGACTTTTATAAGCCTACATTTTAACAATATGCAAAATTCTTCGCATATATAAGGTGTGAAATTGAGGAATTTTTAAAGTTTAGACTCACAGCAAATCGTTTTAGACGCTCAGCAAATTGAAGTAGAAAATATTAGAAGACTTTTAGAGAACGCTTTTAATAACAACAACTTTAAAAATGAGTATGGAAACTTTAACAGATGCTTATCAAGCAGTCGAGCGGCCGGCAATCAAGTCGCAATATGAACATTTTATAGGAGGTGAGTGGGTAAAGCCTAGCTCCGGAGAATACTTTGACAACATCAGCCCCATCGATGGAAAGGTATTCACTCAATCAGCTAGAGGTAATGCAGCTGATATCGAAAAAGCATTGGATGCAGCTCACATAGCATTCGCTACCTGGTCGAAAGAATCAGCCGTAAACCGAAGCAATGTATTGCTTAAAATCGCAGATGTCATTGAGGACAACCTGGAGATGCTTGCCAGAGTGGAAACAATTGACAATGGGAAAGCACTAAGAGAGACTAGAGCTGCTGATTTACCTCTTTGTGTGGATCACTTTAGATACTTTGCTGGAGTGATTAGAGGTGATGAAAGTACCATGTCTGAGCATGATGAAAACACCGTAAGTATCAACCTTCAGGAGCCATTAGGTGTGGTTGGACAAATTATTCCATGGAACTTCCCATTGTTAATGGCGACCTGGAAAATAGCTCCGGCTTTGGCTGCTGGTTGTACAACTGTAGTAAAACCAGCTGAGCAAACTCCAACATCAATTATGGTATTGATGGAGCTTATTGCTGATGTGGTTCCTCCAGGGGTAATCAACGTCGTTTCTGGATTCGGACCAGAAGCTGGTAAGCCATTGGCAACATCTTCCAGAGTAGCTAAAGTGGCCTTCACAGGTGAAACAACTACTGGACGTTTGATCATGCAGTATGCCTCTGAAAACTTGATTCCTGTAACCATGGAATTGGGAGGTAAGTCACCAAACATCTTCATGCCATCTATCGCTGATGCTGATGATGACTTCTTTGACAAATGTGTGGAAGGTGCAGTAATGTTTGCATTGAATCAAGGTGAAGTATGTACTTGTCCATCAAGAATACTAGTTCACGACTCAATCTACGATCGTTTCATGGAAAGAGTGGTGGAGCGCACTAAAGCTATCAAATTAGGACATCCTTTAGATGGATCTGTGATGATGGGAGCACAAGCTTCTAACGATCAATTTGAGAAGATCTTGAGCTACATGGATATTGGTAAGAAAGAAGGAGCCGAAGCACTTTGTGGTGGTGGAGCTGCTAATCTAAACAGTGGCTTGGAAAATGGATATTATATCCAGCCAACCATCTTCAGAGGTCACAACAAAATGAGAATCTTCCAGGAGGAAATCTTTGGTCCAGTGACATCAGTTACTACTTTCAAAGATGTAAATGATGCACTAGAAATTGCTAATGACACCCTTTATGGTCTGGGTGCAGGTCTTTGGACAAGAGATGCTCATGAAATCTACAAAATGCCAAGAGAAATCAAGGCAGGTAGAGTGTGGGTGAACTGCTACCACGCGTATCCAGCACATGCTCCATTCGGAGGATACAAGAAGTCTGGCTTTGGCAGAGAGACACATAAAATGATGCTGAATCACTACAGAAACACTAAAAACATGTTGATCAGCTACGATAAGAAGAAGCTTGGATTCTTCTAAAAATTCTAATCCATAGGTTAGACCCATTGACGAATGACTTCTTATTGAATCATTGTCAGGGTAAAGGGAGTTCGGTTGGTTACCGAACCTATTGACTAATGTTGTTGACATGCCTGATCCATCGGATTGGGCATGTTTTTACTTGGTCGTCACTCCCTGAATCAATGAGTAAACCCTATTGATGACAATAATTTGAAATGATTATTAAGGGAATCAATAACGTTATTATTATCCCAAGCGAATTCAAATAAACAACCCAAAATGACAGAAAGAATAGGAATTACCAAAGCAGCTTCTGCTGCTATCGAAGATCTTAAAGGAAGATATGGGGACCTCATGTTTCATCAGAGTGGTGGATGCTGCGATGGTTCGTCACCAATGTGCTTTGAAAATGGAGACTTTAAAGTCGGAGAGAGCGATGTGCTATTAGATCATGTGGATGGTTGTCCGTTTTACATGTCCAAAGACCAATATGAGTATTGGAAGCACACTCATTTAACCCTGGATATTACCAAAGGCAGAGGCAGTAGCTTTTCACTAGAGATTCCCATGGGCATTCGGTTTCTAATCAGATTCAGACTATTAACTGATGAAGAACTTGCTGCTTTGAAAGAAGAAGGGCGATTTTAATTTCAAACATACCTTTTCCGCACAATAACCCTTAAGTTGCGGAACAATGAAGCTTAAAGATATCTTCGTTTTAATCGCATTGATGATTGTAGGAGAGGTGGTTTTTATTCTACCTTTTGTGATCGTTCGAATCTTTAGACCCACCTTTTTAACTGTCTTTAACCTAACCAATCTAGAACTGGGAACCGCATTCTCTGCATATGGTTTCGTTGCAATGCTCTCATATTTTCTAGGGGGGCCTATAGCTGATCGATTTTCATCTAAAAAACTTATCCCATTTGCCTTGGTGATCACTTCTCTGGGTGGACTGTGGTTGTATACCATTCCTTCTGCCTTATCCTTAACCATTCTTTATGGCTTTTGGGGAGCATCGACTATTCTATTGTTTTGGTCATCATTCGTCAAAGCTCAGCGTCATCTAGGACTGCACACAGGACAAGGAAAAGCCTTTGGGTTGGTTGATGCTGGTAGAGGAACCCTGGCAGCGATAATGGCCATCTCATCGGTGTTTCTGTTGGAGTTCTTCCTTGGTGAGAATGCAGATAATGCACCTTTGGAAGATATGAATACTGCCATGCAAAACATTATATTGACCTTTGCTGCTATCACTTTGATTTGTGCATTAGTGGCATATTTTTTTATTGAAGATGATCAGGCCGGTAATTTATTCCCACACATAAGTTTAAAAGGTGTCAAACGAGTAATGCAAAAACCTGCTATTTGGATGCATTCGGTGATTGTGATGTGTGCTTATGTTGGTTATAAATGCACCGATGATTTCTCTCTTTATGCAAGTGATACGTTAAACTATAATGATATTGAATCAGCTAAACTGGCAGCAATCACCTTTTGGGCAAGGCCTTTAGCAGCCATTTTTAGTGGAATCATTGCCGACAGATGGCTTACATCCAAAACTATTTCTGTTTGTTTTGTAATCATGATAGGAGGTAGCTTATTGATATCTAGTGGTTATTTAGTCAATACTTCCGTGTTTGTTCTAATTACTTTGACCATAACCAGCGTGGCCATTTATGGAATTCGAGGAATTTATTACGCTTTATTTGAGGAGACTGATGTATCTCTTTCCATTACTGGGAGTGCCGCTGGATTAGTCTCTGTAGTCGGATATACACCAGATGTATTTATGGGGCCTGTGATGGGAGTCATTCTGGACAATAACCCTGGTCCTTTAGGTCATCAGTATCTATTTCTCCTACTGGCAGGGTTTAGTTGCCTTGGGTTGATTATGGCTATGAGCTTTTCAAGATTTGGGACACCTAATTCATAAACAGAACCTTGCCCGGTTTTTATTTGACAACTATTTCCTTTTCAAAGTAAAACGGAGTATTGCTACTGGATAATCCATTCACTTTTAGCACATAAGCACCACTTAGAAGCGAAGGGACAATGGAAATGGTTTTGGTATCCGGATCTATAGTGGTGAGGTCAAAATAAAGATTTCTTCTAAAATCTGGTTTGTATGAAAAGTCATCCAAAAGATAATTTTTAGTACCAGAATCAATATTCAGATCGGTTTTAATTCCAAATCGTTCTATCTGGCCTTTCCTATCTGGTTTCATAATAAAGTTTATCACTCCACCGAATTGAGAGTCGTTGTAGTTGTAGGTCCTGCGAACCAGATCAACAGACTCTACGTCATCAGATGGGATATCAAGAAAAGTCTGCAGATTATTTACTGGCAGGTAATTGATTAGAACAAGTGGTTGATTAGTTAGCTCTATTCCATCAATTGTAGAAATGCTGATCGATGGATTTTGTTTGTTTCTTTGAATGACTCGAACATTCCTGATTACCTCCATGATGAACTCTCTAATAGAGCTTAAAGAAATGTATTCATCAGTCCGATATTGATCATCTGTCATTCCATAGAAGGCAGTGTGAGGCTTGTTTTGGATGGTTTTATAATTATTGATATCCCAGTACAATCCCACCTGAACTTCCATCATGCGACGATTGATGTACGGTATGTCTTCTTTGTTCAATTTTAAGGTAGGGATTTTTAAAGGTGTCTTATTCGACTTAAAACTCATTAAAGTATCTATATCTGTTGAATTGAAATAGTAGGGGCCTTCACTTAAATAGTCAATGTTGTAATTGTAAAACGTTGATTTTTCCTCAGATATTCCTGAAGTAATAAAATACTCGGATTTAGGACTTGCTAAAGTTGAGCTATCTGAAGACTCCATTTCTATCAACCATCCTCTAAAATCAGGGAGACTACTCTCATTTAGTGCTATTGATCTACTTTCTCGCTGCATTATCATGTAATTAGTGGATGCAGGCATAGCAAGTTGTTGTCCATTCATATTCAATATGTCTGGTATGGTTCGGTTAGGAGTATCTGCTAATTGCTCTTTCTTAGAAATAGAAATCGACACCTTACCTGAAATGGTGTCCATGAATTCTTCCAGATTTAATTGCAGCGAATCGCGAGACTGCACATTGAGTATTTCAGTTAATCCTTTTTGATATCCTGCATTTTGAAATAAACCCAGAAACTCAACCTGATTACTCCAATGAATAGCATTCAACTCAATATAACGACTTTGATTAAGAGCTTGGAGGGATGCTGATGGGATCGTAATAGAGTGATCATTTGATGGAGAGAATCTTACCTTCTCAGGCCTAGCCAAAGCATTTACCTGAATCTCTTTTGGGACTATCGATGATGAAAACCTGAAGATTAATGAATCATGAGATTCAACCAGGGATATCCCTGCTAAACTCACTTCAGGAAGTTTGTAATCCTTACCTGAACCATTGGTTAGATCAACTAACCTCAACAAATAAGTTTGACCAATCTTCGGAGTAAATCGGATTTCATTTGACTGGCCAGGGTTTTGAATAGATTGTACGATTTCTCCTTCACCAGTAATCAAATCCAATTTTAAAGAGGGCTTCTGATTGTCGAGCGAATAAATAATTTGAGCAGGGAGGTTAGCAGTTAATTTATTCCCATATATCCACCACTTCATTGATTGTTCCCTGGAAGAAGAAGGGTTCTTATACGGTTCTAGAGGATTGATAATGGTAATTATTGTTTCATCAAACCCATAGTATTGACTCATGTTCCATTTGGAGTAGGCAATTACTTTATAATTGTCCGTTTTGATGGAGGATGGAATGTACATGTCTCCTTCACCGACACCATCAATGAGTTTAACAACCTCATGTAAAATAAGACTATCATTTCGGTCTTTCACATCGATGTATACAATCTTGCTCAGCGGCTCTCCAAAAGTATTGCTTTGGACATGAAAAATGTGATAGTGTATATTTTCTCCGATTACATACTCATTAAGGTCTAAGATCATACATGTCTTTTCTGAATAGTCATCGACAGAATAAATATGCTCCTTTTCTTGTGAGAAACATAAGACCGCAATGATCAATCCGACTGTATATAATAAGCTTTTAATCATTGCCAAAACTCTGGTTTCGTGTTAGTACCATAAACTCTACAATCACCACATGATTTCAATACGTAGGTAAATCCACCAGGGTCCAATTGTCGATACAGTACATAGTTTTCAGAACCTCCATTCTTCATAAAGTTTTCAAGTTCTCTAGTCGAAATCGTATTTTGTACACAGCGATCCCAATCAAATCTGGACGTAATGAATTTACCCTCAAAATCCGATGGTTCAATAAATACACGTTTTTCGGATACATCAGACGCATCGAAATAACCTATAACCGCATGGTCTCCTTTCGAGAAGATGTTCCCTACTGGATTGCCTGGCTGCACATCAACTAAAGAACCATTCTCCGATATAAGCCTATCAAGAGTGTTCCAAAAGGAATAACCAGAAAAATCTAATGTGTATTGAGAAACTAAAAAACTGGCTTTATGACGTAGCTCAACAGCTTCATTTGGAATAAAATGGATAGGTACTGCTAGTCGCCCATCAATAGCTGTTGACTTAAGATCCTTAACAAAATACTTGTCTGCCTTTAATGTACGCCAGCAAGTCTCTACCTGTTCGGTAGGTTCTCTGATTTTGGTTTTATCTCCACCAAGCCATTCGAATAAAGATGCGAAAGGCACTTTGATTTCATATGTCTCATCATAGGTCCATCGCAAATACTTCACTTCATTGGAAGTTCTGGTGGAAATTGCCCGCATTTCTATTCCTCCTGTACCATTCTTATTTGTGTATATGGCAGCAATTGAATCGACAGGCATTGCTTCCTTGTGAGTCACTACCTCAGATTTAAAGCTTTCGCCGGATGACAAGCTTATGGATAATTCAAACTGATCACCAACATCTCCTTTAAAAGGCTCAATACTTTGATATATTCCAGCTCCAGTCTCTTCGAAAGTAAAGCTTTCAGTAAAGTTTTTGGTTACGATAACTTCGGCATCTCTGGAGGGAGTCATGAATAATGTGTCCAATCTTGAGGCCATTGACAATTCTATTCGCTGATTTACTGATTCACCTGTTATTAACCCATTGACAATAAGAGCCTTTTCGAAGCCAATTGATTCAATAGGATAAGGATAACTACAGCTGATCAAAAGGATCAGAGGGGCGATATATAACACGTTCCTAATCATTGCCAAAACTCTGGTTTTGAATTGGTTCCATAAACTCTACAATCACCGCATGACTTCAGCACATAGGTATACCCCCAAACAGATGGCGGATTACCTGGTTTATCTAACTCCCGGTAGAGGGTATAATATTCTTCACCTACCTCGGTCATCCATTTTCCCAGAGTATCAATTCTTACCTTGCGCTGTATACAACGATCCCAATCAAACTTGGAAGTTGTAAACTGTCCTTCAAAATCTGATGGTTTGATAAATACGCGTTTTTGAGCTATGTCAGAAGCATCAAAATAGCCTATCACAGCATGACCTTCCTCAGAATAAATATTTCCAACAGGATTGCCAGGTTGCACGTCTGCTAGCGAACCATTCTCACTTAAGATCCGATCAAATGTGTTCCAAAATGAATAGCCCGTAAAATCAACGGTGTACTGAGTCACCAAAAAACTAACCTTATGCCGTAGCTCCACGGCATCATTTTCAATGAAACGTATTGGTAAACCCAATTGTCCATCAACAGCTGTCGTATTCAAGTCCCGAATGAAAACATTTTCTCCTTTTATTGTTCGCCAACAAGTTTCTACTCGTTCTGTCGTATCTCGAGTTACAGCCTTGTTTCCACCAACCCACCTAAACAAGGAGGCAAAAGGAACTTTGATTTCGTAAGTCTCATCATAGGTCCATCGCAAATACTTCACAGCCTCATTTGTTCTGGTAGAAATAACCCGCACTTCAACACCTCCAATATCATTATTGGTTGAATAAACTGCGGCAATGGAATCAATAGGGACAGTAGGTTTATGAGTCACCACCTCTGATTTATAACTTTCCCCTGAAGGATAATTTATTGTTAGCTCAAACTGGTCGCCCACTTCTCCTTTGAAAGGGTCTATACTCTTGTATATTCCTGGGGTAGTTTCCTGAAATACATACGTTTCGGTAAAGTTCTTTGTGACAATCACCTCGGCATCACTGGAAGGAATGATGAATAGTGTGTCTAAGGAAGCTGCTAACGATAGTTCAATTTGTTGATTTCCTAAATCACCTGTTATTATCCCGTTGACAATCAGCACCTTATTATCATCAATTGATTCTAAAGCAAAAGGATAGCTGCAACTAACCAGCACCACCAATACACCTATATGTGAGTAACTGCTTTTCAAAATGAAAAATTATAGGTTATCGTAGGAATTGGAGAATCGAAAATAGAAAGCTTGTATGCCCTTACACCTGTTTGTGTAGTTGTAAAATAGACCGAATACGCATTGTCACGGCCTAATACATTATAAACTGATAGACTCCAGGAACCATGATACTTTTTCACTGTTCTCAAATTCTTATCGAGGTTCACACCCACATCAATTCGGAAGTAATCTGGAATACGGTATTCATTTCTATTAGAATAAAATAGTCCTCGGTTATTATCTAATTTGTATTGAGAGAGCGGATAGGTGCCTGGACGTCCGGAGCTATACTTGGCACTGAATGAAAAGCTCCAGCGTCTATTCAATTTGTAGTTGGATATCAACGAGAAATCATGTGGTCGATCATAGTTGGTAGGGAAGAAGTTGGCATCATTGATGGTCTCTGTTGGGAAATCAGAAGCTATCTTAATGAAAGACCTGGAATACGTATAAGAAATCCAACCAGACAGTTTACCAGTTCTTTTCTCTACAAGTAGTTCCATTCCATATGAACGTCCTTTGCCTTGTAAGACATCTGTTTCTACCGATTCATTCAAAATAAATCCAGACCCAATTTTATAATCCAATATGTTTTGGAAATTCTTAAAGTATACTTCTGCAGATGTTTCAATTATTCCCTTATTGAAATTCTTGTAAATACCCACTGAGAATTGATCTCCGATTTGTGGCTGAATGTATTCATCCGATAACTTCCAGACATCTATTGGAGAAATGGAGACCATATTGGATAGCATGTTGATATACTGCCTGGTTCGGTTATAACTGGCTTTTAAAGAGGTATAAGGGGAGATGGAATAGCGTAAGGAGAATCGAGGTTCTAATCCATGATACAGAATGTCCATTGTCGCTAGCGTTACCGTGTCTTGTATAGTGGATTGATCCAATGGTAGACTCTCATCATAGGTTTGGGAAGTAACAGATGATATATTTCCATATAAGGAATATCGGATTCCAGCACTTAAGGATAACTGGCTCGAGAATTCATATTTTTCATTCACAAACAAGCCCATTTCCAGACTGTTTTCATCCTCCAAGGAAAAATCACCAACACCAGACAAATCGCTATTGGCTCGGATAGCACCTGGTTGCATAAAGTAACCTTTGAATTCAACACCGACCTCACGTTGTTCTACTTCTGAT
The DNA here is from genome assembly GCA_002729235.1 of Rickettsiales bacterium. Lineage (GTDB taxonomy): Bacteria > Bacteroidota > Bacteroidia > Cytophagales > Cyclobacteriaceae > Marinoscillum. The sequence continues at coordinate 14,468 of PBTY01000093.1, read as the reverse complement.
GGCGACTGCACAGCAACTGCCTTAAGTCCAAGTTCTTTGATTCCAAACTCAATCTGAAAAGCCTGCTCCGGAATCTCCGTATAGTCAATCAAATAATCATAGCCGCTATATGTTGCGGAGATATCAAGGTTTAATTGATCGGAGATGGACGAATAATATCTACCAGAGAGTAAGGTGTTGTTGTAATGAAAAAGGGTATCAGATAACAAATTGAATTCATCACCACTGTTATAAAAACTAACATCGATTGCCTGATCTGAATCAATGGTGTAGCGACTCTTGAATGTCAGGTCATAGAAAGAAGCATCTGAATTTTTTACCTGCGTATTCTTAAACTGGCTTAGTATCCAGGAACTATGCGTTCGTCTCATTCCTGCTATTACATTGAGTTTGTCTTTGATGATAGGCACATCTACTGTCAACCTGGCTGATATGGGATTGATACCCCCAACACCAGCAACTTCTTCCTGGTTTCCAACACGTGAGCGAATGTCCAACACGGAGGAGAGGCGTCCACCGTACTGTGCTGGTATGAGACTTTTGTAGAGCTCAGTACTGCCGATGATGTCCGCATTGAAAATAGAAAAGAAACCAAAAAAATGGGAGGAGTTATAAACAGGAGCTCCATCAAATAGTACCAGGTTTTGGTCAGCGTTACCCCCGCGAACATTGAAGCCTTGTGCACCTTCACCAACTGATTTAACTCCGGGTCTGGCAAGAATTACTTTTAATACATCATTCTCGCCGAGAACTTTAGGTATATACGCGATTTTACTCATTTCCAATCGTTCTATACCCATTTCTGGCTGATCAACATTTCGGTCTCTATCTGCAGATATCACCACTTCATTTAAGGCCACTACCTTCTCAATCATCTCAAAATCCAGGGAGGCAGGGGAATAAATTCGAATGGCTTGACTAATGGGTTGCTTCCCACTGTAATTAACCTGTATGGTATGATTACCGGATATCACTGGAAGTTCATAATAACCAAACCGATTAGTAGTGGTATAAGATGAGCCATTAACAGAGTGGACAGAAACTCCAATAAGCGGTTCTCCTGTAGATTCCTCTCTCACATAACCTGACAGTTTCACATTTTGATCCGTTTGGTATAAAGCTCGATCACCTAATTCTATCAGTTCAGGTCTTGATACACTTTCAGGATTTAGCATTAAGCCAAGTAAATCTCCAGTGTTTCCTTGTCTGGAACCAGAGTCTTGTTCATTCAATTCTTCTGAATCATCTATGAGAAAGGATTCACGAACAGTAAAAAGCTTCACATCTTTCGTGATAAAAACGTACTCGTCAAGATATTCTATAAATACATTCTTCTGAGGTGCCAGGAAGAAATCAAAAGCAGATTGGATACAATTGGTTGTCTTGGAAATAAATAAGCTGGTGACATACTTCTGATCGACCATTTCAGCAATGGTCGAATCATTCATGTAAACCTTATAGGTCGTTTGATCATGTAAGTAGTGGATAAAGGATGTTAAGCTAACAGAATCATAAGACTGTACACCATTCACATCATATTCCAAACAATCCTTTTGTGAATAAGATGCCAGAGAAAAGCATAACCAGATACAAAATAGCGTCCACTTTTTCATATTCCCTGACGCTCTATTAATGACAACACCTGGACAAGATCAGAAGGATTTCTCAATGAGAAGTCAGGGTGCTCTTCCAATATTGCTTTTACATCTTCTTTGTAAGTTGGGTACAGTTTATAGAATTTTCCAGACCTTGGTAGTGCCTGAATAGCTCCATCATAGGCTATCATGGTTTTAGTGAAATAGGCAAACTCCACTTTTTTAGTAGTAGGTGAAATCTGTTTCTTTTTCGAATGGCTTTTATATAGTTTCCACGTCTTTCCTTCATATAATACTTCCAAAAATGTTAATTGATCATTTAAAACGACTGGTTTGAATAATTTATCATTAATAGAAAAGGATTGAACTTGTTCTTTGATAAGAGAAGAAGCACGAGCTGTGCCACCTGCCGTTTGTCTGATTACCAACTGGTTGGATTCCAAATCCAACAACATAGCTACATTGGAAAACTTGTTGTGATTAACAATCACCGTTCCTGATCTCCATTGTGCATCGTCCAAATAAGGATTAGCCCCATTGAGTTGGTATGGATAGTAGGTGTAGCCGTTGATCAATCCTCTGTGATTGCCAAGTAACTGATCATAATCCATTAACAACGAATCAGGATGAAATTGCGCATGACTTCCTACAACAATAATGATTAGAAAGACCGAAGCTGGCCCCCTTAAAAGCAGCCTATTGACAGTCTGAAACGACGATTGATTATTAGTTATATCACAAGACCCCATGAATGCTGGAAATTATGGTTCTTTCAAAAATTACTAATAAAAAGCTAGTAATCCTAATTGCAAAACCGATAGGTAACAATAAAGGCACCTAATTGATCAGAATTAGGTGCCTTTTCATTTCTTATTTTGGTTTTATAGGGGCATGAAATGCTTCACACCCACTAAAACCAATCCACATACCAAGCGCCGTGCTGGCAATGGAGAAGGTTATGATTAAAAACATTATTTACTCGACGTTAAGTGGTTGAATTTCAATAAACTATTGACTCAAGGTGTCGATGGGATAATTTAGCAAATAGTGTCTGGAGGTGGAGAAGGTGTTCCTAATGTTGGTTCTAAATAATAGGGCATGGCTGCCGCTATTTGCTTCACTTCATGAATACGGTAAGGGCACTTGATTAGAAACTGAATGGATGAGGAACAGAAAAGGTTGGTCATCATGAACGCCAATTCTGGATCAGGTTCTTCATGTTCTGGAATAATGTTCGGATGATCCAAAACCACCTCATAAACCAGCTCTACAATGGATTCAATCTCGTTGACACTCACATCATAATCACCCTCATGATCAGCCATATCGACTGACATGTTTAGCATGTATATGGCTAATAGCATGCTAAATGATCGAGTAATATAAATGACTGGTCTACTGGTCATATTGCTGGGTCTGGTAATGGTTTAACTTCAAAAAATCTGAAATGTTGTACCAGCGTCAAAATAAATATTTAGGCCGATCAATAATTGTTTAAATTAACGGTTACTTGTACTCATTTATCTAGTATTAGAGCTGGAACCTCATACGCTTTGAATAAAGCATTGTAACCAGGTAACAACTCATTCAAGATGTAGTCCAACCGAGCTTTTTCCTTATCCCATTTTTTGTTGAGGTCCTCCAGGCGCAACTTGGCGCCACCGGTTAGTTTAGGGTTTTGTGATTCGATGTATCCTTTCAGATACATGAAATCAGCAGTTAACATGCTGTTGTAGTTCACCACATCCTGGAAAGTCTTCATTTTAGGTTGTACCAACTGATTTTCCCAGTTAGTTAGGGAATCCATGACCATCGTTCCATAACTTTTCAGAGTGTCAAATTCCTCTAATTCACTCAAATGCGTATTCCAATCACTAATTTGTGCTTTGGCATCACGCATGTCAGCAATGCTTTCTGATATCTCAGCAATAGTCTCATCTATTTCGGCCATCATCTCCTTGAGTGCCTCATACTCAGCATCTGAGAAATCCATACGTGGATCAGCTACAACTTTTAGAGGTACCGTCAATGAATCAGTTTCAGTAACGAGACTAACAAAATACTCACCAGGCATGACCAAATGGCCGAAATAAGAGCCATAAACGATGGTGTTTTTGATGGGTTCGATGACTTCCATGTGTAAATCCCAAATCGTTCGATTTAACCCTTTCTTTGCACTTATCAGTGGCTTGTTAGGTTCTTTGTCATCAGGAATACTCGTCAATGTGCGAACTAAAGACTTATCAGCATCAAATATCTTAAGTGTTACATCTATTGAGTCTTCTGGTAAATAATAATCCAGAATTGCTCCAGACGGAGGGTTTTGACCCAAATTGGGGATTGGTACCGGTGGTGAGCCAATCATCACACTCACTGCATTCTCAGGCTCAACCAACTTCACTGAACCCTGGTATGCTTTCTGTTGAATGGCATTCAAATCGTCTAGAATCCAGAATCCTCTACCGGCTGTAGAGGCTGCTAAATCATTCTCGACAATGGCTAAATCCGTGATAGGAACAGGAGGGAAGTTGAGTTGGAATGGCTTCCAGGAAGCACCACCATCATAGGCAAGGTAAATACCACGTTCTGTTCCGGCATACAATAAGTTCTTTACCTTTTTGTCTTCGCGTACGACCCGTACAAAGTGTCCAGGATCTATTCCAGAAGTGATTTTTGTCCAGGTAGCACCAAAATCTGTCGTTTTGTAGATATATGGTTGGAAATCATTGAATTTATAGCGCATCGCTACCACATAAGCAGTGGCCGGATCATGCGGTGAGACTTCAATGGCATTGATAATCGACTCCTGCAGACCTTTAGGAGTCACATTGCTCCAGGACTGGCCATCATTCTGAGTCAAATGAACTAAGCCATCATCAGATCCAACATAAATAACACCAGCTTTGTGCGGTGATTCTTTGAAATACATAATGGTATTATAGTTTTCACCACCTGCGGCTTCATTGGTGAATGGAAGGCCACCAGCACCTTGCTGGTCTTTGTTGTTACGGGTAAGGTCAGGACTGATTTCCGACCAATTTATGCCACCGTCAGATGATTTTAGAAGCTTCTGGGCCCCATAGTACATGACACCTTTAGCATGAAGGCTATTCATTAATGGAGGATTCCAGTTGAATCGATATTTCATATCCTTAGGCGTCTTGCCCAACAACAACTCAGGATACACATCTAAACTCTTGTACTCGTCCGTTTTGAGGTTGTAACTATTGATAAAACCCTCAATGGATGAGCCATAGGTAACTTCTGGATTTTCAGGGTCGTCAAAAGCCAAATAGGCACTTTCACCACCAGCCACATCAAACCAGTCTTTCCAGCTGATACCAGGTCCGGTAAAAGACATGCTCGGCATGGCCACGGCATTGTTGTCCTGCTGACCAGAGTATAGGAAATAAGGAAACTGTTTGTCTGCAGTCACTCTGTAAAACTGTGCGGTAGGCTGATTTTCTTGCGTGGACCAGGTCTGACCTCCATTATAGGTGATTGTTGCACCACCGTCATTAGCATTGATCATAATGTCCGGATTGTTTGGATTGATCCAGTGGTCATGGGTGTCTACATGTGGCACTGGAATGGGAGCGAAGGTCTTTCCGCCATCAATGGATTTTGTGATGGGAGAGTTCAATACATATACTTTTTCTGGATTCTGAGGATCTGCCTCGATCTCAATATAATACCATGCTCGGGCAATGTTGATACGGTCTTTGTTGGTTTGCTGCCAGGAGTTACCGCCATTGTCCGAACGATAAACACCTCCAGATTCTCCTTCTGCCTCAATAACTGCATAAATACGGTCTGGATTGGCAGGAGAGACGCTAATTCCTATTTTACCCATGACATCAGGTAATCCTTCTGTCAATTCATTCCAGGTTTCACCACTATCTGTCGATTTGTAGATACCTGAACCTTCACCGCCACTACGCACTTCCCATGGCTTTCGGAGCATGTCCCACATGGCTACATATAAAATACGTGGATTAGAAGGGTCCATTTTCAGGTCAACAGCTCCAGATTGCTTGTCGGTAAAAAAGATCTTATTCCAGGTCTTACCACCATTTAGAGACTGGTATACACCACGTTCTTCGGTTACAGCAAATGCAGCTCCCTGTACGGCTACGTAAACGATATCAGGATTTGCTGGATGGATAACAATGTCACTTATGGTCTGGCTCTTTGGCAGCCCAACGTTTTGCCAGGTTTTGCCTGCGTCGGTAGATTTATAAACTCCGTCACCAACGGAAGTCATTACTCCACGCACAGCGTGCTCACCAGTACCAACGTACACGACATTTTTGTCTGAAGGAGCCACGGCTATTGCACCGATAGTACCTACATTGAAGTACTTATCCGAAATGTTTTTCCACGAAATTCCACCATCAGTTGTCTTCCAAACTCCGCCACCAGTGGCACCCATATAATAGGTAAGGATATCATCTGCAACACCTGCCACAGCATTGGTACGACCACCACGATATGGACCGAGGTTTCTCCACTGGAGCCCATGAAAGGTTTCGCTTAGTAGGGGTTCTTCTGCAGGTTCTTTAGCCTTTTTCTTTTGGCTAAATACGGGTTGAAATAGAATGACTGTAGCGAGAAAGCCAAATAGATACTTTTTAATGTTGGACATGGTCTGTTAGTGAAATGCTTATGATATCTGAAACTACAAAATTCTGCTGAAGAAATAGTAGCTGTAGCAACATATATTATGGAAACTTATTAGGTAGGCTAATTCTGCAAAAAAACACATCTAACAATTCACCCGCTTTAAATAGTAGGTTGTTTTAAGATCAGACTAATCAAAAACTCAAAATCATGAAAAATGTAACCGTTTATTTGTTGTTAGCACTAGTGTGTTTATCAAGTTGTCAGGAAGACGCTCTTTGTCTTAAAGGATCAGGAACCACTAATACGTATTCGATACCGCTATCAAGCTCATTTAAGAACATAGCGTTGCAAGGACCTGTGAATCTATCTGTAACACAAGGTGATACGCTAATGGTGGAGGTTATTGCCGAGCCAGAAATGTATCAGGAGCTTGAATACCAAGTGAATAATAACCAATTAAAAATTGGTTATGACCGGAATGTAAGGTGCTTTGAAACGGAAGTTGGCGTATGGGTGAACGTAACCATGCCGGGTGTCGATAAGATTTCATCAGATGGAATCTCCATAATAAAAAGCGACGGGAAACTTGAATTGAACACACTGACCATTGATATTGATGGTGTTGGAGATGTGGAGCTGTCAGGAACTATACAAACTCAATATCTACGAGTTAGCGGTTCAGCTGAGATTAAAAATCTTAAGCTACAAAGTGCTGAGATTTATATAGATGTTCAGGGAAGTGCTGAGGTGGATGTTGCTGTTAGTACAATGCTCGACATTGAAGTAGACGGTAGTGCTGACATTCATTACTCAGGTGATCCAATGATTAACAAGAATGTATCGGGACATTTAGATCTGAGTAAGGTCAATTGAATTTCAGAAGAGAAAATATCGAGTATACAGATGTCCGTAGTTCCAAATAAGCCTTAGTTGAAATGTAGGAGTTATATGGGCTACAGGACATCTAAATACTTTCTGCGCGATTCTCAGGACTTAGATATATAAAAGAGCAGATAGGAATTTCTACTGCTGGGTTGTAGCAGAACGATCTAGTGTGAATAAAATTCAGAAGCTGTACGGGCCACTAGATAGTTAGTAACTATCTACGCAATTCTCAGGACTTAGGAAAATAGAAGGATCAGTAATGGCTACAAGGGAATGTAAGATATTAAAAAATATCCCTAGAGTAGAGGTTCCAAAATACATTACTTAACATAATATAAATTATATAACTTGAAAAAAGGCTTTTATGTTAAGTGAATTTTGCATTATTATTGCCTTGACTATAAACGTATTATCAATGCAATTCACTGAATTCAAAGCCAACAATATTATTCCACATAGCCCGATTCTTTCGAGAGTTGGGCTATCGTGTTTATTGGATTAGAAGCGTATTGGTAGTTATCGTCAATGGTCAACGTTCATTGACTTTTAGGTGGTGTAAAGAGACTGAATACACTACTGTACAAAAAATTGAATTCAACACACAGAAGCTAATTCGCTTCGAGGTTTACGGTCACTCACCTTCAAGAGTGATCAAATTTCTTTTTAAAGTCGGTGCAATAAAAAAGCCTGAGTGACTAGCTCAGGCCTTGACTATAAACGTCAGCTTACGCCGACATAAACGTATTATCAATGTCAAAAGTAACTAAAAACGTGCCAGAAAAGATTAGACTAGGTCAATTTTTTCTGAAAGGCGATGTACGCCACAAATTAGAGCGAGTAGCAAACGGTAGTTTTTTTGCTCGTAGTTGTCAAGACGGTCAAGTATATGCGATGACTAGATGCGAAATTGAACAGGATGGAAAGTATTCTTTTATCCACTCTGGAACACATCCACAAAGGTCAATTCCATTTAAAAGTGTTAATGATTCCATTCAATTATCTGCATTCTAATGGATAATTCATCCGTAAACGTTTGTCCTTGTGCTAGGTGCAGGGCAAAACGCAACATCAACAACCAAATGGCATGGTTTATGCAAAAAATCAATTATCCACTTTCTAAATCGTCTAAATAATGGTAACTGAATTACACACCCAAAACTTCAACAGAAATGAGCTTAGAGCATTTGCTATTAGCCAATTACGACTATATAAGATGTTGGGCTTTGATTCTGCTTCGGTTTATTGGTCTCGGCTGGTTACCAGACTTAATAAGTCAAAGGCTAAAACGATTAGACCTAAAACGGTGGGACTGCCATTAAGACACGCAAGGGAGGGAGTTTTATTGGCTGTTTTACTTATAGGTTTAGCCACATCTTGTAAACCTTACATGGTAATAAGTCGACATTACGTACAGGACAAACGTGGTAATGTTTTGTATGTGAAGGATCATTCTGATACTTTGTTGCATCCAATGAGAAGAAAGAAGTTTAAAAGCTTACAATGAATGTATCGGGTCTAGTATCAATAGACTCGTGCAAACTAAGAATCGATTTAGACAAAGTAGAAGTAGTTAACGAAGAGTTGTTAACTAGATGGGCTCAAATTTCAGAATATGGAGAGATTGAAGGAACCAATTCTTGTGAAAATGAAGAAGGTCAATTCGAAATCGAAGTAGATGAAAGAGCCTTTAAACGAAAAAGATTCACTGTAAAGAAAAACGGAGTTACTACCTCCTATCTGATAGAAAAGCGCAAAACTTACGGTGAAGTAATGAAAGAAAGCTTGTTAATATTATTCAATAGCAAGCTGTTAAAGAGGGATTATTTACAAGGAATAACCCTATTGAATATCGGGCGCATTTACGATGAAATATTAACACAACATGTAGTCAAAATGCCTTATGAGGTATTTTTGAAGGGTGCCTTGACAGACACCGACATTAAGAAAGATTTCTTAGTTGAGTCTATTGCTCAGCAAAAAGACATTGTCAAATTCTTTGGTGATCGTACGAAGTTGTCCAGGAATAAAACGGGCGGTCATGACATGCGAACTAGTGATTCTAATATAGGTATCCAGTGGTCAAAACGTGAAGTTGCTACGAATGGCAAACCGCATGTTAAGATGTACTCCAAGGATATCGAGTTGGAACACTCATCAAATGAGTTTTGGCAATCAGAGCTACAAGGGTGCTCCCTCCCTCCCATTATGAGATTAGAGGGCACCATCAAGAACAAAAAACATTACAAGTATATGACAAACACGGATAAAGACGATTATCAGCAATTTACGCTAAATGACATTCTCAGTCTGGAACACGAAGAGAAAGAAAGAATGCTTTCTGAGATGTTCATAAAACACTTAGAGAATGAATCCACGGTAAAACGCGAAAAGACGGGTAATCCTACAATGTCAGAAGTATTTGCAATGTATATGCTTGATACAATCGGGTCATTGGCAATGGCCAAAGTAAAGATTGAAGATTACACTACGAATAAATCACAAACGTACAAAGCTAGGCAGTTGCTTGAAAAGGTCTGGAACGAATACACCAGTCAGGAAGTAAAGGACTCTGCAAAGCCTAGTGATCAAATAATTCATTTTGTATATGGTAAAAGTTGAATTAAAACACTATAAACGCGCATTTGGTAGAAACTTAATCAACGGAGTGTTATTTAAGTTTATTAATGGCGATGATATATACATAGTTAATAACGGTAAGGCAATTAATTTGCGTAATGGAGTCGAGTATCCTTTGACTAATAATTATGTTGATCAATTAATCATATATTCAATCACCTAAAAGCCGAGGGTGATCAAATAATTGATTTTGTATATGGGAAATCTTAAAAAGATAACCAGGAGCACGGACATGACTGGAGCTCCTAGGAGCTATTGCAAAGTTTGTGGAGCTAAGAGGTATAGAGCATGGATGATTCCAATAGGACTATTTAGGAACAATAAATATGCCTTTGTATGTGGCGACCCTTGGCCTTGTTATTCAAAATGGAAAAACCATACCTTATGATGGTATGGTTGAGGTCGCCCTATGAGCGACCGGAGGTATCCTCCGGCTCGGTGCTAGCACTCGCTCAAGGGTGGCCTTTTAAAACCGAAAACAAATTATGTATAAACTACGAAGAGCATCAATAAAAAACATCATGTCATTACTTCATTGCGGTAGGAATAAAGCATGGAAAGAACTACAGAAGATTAAGGAAAAATTTCGTGTTGATATGGTTACACTTTCAGACGTAGCCAACTATTACAAAATTGAAGAGGATGAGCTAGCCATGTTTATCTAAAATAATCAAAACTAACTTAAAGTAATCCAAGGCTTTTAACTACGGTTAGAAGCCTTTTTTTTTGCATCATGTTTAAAATAAACTTAAAAAACAAGAAGGAGAAAACAGCCTTAATTGCTGGAGCTCTTCTTGGTGTTGTGGCGGGTGCATTCCTCCCAGATCAATACAATCCGGTAATGATGGTTCAAGGGATGGCTGATAAAATTGGTAAGTAAATGAAGTTGGATAACATTTTGTCAGGTTCTTTTGCTGAAGGAACTAATAAAGACGTTGATCAATCAACAGGTCAACTTGAAGGACTTTTAATAGTCGGTAGCGCAAGCGGGTTAAATTCTGTAACAGTTAAGATCAGAGATAATAAGCGAACTTTTGTTTTAGCAAACAGGCTAACGCTAGATTTTATTTCTGCGTTAAGCAATTTCGAAAATGGTTTGCAAGCTAGAGGTCATTTTGCTAATCAAATAATGGCCTTAATTGGTGAGTTAGATGCTGATGTAGACGTAACAATTAGTTCGGCATTGATGGACAATTTTGAGCGGACTTTTCTGTATAAAGAAGCAATGTATTTACCTCTTGGTCATATATCACTTGGAAAAGACAAGGAGTTAGAAGTCATCTATAATCATGGTGAGGCGACGACTAAGCAAGTTGATATATACACAGTTCACACCACTCCTAAACCAGATGCTTACCTGGAATACGATAAGACTTTAGATTTAGATAAGTCTCTGGGAATGGTTAGACAAGTTTGGTATAATGATGGTCGTCAGCTGATCGGTCAAGATGGCGAGTTTGTTGGTAGTATTAATGTTCAGTTGGATATAGAGGGAGAAAAAACATATCTATTCGATCAGGCCGGAATGTATGGAATGCATAATGTTTTCGGTCAAATTGAGGGTAGATATGAGGAAGATTATTTTAGAATTTTTTCTGAAACAGGTCCTTTGCCAGCTAATTTAAGATGTAAGGTTGTTACAGATTCCTCGGCGACACCTCATATAGTTTATGTTCGGGAAGTAATACCAACGAGTGTAAGTTTGTCAACTGTTAACAATCTAGATGATCTGATTTCGAGAATAGAAAAACTTGAAAGAGAAGAACCGGAGGTAGCCAAAGCTTATAGACACTCAGGAGCGATTGTTAAGTCCGATGATCTTAAGGAAGCGAAAGCAAGTGTTGAATAAATATGGGTCTCTTCAAAAAAATAGGTAGAGGACTTAAGAAAGCGACTAAGGGAATAGGAAAAGTAGTTAAAAAAGCTGCTCCTGCATTAGGAGGAATAGCAAGTTTGGCCACAAACCTTATCCCGGGAGGTGGACTTGTTGCAAAGGGTTTAGGAATTGCGACTAAAGCAATTGGTACTCTGTCAAAAAAAAACAATCCACTTGGAGCAATCCAAGGAGTCCAAATACCTGCAATCGGTGGAATTGAAACTTTACAAACTTCTAGCACTAAGTCTAATACTATTTCTGGCAATACTAGCGGTTCCAATTCTGCTAATGCTAGCGGTAATAATCATGATCAAAGTGTTAAGAGTGTGCCTGCGCCTGTTAAACTCGGTTTAGGTTACGGAATTATCAAATTATTAGGATTTATTTAAAAAGCTTTGGAGGGGCTTTCTCCCCCTCCTATTTTATACTATGTTAGATATGCAAAGCAATGACCGTACGTGGGGAACACTATGGTTAAAAAAGAAGACTAAAAAAATTCGCAAAGGAGATAAAAAAGGCGAAGAAATCGAAATTATGATGGGTTCTGTACACATCGGAGGCGGTAAAATGCTTAAGGTAGAATGTTATCCGAATCAATCAACAGTAACTTCAGATAAAGGCGATGAACTAATGGCCTTGAGTGTGTCAAAATGGAAGGGCGATGCGCCACAGAAAAGAGGACAAGGAAGGGGGAATAAATCATGGTAAAGCTCTTTAAGTTCTTTGATAATCCAATTGTGGCAGGAATTGCACTTTTGGCGGTCACACAAATGTTGGTTCCAGAATTAGAGAAACGAGCAAAGGGCTCAGGCTTAATCAAACCGGATGCCTCTGATTCTTAACTTTCTAAAATTTGCAGGAGGCGGGCTTTTAAGGTTCGCCCCTCTTGTTTTAGCTCCGTTAATAGCAAGTGGTAAAAAACTCTCTCAGAATAAAGACCTGAAAAAATATGCACTTCCTGCATTGATTGTTATAGGTGCAATTTACGTGTGGTACACAAGAGAGGAAAAGCAACTAGTGGAAGATTTAGGAGGCGATCCAGTTAGAAAAGCTACGCTGTTATCTCGCTATTTAGGCACTAATAAGGCTCTTTCATGGTGGCAACCTACTACATGGTATGAGGATGAAGATTCGGCCTTTGAGTTACTCATAAGTTCATTAAATCAACTCAATCAGATTGAAAAGGAATATAATAATATTTCTGAATCTGGTAGTTTGAGAATTGATATAGAGAAGTATTTAACCACAGATCAAATCAATGAATTATATGGCTCAATTAATTAAATCCGTAGAAGGGAAACAACTAGTAAGAATTTTTTCTGGTTGTTATTTACTTGAAACTACCGCAAACGAAATAGGTTGGACTGATGACAATAAAAATGATTATGCGTCTTTTAGTGGTTCTAATTCAGGAGGGGTAAATCGATCATTTTATATTGAGTCACAAGATGGATACATAGTATTGGCAGATGGTACTGAATTTTCATTAAAACGTTTAAATACACAGTTTGAGAAGTTTAGATTCGATAAGATAGCATGACGAGGGAGGAAATAAAACAAATAGCGGCAAGATACGCTGCTAAATACGGCCTCCCTTCCGACTTTGTTAACGCAGTAATACAAATAGAGTCAAACTACAATCCGAACGCTTACAGGGCCGAATCTGGCGGTCGTTACTCAATGGGTCTTATGCAAGTCTTACGGGGTGGCGGTGCTGTCGATGAATTCGAGAAAGTCCATGGTATGAAATCAGACGATTGGTATTATGATGTTGAAAACAATATCAAGGCGGGTACATGGTTTTTGGGGTCAAAGATCATCGATCAATTAAACCACTTCAACCAGCCTGTTACCGTTCGAAACATCATTATTGCTTACAATGCTGGAATTGGCAATTTGATAAAAGGCAATGTTCCAAGTTATACACGTGTGTACCTGGACAAGATTCAAAAAGCAGGTTTCGATATTGGAACAAATCCAGTAAAGTCTGGAGCTTTTTTTTTTGATTGCCCTTGCTGTGGTAATAGGATTCAAGTTTCTAAAGTAGATCAATGAAGATCAAACAAGGAGTCGTTAAAATAGTCTGGCTGGATGGGAATTGGAAATGGTATCGAATATCAAACAGATATCTAAAAGATGTCGCAAACGGATTCTTTAACATTCCAAATTTCCATTATGGCAAAGTGTATGATTTCAACAGGAACACCCGAAAAACAGGCCGACAAATAGGTCATTTCGGAGTTAATAAGGAAACCGGAGAATTGTACATTAACAAAGACTAACATTCATTCAAAGGTTTAACTGCGTAGCGTTTTCCCCTATTCAAGTTATATATTTTTTTTAGTACGTATGTTGTTGAAATTCAGTTACATAACATACTATAAATTATATAACAATGCTATGGATTTGCATTCCTGGCCCGCAGTGCCTGCGCCGTGCAATCCATGCCCACGCCAAACCCTGCTTATATAATTGAGTATTATGTTAAGCCGGCAGTAGCCGGCGAGTTTGTACGTGTAGTGCATCTGAAGTTTGACTTTTCAATTGGCGGTTTCCCATGTTATATAATTTGTGTTATGTGTAAATAGCCGCTGCGCCATCGCTGTAGCCCGGGGGCGCCCAGCCTGGCTCAAACTTCATTCGGTACCGCAGCGACTATGTTACTGAATAAATTTTATTCGCTGCTGGTAAGCATAATTATCTAAGGCCAGGTCTGCCGACCCACGCCGTGCCGGGGGCGCCCAGCCCTTACCAACTACGACTTGTGTCGTCCTAAAATAAGTTTACAGGTTTAACATATAGTCCTATTATTAATTTACAATTTTCGATTGTCCTGTAATAGACTTACAATT
>PBTY01000092.1 GCA_002729235.1 Rickettsiales bacterium | reverse complement strand
CTATGGAGAAACGTACGGAGAGTGACCGTTGGGTAATGAGTAGACTGAACAGTCTGATCAAAGAAGTAGATGCGGCATTTAATGAATATGAGCCAACTAGAGCAGCTCGTGCGATCCAAAACTTTGTAACGGATGAGCTAAGTAACTGGTACGTTCGTTTGAATAGAAAACGTTTCTGGGTAGGTGACTACAATGAAGACAAGGAGGCTGCTTACCAAACACTTTACACCGCTTTGGCAACAGTAGCTCAACTTTCTGCTCCAATAGCTCCGTTCTATTCTGAGCAATTGTTCAAGGATTTGAACGCTGTATCTGGATTGGACAACAGCGAGTCAGTTCACTTAGCGGATTTCCCTAAGGCGGATGAGTCGTTGATCGATGTGGAGTTGGAGAAACGCATGCATCTGGCACAAAGTGCTTCTTCTTTGGTTCACAGCTTGAGAAAGAAAGAGAAAATCAAGGTACGTCAGCCATTACATAAAGTCTTGATTCCGATCTTAAACGAAGCAGATAAAGAGCGAATCGAGAAAGTAGCTGAGTTGATTATCTCTGAAACCAATGTGAAAGAAGTGGAATACATCGATGATGCTTCTGGAATTTTGGTGAAGAAAATCAAACCAAACTTCCGTAAACTGGGTCAACATTTTGGACCTAAGATGAAGCAGCTGGCTCCATTGATCAACCAAATGGATCAGGATCAGATCAAATCACTGGAACAATCTGGAGAGTGCCAGCTCGTTCTTGATGGAGAAACTATCACTCTTGGATTAGAAGATGTGGAAATCACTTCTGAAGACATCCCAGGATGGTTGGTTGCTAGTGAAGACGGTTTAACTGTTGCTTTGGACATCACTATTACAGATGATTTGAAGCAAGAAGGTATTAGCCGAGATGTTGTCAACAGGCTTCAAAACTTGAGAAAAGATCAGGGTCTTGAGGTACAGGATAAAATCAAAGTGAGCTATCATACAACTGACGATTTGTTAAAAACTTCAGTAGAGGCTTACAAAAATTATATCCAAAAAGAAACCCAGGCGCTTTCTTTGGAGTATGTTGAACAAGCTAATGGTGGTACTTCACTGGATATAGACGGTCTGGAAATGACTGTGGAACTGGAAGTAGCTAAGTAAGTTATATTTCGTGGCTCAAAATATTGAGCGTCATCCTGAACTTGATTCAGGATCTATAATTTTAAAAGATGAATTAGATTCTGAAATAAATTCAGAATGACAAAAGGTTGTTTACATTATTTTGAGCCAACCGAAGATTAAACTAACATGGAGAAAAAAAGAACCCCGCTATACATCTTTTACCTAATCAGTATACTGGTTATCGGAATAGATCAGATCGTGAAAATGGCCGTGCATTTCAACATGACCAAGGGGTCACAAGGCCAGATTCAGATCTTTGGTGACTGGTTCAAGTTGCATTATTTGACTAATCCGGGAATGGCCTTTGGGATGGAAATCGGGTTTATCGAAAACGGCAAGCTGGTATTGACCATTTTCCGCTTGGGGGCTATGGTGGCTATCGGATATTATCTGTACACCCTATACAAAAAAGAGCACAGTAATGGTTTACTCATTTGTATCGCTATGATACTGGGCGGTGCTATTGGAAACCTGGTGGATAGTATCTTCTACGGTGTCTGGTTGGACAATGCGCCGTTCGATGCTCCTACACCATGGTTTTATGGGCAGGTAGTGGATATGTTCTATATCGACATCTGGGAAGGTCGTATTGCCGATTGGGTGCCAATCATTGGTGGAGATTACATGGCTTTATGGCCGGTATTCAACGTGGCAGATGCTTCTATTTTCATGGGAATTACCTTTATCCTCATCTTCCAAAAGCGTTATTTTGGAAAGCATGAAGATGAGAAAGAGGCCACACCTGAATTGGCAGAATCAGAAAATTAAGAATAAAACATACATCGTGATGAGGCAGGTTATACCTGCCTTTTTTATTTCCATTTTGTCAACCAAACGTTTAAATCGCCTCTTCTTTTTACAATTCTCGTAAAATTGTAAGTTGTTACATCAATTTTCATAGGTAACTTCTTGATTTTCATCAGTTTATTTCGTTCATTCGTCGAAGTAAACCACCGACATGCTTAGACACACCGCCACCATTGCTTTCTGCTTGCTTGCAGCAAACCAGCTTTTTGCGCAAGAAATAACAGGGCAAGTAACCGATCACCTCACCAAAGAGCCCATACCCTTCGCTCACGTTACTCTCGGCAATACCACTACCATTAGCAATATTGAAGGTCAATTCGTTATTCTTAAAGAGCATCCAGAAGACACCACCATTCAGGTTTCATTTATTGGGTTTGAGCCATTTACCCAAAACGTCAATGAGCAAACTTATTTCGAAGTAGAAATGAAGGAATCGACGTTGTCTTTGGATGCGGTAACGGTTCTTACAGGAGACATTTTGATGCAGCGCGTTTTCGAACGGTTGATCACCAACTACGAAATGGAGCCGTTAAGATTGACGAGCTATTACAAAGAAAAACTGTTGTCCGACAGCTCCATGGTATACCTCGCAGAAGGCGTGTTGGATATCCTCTTACCTTCCAATGTGCGATTAAACAATATCAAGATTGCTCCAATAAAGACCCGGAAAAACGTCATGAAACCAAAGGATATTGGTGGACATGCAACCATGATGAGTGGTCACGCACATGACATGGCTATTTCATCAATCTGGAGAAAAAACTCTTTCTTAAGCAAACGCAATCGCAGGCTCTATCAGTACGAATATGAAGGAAAGAGATCTTATCAGGAACACTCGGTATATGAGGTAAGCTTCACTCCCAAACATCGAAAAGGTTATGTCTCAGGGACACTCTACATCGAAGATGAAACCTATGCCATTGTCAAAATGGTGTATGAACCTGATGCTGATAGAAGCCCTTTCTGGGAATATGCCAAATGGACGGAGGAGTTTGAATTTTTAAAAGGCAGATATCACTTAACCTCTGTTTCTTATACGGGCCAATACTTTGAGTTAGAAAAAGCCTATGAATTCAAATGCATTCTTGTCAACAATAACATCAATTCTGACAACCTGGACAACTTCCCTCACAATGAAATGTCCAAGACTGATGTGTTTTTCGAAGAAGCGGAAAATGATTTGTCCGAGGAATATTGGAACGGATATCACTACATTAAATTGAGTACTAGCGAACTTCAGGTTCGAGCCAATTGAAAAGGAGTGTGATACTCACACCCCTCTAATTTTTAAAATTCCAATCGATAATTCAATATCGGAATCAAACCAGCCATTGGAAAATCTTCCACTTTGTCTGTTTGTGGATTGTAAAACTGTGCCCAGGTATTTAATCGATTTGTCACATTTTGGATATCCAATGAGATGACCTGCTCTTTCCCTTTTTTGAAAAAGTGAACCTTTACTCCAGCATCCAAACGGAAATAATCAGGCGTTTGATGAGACCAAGGCTGATCCTCAAACACATACGTTTCATCCTCAGCTTTTGATCGCTCCAAATCAATTGGGTACTGACGCTTGCCTCCAGTCCACATCACTTTGGTATTCAAACCAACTCGTTTGTTATCCCCCCATTCAAATTCCTTCCCGAATACGAAATTGTTTACATAATTGAGGTTGTAACGGCTGTTGTACCATTTGCCATCCAATGGCTGATACTTGGAATCAAAAATGGAACTGGTTACCAGGAAGTAATAGTTGTTGGCAAAGAATCGCTGAAGGGTCAACTCTATCCCAATGTTACGTGCCTTCCCCTTGTTGACCAATGTATCCAGATCACTATATCCTCCAAAAATTGGGGTATAATAGGAATCGGGATTGTTCGGAACTGGTAGGTTGTTCACCTGCTGATAATATCCTTCAATTTTGAAGTTCAGCGATTTGGAGAACGCTTTTTCATATCCAAGTACGTAATGTGATGCTCTGGTCAATTCCAACATCCGATTTGGCATGTAAATCTGTCCATTATCCGCATATGTTCTCACAAAGTACAGAGGCAAACTCTCATGTCTGCTGTGACGACCATAACCGAAAGTTAATTTCTGTTGGTTTTTCATTCCCACAGCTAAACTTAATCTTGGTTCTAAAACCTGATCCTTGTTCAACTCAAATCGAGTATAGTGCACACCGCCTGTTGCGACCACTTTATCCGAGAACTTGTACTTACCCATCACATAACCTTGGTACAAATAGGTATTGCCTTCTGTATCAATTTCTACATTCCACTCATTGTCTTTTGACATCCATTCTCTGGATTCATAATGGTAATTGAGACGGCTAATAATTGCACCAGTGCGCATAGTCAATCGGCTGTTGATCTTGCGATTGTAATAAGAACTTAGTCTTATAGCTCCCTTGTTCAGGTCATCCTGAAATACAGGACTCAATGTCCAGGTTGAATCCATAGTCTCATAATTCTCATCACTAAAACTTTTTGAATGGGAGATGACTGTCTCTACAAAGGAATTATTATCAATGAAGTAATTATGTGTTAATCCGTAGGCAAACATCCCGGTATAGGTATCATCGTGGTAGCCATACTCCCAATCATCCACTTCAATGGAGTCTGGCTCAAAATGCTCAACAGCTTTGGATAATCCACCGATTCCCCAGATGGAAAAAGTTCCCAGGTTCTCGGTTGGCAGATTGAATTTGAAAGACAAATCCTGGTAACTAGGCAAGGCATTTTCAGAAACCTCAAAGTTTAAGGCATTCAGCAATCCCAGAGTAGAGTATCTGTAGTTAAATAAATATGATCCGCTATATCCTTTTTTAAAAGGGCCTTCGGATGCAAAATCTACTCCCAACACGCCTGCCTGAAAGGTATGCTCATATTCCTGATTATTACCGTTACGTAATTTCAAATCAAAGATTCCGGAAAGGGCATTGCCATAGTCCGCAGAAAAGGCTCCGGTATAGAAATCTGAGTTACCCAACATGTTGGAACTTAAGATACTAATGGCCCCAGATGAATACCCTTCCTCTGCAAAGTGATTTGGGCTGGGGATTTCAACTCCCTCCAGTTTCCAAAGCATCCAATTGGGTGAATTACCACGGATGACGATCTCATTGGAAGCATCATCAGTAGTAGCTACGCCAGCAAAGGATAGCGCCATACGCGCCGGGTCACTGATACTCGCTGCATAGCGTTTGGTTTCCTCCGCATCAAAAGATTTGGCACTTACAGTAGCCATTTCATTGATTGGCTCACCATTAGACGCAGTTACTACCACCTCACTTAAATTGGTTAACTGTTCAGATAAGGATACTGTAATGATTGTTTCTTTACCTGTACCTAAAAGGATGTCGTTCACATAGGCATCCTCATAACCTACGAAGGACACCTTTATGGAATGTCTACCAATTGGAAGGTTGGGAATGCTAAAGTTGCCATCAATATCGGTAATAGCACCTTTGACTGTTTCAGTAGTCATCACCTGAACCGTGGCAAAGGAAAGCGGGGCTTGAGAGTCCTTATCATAGATAGTGCCACGTAGTGTTTGCTTGAACCCCGGTGCCGAGGGGGGATTCGGATCGTCTTTAGTCGGCCCAACTACTATGGTGTCATTGATTTTCTGATACGATAGATTGGAATCCTTTAAGAGTTCGTCAAGCGCTTGCTCCACTGTTACTTGCTTTAGTTGTAGTGTAATTTTTGGAAGATCCTTGATCTCCTCATTGTTGTAGATGATGTTCACATCCGTTTTCTTGATCAATTCCTCAACGGCCTCCTCGAAGGTAGCCTCTTGAAGAGTCAAGTCTATTTTCTCACTGGATTGGGCAAAAGCATTCCTATAGAGCAGCGATAACAGCGCTGCCAGCGCTATTATAAGTCCCTGTCGGAACCAGGTAGTAGGAAATTTGGTTAGATTTTTCATACCTTTAAATGATTGAAAGATTGACACACGTCTTTTAATTAGAAATTAGAATGGGAGATGTTGCAGCATTTCCCATTTTTATTGAATGATGATCTGATCATCGTTAAATTCAAAATTCACTGCCGTCGTTACCTCCAGCATTTTCAAAATGGCCGAAATCTGTTGTTGATTGTCAATACGACCAGTAAAGTGAAGGTCCTTAGCCTCCTCGTTTTCAAACTCATAAGCAAAGTCATACCAGCGCGCAAGTCGCTTCATCACCTCCTCCATGGAGCTATTTTTAAATTGAAATTTGCCACTCATCCAGGAAGTATAGTTGTCGGTGCTCACCTCCTGAACACTTAATTTCTGCTGCTTCAAAGTGGATTGTTCTCCTGGCATCAGGATCTGCCGTTCAAGATTACTTTCCACCTGAACTTTTCCTTCTACCAAAGTAGTTTCCACCACCAATTCATCCGCATATGCCATTACGTTGAACTGAGTTCCCAATACCCGTACCTGTTGTGATTCACTTTTGACGATGAAAGGCTTGCCTATTTTCGTTACATCAAAAAAGGCTTCTCCAGCCAGATAAACGGTTCTGGTACTATCTGTAAAGGACACTGGGTAACGAATAGAGGATGCAGCATTCAAGGTGATTTTTGTTCCATCAGCCAATTGCAGTTGATAGGTTCCTCCTTTCGGAGTTTGTAGTTCGTTGTAGGCTACTTGTTGAACCTCTGTATCAATCGTGTCGGCAGCATAATGCAATGAGCTGGACTCATTCGTGATTTTTACACTTCCCTGGTTGATTGCTTTTGATGATTGACTAGTAGTCAAATCTACCTTACTGCCATCTGCCAAAATCAAAATCGCCTGCTCCGCTCCTGGCACAATCACTTCGTCAATGCCTGCCAATGGATCTTGCTCATATTGTGTAAAATAGAAAATAGCACCTGCCATCAACACCGGCAATAAGACCGCTGCTGCGTAACGCCATACTTTGGCATACATTGGAACCACTTTCGTCTCTTCAAGCTTCCCCTGGATACTCGACCAGGCCTTTTTGGAATCAAATCGTTGATAGACTTCCATTTTACTCAGAGCTCCAGGATGATTCCGAAGCTCTTGATACAAGTCTTCATTAGACGCTTTCTCCTCTCTCCAACTCTGAAGCTCTCGAGACTCCATCTCCGAAAGCTCTTCTTGAAAAGACTTGTAAATGAGTGCTGCTATGTCAAACGATTTTTCCATGTTTTCGCATTTTCACAAGCAGTAACAACCGAGTTGGAAAACCGGGTGAAGAGTGGGTGAAAAAATTTGAAATATTTTTTCACAGTAGTAAATCTTTTCTTTTAACCCCTCAGCCTTCGGCAGCTCCACTGGCCGTGAGCCCCTTGAAAATAGGAGCGAACAATTTTTATTTGAACTCGTCATTCCTGCGGAGCCTGCCTGCCGTGGTAGGGCAGGAATCGCATTATGTAATGAATTTACTCCCAGCCCGACTTCATAATAAAAGAAGGCAGATTGATATAACGTCACTCCCTGAATTCTCTATACTGAATGAAAACATTAAAACTACTCTGTAGAATTCTAAGGGAGTCTATATCCATTAGAGATTTCCATAGAAGACAACTCTGTCGTCATTCCTGCGGATGCAGGAATCGCATGAAGAAGATTTAAATTACCATGCTGATAAAGACTGCCTGAAGGAAGCATCTAATCGGGTTTTATTTAACAATTAATCTGGTCGCTCAGGCCGCTAGGCCTCGTATTCACAACGTCACTGTAAGTAATCCGCTCCTTGCCCTACTGACCCAAAGATTACTTAAGGCGACTTATGTGAATACTGGTATCAGTTTTTTAGTCTCTTTTGAAATGAAAAGCTCAGTCTAAATTGAATAAGGTCAATTCACTCTGGTTGTATCGCGTCATTCCTGCGGAGCCTGCCTGCCGTGGTAGGGCAGGAATCGCACTAAAAAATACCCCCTCTCAGTCTCCTCCTTGCCTAGAGGGAGAAGTGGATTAGCAAAAAACTCTACAAGCTCAACAACCAACTGAACATTACAGGGCTAAGTCGTTCCTTCAGTTTCGCGTAAGCAATCTTCTTCTGAGTTTTCACGGTATTTTCGCTAATACCCAATTCCTCTGCGATCTCCCGATTCTTCAAGCCGCGAAGAGCCAAAACCATGATCTTTTGACTGGCTTCTGGAAGCTCCTTGATCTCACTGTAAAGTCGGCCGTAATACTCTTCTGCGACAATCGCCTGTTCCGAATCCGAATTCTCCAATTCATAAATCAGCCGACTCTCATGTTCTTTGATCACCGTCTGATGTTTCAATACATTCAAGCACTTGTTTCGAACGGAAGTGTATAAGAAGGATTTGATGGCATTGATATGGTCAAAATCACCTCGTTTGCTCCAAAGGGTAATGAAACTGTCCTGTACCAGGTCTTCCACTTCCTGGTCGTCATACAAATAGCGGGAACTGTAGGCACACAATCGCTGATACATCTCATCGAAAATGAGTTGAAAACTACGTTTGTCTCCTTTTTTGAAGTCCTCAATTAATTGCATGACAAGTGATTAGGCAGAGCTAAAATACGGTTTATTCTGAATAGACGTTTCACAAAACATCCCATAATGTAATACTTGAGCCCACATTTCATTTAGTTTTGATTCATCGACCAAATAAAGCTATATGAGATTCGGATTCGCTCTTATCTTATCAGTATCACTTGTAACCTCTCTGGCTGCACAGGAATTAGCCGTAGAACTACGAATTGAAGCAGGGCATTACAGCAGTGTGACTGTCATGACTTTTTCAGATGATGGAAAAATTCTTGCCTCCGGAGCCTATGACCGAAGCATCGTCTTGTGGGACATGGAATCCGGTCGAGAACTGCGCCGAATTGATTGTGAAGACAATATCGAATCGTTGGATTTCAGTCCTGACGGGAACCTTATTCTATCCATTATTCAAAACGGAAAAGGGCTCATCCATGAAGTAACTACTGGTCGCTTGATTAAAACACTGAGTGTAGATGATGGGTACTTACAGAGCGGTAAATTCTTACCAAATGGTAAGGAAATGATCATTGCCGGTCCCAAGGTCGCTACGATTTGGTCTATGGATAAAGAGGAGCCTATTGCCTTTCTAGACGGTGAGCGCTCCTATTGCAATTACAACTGTCAGCACTCTATGGATGTCAGCCCTGATGGAAAATGGATGTCCACAGTTGATCGAAATGGTCAGGTCAGCCTTTGGAATATCTCCAAACGCAAACTGATCAATCAATGCCAGTACTATGATGCTTCCAAATTCAGTCATTCGGGAATTACTTCTATTGCCTTCACTCCAGATAGCAAGTCATTCATCATTGGATCAGAAATTCAAGGTATCATTCAATGGTGGATTGACCCTGCAAAAGAACCAAGAGTCTTACTCACTCCACAGAAAATCACCACTGGGATTTCTTTTAAGTTCAATGATCTGGCCATCAACAAAGACGGGACGATACTCTCCGCAGTGTATCTCGAAGGTGTTCAGGACAAATTTCAACGTGAGGATAACCTCGGATATCACCGATTTGATTTGCAAACTGGACAATTGATCGAATCAAAAGATGTGGGAGATGCGAATGACATCACCAATATGATTTACCATCCTGTTTCTGATACGCTGATAATCAATCGGGGAGCTATTCCACAGATAGTGGATTCCAGGGATTTGTCTCCAGTTCGATTATTCAAAGGACATTTGACGGATAATCTGGTGGACTACTGGATCATGAAGGCCACCAAAAAACATGTATTTCTCCCTCCTAACACTATCATTGAGCGTGTGGGAAGGCAGGTGTTTGCCTGGGATTACACCACCGGAAAAATCAAAACCACCTATCCCGCTCATGAAGACATTGTTCTCGGCTTAGCTGCAAGCACCAATCAGCAATTGCTTGCAACCAGTGCTGCGGACGGATCCATTTATGTTTCAGACATGGAGTCTGGAGACACGCTTTGGACTCGAAAACTGTTCCAGTCGGTATTGACGGTTGGGTTTAGTCCTGATAGTGAGCAGTTGATTAGTATTGACATGAGTGGTCGAGTAGTTGCCTGGCAAGCTGCTAGTGGTGAATACATTCAAGACCTTCCACGAACAGCCAGGGATTGGTATCAAACACCAATGACTGTAGCCTTTACCTCAACAGGATTAGTCACGTGGGACAATGCCCTTCGAGAACCTGAAAAGGGACAAGAAATAGTCAGCTTCGATTCGCACGAAGATCGACTGCACGATATTCAGACCAGCAAAGACGGCAAACAATTGCTTACCACTGGTTGGGACGGACAGGTATTTCTCCGAGATCTTTATTATGGTGGAAAAGTAATTCCTATTGGAGAGAAACTGGATGACAAAGTTTATTGTACGTCGTTCAGTCCGGATGAATCATTGATTGCCACAGGTGCTGCAGATAATGTTATTCGCTTGTACCAACCAGATGGCACCCTTCAATATGAATTGCCAGGTCATCGATCTGGCGTAGTGTCTCTTTCGTTTAGTGAGGATGGTAATCATTTGATCTCTGGAAGTCAGGATGGAACGATCAAAATCTGGGACCTGAAAAATCAAAAAGAATTATACACCCATGTGCTATTGGATGCTAACAGATGGACCACCATGCTACCTTCTGGGCATTTTTACTCAACACAAGAAGGTATGCAGAGCATGTATTTTGTGAAAGGGAACGAATTGTACTCCCTGGATCAGTTTTTTGAAGAGTTTTATCAGCCCAAGCTAACCGTCAACCTACTTGGCAGTAACCTGCAACGTGAAGCCAGTAGTCTAAGTAACCAAATTGCCAACAGACCACCTCCAAAAGTGGAGATCGTTTATCCGAAACTCAAAGAGACTACTGAAACCCAAACTGAGCTCATTGTGAAAGTCACGGATCAAGGTGGTGGTATTGAAGAAATCAAAGTGCTACAAAATGGCAAGCGAGTTGTGGCGGATAGTGAATTCAAATCCACAAAAGAAGGTGGATCAATTGCCAAATCCTATCATTTAGATTTAGTGCCGGGACTCAATGTGATCCAGGCATCCGCTTTTGGAAGTAGTCGAATTGAATCCAAAGCAGATGAATTAAGAATCAATCGACCTGCAGATGAGCCTACTGCAGCCTGTTATGTCTTGTCGATAGGTATCAATGAATACACCAATCCACGGCTCAACCTCAACTATGCCGTGGATGATGCCAAAAGTGTCGCCAATCTAATTGAAGAGCAAGGCCAAAGTCTTTTCACAAAAATTGAAACGACACTGATCACCAATGAAGAAGCAACTCGTGAGAACATTCTAAAAAAACTGGAGGAATTGTCACAAGTGATTAAACCTACTGATGTGTTCTACTTTTTCTATGCGGGGCATGGCTCCATGATGAATGAAAAGTTTTTCTTCATCCCAACCAACTGTACCCGACTCTATGAGGAAGATGCTCTGATGTTGGAAGCACTTCCTGTTCCCGAAGTGGTAGACAAGCTCAAATCCATTAAAGCCCTCAAACAAGTGTTGTTTATCGATGCGTGTCACTCTGGTGGTTCTACCCAGTTGTTAGCCTCACGTGGAGCTGGCGAAGAAAAAGCGCTCGCCCAACTATCCCGAAGTGCAGGTGTACACATTCTTGCAGCGGCAGGATCAGACCAAACCGCTACTGAGTTTCAGGAACTCGGTCATGGACTATTTACCTACACGGTACTCGAAGCACTCAAAGGCAAGGCCGATGGCGCTCCCGCGGATGAGAAGATTACGGTATACGAACTCAAATCCTTTTTGGATGATCAGGTACCGGCTTATTCTTTGAAATACAAAAACATGCCGCAGTACCCTAATACCTTCTCCATTGGGCATGATTTTCCGATTGTGTTGAAGAAGAGGTGATTCAACTAGTCTTCTAAAACTTATTTAAAACCCCTCAGCCTTCGGCAGCTCCCCTTGTTAAGAGGAGCGAACAATTTTTATTTGAACTCGTCATTCCTGCGTAGGCAGGAATCGCATCCAGAGATAATCCATTTCCAACCCCCTCTGTGTCTCCCCCTTACTAAATGGGGAGACTTGATTCTTCAAATACTGTGAGCATCAATAGTTTTACAAAGCAGTGCCAATTAAGCTTGCTGTATCTGCACGCCAAGAGGATCGTCACTCCCCGAATCAATAGATGGTCTATGTCCTTCCATGAAATAAATTTGATTCTAGGGGAGTCTATTCGAATTGAAGGTGTTGAACATGAAATTGTTTACCAACTCACCCCCAGCCCCTCTCTTAGGAAAAGAGGGGAGCAAATTGTCATTCCTGCGTAGGCAGGAATCGCATAAAGAAGAACCCCCTCCTGACCTCCCCCTTGTCAATGGGGAGAGTAGATTATCAAAATGAACATAAATAGTCTTTCATATTGATGAAGAAAGCGAAGAATGGAATGAAGCTGTCTCACACAAAACCGTCACTCCCCGAATCAGTAGATAGCTTATTTATTTCAAAGGATAAGCTTGATTCTAGGGGAATCTGATATTTATCCTTAACCTAACGTTAATGCCATCTGTCATTCTGAGGTACAAAGGATCTCATATTTGCTAATTACATCATAGCGCTCTAACTGTGACAATTATTGCATGCCCTATTCTACTTTGTCTTTGTCTTGAAACAATGGACGCTCAGGCCGCTAGGCCTCGTAATCACAACGTCACTGTAAGTAATCCGCACCTTCCCCACTGACCCGAAGATAACTTAAGGTGACTTATGTGATTACTGGTATCAGTTTCTTTTGATTTCACCTTACGAATTAAGATCCTAAATCCATGTAAAACTGCCATTCCATTCAAATAGCTTTCTGAGGGAGTATCTAATATTCATTCGCAAATCGTCATTCCTGTGATGACTGCCTGCAGTGGATAGGACAGGAATCGCATGAGAAACCGTCACTCCCCGAATCAGTAGATAGCTAATATATTTCAAAAGGATAGCGTTTGATTCTAGGGGAGTCTATCCAATTCACCCCAACCTTTCTCATCCTATGGAGGGGCCATTTGTACCTATCGGTATGACTGACTTAATTCGAATTTTCCTATCTTCATCTCATGGAGAAGACGTCCAAAAAGAGAAAATTCACCAATTACGCTTTTGAGTTCATCACCGTATTCACCGGTATCACCGTGGCATTCCTGCTCAACACCTGGAGTGAAAACCGAAAAGACAGCCACACGGAAGCCAAAATCCTTACCGAAATCCGAAATGGGCTTGTCTCCGATACGCTGGATATGCGAGGAAACATCTCCGGACATCAACGAGGAATTGAAGCCTGTCAATACTTTCGGGATTTGATTAACAACAAAGAATTGCCAGATGTTGACCCCAATGAACAATACATTTTACTCCTACGTGATTTTATCTCTATTCAGAACAAGTCGGGATATGAATCCTTAAAATCCAAAGGACTAGAACTTATCAGCGATGATTCTCTGCGCCTAGCCATCATTGACATGTATGATTTCAACTACCAGGTACTGGAAAAAATAGAAGAGGACTACCAGGAGAATCAATTTTTTAAGAACTACTTCTTCCCCATCAATGATTTACTTTCACCATACCTCGTCTATGATGAACAAGGCAAACTGATCAAGTTTCAACAACCACTCAACCTCTCAGAAAAGGAAAGAAATGCGTTCCTAATGTATCTCGTCAAAATAGAGTTTAACCGTCAGTTTATCATCAACTACTATGAAACGGTGATCAATGATGCTGCTGATCTTATCGATATGATTGATCAGGAGTTGGAGGGTAGATGATCGTCCTTCCTGCGTAGGCAGGAATCGCATGAAGAAGAAACATCCATACCAACCCCCTCTGTGTCTTCCACTGGCCGTGCGCCCCTTGCTAATGGGGAGAGTAGATTATCAAAATGAACATAAATAGTCTTTCATATTGATGAAGAAAGCGAAGAATGAAATGAAGCTGTCACACACAAAACCGTCACTCCCCGAATCAATAGATAGCTTATTTATTTCAAAAGGATAAAGCCTGATTCTAGGGGAGTCTTCTTAAACAATAATAGCATTTCATCCTTCTTCTACTTTGTCTTGAAACAATGGACGCTCAGGCCGCTAGGCCTCGTAATCACAACGTCACTGTAAGTAATCCGTGCCTTCCACGCTGACCCGAAGATTACTTAAGGCGACTTATGTGATTACTGGTATCAGTTTCTTTTGATTTTACCTTACGAGTTAAAATCCTAAATCCATGTAAAACTTCCATTCCACTGAGATCGTTCTCTGGGAAACTACTAATATTCATTCGCAAATCGTCATTCCTGTGCAGACAGGAATCGCATCCAGAGGTTTGATCCATTTCCAACCCCCTCTGTGTCTCCCACTGGCCGTGCGCCCCTTACTAAATGGGGAGACTTGATTCTTCAAATACTGTGAGCATCAATCGTTTTACTACGCACTGCCAATTAAGCTTGGTGTTTCTGTACGCCAAGGGGATCGTCACTCCCCGAATCAGTAGATGGTCTTTGTAGCAAAAAGAGAATTAGGCTTGATTCTAGGGGAGTCTGTTAACTGATAGAGCCCAACCAATAACCCGTTATCATCAAATCCACTCAAATACTTTACGCCATATGGAATATTTTTAGATTAATTTATATTTTTACTAACTGTTTAAACCTTCCTAACCTGCTAATGACGATTAACTGCAACGCTGTAGCTGATAGGTCTGTAACGAGTTCGCCAAAACTATACCTCAAGACCTTAATCCTACTCCTCCTACTACATCTGGGACTAGTGGCCGCTGCTCAGGATGACACCTACGAGGGTGGTGACCTGGAAGAAGTAACCGTTACCGAAGAGGAAGCTCGCAGCCTCATTCACCAGTTACTGGACGTCAAGCGCTTTACACATTCATTTGGTGTGGGTAGAATCGCGAAGGACGAACGACTTATTGCTTTCGCAGAAGGTTTCGTAGAGCGAAACGAGATCGAAGTACTCACCATTGGCTACATAGATAGTGAAGAATTCTGGCCACGGATTTTCAAAAACATTCGTCTCAAGAAGATAGACAAGGCCAATACCGATCTGCTCCTGACCGGACATATCATGTTTATTCCGGTGACTGATGCAGATGGAAGCATTACCGCCTACACCGTGGAACTGAAACTGGAAGGTAAGACCACTGAAGTATACGACCTCCTTGAAATTTCACAAGATGATGTAGAGCTTATCGCACAGGAGACCACCACCGAGCAATTAGGGAATACCGAATTCCAAACCCCGCAAGAAGCACAAGACAAAGTGGTGAATGCCATGCTAGCGGCATTACAAAAAGTAGAACAAACATCCGATCCGGAAGCCGCAACAGGCAAGTTGGTCACCTTCGAAGCTGCTTCCGACCAGACTTATGGATTCGATGCGCCATCCCGACAAGAGCTGAATGCTGATTATCCAAGTATTACCGTGAATGGCTCTACCGTTCTCACTTCATGGAAGTCTTTAAAAAGTGGGATGCAAGACAAGGTCATTGCGCTGGATAGCAGTGGGCAAGCAGTCACGTTCGAGTACGACAATGTGCCGGTAACCGCAGCCATCAACCAGGATAGCAGTGCCTATAACCTTAGCATCAACGGCAGCAGCGATGGCACTGAAGGCGGGCTGGTAGCCAAAGTTGGTCAGACGATCGTGGGGAAACTCAACACCATTACCTATGACATCTCGGACGTAAAGGTGAAAGTGGTTCCTGTAAATGGAGCCGGCAGTGGCGTGACCCAGGTGGCTCTCCAAAATGAACTAAACAAGATCTATGCGCCAGCCATAGCCACCTGGCAGGTAGAAGTATTGGCCAACCAGGAGCTAGGCACTGCCTGGGATGACCAAGGCAATGGTCTGGAAGACGGGGAGACCGGTATGCTCTCCAACTATACCGAAGAGATGAATGACCTGATCAAGGCGTTCAAAGACAAAAACGACCGGGACAAGGACGCTTATTATGTCTTCCTCGTAGACAGAGCTGAAAATGCCAGCAAGCTGGGCTATATGCCACGAAAAAAACAATGGGGATTCATTTTCACCAATGGACAGAGCACTGAAACGATCACTACCACCATTGCCCATGAGCTAGGCCACGGGGTGTATCGTTTAGAGCATACGTTCGCCGAAAAAGGCATTCCTCAAGGCCAAACCCAAAACCTGATGGACTATGCCGGTGGCCGACAACTCTACAAATACCAGTGGGACTATGTCCACAATCCTACCAGTGTCATTACGCTATTTGATGATGAAGAAGAGGCTGCCAGTGAAGTAAAGTACAGCGAAGTAAACTTTGGGGAAGGAGTGGACATTTCTGCCTATTTCTCAAATGAAGTTTCTTACATAACTCCTGGTGGTTCTATTATTTCGCTATCAACATCAGCCAAACCTAGTTTCACAGGTATTGTCAATGTCCCTGGAATCGATCAGACGCTTTATAAAGGTGTTTTAATGGGGTTCAAAGAGAATCAAAAAAGGTGGATTGCAAGGTTTGGTCAGATAGGTGAAGAATATAAATTTAAAGGGTATGTAGAGTTAGGAACTGATAATTATTATCCAACCAATGATAGTTCACAACAGCTAACCAAAGACGTTTTAATTGGAACTGAGCAACACAATAATTGTACAATAGCCCTTTATAAGGCATCCTATTCAGGTAAAAGCTATTCTAATAATCTTGCAGTTTTATTCTCAAATTATAGCGGGACAAAAGAGTTAATTCAGGACAACATTGCTCTTAAGGAAGGAAGTTGTGAAACTCAATATCTGACCAACATCGTATTTGCTTCCAATATGACCTGGGATCAAGGGTCTAGAGGGTTCACTGGCTCAATTACGATTGACTCCTTGAAAACGAATACTTCCACGCCAGATTTAAAATCTTTAAAAGGTAAAAATATACTTGTCGCTGACTATGTAGGACTTGGTGGTAGATCAATCGGTCTTAAAAGCGATAGTCCGATAGGTTCGATATTCTTAAAGCTTGCAACAACGATTAAAGTATGCATAACCAACGAAAAAACTGATGTAGCTATTATCGATGGGTTAAAAGCACGAGAATCTGTTGATGAATTTGGAAAATTCATAGCATTGGAATCAAATGAAATGCTCCTGTGGGTACACTTCACCAATGACAACAAATCTAATGTCATTTTCTGGTTCCCTTCGAGTGCTAGAAAAGAGGTTCGTGAGTATCTAAAAGAACATTCCCCAGTAGGCATTGCAGCTTTGGGTGTTGCAGAAGCTGGTGTGGTGATTAAGGGGCTTGGAGACATGGTATCTGAAGCCTTGGATTCTTTAAAAATTCCAGAGGTTTATTGGAATCCTGCAAAACCAGGCTACAAGAATTATATGCCATATGTGGCAGCGGTTGCTTTTCCAGGTGTTGAGAGCATTGCGAAACTATCTTATGAAAGTCTAACAGGATCACCTGGTTCCGAGACGCTAAGTCAACGGAAATTTGCGTTAGCCTGCGGTATTGTTAATGGAGTAATTACAGAAGCGCAAGGTGTTGCCTTAATAGCATCTATGGCTGGGCAAATTATGTCTGATCCGAATTTTAGAGCTGAACTAAATGAATCACTTTCCAATGCCTCTTTTAGTAAGGTTTATGATGCGGTTAAAGAATCAGCTATTAGTCATCTCAGCACTCTTTCTGACCTCAGTTGTGTTTCGGCAGAATTACTTGGGCGTGATATGGTAGTAGTTGCTACATTCTTTATCGGAGTGGGTGAAGCTGTAGCTGCAGTCAAAGGAGCAAAGGCTGCTAGTGAAGTATTTTCCGCTTTAGCTAAAGTGGCCAAAGCCAATGCTCAGAACTATGCTAGAATGCTCGTACAATTCTCCAAATTTCCTAGAACGGCCATCAAATTTGCGCAAAGTGGAACAAAAAAGTTTTTACGTAGACAAAGTGATTATGTTTTATTGGCAACTCTTGATGAAACTACTGGTTTGACCGTGAATAAATGGGGTTATGCAAAACATAACGCAGATGGTAGTTTCGTGAAAGAATCTGGTGAAATGTTAGATGCGGATGGTAATACCGTGTTTTTGACAGAAAATGCAGAGGGTAAGGCCGTCTTTTGTGATAAGTATGGAGCTTGTTTTGTAAAAGGAACTTTGATAGCCACGGCATTAGGTCTAATGCCAATCGAATCCATCAGTTCTGGAGATTTAGTTTGGTCTTTCGATGAAATAACCCAGCGTGAAGAGCTTAGGGAGGTAACACAAACATTCGTTAAACACAGTAATCAAATTGTTACTATTTACGCAGGTAATGAGATAATTAAGACAACTCCAGAACATCCGTTTTATTCGAATGATGGCTGGTTGCGAGCAGCTCAAATAACAAAAGGAACCATCTTAAAAGTATTAGATCAAAAAACAGATTACGAAGAGCAAGCAGCACTTTCTGGCCATACTGTACTCCTAAAAAACCGATTAGCTAGGTCTACTCTTACTGTTGATAGTGTTTCAGTAGAAGAGAAAAGCAGCACTGTATATAATTTCTCGGTTGCAGATTTCCACACTTATTATGTAGGACCGTCCAAAGTACTGGTACACAATAGTTGTCTTCCTGACAATCTAAAGGGTATATATGATCAGTTAACCCCAAATGTTAAGCAACAGTTATCCAAGTTAGATGGAGATGATTTACAAACTATTCTTGGGGATATTGCGAAAGAAAATCCCAAACTAACAACAACATTCTTCAACGATAATCCCGACGCAATTATAGCTTGGGACATAATTAAATCAGATGCGCTTCTAAGGGAGGAATTGGTTAACCTTGAAAAATTAGGAAAATTTTTAAAAGAAACTGAAATGGAGAAATCCAAGTTAATAAGCAGTTTCAGCAATTCTAAAAACCCTCAAAAGTGGATTGATATGAAAATTCCTGAAGCAGATTTAGAAAACATATACTATGGTTTTAAATCGGACCCACCTTTTGATCTTGACCCTTGGACTCCTGAACATAAAGCAGAAAGGTGGGCTCAATATAAAATAGAAAAAGGATCCGATGCGCTTGAATATAATTCATGGAGTAATGTTTATGATGGAAATATTGATAAAGCGGTATCAGCTACTCGTGGTGTTAATGACTATTTTTCTTCATTAGGTTGGGGAAAAAGGGAAATAACAATTGGTAATTTTACTGATGGAAGTAAAAGGAGATTAGACATTGCTGATGAAGCACGATCTAAAGGAGTTGAATTCAAGGAATATTCAGAGGGTAAAGTTTATGCTTCTGAAATGATAAGAAAAGAAGTTGAACTAGATGCAATACTCGTAAATGATAGATTTTGGGAGTTGGAATGGGTTTTCAAGAATTGTGAACCAAGCGGTCCATTACGTAAACTCCTTGAAGATGCAGGCATAACCATCAAACTTATAACTGAATAACAATCATGAAACACGAGGAGAAGGAAAGAAGAAAAGAAGATTTTGAATCCTGGATTACTTTTTTACCAGACAAGATTCATCAACTTAAAAAAGTCCACTTAAATGAAATTTCAAATAAACTTGATTTTTCAGTTGAGTCATTACTCGAATTGGAGAGTTATCTATTATCTAAATTCAACTTTGAGGACATGAACAAGATCGAAAATAAGAGTTTGATTGATTGTCTAGCCGCTTATGTGGGAAGCACATTTAAAAAGAATTGGGAAAGTTCTTATTGGGATATAGATTTGGATGATGCTGAGCAGCTTTATTTCGGTGTACCCGTATTAAAATTTAAGGATAAAGCATTACCACCGGTATCACCATATCATACCATTACTACCGCAATGGATAGAAAAAAAGGTGATCTGATGAGTTTAGTTTTGAAAAGAACTAAAGATAGATTGCTTCAATCCTAATTTTAGATTTGTTAAGGTCTTATTTGATTTCTAAAGCAGAAATACACCTAAAAAATCCAACACTTCCAAACTCGACATCTTCAGTGACTTGAAACCATACCTGATTTCCCACTACCTTTAACCCATGGACGTCCATGAACCTGACGTAAGAAGCTACAACATGAGCCAGATCAAGGGGAAGAATACCAAACCCGAGATACTGGTGATAATCTACAAAGGTTGGGCATATCTGATTTCTGTTTTAAAGTCGTTTAGAAGTTCGATCATCTGAAGCTTTTGAGGCTTACTCCAATTTCGTTCAAGTATTACTTCATTTATCTTCTGGTTTACCACAAATGAAATCCTTTTAGGAATTCCAATGATTGAGTTAGTTCGTACACCATTTTTGAAGCCTTCCACAACTGACTCAACGATTACGGTTTTGTAGTACTCCAAGTGTTCCTCTTCAAAGTCTTTCAAGAAATTAGCATCTTGATCCCTATTGTGGTTTATGTGCTCCCAGTCAGTTGGCATATCACCAAATGTTACATAGCAATCAATTTCAGCATTACGTTTAATCTTCCTGAAATAATCATCTGAATTGCATGCAAAAAGTATGATGTCAACTCCGTCTAAAAGTAATGAGCCATTTGTTACATTTAAGAAAACTGATTTTTCACCGGAATCATTTAAACTTCCATATAATTGACTAGGTGTTCCATGCCCTAGAAATATAACCAATTCAGTTTCATCGCTTATCGCTGAGCCATACGTCCCCGGTTGAGGTCTTAAGGTTACAGCATTTGGGAAGAGACTGTTCAATTCATTAAGAATTGGTTGAAGGAACCCAATGCTATTATCTAATGGATAAACAATGACTATGTTATTATAAACCCTCATTCAACTTTACATAATGGGAGAGAGTTAATTCAAACATTTCATTAATAATGACCTGTGCTTCAGAGTCATTTGCATCAATCATATCGGCAAGCTGATCCATTGTCAGTTCCTTATATTTCGGGTTCAAGACATGAATTCTACCTTCATCAATTTCTCTTAGTTTGCTTGGTAGAATGTCCTTAAGGTCTCTAGTCTTTAATGATTCAATAGCTTCACTCTTAAACTCTTTATCTAAGAATTTTTCAATTCCGTAATCAATTATCTTGGCTAATTTATTAACCTTTTCACTAGTTGGAATATTTTCATCTTCAAATACCTCACGAACAATCTTATCACGTTTTCCTGATATTAGGAAAATTGAACTCTTACTGAATTTTTTAATTGGTCGAAGCTTTTCAATAACATGTAGTCCTGTGAAAGAGGAATCCCCATAATAATGATCCACAACAATTAGATTCGGCCTTAGTCCTTTGAGTTTTTCGGATATCCCTGCAACGAGCTTGTCTAAATCCGGGTCTTTTTCTTCGTTAAGATATTCTCTTTCATTAGGGTTAATATAAAGTGTAAGAACATTTATGCCCTCTTTTGTCCTTAGATGTTCAGCTAAGTTTTCGAGTACTGTTTTCTGCTCAGGACTATCATCGATAAGAAGAAGTGTTTTTTCCATTAGTCGAATGAGAGTTTAAATGTGGCTCCTTTGAGTTTTATACCATTTCCAATGAATTCAATATCACCATGAAGATTCTCCTTCATTTTTTTCTTAACTGTATGTAAGCCAATTCCTGACCCTTCAACATCTGACTTAACCCCCAATTCGAAAATTACACTCGGATTATTCGAAAATTCGTTTGGAATACCTTTTCCGTCATCATGAATTAGGACGTCCAGTCCTTTTTGGGAATCCTTAAATTCTAGGTCGATTTGTTTTGCTTTTGCTTTATGTGAATTCGAGATAAGGTTGTCCAAAACGATTGATAAATCAAGTACACTAATTCTGGAAATGAAATTCGATTTACCAGAAACTGTAATTTTAATCTTATCAGTATATGCATAGCTATACGTGTCAATGTACTCTCGTATATATTGCGAAATATTGACCTTTCTGACTTCTTGATCTGCTTTAAAATTTGATTTGGTAATTAGCATACTAAGTTTCATTACTTTATCTGTAATGAATTTGATCTTGCCAATTTCTTCATAAAGAGTATTGTCAGAGGATTTATCTGTTCGTAACCTTTGAAGAATTTTTTCGAGTCCTTCATCTATTCCGATAGCAGATACTTTTATACTATGAATCAGTTCCTCGGCATCCTCACTCAGGGTTTTTCTTGTTGCACTTAAATAGGTCGACTTGTCCTTTTCATGTTTAAGATTTTCCTCAGCTTTTTTTCGCGCTTCCCCTTCTGCTTCCGCTTTTTTTTGAGCCTTTAACTTTTCAAGTTCAGCTTCCGCTCTCTGCTTTTCTTTTCTTAAAGTCTCTAATTCTGCGGATCTTCTTTTTTCTTCTTCCTCTTTCGCTTTTTGCTCGGCTTTAATCCTTGCTTCTTCTTCTTTTCTGGCTTTTTCTTCTGCAGCAATTCTTCTTTTCTCTTCTTCTTCTGCTCTGCGTAATGCCTCTTCTTTTTCTTTTAGAATCTGATTGTACCGTTCTTCTGTAAGATTGATGATTTTATCCAAATCTGGATTATCTATCTTCTCAGCAATCTTTTCTAAATCGGTTATGAACTTAGATTGGACATCATCCAGTTTTTCATTTACCAGATTAACCAAATCCTTATTGAAATCAATTATTTTAATTTCACTGTCTGTAGTTAGACTTTTTATTAGTTGAATAAAATCAAGTTTACTTCCCAGATTCGATTTTGCTACTGAAAGATCATCAGATTCTTGATCCTTCTTCAAAAGCTCTTTCCTATAATTATCAGCTACTTCGTCTTGTCCAAAGTAGTTTCTTCTTTTGAAGCCCTCACCCCAGAGAACGCCAACAACATATCGCTCCAACCGTTTTAACCCCTTCTCCATAAAGGCATCCATTAGTTGATGATACCCAAGAGTCTCAACTAGACCACCATCTCGACTTGATACTTCTTTAAATTCTTTGGTTCTATCGGTAGTTATATCTACTCTTCCAAATAAATTTCTAGTCCCTAAGAATCTGGCATAACCTTGTTGTGATCTATAATCAAGACCCCAACTATCATCTCCAATTTCTCCATATGGCTGTACTCGAAAACCATTTTTGAATAAGAAAATTGACCCAAAATTCACAGGTTGAATTCCCATATTTCGGGTGAAATTGTTTTTTGCAGATGTGTTGAGATAGTATAAATCGATTTTCAAATCCTCAATCAAATCAAAGGACTTGTTGTCTTCAGATATTTGATAGATCAAGGTTCCCCTGTCAATCAATTTTGTATCAATGACTTCTTGCGAAATGGTAACGCTTATCTGAGTGGTTTTTAGGTTCAGAATATCAAGAATTCCATTTTTCACTGGTCCATTGACTCGATCTCTAGGAAGATATGTTTTTCCTTTTAAATCAGGAGGCTGCTTATAGATTCCATTTTTATCTTCTTCAAGGTCTTCTTTGGAGATGATCTCAATGTTAAAGTCACTTGATTGAGAAAACGGGTTAATGAGTTTTTCAAGGGAATGTTTGAGTCCTATTTTTTTCTTTCTGTCCCAGCCTTGCGTACCAGATATTTCTAGAATGGTGCCTTTCTTCGAATTTTTAGGAAATGGAATAATATAGTCTTCTAAAGGTAGATAGTCAACTTTGACGTTCTCAAACTTTTCTTTTTGATTATTGAACTTGTTCCAGTTGACTGAAATTTGTTGAATCTTTTTAGATGTAGCTTGTTTGGTTGTAAGGACTAAGTCATCACCTAATCGATCTGCTGAAAATCTACCTATACCCTTAGCTCCTGCATAATGCCTTCTCTTTTGGATTTTATCTCTAAAATCATCTTCATCGTCATTTTGTTTTTTTGAGGAGTACGCTACAAAAAGCCATTTATCCTTAATATCATCAATTGACATTCCATCACCATCATCTGAAATTATGATTTTGTTGTTCTCAAATTCAATGAAAACGTTTTTCGCATTGGCATCATAGGAGTTTTTTACCAATTCAAAAACGGCAATGAAATCATCCGTTATGAGATCTCTTCCAATAATGTCTTTTAATCCTGAACTGACTTTAAATTCAAGTTTTTCAGGCATAGGATTGGGTTAATGTTTGAAGAATAAGACCTGCCTGCTCAGCAAAAAGAGGAGGAATAGCATTGCCTATTTGAGTATAGCGCGGGACTTCTTTTACTCGTTCTTTACCTCCCGTGGTGTATTTTCCTCTGAATTGGTACCAATCGGGAAAAGATTGAATTCTTGCATATTCTCGAACAGTAAGGATTCTTGGTTCTGAATAGTGTATGTAATCATCAGGGAGAGTTGTCAAAGTTGGGCTTTGAGAATTAGCGTCTAGTGGTATTATTGTATGTTTATTAACCTTAAGGAGCTCTTTGATTTCCTTGCTTACAGTTTTGTTTTTTTGAGCTGTTTTTAAATAGTACTGAAACCGTTCTGTAGTGGATGCTCTATGTCTTGGAAAGCTGTGACTATCTACATAGTCATCTTTTGACCCTTCTCTTAGATATTTTTGATAAGACGTCATCTCTGATGAATAAATACCAGATTGAAAGTTATTACGATCAAGACATTCTACAGTCCCATGTTCTTTCAGTAAATCGGATATTGCATCCTTTACCTTTGTTACTTTCGATAAGCCTCTCGATTCAAGGAAATGATTACTAGAATTAACTAATTGCTCAAAAAACTCTACTGACTTAGTTTCTGGTAGTTCATTATTTCTTATACCAACAAGAATAAACCTAGTACGCTTTTGAGGTACTCCATATTTGGAAAAGTCAACTAGTTCTCCTTTTACTGTATACCCTAATTTTTCCAACATGGCGGTCACATATCCGGAGTAGGCTATTCCTCTTTTTTTATTCTTTTTGAACTTCAGAGTAAACCCTTTCACATTTTCGAAAAAGATAATCTTGGGCTGCACATACATGATGAATTTGAGGTATGATCGAATCAAATTATTTCTCTCATCATCTTCTTTTCTCCGACCAGCAGTGGAAAAGCCTTGGCAAGGAGGTCCACCAACGACCATGTCTACGGTTCCTCTTAATGCAACTAATTCCTGCTTGTAATTATCTATTACCTCATCAATGTTATGGCTCTGACATGGCAGCCATTCTGGCCATTCAAAGTGGCTCTTTTTTTTTATTAAATTGTGTTCAAGTGTTTCAAAAGCAAGCGGACTTTTTTCTACAGCAAATAAACCCTTCCATCCAGCCTGGTGCAATCCAAGCGACAGTCCTCCACAACCAGCAAATAAATCGATATAGGTATTTTTGGCCACTTCACCTTTTTTAGTAAGTAAAAACGAATAAAGTTAATGAATTGATTCTTTATCGTTTTAATCTTTATAACGGTTTTTATCACCTCACTCCAACCAATCATAATCCTCCACTGTAGACCATTTGTAGCTGCACAAATCGGGTATAAGCAGATCAAAGGGAGTAGTATTGGTACTACTACCAAACATAAGAACCCTATGCTACGACCTGGAGATCACGCCAAAAAGGCGTCACTCCGACCTCAAACTCTCCACGGGATTGACTCCATTTAGCTAAACCTGACAGGTCTTTACTAAAACCAGCACATAGACCTGTCAGGTTTATAATAGCTCACCAATCAATAAACAGTGAGGTGTCTTTAATTCGAGGTTCTAATTTGTGAGATTGACGAAATGCTGGAACATTTCCAAACCAATCAAGAACCTTGCGTCGTTTGATTTTAGTTGGTTTAGTTGACAAAAGCGCCTCGTACGAACTAAATGGCCAATCATCAATTGTATCCCGAAAACCGTGGTGAACAGGATTTCGATGGATGTATGCAATCACAACAGTCAAGTATTGATCGTTATCAATTTCTTTAGCCTTAAATGGTCTATTAAAAAGAGAACCTCGTCGATCATACATTTTATTGAAAGCCTTAGCATAAGCATTGAAAAAATTGCTGAATGTCCGGGAAATGAATGTTTCTATAGTCACTTCATCAGACATGGCAATTTTTGCTTCAATAATATCCAGTTCTTTTATTCTGATCAATGCATGAAAGTGATTGGGCATCAGGCAATACGCATAGGTATCAGCAATTGGTTCAATGTGCTTAGCCCAGAGATTTAGAAAATAATGATAGTTCTCCTCCCGACGAAAGAGATTTTCATCACCATTCGCATGGTTATAAACATGATAGTACAAGCCAGGAAGCATGTATTAAATATAACACCTTTAATATTTAATCCTGACAGGTTTTTGAAACGGGGACGCCTAGTCATGTCAGGATTTAAATGAGGCCTCACTCCGACCTCAAACTCTTCACCGGATTGACCTTCGTCGCTTTCCAGCTGTGGTAGCTGATCACCAGCAGGGCAATTACCACCGAGATGGCTGTGCTGATTACGAACATGTCTACTCCTATGCTTACCCGATACGCAAAGTCTTCCAGCCATTGCTGCATCAGCCAAATGGTCAATGGAATGGATAAGATCACTCCTAGCGCAAGCTGCCAACTGAAAGTCTTCGCCAGCAAGCCAAAGATCTGCGCAGAAGAAGCGCCAATTACTTTGCGGATGCCAATCTCTTTCTCGCGGCTGTTCACTACCAAGACAGTCAGTCCAAGCAAACCAATGGACGCAATCAGGATCGAGATCAAAGTGGCTACACCAATCAGTTTGTTCAGACGAGCTTCGTTTTCATACTGTCGGGCAATGTTCTCATCGATGAACTCATACTCGAGGTTGCGGTTCGGGAAGGTCCGGCTCCACTCCTCCTCCAGGATGTCCTGCACAGCTAGCAAGCTCGATCCGGAGTATTTAAACAAGAGTTCCGGGAAAGGTGAATCCTGAAAATCAGTATCGGAGATACCCGCAAAGATCGGGCTCATGTTTTGGGTAATCACCAGCGGCTCTATCTCTTCATGGAGCGATGAATAATGAAAATCTTCCACCACGCCTACAATTCGGTGTTCTCCAAAGTCACTACCTGGCAGTCTTTCTTCCAAAGGGTTGGTCAGACCAAAGTATTTCACCGCCGTTTCATTCAG
This sequence comes from Rickettsiales bacterium, assembly GCA_002729235.1. Taxonomy (GTDB): domain Bacteria; phylum Bacteroidota; class Bacteroidia; order Cytophagales; family Cyclobacteriaceae; genus Marinoscillum. The sequence continues at coordinate 33,958 of PBTY01000092.1, read as the reverse complement.
GATGATGGACTGTCGCTCATCTGCCGTATTTCCCTTTTGAAAATTCCGACCTTCTACTACCTTCAGATCAAACGCATCGATAAAGTTGGCATCCACTCCCACCATTCGGAACCACAAAAAGCTTCCTTTCACATCTTCAAATGCCAGGTGCATCCAGCCATTGGTGCCAAACGCATGACTACTGGCGGTAAAGTTGCTCAGTTCTGGATGCTGCTGCAGGTTTTGCTGGAGCAGTAGAGCATTGTCGCGTGCCGAAGCATAGCGCTCCGTAAATCGACCACTCTGGATATTGGCAAACAAAGGAACAGCCACCACCGCTTCATAGTCATACCCGAGGTTTTTGTTTTGTAGGAACCCAATTTGCTTTTGCATGATCAGTGTGCTGCTAATCAGCAACACCGTCACTAAAAACTGGAACGTCACCATCACTTTGCGCACCCAGTGCTTGCCTCCTGTGGTGTTGGAGCTTTGCATGATGCTCATGATTCGGGTATTGGTGAGCACAAATGCCGGATAGATTCCTGCCAGTGAGCCAATGAGCAAACCCAGACCAAGGAACAAACCCAAATGCCACCACGCAAAGGAATAAATAAGGTTGACACCAGTTAGTTGATTGAAAGTTGGGATGCCTATAATAGCCAACGCGGTACCCAGCAACATGGAAATCAAGGCCACCACAATGCCCTCGGTCAGGTATTGGGAAACCAACAATTGCTTACCTGCTCCAAGGATCTTGCGCATGCCTACTTCTTTGGCTCGCTTAATGGACTTACCAATGGAAAGCGTCGTGTAGTTCACACACGCAATCAGCAACACCAAAAAGCCAATGATCCCCAACACATACACGTACGTAGGATTGCTCACAGCTTCGATACCTGCCGGCACCTCTGGATTGAGGTGTATGTCCGTCAACTCCTGGAATCCGACCGTGTATTCATCGCGATTGAAATCCTCACCCAAATACGTCATCAATACGTCCTGGGATTTGGCATTCACCGATTCGATACTGGAGTTTTCATTGACTAAAACATAGGTTTCCTGACTCACGGAGGTCCACCCTTTCAGTGCTTGCTCTCCAAACAGTCTTTGATTCAGTTCATTGGATATCGCCAAATCAAACTGAATGCTGGAGTTATCCGGGATGTCTTTCATCACGGCAGAAACCGTAAACTCTACTACCTCTTTTTCAAGATTGATAGTGAGTGTTTTGCCAACAGGATCTTCCTCTCCAAAATACTTTTCAGCATATCCTTCAGACAGAATGAGGTCATACCTTCCGGTAAATGGATTCGAGGCATTACCCTTTTCCATTTCAAAATCAAATACCTGGAAGAATTCCGGACTGATCAGGGCCACCTCCTCGTTGATCCAGTTGTCGCCAGATGCCTGAACTGCATAGGTTCTTTTGAACCATTGCACCACATTTTCAAACTCGGAAAATTCTTTCTTGAATAGCGGCTCGAAGCGCATGGGCGTAACGGAATTGAAGAAGATTCGTCCATCGCCATAGTCTTCATAGAGATAAGCTCGGTAGATGCGGTCTTTTTTGGAGTGCATCTGATCAAAACTGAGTTCCTGGGCCACGTAAAGTCCCATTTGCACGAAGCAAAGAATCCCGATGGTCAAGCCAAGGATATTGAGGGTGGTGTTGAATTTGTCTCGCCACAACACACGAGCGGCTACTTTGAGGTTTTGTCCTGTTAACATGAGTGAGTGAGTTTTGAGTTTTTGATTTTTAATTGCAGACCAGCGGAAGGACCGCAGCACCAACCAGATGAACAAACGATTTGCTGCTTTAGTACCTTTGGTTTCTACCTTTCGGTCAAATAGCTCAAGCAGGTCACCCTCCAGGTCTTCCAAAAGTTCTGCCTTACAATACCAGTGCAGGAAGCGAGTAGCCCATTTGGGTGGATCAGTATGGTTGGTTTGGTCTTTCATAATTATTAACCACAGAGAGAAGGAGAAATTTAATAACCACAGAGAATCAGAGAACTCGGAGATAAAATTTACACTAGAGCCTCAGTATGACATTTTACATTCTCCGTTTTCTCGGTGTACTCCGCGGTTGATTATATCCCGAAAAAGGTCAGCTTTGGCAGTTTCTGATACAGCTCCATGCGCACGGACATGGTTTCATCCAGCACGGCTCTGCCAGCTGGGGTCAAATCAAAGAAGCGTTTTCTACGGCCTCCACGTTCGTTGGTCGCCCCACGCATTTCTGATTTCACCAGTCCTTTCTTTTCCAGTCTGCGAAGTACGGAGTGAATAGCTGTAACATCCATGTTTCGTCCGGTTTTCTCAACCAGTTCATCCAGAATGGCTACCGCATAAGCCTCTTGCAACAGGGCTCCCACAGTTAGCAATACCAGTTCTTCCAGTTCTCCTATGGTTTCTCCTTTCATATTTATTTCTTTATCAATGCTTCGAGTACATCAGCATGACATTAGTTTCCCCCTTCTTCTTCATGAGACTCCTGCATACGCAGGAGTGACGCGTTGAAGTATGGTAATTGCCTATCCAAGCCGCCCCGCTTCGGGGAAGACGAATTTCATTTGCTTCTAAAGCTTATTCGTGAGAGTCATGTCTCAAGCGATTAATGAAGCAACGCTTCTTGGACAAACGTACAACAAATATATTTTGTTGCTTTGTACAACTAATAATTTTTACAAGATTTCTTGAATATATGGTCCAATCAGTAGATTGAATGCCCTCATTCACCAATTCTCTACCACTCAAAACCACCATTTATCACTTTTCGGAAGAACCTTCGTTATTTTAGCCTAGAGTCAAAACCTTAACTACTTAGCTACATGCTACCAGAAGATTCCGAAAACGAATTCAATACTCCTAAAGAAGCCATTAACCCGGCAGAAAATGAGCAACCGGCTGTTGAAATCCCAGTTCAGGAACCTAAAAAGAGCAAAACTGGAAAGATCATTCTAATCTCCTTCTTGTTAGTCGTGTTACTAGGTGGTGGCTGGTTTGGTTACAAGTTCTTGTTTCCACAGACTGGTGGGCCACGCATCAACCCACTGAACCTGGTACCTGCAGATGCCTTTTTCATTCTAGAATCAGACCGACCTTATACCTTCTGGACACGAATGGGCAAGACCCAAATCTGGAAAACCCTGCAAAAGGATGAAGAGTGGAAAGGGTATGGAGATCAACTCCACGAAATCGAAAACATGCTGGCGACCTACGATAAGGTATTGGATGAATTCAGCAATCGCACCATTTACATTTCGGGACACATCTATCGCGGTGCCGCATATGATTACCTGTTCGTGTTTGACATGGACGGAATGGCACTCCTTCGAACCTATTTGACCTCACAGAGCAATCTAACCAAACGAGTTTTCAACGAACAAACCATCTATGAGCAGACGGATCCTGAGACCAAAGAGACGCTCTACTTCACCTTTATTGACAACTTCTTCATTGGGTCCTATACGCATACGCTTGTTGAGTCTTCTATCAGCGGGTACAATGATGCAGAACTCAGCCGGTCGTTTGAATTCATCGAAGTACGAAAAAAAGCCATGGGTGAAGGTTTCGTAAGGCTTTACCTCAATCATCAAAACCTAATGCCCTACCTGGAGACGATAATTGGCAAGGAGTATACGACTATTCTGGAGCAAAACTTACCCCTACATCACACCGGGAGTTATTTTGATGTCGAAGAATCCTCTTTGCTCCTGGAAGGGTACTCCAACTTCAATGATAGTCTACCTACCTATTTGCCGGTATTCAGAAAATCAGGAACTGGTGGGCTGGATATCTCGAAAATCTTACCAGCCACAACAGCACTCTATTTTAGCATTGGGTTTGATTCTTTCTCCACGTTTTATGACGCATTGGATGAACAGGCTTCTGGAGATGAAGCATATGGGGAAGACTATTCCAAATACACCAACAGAACAGAGCGTTTCCTGGACATTGATCTGAAAGAGGACTTTGCCAGCTGGATTGATGATGAAGTCGCTGTAGCGCAACTACAATCCGAGGCAGCAGAACCAGAGATAGCTCTTATTTTCAAAGGAAAAGATGGCGAAGAGGCGTTGGAAAAAATGGAGTTTCTAAGTCGGCAGATTAGAAGAAAGACTCCCGTGAAGTTTAAGCAGGTAGACTACAAAAGTTATCCGATCAATTTCATGTCAGTGAAAGGAATCTTCAACCTGGTACTGGGCAATCTCTTCAGTTATTTCGATCGACCATACTACACGGTGGTAGACAAGTATGTGATTTTCTCCAACCATCCCAAAGTTTTGCGCAAGTTCATTGACAACTGGATCGAAGGGACGACCCTGGCACAAACCAGTTCGTTCCAATCCTTCAAAAAACAAATTGGTGAAGACCACAGTGCGATGATTTATCTGCAGCTGCCTCTACTGGAGCAAAGTACTGGTGGTATGATCGATGACGAAACCATTGCCCTATTAAAAAACAAGCGTTCCATCATTGCCGATTTTCCGCAGATGGCTATTAAAATTTCTCCATCGGATGGGATGTACCGAACCACAGCCCTGGTCTCCATCGACAATGTGGTTAAACCTAAACCGATCGACTCCAAAGAGTTTGACCTCATCAATCCGGTTAATTATGATAGTCTCTGGGCAATTGATCCTGGAGAGCAAGTGGAGATCACTGCTTTAGAGGTAGAACTCGATGATTTTGCTGCAGAAAAGCAGTCGGATAATTTTGAGAATGGAGAGCTAAAGTACGAGGTAGAAATTAAAGATGGTCAGAAGCACGGCAGCTACTTCGAATACTATGAATCAGGAGAACTCAAAGCGAAGGGCAAGTACAAAAACGACCTGAAAGAAGGTACCTGGAAGTATTATGATGAAAGCGGGAACCTGATCAGAAAAGAACGGTACAAAAACGGGGAGATTAATTAAGCTGTCTGATGTGACTCTTGTCCTAACACAAAACTCAGGCTCAGAATAACGAGCTATGACTTCATGAGACTCCTGTCTTCACAGGAGTGACGCGTTGAAGTATGTTAATTGCCTATCCAAGGTGGCCCGCTTCACGGGAAAGACGAGCTTCATTTTCAGATAAACTGACAGGCCATTTAAATCTTTCCTCGTGAGCTTAATCTATTCGCATTATAAAAGCCATTTCATAATACTGTGCTGCCTGATGGCAATTTGCATTTGTTAAATAATACTTACCATTCGGTGATGTAGATTGCGAAACAAACCTGATCCATGTGCCTCCAGTTATTTTGTCATTTCGTGCCTGGGTAAAACTTGACGTAGCATAATTAGAAAAACTGTAAGCCAACTCTTTTTTGGCAGTGTCGTCGTAATAAAACCCAGATTCGGTGTACAGAGTTGAATAGGGAGAACACTCTGTAGTATTGTTAATATAATCGCTGCTTATATTGTCTAAAACCACTCGTACATTACCTACTTTTTTGGTACTACTCCCCATGATAAACTTATTCTTGAGGTTAGGAGTACCGTTAGTACCATCGCAGAGTGCCCATCCAGATGGTACAGTAGTGCCTGACCACATGATGATACCTCCCTTGGGAATGATACCGTTCCCTATAAACTCACCATAACTCCTTACATTACCGGTAGCAGTAATGGTACTTGAGGCGGATAATGAAGCGGTACTCACATTACTTGTAATTGTGGCATTACTACCGCTCAGAGTGACACCAGACACAGTACCTCCCGCAGTAATATTCCCAGTAGTAGCGGATATGTCTCCTTTTACAGCGGTTATATTACCATTAGATGCAACCAAATTTCCTACCGTTGCAGTGATATTCCCTGTTTTAGCAGTGATTGCACCATCTGAGGTGACGGTTTTTACATCAGCATCGCTACCTGTATTGATAAGCCTTACCCAACTCTGGTCCCATCGATGCAGTGCCTTGGTCGTCGTGTTGTAATAAAACATTCCTACATGCTTGGTCGGATCTGTTGTTACGGAGATGTCACTGGATGCCGATGGAAATATAATTCCTTTGTTGGTGGCCTCGATGTTAAGAATAGCATGCTTGGGAACATCTGTGGTTCCTATTCCTACTCCATCTTGTGCGTAGGTAAAACTGCTTAACAAAAGAAGACCGAAATATAGTTGTCTCAATGGCTTCATAATAACGGTATTAGGTTAAATCAATTCACTAATGTAACAGTATGTACCATCATTTGAAACCTCTTTGCATCAAAATCATTATAGATTTTGACCGTTAAGTTATATTTGGTCAATTCGTCTTAAAAATCTTTGATTAATTCCCTATTCTTCAAGTCCATTTTATCCCAGGTAACATGCATTTATTGGGAACCATAAAATAGTAAAGCCTGCCGGAAAATTTCCGAACAGGCTTCTAACCAAACTAAATAACCAGGTAACTAACCCTAACTTAAAGTTCTATGCTATATAGAGTATTATTTTTCAACCGCTGCTAAAGATCAAATAAAGAGATTCCAACAGTGGTTATCCTGACAAGAATTATATAATTCTTCGTCATGGGTAACTAACCCTAACTAAAGATTGATGGAGGTATTGGTGCTACTACTCACGGTCACCTGACCATAAGTACTGCCTCCGGAATACGTACCACTTGAGTAATACCCTTCGAAACTATCTCCATCAATAGTTCCGCCTTTGTACAAAGTATAGCTCCCACTCTCCAAATCAGGAGAAGAAAACACTAGAGACTGGAGTTTTTTTGGAGCCGTAAATGTGAACAGCGCCGATCCGCTACTACTCTCCAGTCTCAGTGTTGTTTCGGTTGATATACTACTATTAAAAGTAATCTTCAATGAATTTTGAGAGGAGCTGCTGCCCGGCATTTGTGCCATACCCGAACTACCTACTGCTAGTAGAGTCCCTCCCGATATTTTAAAGGATCCATCATAATCCAATGCACCATTGCCATTGCTTGTCGGTCCATAGACGATAACTGTCCCACCATTCATTTCAATAGATCCATTAGCGTCTAGTCCATCTCCATCTGCATATGCCACAATCATTCCATCGTTGATGATCATGTAATAATCACCTGAGCTGGACCCAAAACTTCCACCTCCACCAGGGCCATTGTTACCAGAGCTGTCATTGCCTCCAGCCACGTTCAAGCCATCATCACTGGAGTGTGTCACAATGGTTCCTCCATCAATCTGTATCACCGCAGACTCTAGCCCTTCGTAGGAATCACTAATGGTAATGGTTCCATCCTTTATGTAAAGAGAAGAATCTGCATGCACGCCATCATCTCCAGAAGCGATATTATAAGTACCTGCCTCGATGATAATGTATCCGTTGCTATGAAATGCATCATCCGCACTGTTGACGGTGAATGTGCCATCAGTAATTAAAAACTTCTGTCCCGCTTTCATTCCTTTGGTGGAGTTATCACCCACATAAGCATCGCTTCCTCCACCCGCAGTGATATCAAAAGACCCGCTTACCACCAGCAAATCAGTCTCAGCAGCAAATCCATCTCCATCACAAACGACTGTATAGTTTCCAGACTCTACCAAAATATATCCACGCTCAGTGTCCTCGTCTTCATCAGACTTGAAAGCATCACCTCCACTGGTAATGTTCATTGTGCTATTTCTGAGGACCAGATAATCCTTTCCACGAATCCCGTCATCTTCAGCAATAATCTCCAACTCAGGCCCATCGATGATCAAACCATCTTTGCTCGCCAGTGCATCATTGTAATTACCAGTAACAATCAACTTACCAGATCCATAAATGGACAAATCGTCCTTGCTAAAAAAAGCTGCATTAGGTTCGTCTTCATCATCCTCATATACATAATTTGAGCCATCGGTAAAGGTGTTTTCTGTTCCATCTAAAACGATAACTACAGCTTTTTCTGCCCCCCAGATATTCATAGGAGCGGTTGTCGAAGAAGTGACGGAAACTCCGTCGAGGACGAGTCTTACTAACTCTTCATCTTCGGTATCGACTAGTATGCTTCCGTCGGTTAAGTTTCCCGTGATTCGGTATGTCCCTGACGCTGTAATGGTAATTGAGCTCCCATCAATACTTACTTGATCTGATGTCGCTGTAGCGCTACTTCCATTCAGCGTAATCAATATTTCATCTGCCACATCCCACTCAGCATCTCCATCTTCTTCATGAAATCCATCGTTCTCTTCAAGGGCTTCTTCTACACCTTCATCCAATACATCATTGCTGCTATCTATCAGAGAAGTATCTGTTTCTTCATCATCCTGTGTCACATCATCCAATGAAGTGTTGTCCAAACAAGACGCCAGAGTCATCAAGGTGGTCAATAAGACCAGCAAACTCATCTTTTTTAATACATCTAAACTGCTCATCTTCTTACTCGTTTGATTCATTAAAAATCGTTACCAGGTTAGGCCAAAGAGTTTTATGGATGTAAGACTAATTGAGGTACAGAGTATGACAAAATATATTCAACCAACGATCCGGTTTTTTCAATCAATTGATGATTTGAAAGATAGATTGTAATAGAATCCACCACCTACCACCGCATCAGTAGACCATCCCTAGATCGGATTTCTGGGTTAATCGAATTGTTTAATCAAGGCCAGACACAACACTTTCAAAAGTCTACAGTGGGGTTGGAGTCAATGAATCAAATACCTCCTTACAGCACCTTTGTCTGCTAATTTATTTTACTGCATGTTATCATCTGATACCAAACATAACTCATCCTGACCTAGATCATTCCCCAACCGTGATAGGAGACTTTCCTTTGGTTTCAGCATTACGCGTTTACCAAAAAAAACCTCTCAAACATGTCAGATTTACTCCTCGAAAACTCAACCTACTCACACGAAGATGTGCTGGAGGCAGCCCTCCTATACTTTGGTGGTGATGAACTAGCCGCTACTACCTGGACCTCTAAGTATTGCATGATCAATGACGAAAATCAATTTGCTGAGCTGAATCCCGATGACATGCACGAACGCATGGCTCGAGAATTTTACCGGATTGAAAAAAAATATCAGGAGCTGACTCCAGACAAGTCTTTATACAGTGATTATGGCCAACGTAGAAAATCCTTAAAAGAATCGGTCATTTTTGAGTTGTTCAAAGATTTCAAATACCTCATTCCTCAAGGAAGTGTCATGGCGTTGTTGGGTAATCCGTATTTGACAGGATCGCTGAGTAATTGTGTAGTGATTGATGCACCAATCGACAGCTATGGAGGCATTTTCTATACCGATCAACAGATCGCTCAGTTGTGCAAAAGACGTTGTGGTGTTGGTTTTGACTTGTCCACCATCCGTCCTAAAGGACTGGCAGTTCACAACGCGGCGGGAACATCATCGGGCATTGTCTCCTTCATGGAGCGTTTCTCCAATACCACCAGAGAAGTAAGTCAAAATGGTAGAAGAGGTGCACTCATGTTAACTATTGATATCGCTCACCCGGACATTGAGGATTTCATTTCGGTCAAACAAGACCTAACCAAAGTAACAGGTGCCAACATATCAGTTAGAGTTTCTGATGAGTTCATGAAAGCAGTCCATTCCGGAGAAGAGTTTAATTTGCAATGGCCAATCCAAAGTGAGCACCCAATCCTCACCAAATCCATTAACGCCAAAGACCTGTGGGACAAAGTCATCAGTTCCGCTCACAATACCGCTGAACCTGGCATTATCTTTTGGGACAAACAACACCATTATAGTACCTCTTCGGTCTATCCAGATTTTGAAAATGCATCAACCAATCCATGCTCTGAGATCGCCATGCAGCCAAACGATTCTTGTCGTCTCATGGCACTAAACTTATATAGCTTCATCAAGCAACCTTTCACCTCAGAGGCCCATTTCAATCATGAACTATTCTACGAGGTAGTTTATGAAGGTCAGCGTCTTATGGATGATTTGGTAGATCTGGAACTAGAACATGTAACGGCTATCATTGAAAAGATCGCTAATGATCCTGAGCCTGGTCACATCAAACACGTGGAGGCTGACACCTGGAATCATTTGTACAGCAATGGAATGAAAGGACGCCGTACTGGCCTCGGATTCACAGCACTGGCAGATACTCTGGCTGGACTAGGAGTAAAATTTGATAGTGATGAAGCACTAACTCTTGTCAATGAGATCATGCGCACCAAATGCAAAGCGGAATTCGACAGTTCGGTAGACATGGCCATTGAGAGAGGTAAATTTGACGCATTTGATCCAGAAATAGAAAATACTTCTGACTTTGTTCAGTTCATGGCTAAGGAGTTTCCAGACACATATGAGCGAATGATGGAACATGGTCGTCGCAACATTTCCATATCTACTGTAGCGCCAACAGGCACCGTCAGTCTATTAGCTCAGACTTCTTCAGGTATCGAGCCCGTATTTATGCTCTCCTACAAACGTAGACGAAAAGCCACAGACTTATCTGATCGTGAATCCACATTTGTGGACCCTTCCGGAGATCGTTGGGAAGAGTTTGATGTCTACCATGCAAAACTTGAGGAATGGAAATCCCTTTATCCTAATAAATCAATTGAAGAAAGTCCTTATGCAGGTGCTACTGCTCCGGAGATTGACTGGAAAAAGCGTATCGAACTGCAGGCGCTCATTCAAAAATATGTGACTCACTCGATCAGCTCTACCATCAATCTACCCTCTGATACTTCAGTAGAAGAAGTGGACGAAATCTATCAACTAGCCTGGCAGCAAGGACTCAAAGGGATTACGGTTTATCGCGATGGCTCCAGAACAGGGGTATTGGTCAGTCAGGATGAAAAGAAAGAAGACGATATCGTAGAAACCAAAGCACCGACCAGACCAAAAGAACTCAATGCTAAAATCGTCCGATTCCAAAATGAGAAAGAAAACTGGATGGCATTCGTTGGATTACTTAATGGCAAGCCTTATGAGATCTTTACTGGCAGAGCGGAAGATTCCTTTGCCTTGCCTGCTTACGTAAAAGAAGGTTGGATTATCCGCACCAAAGATCAGCGCACCAATAAGACAAGATATGATTTCCGATTTGTGGACAGTCAAGGGTATGAGGTATTGATAGCGGGTCTTTCCAGATCATTTGATCAGCAATTCTGGAATTACGCCAAGTTACTTTCCGGAATCCTTAGACATGGTATGCCGCTGGTGGATGTTATTCACTTAATCGATAACTTGAACTTCGATCGTAATCACATTAATACCTGGAAAAATGGTGTCAATCGAGCTTTGAAAAAATTCGTACCAGAGGGCACAAAGTCGAAGGATCATTTGTGCCCACAATGTGGAGATGAGGAAGGTTTGATCTTTGAAGAAGGTTGCCTGAAGTGTAAAAACTGTGGTCATACGGCTTGTAGTTAGTTCTATTTGCAATTGAAACTCCCTCCTGAGAGGGGAGTTTTACAGGCAAAACCTCCTAACTAACTGACTACAAACAGTCTACAAAAGGAGTAATCATATACCTAACATGGATTTTTTGCGTTAGCCTTCACAGTGTTAATGTAAAAAACGTGTTATGCAAAAAATCACCTTGATGACGCTGCTTCTCATAGCAGCACAACTAGCCTATGCCCAAAAACTACCCGATTTCGTCAAATTCAAGCCTTTACATGTAGGCATCATTCCTGGTTTTGGATCATCAGGAGTCTATGGGATCAAGTACGAACACAACGTAAGCCTCAACTTGTTTTCAGGTCATGCTTATGCCAACAACATCCTAAGTATTGCTGGAATCAGTCATTACCAGATACAAAGAAGCCAGGGAATCAACATTGCTGGTATCGGTAATATTGTTGGAGCGTATCCCTTTTTATTGGACCGAATGGCGCGAGACAGTACCGCCGAATTTGGAGCCATCCAGATAGCAGGACTGATCAATGGAGTAAATGGTTCTGGCTTTGGTGGCCAGCTGAGTGGGGGCTTTAACCTGGTAACAGGCACTATGGATGGTCTACAAATAGCCGGGATTCACAATGATGTGGAGAAAGCCTTCTCAGGAGGACAAATTTCTCTTATTTCTAACCGGGTCGGAGGGATGGCTGTAGCATTCCAATCGGCATTGGTAATCAATCGTGCTAAAATGATGTCGGGAACGCAGCTCTTTGCCTTGTTCAATCACGTGAGTCACGAACTAGATGGTTTACAGCTAGGAGGTTTAAATGTCGTCACTAACCACAACAGTGAAACCTTTCGATACAATAAGTTTTACTGGACTCAAATAGGTCTGATCAACATGGCCTGGCTAAATGGCGATGGGTTTCAGTTCGGATTGATCAACTACGGTCAAAATATCGGATTCTCCCAGTTTGGATTGATCAACATCTCCAAGAAAGTGCCACAATATCCAGTGGGATTGCTCAACCTGGCGAGCGATGCAGATGGCTTTTTGAGAGCACATACCAATCGACTGTTTCGATACAACATTGAGATGTCGACTGGCTCCAGAAAATTGCTGAACGCACTTACCTATAGTTGGGACAAACAGCGTGACCGACAAGGATTTAGCTACGCGTTAGGAAACCAGGTAAAAGGTCCTCCTTTGAAACGGAACCTCTATTTCTATGAGGCATTTGCCCAGGTAACGCATCTCGTGGAATCAGGACAATCCTTTTTCGACCCTCATCTTATTTATAGCGTCAAGGGTCAATTTGGTTACAACCCATTTCTTCGAACCAAGCTTCCATCGATGTACTTTTTCATTGGCCTGGTGGGCAATGCTACCTGGATGGAGCCCACAGAACATGAATTAGTTGATGGCCCACTAGTTGCCCAGAATGGAAACAGAACCTTTTGGGCTGATTTGAATTTCGGTGTTCAACTTTAGGGAGATAGTTATCGATTAATCAACCTGTAGCCAACCTTGAAGCGGAAGGTAATGTACTGATTCCTACCAAGGTTGGCTTCACTTAAAAAGCGATTTCGCTCGGCCATCGTGGCATTGTTGATCATGTCTCTATCTATGTTGAATTGGTATTCACCTACCCCAGCATCTGCCTCAAATACAATTCGCTTTGCTCTTGATTGGATTCCAACATGCATTTGATAAGCATCGCGCTGAGTGGAAATATCTCCGGTGAACTGTTGGTAATACACACAGTCTCCACCACTACACTCATAGCCCAAAATATACGTATCATTTATTGTCAGATTGCGACGTTGATATGATCCTCCCAGGTAAAACACCAGGTAATCCGATTTGGAGACCTCAACATCAGGGGAATAGAGCCTTATCTCACTTCGATACTTCAAACTACTAACAATGCTAGCTGTCTCATCTTCACGTATATTGGAAACAAACCCAACTTCCTGAGATAGAGAGACCCATTTGATAAAAGGGTAGAACTCCAAAGAAAATAACCAGGAGGGGTCTTCTGGGTTGGCAAAATTGGCTAGATCAATCTTACCTACTAGCAAAGGGTATTTGGTTTCATTATATAAAGAATCAGATTGTCCGTAAGAAACGAAACTCATGAATAGCCCAAGAAATAGCAATAATGTGACTCTCATTGGATGATGCTTAATTCGGTTAACGTATCAGAATCCACCAGAAATTGACTAATTGCATGATTGTAGGTAATAATCAAATGACTGGATAACCCTATCAGGTCATTGCATGGGATATCTGTATAAAACGTATCCAACTTTGGCTCATAAGGTGTAGAAATGTCAAACTTCTTTAAACCATAGATTCCTTCTCCTACATACAAATCTCCATTATATATACCGAGACCTCTTGGTCGACTCATGACTATTGTATCTACTGCAACTGGCTGACCAATGTCTGATATGTCCAGTGTGATCAAAAAATTCTCCGATTGATTTCTACAGTTTGTTCCATCTCGCAAAGTCAGATAAGCAAACCCTCCACTGGCAATGATCGGATCACATGCAGTCTGGTGAACATATTTGCTGATATAGCTTGGCAAATCAGGTTCAGAGATATCGTAGATGTAAACTCCTTCTTGTGCACCAAGGAACAAATAATCTCCATAGATAAATATGGTCTCCAGTACGTCTACTGCTGGCATGGAACGCACCAGGCTGGACTGTCCATTGGCTTCCAACTCGATGACTTTCAAGTCGGTTTCTGTGACGATGTACAGATAATTATCATTGATGACAAATCTGGATGTAGAACCTGCCACACCTACTATTCCATCACCAGGACCAATGATATCCAATGGATCATCACTCGCACAACCAAATGAAATCATACCAATGATTAACCAAAGTAGCTTGCTTCTCATCGTTTGTAACATTTCGGTGCGTAAATGATATCCTTTTTCCATCCAATCAAACGACCCTTACTCTCCTCAATGCATTCAAAATACACATCATTACCAGGAGGATAGTTTAGATTCTTTTCATCCAAAAACAATCCTTCAAATCGTTGAGTCACTTCAAAATTGGATAAGGTGATATTGATCGTCACCAGATCAGACATGTTATTGGCATAAAGCAACCCATTGGACATACTCATATCTGTATTTCCAGGTATCGCAATAAAGAATAGATTCTCGGGTTTTGTTGGGTCTGTATTATCATAGACGTGAATCCCCTCATTCAATTCATTGATGAGTAAAACATCGCTGTAGACGAAAATTTTCCCTGCCGTTTTTATGTCTCTTCCAGATTCCTTTGAAATCATCACGGATTCATCATCTGCATAGATCGGACGATAAGCTTCCACCGATTCTTCTGGAAACTCTGGTAAAAATGGTTCACACGAAATGGCAGCCATTACTGACAAGAGAGTCAGGACAAATAAGTAATTAGTTAATCGCATTTGTTAGGTTTCTAATATCTCTAGACCCAGCAACCACCGAAACAGTTGTATAGCAAATCAAACATATTAGGTTGTTTATCCGTGAATAAAGAAAAACGCCATGTCAACTGCCGGATACTCAGGAACACCACTCGCTAGAAAACTAGGAATCAAATCAGGATTTAAGATCAAAGTATTTGCTCCTCCAGTTCCATATGACGCCTTGTTTAATGATTGGCCTGAGAATGTAGAAAAGGTCGGCTTTCCTACTAAGGAAAGTTTAGACTTTATTCATGTATTTGCTCTCAACAGCGAGTCTTTGGAGGAATTGGTTCCAATGGCCAAACCTTTCTTAAAGAAAAATGGAAGTTTTTGGGTTTCTTGGCCAAAAGGAACATCTGGTATTCCTACTGATATTAATCGAGACATTATTCGTGACTATGTACTCAAAATCGGCCTGGTGGATGTGAAGGTTGCCGCCATCGACGATCAATGGTCAGGTCTTAAATTCATGTATCGGGTAGAAGATCGCTGATTCTCTCAATTCACTCTTTGAATACCAATGTGACAACCCTCTATGCAGTAAGCATACATGAGTTTCAGCATGCTGTCATCATATCCCATTCGATACTTGTATACCAACTGATCTGGATCGTAATCTTTTGGTTCTTTTGGGAACAATTCCAAAACAGGATTCCCGGTCTCATCATTGATTCGATAAAAGTGAATGTCTTCCAACCCTTCATAGTTAGACGAGAATTTGTGATCAGATCCAAACTCGATGAATTTACCCTGATCTACTGGCTCTGTAATATATCCAGCTCCGGGCGAAAAGCCCACTTCTACTACCTGCCATTTGCCTTGTAGACTCTGGCCATCTGGTAGCTCGTTGCAACATTCGTCACAACCAATTGCCAGCAATAGGATCGCTAAAAAGGTGAGATACTTCATGACTCATTATAAACGGTGTACTTAATAGACACAGATTTCGTGCCAAAAGTTGTACAACACCATGAATCAGTTGTATTTTCAACGTTTTGCCATTATTTAGGTGTTTTACCTAACATAATTGGGTATTTTTTGTTATATTCGTAATTATTAACTGATAAAAACTAATTCACCGAATATGACACTTCTCAAAGTACACGACTTTCAGCAAGATTTGGCCTCCAAATTCATCAAAAAGGCAAAGACCATGATGCAGTTGAATAAAAGTCAGAATGAGAAGATGCAAATGATCTATATGGAAGGTCAGGAATTGGGTTTTTGCAATGACGATATTGACATTCTATTAGAAGAACTAAAGTAACTACTCCCGTTTCACAAGATTCTTCACCTCGTACGTTACTCCCACTGAAAACACAGATCCCTGGTATACATTGATGCTCTCAACAGGGCCGTCTAAGTAGCCGAAGTACGTCAAATCCACTCCCCACTCCGAATCGAGTTTATAGAATGCGCCAGCGTAAAAAGAGCTATACTCTGTTCCCTCTCCCCTAACAAAACTGACTACTGCAACGTCATCACCAATGGTCTGTTGCAGTTTCAATCCCGCCTTTATCCAGACAGGCTTCAATGGGTTGTATCCCAACTCTAACCCCTCTATGAGCTGATGACTCAAGTTAACGTCCTCATACCTGGTCCGATAATTAAAGGTCCCATAAAGATTTATATAAGCTGGTATCGGATGAAGCGAAGATGAAATCGCTAATGTGGAATAAATATTCAGCTCACCATCACCGGTTGGCAAGTTGATGTTGCCAAAATCCGGATTATCATTTTCCGCATACTTGTTAGCCCGTGCTATGGGAAGCTCTGGAATAATAGACAGGGATATTGGGAGCTTTTTAGAAATTGCATACTTCACCCCTAATTTTAAGTCACCGGTCCCTGCAACTGTTTCTGTCGATTCAAAACCTTGCCATTTGATCATTGGCCAATCCGCTATTACGGTTAATCGATCCGTCACACCATACTCGCCATAAAAACCAATAGCCTGTTGCGTGAATAGTGTAGTTTGGATCTGATCACCTGACAAACTATGGTAGTCATCTGATTGGAAATGTAGATATGATAATTTGAAAAAAGCTTCATCCGCAGACTTGGTCCAACCACTTTGTGCTGTTCCCAAAAACGGTAATCCACCCATCAAAGACAGGTGGATTAGCGGAATACATAAACTGATATACTTATTGGATTTCCGCATAACCAAAAGGTATTCCCGCTGAAGCACACCATAAGACTACATTGTCATATTTGCTTGCCACGGATGATGCCAACTTAAAGTACTGTTCGCCATTCTGTGATACTACACCTACTAGAATCACTTCTGTATTTCCAGTTCCAGGACTGAATACTTCTTTCAAATCATCGCTGGTTGTAGATAAAAATACAGTAACGGTCCCTGTACCTAAATTGGTCATAAAGTCGTCATCAAATTTCAAGAAAGATGTACCCTCAGAATCGGTTCCTACCTCTACCGTTCCTGCACTTCCTGTATCATTTTGCTCAACGATAGTTCCCATTGCCGAAACCGAGAAGGTTCCTTGTGGCATGCTGCTATCAATAATTGTAGTTTCTTCCTCTCCACAGGCAAATACTGCAGCTCCGAGTATGAATGCGAATGCAAGTTTTTTCATCATGATTTCTTTTCTTTTATGGTTATTGAAAAATCCTTAGCACAAATCAACTCCCCAGATATTGTCGAGTGGTCACGATAGTTTCACATTTTGGTCAAATCGTATTTTCCACTCCTACAATGATCCAGATAGGGTTTTCCAAGCTTCAATAATTGTCGTGTGGTTTCTATTTGCTATAGTTTGTCACATGATCAGCATCAGACTGTGACACTTCTGTGATACTTTATGTCGTCTATTGCTACAAGTATGAAAAAGGTACTAGTTATCGAAGACGATTTAGAAATCGTCAATTTGTTGGAAATCCATCTTAGTGATTTGGAATGTGAGGTCATCAAATCTCATGATGGTGCATCGGGTCTGAGGTTGGCACTTTCCGAAAACCCAGATTTGGTGATACTTGACATTGCGCTTCCGGCAATGGATGGTATGGAAGTTTGTCGACAAATCAGGACGAAATCCAATACCCCAATCATCATGCTCACCGCCAAATCAGAGGAGATAGACCGGGTGCTTGGCCTCGAACTGGGAGCTGATGATTATATGACCAAACCCTTTAGCATAAGAGAGTTTATCGCCAGGGTGAAGGCTACCTTCAGACGTAATCATATGATCCGTGAAAGCCTTGACCTTGAAAACAAAGTGCAGTTGAACTTTGGTGATCTACTCATCAATCTGGACCAGCGCAAAGTATTGGTAAACAATAGTCGCGTAGAACTATCTCCCAAAGAATTTGAGTTGCTTTCACTCATGGCAGCGCATCCAGGAAAATGCTATTCCCGATCAGATCTGCTCCGACTTATCTGGGGGTATGATTTTGATGGCTATGAACATACCGTCAACTCACACATCAACCGACTCAGAGCAAAAATCGAATCCGACATGAACAATCCAAAGTTCATACTCACGGCCTGGGGTGTGGGATATAAATTCAATGAAGAAGTCGCATGAAATCACCGCTCAACAATCAACTGGTCTGGAAACTGTCCTTAAGTTTCTTCCTGCTCACACTCGTGATTGGCATGGCTTTCATGGCTTTGACAGTATACATCACCAATAAGCATTTCGAGGAAGTCACCCAACGCCTCAACAGCGAGGTAGCCAGCCATTTGATCAATGAAAAATTCCAAAATGAATCTCCATTTCTGGAAGATGGGTCTGTGAATAAGTCTCTTTTTGGAGATCTTATGCACGATATGATGGCGGTGAACCAGGGGATAGAGGTTTACCTTTTGGATGATATCGGTCGCGTATTGTACTCGGTAGTATTGGATCACAATCCCGGAGAGCCGGTGACTCAAATTGATACGGCACCCATCAAACAATTTCTGGAGTGTGACAAGCAACAGTATGTATTAGGCCAAGATCCACGTAATCCAGAACTCAACAAGATTTTCTCAGCAGAAGCCTATGAAGTAGATGGTAAAAAAGGCTATGTCTATATCATACTTGCTGGTGAGCAGTACGAAATCGTCAATGATCAATTATTCTCTAGTTTCTTTTTGCAACTTGGTGTTGGGGCGAGCGTTCTAATTGTACTTTTTGCGAGTATCATTGGTCTTGGAAGTATCTGGTATCTGACCCGAAATCTCCGTGAAATCATCTTCCAGGTTAAGCGATTTCAGGAAGGCGACCTTCAAGCCAGAGTTCCCGACGCCAGCCACAAGGATCTGGCGACATTGGCCGTATCTTTCAATGAGATGGCTGATACGATCGTGAAGAATCTAGATGAAATAAAATCGGTTGATACACTTCGCAGAGAGTTGATTGCCAATATTTCTCATGACTTGAGAACACCATTGGCTATTCTACAGGGCTACATTGAAACACTGGAAATGAAAGACCAACAACTAGCTCAGGAAGAACGTAAAAAATACCTCCAAATCATCTGGAACAGTTCCGAGCGACTTTCTCAAATGGTGACACAGTTGTTCGAATACTCGAAGTTGGAAGCGAAACAGATAGAACCTCACAAAGAGCCTTTTCAAATCACTGATTTGGCGCAGGATGTAAGATCCAAATTTGAAGTGTTGGCAAGAGAAAAGAACATTCAGATAGAACTGGAAACCAACGACAATATTCCGCTGGTCTTTGCCGACCTCAGTCTGGTAGAGCGTGTGATGCAGAATCTCATGGACAATGCCCTGAAGTTCACCCCGACCAACGGAACCATTACACTGCAAGTCACGGCTACCAAGTGCCAGGTGAGTTTAGCAGTGAAAGACACTGGTCAAGGGATCACGGAAGCAGAACAAGTTCATATCTTTGATCGGTATAGAAAGTCGGACGGTCCAACCAATGGACAGGGAACAGGACTGGGTCTTGCAATAGCCAAAAAGATCCTGGAAATCCATAATTCCACCATCAAGGTTATCAGTCAACCGAATATGGGAACTACTTTCCATTTTGACCTGCCAATTTATCCTGGATAAAACATCGATTTGAGCGTGTTGCCGTTAACTTAGTATCATAAATCAGCTAAGCGGTGAAGCAAACAAAAACTCTTGGTGTCATACTTGCGGTTTCGGGAATCTTATTGTTTTCGAGCAAAGCCGTGATGGTCAAACTGGCTTATCAATATGAAGTAGACAGCATTTCACTTTTATTGCTTCGAATGGTTTTTGCCTTTCCGTTTTATTTGGTCATTAGTATTATCAAGCGGCCAAGAGAGCCGATACAAAGCAATGACTACTTATGGCTTCTTGGATTGGGCATGATTGGCTATTACCTGGCCAGCTACTTCGATTTTTTGGGTCTGCAATACATCAAAGCCAGTTTGGAGCGATTGATTCTCTTCATTTATCCTACACTAGTCATCCTCATGTCCTATGTGTTTTTGGGCAAAACAATAACCAGAAAGCAAGCTCTTGGCGTATTAGTTACTTACCTCGGTGTTGTTATCATATTCTCCAGTGAATTGGCCATCAACCAGGAAGACCAGGTATTGTACGGGGCCATTCTCATTTTCTTAAGTGCACTGACCTATGCTGGTTTCCTGACAGGGTCTGGCTGGATCATTCCAAAATTTGGAGCGACTGCGTTTACCTCCTACGCCATGATGATCTCCTGCGCCTGTGTGGTCGTTCACTACCTATTCACCAAAGAAGTTTCAATCCTAAGCTTTCCGGCTGAAGTGTATTGGATTGGGTTGGCCATGGCGGTTTTCGCTACGGTAATCCCTTCGTACCTCATCAGCTATGCTATTAAAATGCTTGGAGCAAATAATTTCTCCGTATTTGGGAGCCTGGGGCCGGTTTCTACCATTGTGTTGGCCTACCTGTTTCTGGATGAAAGCCTAACGATGATTCAGCTTGCAGGATCTGTCGTAGTGATTGCAGGAATCTTTCTAGCAGAAAAACGAAAGAAAGGTTAATGGTGCTGGTATTGTTTGATTGTTATGATCTTGGTAAATTAAACTAACCAAACTTAAAACCATGCCTAAATTTCACGTCGAGAAGTCGATCATCATCGACTCGTCACCACAAACAGTCTATGAGTTAGTCAGTAATCTCAGCCATTGGAATAAATGGAGCCCCTGGCTAGTGCTCGAACCGGAAGCAAAGTTTAACGTCGCCGCAGATGGTGACTCCTATACCTGGGAAGGCGAACGTGTGGGGAGTGGTGAAATGAAAGTGCTGAAAAGAGAAGAAAATAAGGCTGTCAATTATGATCTGCATTTTTTAAAACCCTGGAAGTCACAAGCTGATATCCGATTTGAAATCAAAGAACATGGCAAGCAAACTAAGGTCATCTGGTTGATGGATAGCAAGCTTCCATTTTTTATGTTTTTCCTAAAAAACATGATGGTAGCCATGCTGGGAATGGACTTCAACCGGGGCTTGAATATGCTAAAGGATCTGGCTGAAGATGGAGAAGTTCACTCCAAACTGGATTTTATGGGAGAAACGGAATACCCAGGATGTACTTATATCGGTATTTCACGAGAAACCGCAATTGATGAGATGGGACCAACCATGGAGCAAGACTTTGGGATGCTCATGGAATACATGGGTGACAAGACTGACAAAATAAGCAGTGAACCTGTGACCATTTATCACAAGTTTGAGATGGTAAAAGGAAAAGCAAAATACACGGCCGCTATTCCAGTATCAGAAGTTCCAGATAATCTTCCCTCGGGGGTTATTACGGGTAATATCCCTAAAACACGCATTTACAAGCTTCGTCACACAGGAAAATATGATCACCTGGGCAATCCCTGGAGTGCAATGATGAACCTGCAAAGGGCCAAAGTTTTCAAACCGGCCAAGGGAATTCACCCATTTGAAAGTTACATGAATTCACCTGCTGAAACAGATCCAAAAAACTTAATCACAGACGTGAACTTCGCAGTGAAGTAAAACAGAAAGAGGCTGTCTCAAAAAATCTTCGCCTATTGTCATTCTGAACCTGCCTGTCGGCAGACAGGTTTATTTCAGAATCTAAAAGTTGGTAATCAGAACAATAAAGATCCTGACATTCCATACGGAACAAGTTCAGAATAACTTAATAATTGCTTTTGAGACATCCTCTTTCTAAAGTCGTACTCGAATACCGGGCCCTATCAGGAAGAACATCTTCTGCTCCACCATGAGATAACCAAAGCCAGCGTAGAGTGGGAAGGTTAACTTATTGTCACTCGAAGTAGGGTACAGTGAACCAATCACTACCAGACCCACATCCCGACTATCATTATCAGGAGTAAAGTTGAAAGCATCAATAGCAATGAAACCAGCTCCAATTTTGTAAGGACGATACTTGGCAATTCTACCAGGTTGGTAGAAACTCATCTGAGCGATCATCGCGAAACTGGGACCCCCAAAGTTGGCAAAATTCTCAGATCCTGATTTCAAAATTAGAAGTCCTGCCGGGAATGAAACATCAATATCAAAGTTGTAGTCTCTCTTCAGGTGGATTAATATTTTCTTGCTCTTGCCTGCACCTCCGTATTTACTCTTTAAGTGACTTATCTCCAACTCAATTCTAGACCACTCCTCGAGTTCTGATGTCTTTTTTGATATGAAGTTGTTCAGGTTAATATCATCTCCTCGGCAGTCTTTGCTTTCATAATTCACAAAACGAGGAGAAGCTTCATTAGGGCAAACTACTACCTCATCAAACTGATAGAGCTCAATCAAATTACCTTTCTTATTGGATATTTTAACCTTAATTTGTAAGTATTGCTTACCATACAAATCTCCATCATCAATTTTGGATCTCTGAAAGTCAAAAACCAGGTCAGTTAACGTCTCTTCATAATAAATCGGTTTATCTACATTGCTAACAGTCACCTGCCGATTACCAAAATCCAGATTGATGAAATCCAGATCTCTGGGTCTTGAATATTCCTGAACACGGAGAGAGGACCCAGTAGACTCATTGTGATTAAATATCTCAATGGTATTGGTATTGATAGTTAGTGGGACTTTGATTCTAAATAGACTAATGTTTTCATTCTTAATGAGCGAGTCGTAATCCAGGTTATTAGCTCCGGGAAAACTGAAGCTAGCCTTGTGCAATCCCTCACCTTCTAATTTGATATTGACAGTTTCCCCCGGATGAACGACATTGGATTTTTGCCAGTCCTTTCCCTCGCGCTGTATGTAAATAGACTGAATATTCGTCTTTGGAGTGATGTCTACATTGGAAACAAACTGAGCATTGTCTCCATCTTTAATGTACAAATAACCCTCACTCTTACGGTGAAATGCATAAGGTCTGAGCAAACACAACACTTTATCGTTATTGAGTCGTGCTTTAGTGTATAGTTCAGCGACTAAAGCACCTCCAGACTCTTCCTGGTTCTCAATCCGATAGGTTTTATCTAACCTTAAAAACCGATTATTATCTATTTGAACCTCAATGGGCTCTGTCTTGTCGTCTTTAGGAGTGACCTCCTGCTGGTCGAATTTTAGGAAGACCAGACGCCCAGATTTAATGTTAAACGACTGGTATAAAGGCGAAATCTCATAAATTAATTTACCCCGTTTCAAATTGGGTTTCCGAACCTTAAATGGCACGTCTACATACTGATTACCCAGTTTATTCGGTAATAAATGCAGCAATAGTCTACCACCATCTCTGGTGATTCTATAGTTGATAGGCAGACCTTCTGACCATCTGTTATTTGGTATGATATTGTCTACATTATTTGAAGTCAACTCGAACACTTTCTCCTCCCCAATGTATAGTTCATCCGTGTTTGGATACAACTCCACATAGGTATTAGTGTAAGGCAATAGTGGAAGTTCTACCAGTTCCTCCAGAGTGTCCAGTTTCACTCGGAATGTGAATCTCAAGAAATCGCTTGTGGTCAAATTGTTGAATTGCACTTTTAATCGAGCATAATCTCGAAACATGATCAACGAATCAACCTGGTTAAAGTCTCCTGAGGGTACAAGAGAAATCCCAGTAACCGGTGATTCCTCATCAAACATCAGATAGATCTCCGCCACTTCATTTTCCTGATCGTAGGCAAAAGCAAGTGATTTTTGTTCATTCCTGACCATGGTATTTCTAGACCAGGAATACTCCATAGTATCCACAAACATCCTGGCATCGAGGAAATAACTATCATCAAAATGCTCCTGGGCATATCCTCCAATAGTGATGAAAAACAGTAATAGCCTTAAAAAATATTTTTGCTTCATATAAGTTTGATAGTCTAGTCGCAAAAGTGGCTCGGTGAGTGATCGGCAACAAAAATAATCATCTAATGGACTTCTTGTGTGATTATTTGTGGTTTACCTGTTAAGGTTTTATGTACAGGACATTTATCCGCTATTTCTGTTAGTCGTTTTCTTTCCTGATCTGACAAGTTTCCTTCCAATCTAATGCGTCTTTTAATCTGGTCAATTTTACCTTTCGAGGACTCCGTCTGTTCGCCATCACTGGCATGAACCTTATCGTGAGTAAGTTGCACCTCCACCTCTTGAAGGTCTATTTTCTTATAATCCGCATACATCCGAAGGGTCATGGCAGTACATGCCCCAAGGGCGCTTAGCAGATATCCATAAGGGGATGGACCTAAATCGGTTCCTCCGCTTCCTTTTGGTTCATCTGCCACAGACTGATGCTTTCCGGCTGTTATTTCGGTCAAAAATCCATTCCCCGACAATCTGGTCCAAACCTCCCCCTCAGGAGCCAAATTTTTCTTTTCATCAAAATCAACATATCGCTTAGCCCAGGGACTAATGATACTCCCCACATAGGAAGAATCATCCTCGTTCGTCATCAAGTGATTAGCACCATCCAGAGTAATGAAGCTTTTGGGGTGCATGGCTGCATCATAAATCTGTGCTGCATTGTCAATTCCAACTATATCATCCTGTGGTGAATGAAGTATTAAGAGTGCCTTATTGAGATCTTTGATGACTTCATTGGAATCCCTTTTTCCAATATCATCCAAAAACTGCTTTCTTAATATAAATGGTCTTCCGCCTATATTCACCTCTGCTTCTCCAAGCTCCCGTATTTTCTTACCACCATCTTCAAACAAGTGTTTTACATGCTCAGGATCAGCAGGAGCTCCTATGGTAATTACTGCCTGAACTGCTTCTAGTTCACCACTCACATGAAGAACTGCCGCGCCTCCAAGCGAATGCCCAATCATCATTTTTGGTGCTTCAAACAATTGTTCCAGGTAGTTATAAGCTGCATGGAGATCGGATAAATTGGACGAAAAATTAGTGTTTGCAAACTCCCCTTCACTTTGCCCTAGCCCTGTAAAATCAAATCTTAACACTGCAACACCCGTTAGAGTAAGTGCAGTACTGATATTATCTACTGCTTTTAAATTTTTCGAACAGGTAAAACAATGAGCGAAAATTGCATAACATTTGGGTTCACCGATTAAAGGGAAATCAATGATACCAGACAGCTTTTGACCTTCATTATTGGAAAATGTAACTTTTTGTGAACGCATAAAAGTGTGGTCTTTTGATGAATTGTTTATTTTAGGACTACCATCACCTAATGAACTTTAACTAATTAGTATTGAAACTCTTACTTAGTACAGTCGGTTTTGTATTCTTTGTTTTTTCTTACGCAACAGCCCAGAGGTTGGAGTATGATGTCATTCGCAATGATGAATCCATGGGAACCACTCTGGTTAATAGGACCAATGCCAACGGGAAAGTAACTTACTTACTGAATACCCAGACTGAATTTCGAGTAATATTCAAATTTGAAGTGGAGTATGAACTGGAAGAATCCTTTCAAAATGGTGTTCTGACCTCTGGAAGGGCTTTTAACACATTGAATGGTAGCACTCAAAAGAAAACTGAACTCGCGAAAAAAGCAGGTCTTTACTCTCTAATCATTGATGGAATACATACCGAAATCGACGAGAAGGAAATCACCAATTCAGTTTCAGAGCTATATTTTGAGGAGCCTTACGATGGCAAAGAAGTTTTCTCTGCCTATTTCGGAAGATACCTGACATTTGACAAAATTGGTGAGCATGTATACAAACTTGTTTCACCAGACGGAACCAATGAATACACCTATGAAAACGGGATCTGCGTAAATGTAAAAGTGAGTAGAGACTTTGCAACATTTAGCCAGGTCTTGAAACCTGAACTCCTTGCAGCCGTGAGAAGTAATAAGTTTGCTAACAGTTTGTCCAAATGATCAAGTCCGTCAAAAAGCTTTTAATTCCATTAAGCATTCTCATTATTTTGGGATTTGTTCTGTTTATGGTCAACCAGATATCAGGAGTGTATCTGATGGTTCGTGCCAACAACGAACTGGCAGCTAATATTTTGTTAGGAGTAATGATCGCGATAACCGTTGGGTTACTTGGTTGGCCATTTTTACTATATCTGAAACTACCACAACCCTTAAAACTTCCTACAAATGAAGCAGAGTTAGGTAATTACCGCAAGCGACTACTGAAACGTCTACGCAGTAATAAAATATTAAAATCCCGCAAACAGATTCCAGCTACTGAGTTGGAGATAGAACAAAGTCTGGAGGTTTTGGATCAAGCTGCATCAAGAGTGATTCATGAAACAGCCACTGCTGTATTCCTGACTACTTCGGTATCGCAAAATGGCAAACTGGACGCTCTGACTATTCTGGCAACCCAGTCACGAATGGTTTGGAAAATTGCACACATCTATTACCAGCGTCCCACATTGAGAGAGATCGCGTATTTGTATGCTAATGTAGCAGGGGCAAGTTTCCTGGCATCAGAAATTGAGGATCTGGATATTTCACAGCAAATTGAACCAGTCATTAGCTCATTTTTGAGGAGTTCTGCTGGTAAATCAATACCTGTGATTGGACCGACAGCCCACATTGTGTTGGATTCTCTATTGGAAGGCTCCACAAATGCCTTTTTAACCCTACGTGTTGGCCATATTACCAAAAAATACTGTGGCTGTAATCAGGTGACCAGTCGATCCAAACTTCGAAAGGAAGCGTTTTTCGGAGCTACTAAAGAGCTCAAAACCATTATCGTAGAATCATCTGGCCGAATCATTAGTGGGCTGGCCAAAGCCACACGAAAAGCAGGAGTGGATACTCTTCGATCTGGATGGGAAGGGATTAAGAATGCGGGCACCAAAGTGGCTGAAGGAATTACCGAAGCTGGTAAAAAAGTAAACCCATTCAAAAAAGAAAAGGATACTCCGCGACTGGAAGAAGAAAATTAGTCCGTAAACTTTTTCACATAGTGGCCATCGAATCCAGCGACCCAGGTTGTACCTCCGTCAGTTGAGTTTTCAAATAATTGGCGTACTGAGCCATCCTCATTGGCAATGAAAGTCAACCTGGATTGAACAACCTGGCCAGTAGGATTGAGATAGTCGGCCAGAAATTGAATCATTCCAGGTTCCCGATCTATTTCAGTGTAGTCCAACACATTCCCACCGCTAGCCACCCATGTCTGGTGCCATTTCCTATCCAGCGGATTATAGTAATTGATACTTTGGCCCGAGAAAATTCCTGCGGTTGTGTAACTTTCATGGATGGCACAACCTCCTTCGGCCAGTGTAATTATATTCTCCCCTACCTTTTGGCCATTAACCAATACATCCCAATCTCCAATCCAGAAATCGAAATGGCGTCTCACTGAATCTGTTAGGCAAGGAAAGGCATTCTCTTTGGTTAATTGTATTACTTCCAGAAAGGTATTTGATTCACGAGAATCAGCCCATTCTTTTTCTGATTCTAATATTTTGAAATTACTGAACCCTCTTTTCACAGCTTCATTAAGGGTTTGGTACATCTTCTCTTCTTCTCCCCTCAGGGCATATGCCTTAGATTTTTGATACAAAGTATAAGCTGGGAAAAAGTTACCTTGATAAGCCTGATCAAAATTTTTTAGTGCCTTATCAAGCGTTCCAAGTTGAAGCTGAGAATAAGCGAGACGATACCATGCCGATGAATCTTGTGGGTTGGTCTTTAAATATTTTGAATAGTTCACTTCTGCCTTTTTCCAATCCTGCGATTGATAATTTTCATCTGCCCTACTTTTTAAATCTTGACCTTTCAGTGCTAGAGAAACTAAAAGTAAAATGTAATAAAAACTCTTTTTCATAAGGGTAGTTCAAGGTTAACTACCAATCAAACAACTGTAAAATGTGCTCCCCTTAGATAGCTGACACCCATCCAAACATAAAAAAAGCCAGCTCAGTGAGCTGGCTTTTATGAATATGAGTTCTAATTACTTCAACAGTACTTTCTTGGAATACACGTTGCCATCTTGAGTATACCTCAATATATAAGTTCCTTTTAAGAGTTGTTTTCTTTCCCATTCAATTGAGAGCTTCCCATCGGTCTCTATCTCATCCACTTTTTGTCCATTCAAATTAAAGACTTCCACTTTAGAAGGTGCTTGTGAAACAAACCTCAACGTCGTAGATTGGCCAACAGGATTTGGATAGATTGTCATGGTATTTGCAAACTTAGCAGTAGATAATACAGCACCCGTCTGAATACTCAAATCATCCACAACCCAACCATAGCCAGAAGTGCTGCTATTAGAATATAGTCTGAACCTTAGCAATATTTGTTGGCCATTACCAAAGTAATCAGATAGTTTAATAGAATGTGCTTTGAAAAGGCTAGACGAGACATTTCCGTTAGTATAAGCATCAGTCCACTCCGTATGAAGTGAAGCATCATATCCGTCACCTAAGGCAATCCATTCCTTTCCATCAGTAGAGGCTTCCAGCACCACATAATCATTGAATGCTTCCTGGCCAAAAGTACTACCAGCTTCTCCTGGCTCTATTAAAGCAATGTCTACATAGTTAAGGTTGCCCTTATTTGCATCCACTTCAATTGGCGATCTTAGATAGCTGTATAGTTCAACTCCATCACCATATGGATGATCAGAGTGCAATGCTTCGTCTGATAGGTCAATAGATGTCCCCACCATAAATCCATAAGAAGCAAAATCAGCATCTCCATCTGCAAAATGGGTTTCATAACTCTCCGCTACGTCATTTAAATTAAATAGGAAGATATCCGTTTCCTCAGCTGGGTAAGCTGTTCCACCCAGGTAAGCAACAACCTTGGTAGTCTTCAAACCATCATCGCCTGAAGGAGATATTGTAAATGTATTTTCTCCGTAGGTAGCGTCCATTTCAGTGGCAACGAGAACATCATCCAAATACACCTCTACAGAATCAAAATTAGCTGTGAGATTAGTAGACAATTGCCATCTACCAATGATATCGGTATAGCCCGCCAATACCACCGGAGAAGATACTATACCATCTATGGTAACAGACCAAATACCTCGACCATAGGTAGCTATGACAATTTGATCATCTACCAGTTTGAAATCATAGATATTGACCGGTGGCATGTTGGAGTCAAGTAACGACCAACTCGCTCCGCCATCAAGCGATTCGATAATCCCAATTTCTGAGCCTACCCAAATTCTATCGGGGTTATTTGGAAAAACAAACAAGCAATTCACCGCTACATCAGGGAATCCTCTTTGACTTGCAGATCCAGTACCGTCAAAACCAGATATATCCTCCCAGTTTTGGCCCAGATCTACTGACTTAATCACCTTTGGTGATCCAGCAAACGAGAACAATGCATATACCACTGAATCATCCCATGGATGTGTCCCTATACCTGAAACTGACCCAAGATTCAGTGCTGTATTTTGACAGGCATCAAAGTTCTTACCGCCATCAGTCGACACGAACAATCTACCATTGGAATGCAGTGCCCCTCCTGCCCAGATCACATCCGGATTGGCATAGGACACTTCTACATCTGCACTATTAGAAAAACTCCAAAGCTCAGAATTATTCATAGATGAAGCAATCCAGCTTGTTCCAAAGTTTTCTGAGTACCAAACTCCTGTGGCACCTACCGTGTAAATTTTATCCGGCACCGATTTATGATGTGACAGTCTGGTTATAAAAGGCCCCTCATCATCAAAGCCTGAGGTTGCAGACACCCAGCCAACTCCTCCATTGGAACTCCTGGCAAAATTGTTGTACTGCGATCCACCAATTAATTTATTCACATCCTTTGAATGCCAAAGTGTTTCAAACCCATCTCCTCCAATACCAAATGTGGCAAATTCCTCTGCACTACCTTCGGTACCAGCCGAATGGAACCAGGTGCCATTATCTTGCATTCCTCCCGCATACCTATTCTCTCCTGGCGCCTTATCAGCACTATAGAATTGAGTGGTATTATACCCATAGCTGATAAATTCATAGTCACCATCGAATGGACCTGGATCAGTTGAAGATAATGTTCTGTAAACTCCCCCATCATTTCCAGTAAGAATCCTAAATGTTTTGGCTCCCTCATCTAAATCATACATCACGATATTGTGCTGATCTGGATGTAATCCTGCCGTACGCGTGGCTTGAGGAAATGAATTGGGGCCTCCAAATTGACTGTATGCATCAGAAACACTAGTAGTAGAAGTTTCAAGACCGAGTGTTGTTCTAAACTCTACGTTTAAACTGCTCTGTGGTAAACTAGCAGGGTCAAATGTTCCACTTCCAGCATATACTGGCCAGAAGAAATACATCTGATTGGTCTCATGTCCCCCTGTAGTAGCAATTGACGCATTGGGACTCTCACTATATTTTGTGCTGTGTATGTACAAATATTCTCTAGAATGTTCTGAAGTAGCTCCGGAGGTATTGGCAGTCATCAGATTCCAGCTTCCATCTTCTTGCTGATCTCGGAATGATGCCATTAGTTGAACATTATTCACAGGATCCCACACCTGAAATGGAACCTCTACATAGTCTTGATATTGATAACTGGTTGCTGGTACACCAGCTCCTAATCCACCAACTGTAAACCGGTGTGCTTTTTGTGTACCCTGCCCAAATCGAATCTCTACCTCTAAAAGGTCATTTTCAGCCACAGTTCCTAAATCCATACCTCCACCAAGATAACCACCGCCGAAATCAACAAAAGACATGAATTCATCCGTGCCATCCTGTACTGGTGTGATGGTGGTAATTTCGGTAGATCCACTGCCTGTCAGCTCAAACTTCCAGGTATTCACACCTCCTACATAGACTATATTTTCATCAAATGGGTGTGCTGTAATGATGTTGTCATACCAGCCCTGGCCGCCTAAAAAATCTCTGTTCGTACCCGTTTCATCTACCACCAAACTCCAGGTTTGCGCACCATCAGTGGTAACATACAAGTCAGAATTACTGCCACTCAACCCTCCTTCTACAGAGGCCCAGAGTTTGCTGGTATTCACAGGAGATATGGCTATTTCCACTCTACCTGTAGGCACCAACCCAACACTCGCGTCTGTCCAGGTAGTACCACCATCCACGGATTTGATTACTCCCACAGCACGGATAGCAACATAAAGTGTATTGAAATTCGAAGGGTCATAAGCAATGTCATCAAATCTCTGTGAGAACGAACTTCTCAATCTTGTCCAATTCTGTCCTCCATCGACTGTTTTATAAATAGCTGCACTAAAACTCCCCCAA
Organism: Rickettsiales bacterium; assembly: GCA_002729235.1. Taxonomy (GTDB): domain Bacteria; phylum Bacteroidota; class Bacteroidia; order Cytophagales; family Cyclobacteriaceae; genus Marinoscillum. The sequence goes on along the minus strand of PBTY01000092.1, from coordinate 2,673 downwards.
ACACTACTTCTGGTGGTTGCAATTACAACGTCCTCATTAAGCGGATCTACAGCAATTCTAGATACATTTTTAAAATCCGGCATATCAGTTGGATTCGCAATTTGAACCCATGTTACCCCTCGATCTGTTGATTTGAACATTCCCGCACCATCTATGTCATTGGTAAAGTGTTCCCCAGTACCTGCATACATGATGTCGGTGTTACTAGGTGCCATTACCAGTGTATTCACACCCATGTTTGGAATATCCGATGAAATATAAATCCAATCCGCTCCGGCATTTGTGGTTTTCCATATTCCTCCGCTAGCTGCGCCAGCATAAAATGTTTCCTGATTCGGATCATCAGGGTCTACGACCAATGCGCGTGTTCTACCACCGACGTTTCCCGGACCTCTTTCAATAAAATCCAATTCGTCATTGGTGGTTCGCAAAGCTTTAGTGGACTTACTTAGTTTTTTTGCTTTTAGAAATTCCTCCATTACCTGGTTAGGTCGGTACTTGGGTCCATCATCTCCCAGTTTGGTTCTCAACTCTCTTTGGATGATCCCATGGATTTCTGGAGCCTCGGATTTTACTTTTCCATTCTGCTTCTTTTCAATTTTATCCAAAGCCCATTCCTGATAGGCTGTCAGGTTTGTTTTTTCCTCTTCATTGGATCGAGTGGCAACATAGGTGGTGACCGATGCCATTAGGCCAATAGTGGCTAAAAGAGCCATTTTAGTCCTGGTAAATTTCATGTGGTTGTGAGTTAGGTTATTAATTAAGGTTAGCTGTATTCTCTTTGGTGTCCAGATTGAAGTAATGAATCTGGTTGGTGCTGGATTGTTTGTCCTGAATGACCTCCGACTGATCTGCAAATTTTAACACACGTTGATCCGCCCAGGAAACAATGGTGTTTTGTTTTTCGGGACCATAGAGTAATTCCAGAGACTGAGTATCAATGACAATAATCGTTTTCCATTCAGAGCCAACATACTCTGGTTTAGAGTAACAAAGAGCCAGGTTTTCCTGATCTACACGCTCATAGTCAGAACCTAAATATTTGGAAATCTCCTGTTGAACTGACTCTTCTGAAGAGGCCTGCTTGGAACCTTTACAAGCGATAAAGGAGGTAAGTATTACTGCTAATAGAACTCTGTACATCGTTCAAAACTAGTACATCTTGAGGATGTAGAGAGACAGAATTATTGCTTAAAGGAGAAGAAAAAAATAATTCCGTGAATTTTCTGAATTTTGTCCTGATCTATTCTGTAAATCAGAAATTTACAGGATTATATTCTGCTCTAATTCAGACAGTTGAATGGGTTTTTAAGCACTTATCGCTTAAAAAATGAGTCAACAAACTCTACTTTATTGAAGACCTGAAGATCCTCCACCCTTTCACCAACACCGATGTACTTTACGGGTATTTTGAACTGATCAGAAATACCAATGACTACCCCACCTTTCGCCGTACCGTCAAGTTTAGTGATTGCCAGAGATGTAACATCGGTAGCTTTGGTAAACTCCTTGGCCTGAATGAATGCATTTTGACCTGTACTACCATCCAATACAAGCATGACTTCATGTGGTGCCTCGGGGATGAATCGCTGAATCACCTTTTTGATTTTGGATAGCTCATTCATCAAATTGACCTTGGTATGTAATCTTCCGGCAGTATCTATGATGACAACATCTGCGTTGTTATCCACTCCATATTTAGCAGCGTCAAACGCCACGGAAGCCGGGTCTGTATTCATTCCTTTTGAAATGACAGGTACACCAACACGCTCTCCCCACATGATTAGCTGATCCACAGCTGCCGCACGAAATGTATCCGCTGCACCTAGAACCACATTTTTGCCAAGTCCTTTGAGCTGTGCCGCTAATTTGCCAATAGTCGTGGTTTTACCCACTCCATTCACGCCAACTACCAATAAGACATATGGCCCATCCACTTTTGGCAAATCAAAATTGTCAAGGTCTTCGGTATTATTTTCAGAAAGCAGTCCAGCTATTTCCTCACGAAGTATTTTGTTGAGCTCTGAAGCATTCAGGTATTTATCCTTGGACACACGCTCCTCTATTCGATCAATGATTTTTACAGTCGTTTCTACACCGACATCCGAAGTAATCAATACCTCCTCCAACTCATCCAACACCTCATCATCTACAGTAGACTTACCTACTACTGCTTTTCCAAGTTTGTTGAAGAAACTTTCCTTTGATTTCTCAAGGCCTTTATCGAGTGACTCCTTCTTCTCTCTGGAGAATATATTTCCTAGCTTCATGATCAAATAAAATTAGTAGCGGACTTCTTATCAATATAGAAGACGGCAAAAATACCATGTTTTCGGTGAGCACGGGCCTTGTGACTCTTAAAATACTCTCAATCTTTCTGATTTTGAGGGTTTTAGTTTCACCATCAAGTGCATTTGAAAACGTGTCTACAATGACTATGGTTAAAAACGAAAAGCCGTAACGAAATGATCGCTACGGCTGATGCCATAAATATCTTAAAAGGATCGGCTTAGTTTTTCTTAGCCAATACGTCTTTAACGTCTGCCTCAAGAACCATCTCTTCCTTGTAGGTGTATCCACCTTTCTCGTTCTTAACGGCTCTGATTACTTTAGCGAATTTTGCTCCGCCGGGCTGCTTTAGGGTTGCAACTACTTTCTTAGCCATGGTTATTT